>JADJJZ010000006.1:0-600000 GCA_016706255.1 Bacteroidota bacterium | reverse complement strand
ATTCAGTTAAAAGGAATAGGCACTTATACGGCTCATGCCATACTATCATATGCCTATAAAAAACCCTTTGCGGTGGTAGATGGGAATGTGCTTCGGGTGTTATCAAGGTATTTTGGTATCCGCGAGCCGGTGGATACCCCTCTGGGCAAAGCTATTATTCAACAAAAAGCGAATGATTTGCTCGATCATAAAAATGCGGCCACTTTTAATCAGGCGATGATGGATTTTGGTTCTTTGGTCTGCAAGCCACGTCAGCCCGATTGCCCAAATTGTCCGTTCAATAAAAGTTGTGTGGCATTTAGTGAAGATATGACCGGCAGCTACCCTTTTAAATCAAAAAAAACAGTGAAAAAAAACCGGTATTTCCATTTTCTGATACTGCGCGACGGGAAAAAAGTGTTGCTTGAACAAAGAACAGGAAATGACATCTGGAAATCACTATTTCAATTCCCATTAATTGAAACACCGAAACAAGCCGATTTAACGGAAATTATGCAACTGCCTGAGTATAAAGCACTCAGCATAAAAAAACCTTTTCACATTGTTGAAAGTAACGTGTTTAAACAACAATTAACGCATCAAACGTTATGGTGCAGATTTTATATCATCGACATTGGAAATTTCAAACAAATTCAGCGCAAAGACAGTATACAGGTAAGTTTTAAAGATTTATCCGATTTTACATTTCCGGGTGTAATTCGTGATTTTTTGAAAAAAAATGATTATTTTTAACATGAAAATACCTGCGTAATAAATTCATTTTTGCATGTATTTTTGAGTAGTAAAAACGTTCAAAGCATATAAAAAAGACAATACATTATGAGTGGAGTAAACAAAGTAATTCTCATTGGTAATCTGGGTAAAGACCCTGACCTGAGAAATTTTGAGGGCGGTAATGTGGTGGCAAATTTTACACTGGCTACCACCGAAGTTTATCGCGATCGCAATGGCAATAAGGTAGAACAAACCGAATGGCATAATATCGCCATGTGGGGCAAATTAGCCGAAATTGCAGGCAAAATTTTAAGAAAAGGGGCCAAAGTATATATTGAAGGCCGCATAAAAAACCGCTCCTGGGAAGACCGTGAGGGCAACAAACGATACATTACCGAAATTGTAGCTGAAAATTTCACGCTGCTCGGTCCACGCCCCGGTGGTAATGGTGGAACACAATCTTCTACCGATTATGAGATGTCGCACACACATCCTGAAAATGAAAAGGATATGATTGTGGACGATTCACTTCCATTTTGAGTTTTACCGACAATCATTAAATAGTTTATCAACCACAAAACTTGCAATACCTATTGCAAGTTTTTTTATTTTTAAGCGTTATTAACCTGTAATGAATAAAAAATTATTTTTTTTACAACTCGTTTTACTGCCGCTGGCATTTCTGGTTTCATGCGAAACTGATGTTACGCCAAGAGAAAGTGGATACCCACAAATAATTTATCCGGTTGCAAAAGATACTGTGCAATATAACGACCCTGATTGTCCCTATACATTTTTATTACCCGATTATTACGAAATAAACGATCGTGTTACATTTTTTAATCAGGCGCCTGAAAATCCGTGTTGGATGAATTTAATTTGTAAAGATTTAAATGCAACAATTTATTTTAGTTATAAAGAATTATCGAAAGAAACTTCTGTTGAACAATTAATTGAAGATGCCTATAAACTTACCTATAAACACAGTTCCCGCGCCGATTTTATCGAACCTCAGGAAATTGAAAATCAATATGGTGTAAGAGGATTAATTTATTATGTTGGCGGAGATGCAGCCAGCAATTTTCAATTTTTTGTAACCGATACCACTACCAATTTCGTTCGCGGCGCCCTCTACTTTAACACCGCCCCAAATGCCGATTCACTGAAACCCGTAATTCAATATATGATTAATGATATTGAAGGGATGTTGGCGAGTTGGCAGTGGAAGGATTAATAATGTGCTAATGTGCTAATGTGTTGATGTGCTGATTAACAGCCGGTTTTGAGTAAGGTGTTCATTCGGAGCTCACGTTGGGGCTAATCAATATTAGCCCGTGATGAAGTACAATAGAACTACTAATTATAACCATATAAATCACCAATTGAACAGCCGGTTTTGAGTAAGCTGTTCATTCGGAGCAATCATTTTCATCAAATCGATAAAACCCCATTTGCTAATTTGCTAATCAGCTAATTTGCTAATTCATCGTAAGAATTTCATTCGGAGCAACCGTAGGGGCTGACCCATGTGTCAGCCCATTACGCTGTCAATTGATTATTATAATAATTAAACAATCGAATTTAAAAGGTCAGATTGTCATCCAACCACCGAAACCCATTAGCTAATCTGCTAATTAATCCTACTCTCAAAATAACATTCAAAAAATACCGCGGCCTTGCTATCTTTATGGCGTGGCAATATTGAGTTTAAATACACCTCTAATATATGTGAAAGGCGTTGGCGAAGCGAGGGCGGAATTGTTGCGCAAAGAATTGTTGTTGGATAATTGCCTCGATTTAATTCAATTTTTTCCTTACCGGTATATTGACAGAACCGATTTTAAAACGGTTAAGGAGGCATTACATCTCGCTATGCAAACTGAAGATGTAAAAGATATTCAATTAAAAGGTAAACTAAAAAATATTCATGTTGTCGGATTAAAACGCGCAAAACGTTTGGTGGCAACTTTAGATGATGGCACAGGAACAATTGAATTGGTTTGGTTTAACGGTATTTCCTGGCTGCAAAAAACTTTAAAGCCGGATACACAATATCAGGTATTTGGGAAACCTTATTTTTTTAATGGTAATTTAAATATTACCCATCCTGAAATTGAAGATACGGTTACTGCAGATTTTCAACTCAGCGGGAAAATTCAACCTGTTTATTCAGGAACAGAAAAATTAAAAGCACGCGGCATTAACAGTAAAGCCATTGCAAGATATACGCATTTTGTTCTGGAGCAACTCGACCCGAAAGAATTATTTGAAATTTTACCGGAATCTATTCGCAATAAATATAAATTATTAGCGCGATGGGATGCCTATAAACAAATTCATTTTCCTGATTCGGAACCACATCTTCAACATGCTATTCGCCGTTTAAAATATGAGGAGTTATTTATTGATCAAATAAAATTGTTGCGCGTAAAACAATATCGCCACAGCACCAGCATTGGATTTATTTTAAAAAATATTGATAATTTATTTACACCATTTTATAACGAGCATTTACCATTTGAACTCACCAATGCACAAAAACGTGTGGTGAAGGAAATCAGGAAAGATGTTTTGAGTGGAAGGCAAATGAACAGATTGTTGCAAGGTGATGTAGGAAGTGGTAAAACTGTTGTAGCGTTGCTCACCATGTTGATGGCAATTGATAACAATTTCCAGAGTTGTTTAATGGCGCCGACCGAAATTTTAGCCCAACAACATTATACCGGTATTAAAGAATTAATGCAACCACTCAATTTGCGTGTTGAATTGCTTACCGGCAGTGTAAAAGGAAAAAGAAGAAAAACCATTTTCGAAGATTTAGAAAGTGGTAAAATTCATATTTTAATCGGCACACATGCTTTAATTGAAGATACCGTTAAATTTAATAATTTGGGATGTGTAGTTATAGATGAACAACATCGTTTTGGTGTTGAGCAAAGGGCGAAGTTGTGGGCAAAAAATAATATTTCACCACATATTTTGGTAATGACTGCCACGCCGATTCCGCGCACTCTGGCAATGACGTATTATGGTGATTTGGATGTGAGTGTTATTGATGAATTGCCACCGGGAAGAAAACAAATAAAAACTGTTCACCGAAAAGAAAGTGAGCGCTTACAGGTTTTTGGATTTTTAAAAGAACAAATAAAAGAAGGTCGACAGGTATTTGTAATTTATCCGTTGATACAGGAAAGTGAGAAACTTGATTTAAATAATTTAATGGAAGGTGTTCAGGCATTTGAACGCGCATTTCCGCGGCCGGAATATCATTTAAGTATTATGCACGGAAAAATGAAACCTGCAGATAAAGAATTTGAAATGCAGCGTTTCCTGAAAAATAATACACAAATAATGGTGAGCACAACGGTAATTGAAGTTGGTGTAAATGTGCCAAATGCAACTGTTATGATTATTGAAAATGCAGAGCGATTTGGATTAGCACAATTACATCAATTAAGAGGCCGTGTTGGGCGTGGTGCACATCAATCGTTTTGTATATTAATGACCGGAGATAAATTAAATAACGATGCTCGCACGCGCATACAAACGATGATACAAACTAATGATGGTTTTAAAATTTCGGAAGTAGATATGCAGTTGCGCGGACCGGGAGAAATTGAAGGCACCAGACAAAGCGGAGCACCAAATTTTAAAATAGCCAATATTGCCACCGACGAACATATTATGCGAGAGGCAAGAAGTTCTGCAGAGGAGCTTTTAACCGATGATGCACAGCTCGAAAAACCCGAAAACCAGTCGCTCAGGAAGTATTTATCTGAGCAAAAATGGAAAATTAAACAGTGGGGTAAGGTTTCGTGAAAAAAATAAATATCGCAATTCTTCAATTTTTACCGGAAATAAGTGCCAAAAAGTGCCCAAACCCTTCAAATACGGGCATTTCAGCCGCTAAATGTGTATAAAGTGTTGAAAATACAGGGGTTCCGGCGAATTAATATTTTGAAATGCCCGTAAACACTGTATTTTTGGCGCTGTAAAACTTATTTAATAACTAATAAAACAAATTACAATGAACAAAGGCGAATTAATCGATGCAATGGCAGCCGACACAGGCTTAACCAAAACACAAGCAACTGCATGTTTAGACAGCATGATGACTGCAATCCGTAAAGCATTAAAAAAAGGTGACAAAGTTACTTTAGTAGGTTTCGGAACTTACTCTGTAAGCAAACGTGCTGCTCGTACCGGCCGTAACCCACAAACTGGTAAAGCAATCAAAATTGCTGCTAAAAATGTGGTACGTTTCAAAGCAGGTAAAGAATTATCTGAAGCTGTTTAAGAAAACATTTCTCTTAGAGAAAAACATTCGCTTCGGCGGATGTTTTTTTTTGCCCTATTGCACCAGTTCTTTTACAAACTGCATATCGTATAATTTTTTATAATAGCCGTTGTGTAATAATAATTCTTCGTGGGTGCCAATTTCTTTTACTTCACCTTTATCTAAAACCAAAATCTGATCAGCGCGGCGGATGGTGCTTAAGCGGTGTGCGATGATAATAGATGTACGATCGGTGATTAAATTTTCAATTGCATGTTGAATTACCTGTTCCGTTTCTGTATCAACAGATGAAGTTGCTTCATCAAGAATTAATATATCGGGATTAAATACCAATGCCCGTATAAATGAAATAAGCTGTCGCTGACCAAGCGATAATGTTGCACCACGTTCCATTACATTATAATCATAACCACCCGGCAAACGCATAATAAAATCGTGTGCACCTAACATTTTTGCAGCATGAACTACCTGCTCGCGGGTTACATTGGTATCGCGCAACGTAATATTTTCAAAAATACTTCCTGAAAATAAAAATACATCTTGCAATACCATTCCGGTTTGTTTACGCAGTGATGATAATTCAAAATGTTGAACAGGTGAATGGTCAACTAAAATTTCACCTTTTTGTATTTCGTAAAAACGATTTAATATATTTATAATTGAAGATTTTCCGGCTCCTGTTGCACCAACAATGGCGAGGGTTTCACCGGGTTTAATCGAAAAACTTACATTTTTTAAAACCCAGTTGTCATCTTTATATGCAAACCAAACATTTTTAAATTCAATATGTCCCTGAACATGTTCCGGTGCAAAAGTGCCCTTATTTTCAATATGTTCATTGGTATCCAGAATTTTAAAAATCCTGTCGCTTGATACTACACCCATTTGCAAGGTGTTAAATTTATCGGCAAGCATACGCAATGGCCGGAATAAAATACTGAGGTATAAAATAAATGCGTTGATATCACCTAATGTTGCACGTTCCTGCAATACACTATGTGCGCCGCGCCAAACCATTAATGCTGTGGCAAAGGCAATAATAATTTCTACCACCGGAAAAAATACGGAATAATACCACACCGAACGCACCTGTGCACCACGATGGTCTTTATTTATAGATTTAAAATTTTCGTATTCCTGTGCTTCCGCATTAAATATTTGCACAACCTTCATTCCGGTAATTCTTTCCTGTAAAAAGGAATTTAATTTTGCTACAGCAGTGCGCACTTCCTGGAATGTAGATTTAATACCTTCTTTAAAAACATAAGTTGCATATATGATCATTGGTAAACTAATCAAACTCAATAAAGCAAGTTGCCAGTTTACAATAAACATAAACGTAATTACAAACACGATGGTTAATAAATCAGCAATAATCTGAATGGCACCTTCTGTAAAAACACTGTTTATTGTTTCCAGGTCGTTAATTGTTCTTGTTGTAGAAATACCAACCGGTGTATTATTGTAATAGGTTAATCGCAAGCCAATCAGGTGATTAAATACTTTTACGCGTAAATTTTTTACCACATTTTGACCCAGCCAGTTGGTAATAAATAAAAAATAATATCTGCCAATGGATTCAGCGAGTAAAACACCAAGTGAGATAAGTGAAATTATAACCAACCCGTGAAAGTCGTTGCCTATAATATATTTATCTACCGTAATACCCACCAATAACGGCCTGATAGGTGTAAGCGCTGAAAGGGCTATTGCCAGTGCCGTTGAAATATAAAATTGTTTTCTGAACGGACCGGCATAACGCATCAGTCTCCTGAAAATAGCATAATCAGAAGTAGTAAATAATTTTTGTTTTTTTGTTTTAGCCAAACCTTGAGTATTACAATATGCGCCGCAACAAAGTTCAATGTTTTTCGGTCAATAATGGAATTGGCGGAATAAATTATTAAGCGGATAATTCGCCGAGAGCATGAAATGCCATTAAGCCCATGCCCGTTACCAGAGCATTTTCATCGATATTAAAGGTTGGTGTATGAATATTGGATGTAATGCCCTTATCCGGATTTCCTGTTCCTAAGCGATAAAAACAAGCAGGTACTTTTTGCGAATAAAATGCAAAATCCTCGGCTCCCATTCGCGGTGTGGTGATAATTACATTTTCTTTTCCGAGATACGCTACTGCCCTGTCGTAACTGCGTTGGGTAAGTGCATCGTTATTTGTTAAAACGGGATATCCTATGGCAATATTTACATCAACGGTGCCTCCAAATGCAGCAACTGTATTTTTAGCAATTTCTTTTTATTTGTTGATGTGCTGCTGAACGAACGGTTTCATCCATAGCGCGGAAAGTGCCTTCTAAATATACTTCATCCGGAATAATATTCGTAGCTCCGTTTGCAAATACTTTGCCGAACGTGAGCACTGCAGGTTGAAATGGAGAAACTGTTCTGCTAACCACCTGTTGCATGGCAACCAACATTTGTGCAGCCATCATAACCGGGTCTTTTGTGTCCTGAGGATAAGCGCCATGACCACCCTTGCCTTTTATGGTAATATAAATTTCGTCGGTGCTGGCCATCATATTGCCAAAACAAAATGCAACTGTACCTACTTTAAATGGAGTGAATACATGCTGTCCAATAATACCTTCTACTTGAGGATTTTCGAGAACACCTGCTTTTATCATCTCAGATGCACCACCGGGTAATTTTTCTTCTGAAGGCTGGAAAATTAATTTAACAGAACCTTCAAATTCATTTTTTAATGTCTGTAAAATTTTACCCGCGCCCAATAAACATGCTGTATGCGCATCGTGACCACAGGCATGCATAACACCTTTATTTTGCGATGTATATTCGTTATTATTTTGTTCAAGAATCGGTAATGCATCCATATCAGCGCGCAGGGCGATGGTTTTAGATGATGGATTTTTTCCTTCAACAATGGCAACAATTCCTGTTTTGGCAATATTCGCCGTAAAAGGAATGCCATATTCAGTTAATTTTTGCTGAATAAATTTAGCAGTTTCAAATTCCTGAAATGATAATTCGGGATGTTGATGAATATGACGACGACAAGCGCGGATTTCTTCAAAATTTTCCTGCGCCAGTTGTTTAATTTTTTCACCGATATCCATCGTCATTATTCTGTAATGTTGATCAAGTCTTTTACAATAAGTGCATTCGGAAAATGCTCGAGTAAAATTTGTAAATCGCGGTTTGCATCAAAGCGGTTGGTGTAATTACCAATGCGCAATTTATAATTCGGTGCTTCGAAAACAATAGTTGCGTGGTATCCATCAAATTGTTTTAAAAAATCGGACTTGGCATCTTTTGCAGATACGAGGCTGTTTGTTGCAAGAATCTGAATACGGTATCCCGGTAATTCACCATGCTCTTTATTAAATAAAACATGTTGCTCGATAAGTTCCCCGGCACCGGCCTGATCGTTAACCACAATATTACCCGTTTGTGCAAATGTAGTAGTTGCACAAAATAGGGTGCTAATTATAAATAAGGTTCTCATATGCTTATATGGCTCTAAAGTACGCATTTATGTTGAAACAGATTTAACGAAAAAACAAAGCTGTTCATTGCAGGCAGCCAATTATAACATCATATCCACGCTCTTGCTGGCTCCGATACGGTCTGCCCCGGCTGCTATAAGCTCCAATGCCGCTTCTTTTGTTCTGATGCCACCGGAAGCTTTAATTTTAATGGCAGGGTCTAACATTTCACGTAAACTTGCCACAGTTTCAACATTTGCTCCAGGGCCGTTTATGCCTGTAGATGTTTTCAGATAATCAATTTTCAGGTCGTTGGCAATTTTACAAATTAATTCCAATTCTATGTCTTCCATCAGTCCGGATTCGGCAATTAATTTAAATATTTTGCCTTCACGTTTTACTAATCGGTTGATGGTATCAATTTCATTTTCTACCGTATCCCAATCATTATTTTTTACAGCAGCAATATTAATTACCATATCAAGATGATGTGCGCCGCGGTTAATTGCATCTTCTGCTTCTTCAAATTTGCTCATCAGCGAATTATAACCATAAGGAAAACCGATAACGGTAACAATATCAATTCCGGTATCCTGTAATAATTCAACTGCTGTTTCTAAAAAATAGGAAGGCACACATACACCTGCAAACTGATATTGAATTGCATCTTTACAAAGTTGCTCCACTTCCTGAATAGTAGTATCCGGTTTTAAAATGGTGTGTTCCAGATAAGTATTCAATAATATTTTTGATTGCATAAAACTTTATATTAAAAAAATCCCGGCAATTAACCGGGATTATATTTTTATTCTTCTTTACCGTGACAATTTTTGAATTTTTTTCCGGACCCGCAAGGGCAAGCATCATTTCGGCCCACTTTCTTTTCAACACGAATAGGTTCAATTGCTTTACGTTCAGGCTGAGCAGCAGTTCTTTGTCCGCCTTCAGGTGCCGCTGCAGTGCCGTCTTCGCGACTTTCTTTTAACTGACTCATGTCAGTTCTTTTTTGCGGAGCTGCTGTGCGCACTTCTTCTGAACTGCGAATCGGAACGTTACCTCGGAATAAAAATGAAACAATTTCTTTATTCAATTCGCTGAGCATTTTTTTGAACATTTCAAATGCTTCGAATTTATAAATCAGCAATGGATCTTTTTGTTCGTAAACTGCACCTTGAACCGATTGTTTCAAATCATCCATTTCACGTAAATGTTCTTTCCAGTGATCATCAATTACAATCAAACTAATCATACGTTCAATAGAGTAATTAATTTCTGTTCCGTTGGTTTCAATTGCTTTGGTTAAGTTCACCATTACATTTAAACCTTTTCTGCCATCAGTAAACGGCACAATCACATTTTCAAGTGTTTCACCGCGTGAAGCATGTAAATCCTGAACAAGCGGATATACTTTTTTTAATAATGCCTGAGATTTACGTTTATAAAATTCCTGTGCATTGGTATATAATTTATTTGCAATAGCATTCGGTTTTTCATTTTCGAATTCTTTTTGCGTTACCTCAGGTTCCATACTGAAATAACGAATTACATCCAATGTGAAATTTTCAAAATCTTTTGCTGCGTGATGTGTATTTACAATTTCATCACATAAATCATAAATGGTATTATTTAAATCGATGGTTAAACGTTCACCGGATAATGCGTGATTTCTTTTCTGATAAACTAAAGAACGCTGATTATTCATAACATCATCATACTCAAGCAATCGTTTACGCATACCAAAGTTGTTTTCTTCAACTTTTTTCTGCGCGCGTTCAATTGATTTGGTAATCATGCGGTGCTGAATAACTTCACCTTCTTTATAACCCATGGTATCCATTACTTTGGCAATACGTTCGCTTCCAAATAAACGCATTAAACCATCTTCAAGCGAAACAAAAAATTCGCTGGAACCCGGATCTCCCTGACGACCTGCACGACCGCGTAACTGCCTGTCTACACGACGTGAATCGTGACGTTCTGTACCAATAATTGCCAAACCACCGGCATCAACAACACCAATACCTAATTTAATATCGGTACCACGACCGGCCATATTGGTTGCAATGGTTACACTTCCTGCTTTACCTGCTTCCGCAACAATTTCAGCTTCTCGCTGATGTTGTTTCGCATTTAATACATTGTGTTTAATTCCTTTTAATTGTAACATTCTGCTCAACAACTCACTCACCTCTACCGATGTAGTACCAACTAATACCGGCCTGCCATCTTTTACTAATTGCTGAATGCGTTCAATTACTGCTAAATATTTTTCTTTACGTGTTTTATAAACGTAATCTTCTAAGTCTTTTCTAACTATTGATCTGTTGGTTGGAATTGCAGATACATCCAATTTATAAATATCCCAAAACTCACCTGCTTCAGTTTCTGCAGTACCGGTCATACCACATAACTTGTGGAACATCCTGAAATAATTCTGCAAAGTAATTGTTGCATATGTTTGTGTAAGCGCTTCAACTTTTACATTTTCTTTCGCTTCAATTGCCTGATGTAATCCATCACTGTAACGACGGCCATCCAGAATACGTCCGGTTTGCTCATCAACAATTTTAACTTTACTTTCCATTACCACATACTCTACATCTTTTTCAAATAAAGTATATGCTTTTAATAATTGTTGCACTGAGTGGATACGATCACTTTTTACAGCGAAATCCTGCATCAACTGGTCTTTTGCAGCAACTTTTTCTTCTTTGCTGAAAATTTTACGTTCAATATCTGCAATTTGAACACCAACATCAGGAATAATAAAGAAATTCGGATCTTCTCCACCTTCGGTAATTAATTCAATTCCTTTATCCGTTAAATCAACGCTATTACTTTTTTCGTCAATAACAAAATATAAATCCTGATCAATTTCAGGCATACGTTTATTATGTTCGGCAATGTAAACACCTTCTGTGTCCATTAATAATTTACGAACACCTTCTTCACTCAATAATTTAATTAAGGCATTATTTTTTGGCAGCGAACGATGAGCTTTTAATAAATGAATTCCGGCTTCTTTATTTTTATTAGCCTCAATCATTTTTTTAGCATCATTTAAATTATTGGTAAACACACGTTTTTGTGCTTCAATTAATTTATTGATACGTGGTTTTAACTGATTATATACTTCTGCATCTCCACCTTTAGGAATTGGACCGGAAATAATCAACGGTGTTCTGGCATCATCAATTAAAACAGAGTCAACCTCATCCACCATTGCGAAATGGTGTTTACGTTGTACTTTTTCTTCAACTGAACGCACCATATTATCGCGCAAATAATCGAAACCGAATTCGTTATTGGTGCCATATGTAATATCTGCTAAATAAGCATTTCTGCGTTCTGCGGAGTTTGGCTGATATAAATCGATACAATCTACGCGCAAACCGAGAAAATTAAATATCGGTGCATTCCATTCAGCATCGCGTCGTGCGAGGTAATTATTTACAGTTACAATATGAATACCTTCACCGGCAAGTGCATTTAAATATGCAGGTAATGTTGCTACGAGGGTTTTACCTTCACCGGTTGCCATCTCAGCAATTTTTCCGGAATGCAAAACATAACCACCAATCAGCTGCACATCATAGTGTATCATATTCCATTTAATTGGAACACCTGCTGCTTCCCATTCATTACTATATATGGCGTAATTCCCGTTTATTTCAATAAAGTCGCGGCTAACAGATAAATCGCGGTCCAGTTGTGTGGCGGTGGAAGTAATTTTATCATTTTCCGTAAAACGCCTTGCTGTTTCTTTCATAACCGCAAAAGCTTCAGGTAAAATGAGTTTTAATACCTCTTCAATTTTTTTGTCCCTGTCTTTACGCAGGGTATCAATTTCTTTGTAGATATCGTCTTTACGGTCAACATCCGTAAGCTCAGGATTATCGGCCTCAGCCCGTAAGCCACTGATTTCAGTATCAATATCCTTAAGATAGTCCTTAATACGTTGTTTAAACTCAACAGTTTTGTTCCGTAACTGGTCGTTGGTAAGTCCTGATAACTTCGCGTATTCAGCTTTAACCTGCTCAACTATTGGCGTAATAGCCTTAACGTCTTTTTCGTATTTATTGCCTCCGAATAATTTCGAAAGCGCGTTCGATATTAAACTCATATATATATTTACTCAATTGAAAGAATAGCGGTTGTCAAAAGTCGTTCCGCGCATTCGCCGCAAAGATAAGTATTGTAGCGGGTTGCCCGTTATTTTAACGTATTATTAAAGCACGAAATGATGAAAACGTGCGTGAATGTTCATTTGTATTAGCTTTACATCGATTTTTACCTATGCTGTATACTGTTAAAGATATCGTTGACATATTGGGAAACACGGGACAAATTGTCAGCCCCGATGCGCCAATTACACATTTATTGACAGATACCAGGAATATCGTTTTTGGTGAAAAATCGCTTTTTATCGCCATTTCGGGCAAGCAGCACGACGGTCACCGATACCTCTCAGATGCCTACTCAGGGGGGGTACGTTCATTTCTGGTCGAAAAAATGCCCTCTGCGCCAAAACCGGATGCCAATTATCTCTTGGTTGAGCATACTTTAAGCGCTTTACAAGCATTAGCAGCCTTCCACAGAAGCCGTTTTGAAATTCCGGTCGTGGGTATTACCGGCAGCAACGGCAAAACCATCGTAAAAGAATGGTTGTATCATTTGTTAAAAATTGATTTCGACATTGTTCGCAGCCCTAAAAGTTATAACTCCCAGCTTGGGGTTCCGTTAAGTGTTTGGGAGATGGACAAACAACATGAACTGGGCATTTTTGAGGCAGGCATTTCACAACCCGGTGAAATGGAATTGCTCGAAAAAATAATTCATCCGAATATTGGCATTATTACAAATATTACCAATGCACATAACGAAGGATTTGAAAGTGAAACACAAAAAACACAAGAAAAAATTAAATTATTTACACACGCTGAAACGGTAATTTACAGAAAAGATCATACCTTAATTCACGATGCGCTGTCCGAATTTTCTAATTCAATTTCCTGGAGCACCAATATTGAAACTGACCCAACAGTTTTAATAAGTGATATTGAACGTCTTGCAGATAAAACATTATTTACCATTCATTTTAATGCAACACATTATCATTTTGCAATTCCTTTTGCCGATTTAGCAGCCTTTGAAAACAGTGTGCACGCATTGATTACTGCATTATATATTTTAAAACAAAGCAATCAGCTGCAGCCTGAAACCATTGAACGTATTACGTTACAGGCACAAGACCTTCCGGCTGTGCAGATGCGGCTCGAATTAAAAAAAGGATTACAAAATTGCCTGATTATTAATGATGCTTACAGTGCCGACTTTGCATCGTTAGATATTGCATTAAAATTTATGCATCACCATGCTGAGGGATTAAATAAAACAATTATCATCAGCGATTTTGATGAAAGTGGTGAAAATGATGCAAAATTATATGCGCGTATTGCAACATTATTAAAAGCAAATCATATCGATAAAATATATGCTATTGGTTCAAAAATAGCACAACAAAAAAATACATTTGCTGCACTTAATATTGTGTTTTTTCCAGATACGGAAAATATGCTTAACCATTTGCATGAATTTAATTTTGCAAATGAAATAATTTTAATAAAAGGCGCACGTCGTTTTCAATTGGAAAAAATAAGCAATCAGCTTGCATTAAAAACGCATGGTACTGTTTTGCGTATCAACCTGAATAATCTGGCACATAATTTAAATACTTACAGGGCTGCACTATCGCCTGGTGTTAAAACCATGGCTATGGTGAAAGCATTTAGTTATGGCAGCGGACAAGCAGAGGTGGCAAGGCTTCTGGCCAATCAGCGTGTCGATTACCTTGCTGTTGCCTACGCCGATGAAGGGGCCGATTTGCGCCGACAGGGAATACGATTGCCGATTATGGTTATGAATCCCGAACCGGAAACATTTGATCAGCTTAAACAATATCATCTTGAGCCGGAAATATACAGTATCGATTTATTACAAACTTTTATCCATTCAACTAATAACAATGCTGCTACTATTCATATTAAACTGGATACAGGCATGCATCGTTTAGGGTTTGAAGAAAAAGATATAACCGCATTAATTTCCATTTTACGCGAAAACAAACAACTAACTATTGCCAGCATATTTTCACACCTGGCAGGCGCCGACGAACAAACGCATGATACTTTTTCGCAACAGCAAATTGATTTATTTACAACCTTATCGGATAAAATAATTGCTGCAATCGGATATCGCCCGTTGCGACATATTTTAAATTCACCGGGTATCAGCCGATTTAACAATGCGCAATTCGATATGGTTCGTTTGGGTATTGGTTTATATGGTGTTGACCCTGCTGCAATTATGCAAAATAAATTATTACCGGTTGGTATTCTGCAGACAAATATTGCACAAATTCACGATGTAAAAACAGGCGAAAGTGTAGGTTACAGTCGTACATATATTGCTAATGCAAATAAAAAAATTGCGACCATCAATATTGGTTACGCAGATGGTTTTTCACGTCGCATGAGTAATGGTAATGGCAGTGTTTGGGTTAATGGAAATTTGGTGCCTGTTGTGGGCAGAGTTTGTATGGATATGAGCATGATAGATGTTACCAATATTCCACAAATAAAAGTTGGGGATACTGTAGAAATATTTGGTGAACACATTTCAATTTCCACTTATGCTGCATGGCAGGAAACGATACCTTATGAAGTAATGACGGGCATTTCACAGCGTGTTAAGCGCGTGTATGAAATGGAATAAAATATTTTTTTATATTTTTATTGGCAAATTTCCTGCATGAATCCTTATTCAGACATACATAAAAATTTAAGCACAACCGAATTACTGGATATCATCAATAATCCACAGGATTACGAACCACTTGCTGTAACCTCCGCTCACGAAGAATTAAGCAACCGAAATTTATCACAAGAAGTAATTCAAACTGAAAAGGAAAAATATAAACAAATTGAGCAAAATAAAGCTGTTCAAAAAGAATATCTGCAACAGCAAACAAATTCCATAACAGAAAAAGTAGTACATTATTTTTTGATACTACTTCATGGCAAAAGCAAACAAAGAAGTCAGCTCACAATTATAAATGGAATCAGTATTCTTATATTCATCAATGCCATAACACCAATTGTCAAATCATTTTTTGTTTACGGTGAATACCAATTTCGTTATTCAGGCATGGTGGGTTATTTTTTATTGACCGTTATTATTCCTGCAATTTTACTCATCATTATCAGTTTACAATTACGAAAACAAACTATACTTGGCTGGGTTGGCGCGAATATTGTTTTGTTTATCTCGCTTTCTGCGATTGTGATTGATTTTATGCAAAGTTATTTGTATAGTAATCAATTAACCCTAATGTATATTCCAAAACCTGATCCTGTAAAATCTTTTATTCTGATAGCTTTAACGGGAGCAGGAATCGTATTTTTAAATAAAAAGGATATCTACCCACAATTTAAAATTTCAACTAAAATCCGGAACGTGGTCTTAGCTACTTTATCACTATTAGTGGTAGTAGCCTCAATCTTTGCCCTGATTTAATCAGCTCAAATATCTAACAAATACCATGGCATTTCCCTCCTCAGGGTCATTTTAATGTAAAAACAATAAGTCAACTCTTTCGTAATTGGCTCATCCTCACTTATCAGCCGTTAAAATTTGCCCGGAACTGCCTTTCTATGCTGAAAATTGTACATAAATCACTATTTTTAGCTGCGTAAAGGCCGAAAACTGCTGTTTAATGTCTTTTTTTAGTAACCAACTGAGCAGTTTCTTTGCCCTGCACACCCCCAAACAAAACCAAAAACGTGAACAATAGGTTACCGTACATATTGCTCCTCTTCATGGCATTCGTGTCGTTTGCCACGCCAAAGTTAGTTTCCGGCCAGGTTCAATCTGTACAAAAAGCACAGCCCATAAAGTTTATTGAAAACAAAAAACAATGGGAAGCCCAGGTTTTATATAAAGTGCAACTGGGAAGTTCTTCAATTTACCTCGAACAAAATACGGTCACTTTTGATTTGGTGAATGCGGCCGATTTGGAAGCAATCGAACATCCCGGCGAATCAGGCACCGATAAATCAAATTATCCGATTCGTCACCACGCCTATAAAATGCATTTTGTTGGTAGCAATCCAAATGCAAAAATTACCAGCGCAAAACAATCTGCTGAATATTATAATTTTTTAAATGGCAATAACCCTGCTGCGTGGTCATCGTATGTATATGGTTTTGGCGAAGTACAATATCGTCAGATTTACTCCGGCATCGATTTAAAATTTTATTCTTCGGGAGAAAATATGAAATACGATTTTATCGTAAAACCCGGAGCAGATATTAATCAGATAAAAATTCAATACGAAGGAACTGATGGATTGGAAATTCAAAATGGTAATCTGATTATTCATAACACTGTTAATACCATTACTGAATCAAAACCCTATGCCTACCAATACAGAAATAATTTACTCACCGCCATTGCCTGCGAATATGTTTTAAACGGAAATGAAGTATCATTTAATTTCCCGGATGGTTATAATAAAAATTTAGAATTATATATCGACCCTGAATTAATTTTTGCTTCATATACCGGCGCAACATCCGACAACTGGGGCTATACTGCTACCAACGACAGTGATGGTAATTTGTTTGGTGGCGGCATTGTATTTGGTTCCGGTTATCCGCATACAGTTGGTGCATTTGCCATTTCGTATCAGGGTGGTGAAGAAGATATAGGCATTTCAAAATTCAGTGCAGATGGCAGCAGTTTAATTTACAGCACATTTTTAGGTGGTAACGACAGCGAATTACCACACAGTATGATTTGTACTTCAGGTGGTGAATTAATTATAATGGGAACTACAGGCTCTGCAGATTTTCCTGTCACGGCAGGAACATATGATAATAGTTATAATGGCGGCCCTTATACTTTAGTTGATGGTTATATCAACTTTTTTGATGGCGCAGATATTTTTGTAGCAAAATTATCTGCTGATGGTGGAAGCATGCTCGCATGTTCTTATATTGGCGGTACCGGATTAGATGGAATGAATATGGCTTCCGGATTTTCTACATTTTATAATTACGGCGATTTTGCAAGAGGTGAAGTTATGATTGACGCTGCTGATAATGTATATGTTGCCAGTTGTACCAATTCATCAAATTTCCCTACAACACCCGGTGTATTTCAACCAACTATTTCAGGCGATCAGGAAGGCGTGGTGTTTAAATTAAATGAAAATTTAAGCACGTTGGTGTGGAGTTCATTTATTGGTGGCAACCAGGAAGATGGCGCTTATTCCATAAAATTAAATTCTGTAAACGAACCGATTGTTGCCGGCGGTACTGCAAGTAACGATTTTCCAACAACACCAGGAACATGGCACAGCACATATGTTGGTGGTGTTGCCGATGGATGGGTTGCACATTTAGAAGCAGATGGTTCATCAATTATTGCAAGTACCTATGTTGGCACAAATCAATACGATCAGGCTTTTTTTGTGGAGATAGATGATGCAGATGATATTTATTTTACCGGACAAACAAAAGGTGCTTACACAGTAACGCCCGGTGTTTATTCAGAAACAGGTGGTAAACAATTTATTACAAAAATTAATCCTGCATTAACCATTCCGATATATTCTACCATTTTTGGTTCCGGTGCTTCTGCTATTAATATTTCTCCTTCTGCATTTTTAGTTGATGAATGTGAAAATGTTTATGTTTCCGGATGGGGTGGTTCTGTTAATCAGGTACACAATCCTGCAACAGGATTTACAAACGGTATGACTGTTACACCGGATGCTTTACAAGCTTCAACCGATGGCAGTGATTTTTATTTCTTTGTATTATCAAAAAATGCCGTTGGTTTATTATTTGCGAGTTATTTCGGAGGTTTATCAACTGCTGAGCACGTAGATGGCGGAACAAGCCGTTTCGATAAAGAAGGTACTATATATCAGGCAGTATGCGCGGGTTGCGGTGGCAGTGATGCTTTTCCAACTACCGATGGTGCTTATAGCGAAACCAATGGCGCATTTAATTGTAATCTTGGCGTAATTAAAATTGAATTTAATTTATCCGGTATTTATGCTGCAGCAATTGCCGAACCTTCACTAATAGGATGTGCGCCATTTGATGTTGATTTTACAAATACCAGTGTGGGTGCAGTAAGTTATGTTTGGGATTTTGATGATGGCACACCAACATCTACTGCTTTTGAACCATCACATACTTTTTTAGCGCCCGGCGATTATTCGGTAATGCTCATTGCTATCGATTCTAATTCGTGTAATATTGCTGATACTGCCTATTTATCAGTTGTAGTTTTAAGCGACTCAATTGATGCGGAATTTGATTATACGACCATCGAAAATTGTGATAGCCTTACTGCAACATTTAATATTATTGACGACATGTTTGCCACAACAACTTTTGTTTGGGATTTTGGTGATGGCACTGGTTCTACAATTGAAAATCCAACACATGCCTATACCGAACCGGGTGTTTATGATGTAACATTAACCGTTGAAGACCCGGCAAGTTGTAATGGAATCGATACATTTTTTACAACCATTAATTACCTCGTCGATTTTAATGATGGATTTACTTTCGAAGCATTGGGATGTTTACCAATCAATGCCACATTTAGCGCAAACTACGTTGGTGGCAGTACGTTAACCTGGGATTTTGGTGATGGCACTACTGCAACCGGAGAAACTACTTCACATATTTATGATACAGCGGGCATATATAATGTTTCATTAATAGCAGAAAATTGTGGTGTATTAGATACTGTTACCATTCCGGTAATTATCGATGATTTACCGATTGCCTATTTTGCTGATGAACCTTATTATATTATTGCAGGCACCTGGGTTGCATTTACCAATTTAAGTGAACATGCAGTTACTTATGAATGGAATTTCAGTGATGGCGGCTCAACCACTGCTGTTGACGGGAAACATTATTTTGAAACACTTTCTACTTATGATGTATGTTTAACTGCCTATAATTATAATGGTTGCTCCGATGTTTATTGTCGTACTGTTGAAGCTGTTGAATATGGTGTGGTAGATATTCCTACTGCGTTTACTCCAAATGGTGATGGCAGTAACGATATTCTTTTTGTTAAAGGCATTGGCGTTGATGATATGCAGTTATTAATTTTTAACCGCTGGGGCGAATTAGTTTTTCAAACAGATAATTTTAACGAAGGTTGGGATGGCACTTATAAAGGCAATGCGCAACCAATGGAAGTATATGTATATTCTTTAATCGGCGATTTTGCTGATGGAAATAAATTTGAACGCAAAGGAAATATTACTTTATTGCGATGAAAAAAATTATTTTCATATTATTTAGTTTTTTATTTACTCAAAATATTTTTGGGCAGGATATACATTTTTCTCAATTTTATGCTGCACCCATTTTGACAAATCCTGCGAATACCGGAAATTTTACCGGTGCTATGCGTTTGGGATTAAATTACCGCGACCAGTGGGGTTCTGTTTCAGTTCCTTATCGTACATTTTCAGTTTATGCAGATGCGGGTATTCAGCCTAAAAAAGCTGTAAACCGCTTTGGAATTGGTGTTTCAGCTTTCACTGATCAGGCAGGCGATGGGATTTTAAGCACCAATAAAATTTATTTATCCTCTGCTTATCATATTGGTTATACGCAATATTCAAACGTTCGCTTTGCATTGGGATTAACCGGTGGTTTTGTTCAAAAATCAGTTGATATAACTAAACTTACTTTTGATGCACAATGGAACGATTTCGAATTTGATCCAACTTTGGCAAC
This sequence comes from Bacteroidota bacterium, assembly GCA_016706255.1. Lineage (NCBI taxonomy): Bacteria > Pseudomonadati > Bacteroidota > Bacteroidota bacterium. The sequence continues at coordinate 579,687 of JADJJZ010000006.1, read as the reverse complement.
AAACGAAACGCCAACATTTGAAACAATCGATTATGTTGATTTAGGCATTGGTGCACAACTCACCATTATGCCATATGAAGGTGAACGATATATTATTGGTTTATCTGCAATGCATATAAATGAACCGCAGGAAAGTTTTTTTGATAACGATAATAAAGTAGGTGTAAAATATACCGGCACATTAGGCGGATTTTTTGCTACCGGTGGTATTGCATCTTTTCAACCACAAATATTAGTAGCATCACAATATAATTCGCTCGAAGTTATTGCGGGCACCAATGTAAGTATTCCAATGAATGCAGAAAACAGTAGTTACAATTCTATTTTTGTTGGTGCCTGGTATCGTTATCTCGATGCTTTTTGGTTTGTAGGTGGCGCTCAAATGGATAAAGTAACCGTGTCTATCAGTTATGATCTCAACGTTTCAAAATTGCGCAGCGCAAGTAGCACGCGTGGTGGTTTTGAAATTGCAGCAGCATATATTTTTGGAAGTAAACAGAAAAAGGATCCGTTAAAATGTCCTGCTTACCAATAATTATTTTCCTAAAGCGCGCATTAAATGTTTAGATATGGTAAGGTGAAAAGTTGTTCCTTTTCCCGGTTTTGAATCTACCCAAATTTCGCCACCGTGTCGCTCAACAATTTTTTTACAAATTGCTAAACCAATTCCGGTTCCGGTGTATTCTTCCAAAGTATGTAAACGTTGGAAAATAACAAATATTCTTTGAAAATATTCCTGACTAATACCAATGCCATTATCCATAAAAACCAATTCCCATTTATCTTTCAGGTCGTTAACAGAAATAATAATTTCGGGTTTTCTTTTTTTGGCTTTAAATTTAATTGCATTGTCGATTAAATTTTGAAATACTTGTGTAAGCTGAATTCGGTTGCCATATACATAAGGCAAATTTTCAGCAATCACCAGCGCATCGTTTGATTCAATTTTATCTTTTAATACGCGACTTACGGTATTAAATATTTCATTTAAATCTATTTTCTCATAGCCTGTATTAAAACGATTAATGCGACTGTATTCCAATAAATCGTGAATAAGGGTTTGCATTCTTTTTGCACCATCTACAACAAATCCCATAAACTGTTGCGCATCCTCATCCAATTTAGAGGCATATCTGCGCTCCAATATCTGAATAAAACTAGTGATGGTGCGCAGGGGTTCCTGTAAATCGTGCGAAGCCACGTAGGCAAAATGTTCCAACTCCTGATTTATTTGAGTCAGCTCCTTATTTTTTTGCTCTAATGCGTCTTCCGTTATTTTTTTCTTTTCAATATTTTCAATAATGGCAACTGTAACAACTTCATTTGCTACATGACTCATGGTTGATACAACCGCTTTTGCCCAAAAATTTGTACCGTCTTTACGGATGTATTTTTTTTCGGCAACATAATTTTCAATTGCTCCCGAATATATTTTTTCCAACCATTGTTCAGAAATTTCAAGGTCGGAAGGGTGGGTTATTTCAGCTAAGTTTTTTCCGCGTAATTCTTCATCTGTATAACCCATCATTTCGGCAAAAGCAGGATTTACATCAAAAATAATTCCCGGGCTTTTGGTTATAAGAATACCCATTGGCGAACTTTCATAAACAGCTCTGAATTTTTCTTCACTTTCTATGAGCGCCTTTTCATTATTTTTTTGCGTATCGATATTTTCAAGAATTGCTAATACCAACCGTTTATCTTCACTGGTTTTGATTATACTGCAGGTCATTTTTACCCAAGTGGTATCAGCAGTTTGTTTAATTAACCTCCGTTCACCGTAAGTAACTTCTGCCCTACCATCATACAACATCATTGCACTGTTTAATGCATTTGGACGATCTTCTTCAAAAATTAATTCGACCAGATTTCCTCCTTTTAGTGTATCAATTGTATAGCCTAAACGTTCAGCTATTACCGAATTCAATTCTAATATCGTTCCATTAAAATCGGTGAGCAAAATGCCCATCGTAGAGTTCTGAAAAATTGCTTTGAACCTGTCCTCATTTTCGCGGACAATTTCCTGTAAGCGTTTACTTTCATCTAAATCGCGCACCACAGAGATGCGCATTTTTTGTCCGTTAAACTCAATCGATTTTCCGGTAATCTCTACATTTTTTCTTGTGCCATCAAATCGCACAACCTGCGACTGGTATTGAGCTTCCGAATTTTCATTTACAATTCTGTTTACCAGGTCTTTATATTCATCACCAACAAATTCAATAAAATCTTTACCAACTACTAAATTCGAATCAGTCGTACCTAAAATATTCAGAAAGGCCTTATTCACCATCGAATATTTCCGGTCGAGGATGATGCACATGCCTTCTAAGGCATTATCAAAAAAGAAACGTAAACGTGCTTCACTAATTTGCATTTCACGTTCCTGCTCCTTTATTTTGGTGATGTCGCGACCAATTGCATAAATCTGTTGTTTTATAATATCAACCTTGATATCGTATGAAACAATGCGCAATTCGCCAGCTTTATTTAACAAACGGACTTCGTAATTTTTCATTACGGCATTTCCGGATTTGATATGTTCTATTTGTGCAGCTAAAACCGGAACATCTTCAGGAAGAATTAAATCCCAACCGCCGTTTTTTTCAAATAATTCTGCGCGTGTAAAACCGGTAATGGTTTCATAAGCCTGATTAAAATCGACAATTTTTCCGTCCAAATCAGCAATAATCATCGCATCAATTGATATCCGAAAAAATAATTCGAAATCAGTAGATTGTTTATTGGGTTGATTTGTTGGAAAAGGATTATTACTCATACTTAATTATAAAAACGATTCCTTTTATGGATTCAGTCTTGTAAATGTACTATAATTTAGTCAAACGGGCTATTCGCCAATCGTTACAGGCGCTTTCGGTTGGTCACCAAACCGGCGCTGAATAAAGGGATTGATAAAAACTACCATCAAAATCATTATAGAACCTACATAAAAACCGGGGCCAGATATTCATTTTCGTTGAAAAACACAATGGCCATAATAATACCATAAACAGGCTCCAGATTTAACGTTATTGAGGCTGTAAAGACACTGATATGGCGCATACTGTATAAGGATAAAGTGAAAGGAACAACAGTACACAATGCACTAAATAATATCAGATTAATCACATCAACTCCACTTGGCACCAATTGTAAATCCCCCTGCGTGCTGATATAAAATGGCATAATTACCGACAATAAAATAAAACCGGTAGCAATTTCAATAAAAGTAATATTGAGTGGTGCCGTTTTGCTAATCATCTTTTTATTCAACAATGAAAATAATGTTGCAAATACGGTAGATAATAATCCGAGAATAATACCTGTGGTATATTCACCTGAAAAATGAAAAATTAAATAAATAGCAGGAATTACCAATAACGCTAATATTAATTCATGCCAAATAAATTTTTTGTTGAACATAAACGGTTCAAATACAGAAACAAAAAATGATGTTGTTGCCAAACAGGTTAATGCGACAGAAATATTAGACGCTTTAATTGAACCGTAAAAGGTAATCCAGTGGCAGGTTACCAAAACGCCAATACCTGCCAATTGCAAAAATGTTTTTTTATTTATTGAGCGAATGGTTTTCCATAATGCGGGAATACACAATAAAATCATAGAGGTAATTCCCATCCGATACCAAACCAAAACCGTTTCCTGTAAATCAATTATTTTACCGAAAACTGCAGTGAAACCCCATAAAAAAACGCAGACATGATACAACAGGTATGCCTTTCTGTATTCCTGATCCATTTATCAAAGGTAAAATTAAATATTTCCGTTATCAGCAAAACTGAAATAATTCTTATCCCCAATAATCACATGATCAAGTACAGCAATTTCTAAAATATGTGCTGCTTCCTTTAATTTTTTAGTAATCGATAAATCGGCATCGCTGGGTGCAAGGTTTCCGGATGGATGATTATGCACCAAAATCAAAGCAGATGCTAATTTTTGTAATGCACTTTTTAAAATAATTTTTAAATCAACCACAGTACCTGCAATGCCGCCAACACTGATTTTTTCTTTTTCGATTATGCGATTTGCTTTATTGAGATGCAGCACCCAAAACTCTTCATTCGGTAAATCACAAATCAACGGATACATTACTTCAAAAATATCTCTGCTCGATTTTATCTGCACTTTTTGTTCAGCTTCTGCAAGATTTCGCCGGCGGCCTAATTCCAGCGCCGCAATTATGGTAATTGCTTTTGCAGGCCCGATGCCGGGAAATTTCACAAAATCGTCGATACCTAACCTGCCCAGTAAATCCAGGTTGTTGCGATAATGCACCAAAATGCGTTGTGCTAATTCAACCGCCGTTTCTTTAGTATTGCCACTGCCAATTAAAATGGCAATGAGCTCGGCATTGGTTAAACTTTGTCGTCCTTTAAGTAGCAGCTTCTCACGCGGACGGTCCTCTTCGGCAAGCTGCTTTAGGGTAAAGCCAGTATTTTCTTCCATCACAAATCCTCCTCACAAGTCCCAAAAATAAAAAAACCTGACAGTATTTACTATCAGGTTCAAAATATCTTAATAAAAATATTATTTCGCAGCTTCTACAGGCTTTCTCATCAATGCTGATTTCAAATTGCCGGCTTTGTTTTTATGTATAATGTTTCTTTTCGCCAATTTGTCAATCATAGAAAGTACATCAGGTAACATTTTATCTGCTTCTGCAGGTTCTGCTGCTCTGAGTTTTCTGATTGCATTACGTGTAGTTTTTCCGTAGTAACGGTTAGACTCATTACGTTTTTCTGCCTGACGAATCGATTTTTTAGCGGCTTTATGATGTGCCATACAATTATCTTAGTTTTTAAATTGGAGTGCAAATATACGGCGACTTACGTAAAAACCAAAGAAATACTATACATATTTTGCCTGTTTCATGCCTGATACCTGCTCTTTAGCTCAATTTCGCCTCAAAATCCTTTACTACAGAGGGCTTCCGTTACTTTATCATGTTCAAAAAGGCTTCCTCATCTATAATTTTTACCGAAGCAATTTCTTTGGCTTTGTCCAGTTTTGAGCCGGCATTTTCGCCTGCAACCAGGTAATTGAGGTTTTTGGAGACACTGCTAATAAGCTTGCCACCATTGCTTTCCACCAGTTCTTTAGCCTCATCGCGGGTAAAACGGGTGAGGGAACCGGTAAATAAAAAGGTAAGGCTATTGAGTTTGGCGGACTGCGCCTCTACTTTCTGGTTTTTCAGGTTCAAACCATTGTCTTCCAGCTCGAGAATCATGTGCTGATTGCCCGCATTGTGAAAATAATCGAGCACACTGGAGGCTACCTTGGGCCCAATGCCATCGATTGACTGCAACTGCTCAGGTGTTACCCCAAACAGCTCCTTGAGGTTATTAAGCGTTTTTACGAGGTCTTTGGCCGTTTGTGTACCGATGTGCCGAACACCTAATCCGTTTACCAAACGCCAGAGAGGCTGTTCCTTACTTTTGGAAATACCATCGCGCAGCTTATTAATACTTTTTTCTTTCCACCCTTCCAGTTTTCCAACACTTTCGAAATCCAGTTTATAGATATCCGGAATGGAACGCAACAAACCTTCAGTATAAAACGAGCTCACCGTTTCTCGACCAAAACCATCGATATCCATAGCCTCTTTACTCACAAAATGTATTAATCGTTCTTCAGCTTGAGCCTCACATTCGGCATTTACACAACGGTAAACGGCTTCTTCAGCAGGCTTAACAATTGGTTGGTGGCAAGATGGACATTCGCGGGTAAAAACAAATGGTGTGCTATCTGATTTTCTTTTTTCTAAAACAACACGATCGATGTATGGAATTACATCACCTGCTCTTTGCACTACAACTATATCACCAATACGAATATCTTTTTCGCGAATAATATCTTCATTATGCAATGAAATAGATGAAACAGTTACACCACCAACAAATACGGGTTTCACTTTTGCAACAGGTGTAATTGCACCTGTGCGACCAACCTGATATTCTACATCTAATAATTCGGTTTCTACTTCTCTTGCTTTAAATTTATAAGCAATTGCCCAGCGGGGATGATGTGATGTTGCACCACATTCTTTTTGTAAATCAATATCATTTACTTTAATTACCATGCCATCTATTTCATATTCATAATCGTCGCGTTTTTCTTCCCACGACTGAATAAATGCATGTACTTCTGCAATTGATTTACATAATTTTTTTTCCTGATTCGGAATTTTAAATCCGAGTGTCCCGAGCTGATTAATATTATTAAAATGTTTATTAAGCAAAGCAGTATTAAACATATCATTTCCATCACGATCTACAGCATATGCCATTTGATACATAAATGCTTCGAGTCCACGTTTTTCTACTTCAATGGAATCTTTCACGCGTAAAGCTCCGGCGGCCGAATTGCGCGGGTTCTGGAGGATTTGTAATCCTTCTTCTTCACGTTTTTCATTAATTTTTGCAAATGTTTTTTTATTAATTACAACCTCTCCCCTGAGCTCTACACGATGAATACCTAAAGCAGAAAATTTTGCACTCAATGGCACCGATTTCATACGACGTGCATTATTGGTAATTTCATCACCCTGAATACCATCACCTCTGGTTGCTGCACGAACTAATAAATCGTTTTCATAAATAATCGCAATAGATGAACCATCAAATTTTGGTTCAACACAATATTCAATAGATGTACGTCCTGTTAATTCTTTTATGCGTTTATCAAAATCATTTAAATCATTTTCGTCATAACTGTTTTCCAGACTTAACATCGGAATTGAATGTGCAACAGTAGGAAAATCACTTGTCAATGTTCTTGCAACACGTTCAGTTGGTGAATCGGGCGTCAGCAATTCCGGAAAAGTAGTTTCCAGCGATTTCAGTTTTTTAAATAACTGATCGTAGTCGTAATCTTTTATTGTTGGTTGCGCCTCAACATAATATTTCCAGTCGTGAAAGTTGATTACCTGTTTCAAATCATCTATCACATCACGTGCAGCATCCGAAGTATAATTCGCATCTGCAATATTTTTTATTAGTGTTGCTGTGCGTTGTTGTAATTCCTGTTGGTTTTCAGTATTGTATTTCATAAAAAGGCATAATAACACACAAATATATTATTGCCTTGTTTAAAATGAAAATTCTAAAGGAATTTTGCTTAAGTACATATATAATATAATAAGAATCAATTCAGCAAAAGGTAATCTGGGATTTGGCTTTTGAGCATATTTAAAAAAATTTGTACTATATTATATCATATTCAAAGCTTCTATTTTGAGGGAGAACCTCATATAACGGTATTACAAACTTAACAAAACAGAAACATTCAATACACGACCTTCCACAGGTGCCCAAAGGGTTTTAAAGATTGGAGAAGATAGGCTACCCGTATATATTGGCTCAAAATCAGTTTGTTTTATATCCAATAAATTTTCACCGTTTAACACAAAGGTTAAGTTGCTCACCTTGTACTTAATTGAAGCTGCAATAAAAGTATAAGCTGGTGTTAATGATTTATCTGATCTATATTGCTTACCATTATATGCTGCTTCAACGCCAAAAGTGAAATTTTGGTGTGAATACAGAATTGTAGTTGCCATACGGTGAATCGGAGTATAGGCAAGCAATCTTGGTATGGTATCCACAACCGTTTGAGTTGGCAAGGTATAAGTATATCCAAAATAAAATTCTACGGGCTCCTTGTTTATTCTCAAATAATTATCTAACCCCTGGGTAGTAATTTGTGAATTATCATTTTGCACTAATATATCATGTAAAGGTCCTACATAGTCAATCACGGGGTTGTTTATGCGTGTGTAAAAATACGATTGGTTAATAAAAATAGATAAATTGTTGCTATAAAGTTTATGAAAATTCCATTCCAACGTGCCACCAGTCGATTTTTCAATTGCAAATTGGTTAATTAAGTTATAAATAGAATCATTTTCAATTTCACCAAAAGTAAAAGCATTTGGCTGATTATAGCCGGTACTGCATTTACACGGATTGAAAAGTTGTTGTTCAGATAATAAAGTAATGCAATTGAAGGTAATAAAAGCGGGGTTTCATTGTGGGGCTTATCTATACGTAACCCGGTTTCCATGCTGAATTTGTTTTTAAAATGCAAGCTATATTGTGCAAATGAACTTACTGTGCTGTTTTGTTCATTTTCTATTACCTGCAATGAGTCGAATAGTAGATTTTTAAAATCAGTGTAGCTAAAATTGGCCCCGATTATAAAAGTTTGAGGCCCCTTATAGATAGCATAATATATTTCCGAATAGGCTTTTAATGTAACACCTTCAAAATGAAAATTTGAGGAAGTATCATTGATTGCAAAATTGTTAACGTTACCTTTTAATGACAAAATATTCGCCTGCTTATTTTTGTACTCAAATAAAAAATCTGCCGCCTGAGCATTCGTTTTAACATGTGTAAAATATTTGTGTATAGCATCCTCTTTGTTGTCCAATACGCGCATATCACCTCCAAATCTATCACTTGAATTGGCTGCTATGCTCAATTTAATTTTTGTCCCGGGCTTTGGATAATAAAATATTTGAGGGTGTATTAAAAATGAAGTTTCATCCGGCAGGTCAGATAAGAAATCATTATTTAAATCTATTCTTTTTTGCAAATTATAACCTGAAAATAATGTAAAGCCCAATTTATTTTTTTTACCTGAAAAATAGGAGTTTAAATTAGTTTCCTTTAGCGTTGTTTCATTAATCATAAATACTGTTTCACTAGAATCCACCGGCTCCTTGCTGACAAAATTTACTAAACCTGCAATCGCTCCACCCCCATTTAAAGTAGATGCAGGACCTTTTACAATTTCAATTTGTTTTAAATCGAGTGGTGGAATACTGAGTATTGAAAACCCTGAAGAAATGTCAGAATATACAGGCATTCCATCTTTAAGCAATAGCATATATCTACCGGGCAGTCCTTGCATTCTGATAACGGCTTCACTGGTAACCGGAGAGATATTTTGAATTTGAACAGATGAAACATCACCAAGGATACTGGCAACATTATCAGGTTTTATTGAGCTTTCTTCATTTAATTCTTCAGTACCAATTACCTCAATTTTTAGTGGAGTTTCTTCTATTCGCGCGCCAGTTTTTGAAGTTGTTATTACTACCTCATTAAGTAACTCTTCTTCAGGCAAAAGGTTAATAATTATTGTTGTAGTGTCAGTCAAAGGTAAATTTAAAACAATAATTTGCTCCTGATAACTAATAAAAGTAATTATAATTTCCACATCGCCATTCATTAAATTAGTTAATTGGATAAATCCATTTACATCGCTAATGGCACCTTCACCTGTTTTCAAATCCATGGCAGATGCACCTACTAATGTTTCTTTTGAGGTCCCGTCAACCACCTTCAACTTTACATTGTTTTGAGCGAAACCAAATTGTAATAAACCAATAAAAGTAAAAGTCAATACCGTAAAATATTTAATCATATTAATGATATTTATTTATCACAAAATTACTCGCTTTTTTCTAATATGTTTCCAGTTTCGTTAAACATGATTTCCAGCTTCTTAGCTCTTTTGGTAATTATCACCTCATAACTTAATCCTTTATCTGCTGTTTCAATTGATTCTATACTTTTAATTTGATATCCTGAATATTGTACATTTATTGTCTTAACTATTTCGGCTGGAGCGTTTTTAGGCTCTATCACAACCTCAGTTTCCACCCAGTCACCGCGGTTATCAAAATTTGCCGACATATTTATGTTATTAATTGAAAATTCCGCTTCATATTCCGATTTATTTTCTTTGCCCCAACTTACATTTTGAGCATTGCCATATTTAGCTTCAAATGAAAGCAAAACTGCTTCAGGAACTTCAGTTCTGCATGACTGCAAAATACATATTGTAAATAAAATGGCGGTTGTAATAGCTATTTTTTTCATAAATCAATTTTAAATGAATGATCAATTTTTTTTTCAATCCGGTGCTTCCCCACCGGCTGTTGCATTAATTATTTCAGGATCAATTGTAACTCCACCTTCGTATCTAGGGTTAACTACATTATTAAATCGAGCCCCAAATACATAAGTTATTCCAATATTTACTCCATAACTGTAATTGGATAAAATTTCCTTTTGATGTAAAACAATTTGCTCAGGTGTTAGCGCAATTTTAGCAATAGATAACTGATTATTTATTAGCGAAACATTGCCAGAAACATTAAAGAAAAGTCCCGTTGCCAATTTTATATTCATTGACCCAACAAAATCAAGTCTAAAAGCTTTTGGGTGATTTAAAAAGTTAGCAGCTGTAAAAGTTCCCGACATATTTCCCCATGGTTTTATTTGGGTGAGCGTTACATCAAAAATTGAATTCAATAATAATTCTTGTGTTTTATTATACAAAGTTGAATCAGTATAAAAATTAAAAAGTGGTTGAAACCGGTATTTAAATGTAAACAAATGCTCCACCGACTCATTATATGGAAAAATATTATATTCAATACCTGGAGCTGCTGAAAATTGTGATTTAATATTACTGTATGTTGAAGCATAGTAAGCGGGCTCAAATCCTAATGACCAATGGTTATTTAAACTATAAACCAACAAGGCATGTAAATTTTTAATTATTGTGTTTCCCTTGTAAGAATAAGTTGGAGTTTGAAATCTATTATTACTTTCGCTTATATCAGCTGTAAAACGTTCTTTCCAGGTGTCGGTTATGCGGGCTGCACTAAAGCTGGCACTTCCATCAAAAATGTCAGTGGTTTGGTCGCCTGTCAAATTTCCATTTAATTGTGTTGTATAAACCCAATAATTATATTTATCCTTACTTTGTATTGCAGTTTTTTCATTATTCAGATAATTTATTGAAATAAATTCTTGTTGCCCATTTTCAGCTAAGTATGGCAGTAATCCAATTGATAGCGTATTTATTAATTCATCTCTTGATTTGCGATTTGTATTTTCAATACTTGAGGTATAATGTAAAGTATCTGTTTTGCCAATAAATTTACCATAGCCAATAAAGTATATCGTGTATAAGTTACCTCCGGAAGCTGTTGATTGAGTAGTAATTAAAACATGAATATCTGCCAATTGCCTGTCGCGAACATAATCGACATACCACACTTTCACCTTCATGTAGTCCTGCCAATCTGGAATACCATCCAAATAAACTTGTAAATACGGTGTGTTTTCTGAGTTATTACTAACAAGTGTTTGAGCAGCTAAAGGTTGAGTAAAACACATATGTATCAGTAAACCAGCAATTATTTTTTTCATATATAATTTTAGTTTTTAAAAAAATGAGCAAAGCTTAAGCTCCGCCCACTTTTTTTAGTCATAATCAATCACCCTCCACCATTTTGATGAAATTTCCCGCTGAATCAAATAATACATCATAAAATGTATCTACTTTACCAATTTCAGCTTCGTAAATTATTACACCCTTATCATTCGTTATTTTTGCCGCATTGGTAAAGAAGTAATCCGGGTATTTCTCTTCAATATAAACTAAAATATTTGCGGGAATTTCCTTTTTAACAATGGCAATTTCTACTTCTTTTTTATGACCTGTTTTATCATAAGTTGCACTAGCATCACTGCCATTTAGCTTAAATTCGGCTTCATATTCCCCATTTTCCTGATCCCAACTTACGTTTTTAATTCCGTGAAACTCCTTTTTAAATGCATTTTCTACAACTTCAGGAACTTCAACCCCTTCTTCTGAGTCACTTTCATCTTTATTTTTTTCATTCTGACCAAATAGTGTTGAGCTGAAAACACCTAACAACACGACAAACATGATTTTTTTCATAAAAGTTATTTTTTGATTGTTAATTTATTTAAATTAGTCTGGAAGTTCAACACACAAATCAATTTGATCAATTAAATTTGCATTTACATCGTAAATTAAATCGTAGTGCGCATCTGTTTTTTCAACTTCTGCTTCGTATTTTGTACTAACAAGCTTAAGGTCTTCAATTTTAGCAGCACTTTTTATGGTGTAACTACCAAAGTTTGCCGCTATAACACTTGCAACATTTGACGGCAAGTCAGCTATTCCAATTTCTGTTTCGATTTGAAGCCGCTCCGCACCAGCAGAATAAATTATAGTAGCTTTAACACTTCCCATTAAAATGGATGCCTCATAGTCAGGTTCTTCCAAATACCATTGTGCGTCAATGGCAGGATACTGAAAGTGGAAGCTGTCTCTTACAGCTATTGGCACCGTTGTAGAATCTATTGCATTTGCAGTTTCACTTGCAACACCACAAGTTGTAGATTTTTTACAACTTGCAAAGTCAGCGATGAATACTCCGCCCACTAAAATTAAACAAAATGTTTTATTCATAATCAATATTTTTTATGATACAAACATCGCTAGTGAACCTTTAGAAAAACTTAAGAGCAAAAATAAATTTCAACTAAAGTGTGTTATTTTCATAAAAATGCAATAGAAAATTTATGCACGTTACGCTCAAAGGCATAATTTAGTTTAAAGGAATACAGTTCGCAAATTTGTTTAACAATAGCCAACCCTAAGCCCGTGGCGTCTTCATTTGTGCTATTCGAGTAGAAACGGTCAAAAATCCTTTTATCCTCCAATCTTACCAGGCCAGGATTTGTTATTTCAAGTGCAGATGCCGATAACTTTATAGCTATTACCGAGTCTGCTGTAGTGTATTTAATTGCATTTGAAAGTAAATTATTTACCAGTATACTGGCCAATACAACGTTCATAAATACCATACATGCTTCTTCCACTGGGAAATGAATAGAAATATTTCGCGACGGCAGGAAGTCAGTAAGTTCACTTATTTTTTCTTGTATAATTTTTCCAAAATTTACCTGCTCAGATTTCAAAAATTGATTACTTTCAATTTTTGTAAGCAGTAATAATTGTTTATTAATTTTACTCAACTTGATTATGCTGCTACTCATTTCATCCAACATTTTAAACTGCTCTGGTAGCAGGTTTTTATATTGCAGTAAAATTTCAATCTTGCTTTGGATAACGGCTAAAGGGGTTTGCAATTCATGTGATGCATTTTGGGTAAATGCTTGAAGTGCTTCAAACTCATTACTTAGTCTAGTATGCATATCATAAAATGACTGATTTAGCATTCCAAACTCATGTATATCACTACTATGCAATTGAATATCTTTGGTAAAACCGGGCTTGTATTTATCCATTTCTTCGAGCGTGTAAAAGAAATGGGCAAATAGTTTTTTATTAAAATAGCCCATAGCAAAATAAAGCAAAAGCAGCTGCAAAATGGCTATCAATACTGTTATCCATGCTATTGTAAAAATGAGGTCCTTTTTTTCAAATAAGGTTTTGGAAATAGTAATCGCGTAAATGCCGAATTGGTTTTGGAGGGCAAAACACAATTGACGATGTGGTTCATATTCCTCTTCTCTATCATTGTAAAGTAAGGTATCTGTTAAATATTCGGGAAACAAAGCTGGGGCAGGTTTTATGAAAATATTAGGATGTATAACATCAGTACTAATTAAGTTACCGTTGAGTAAATTGGATTCGAGTTGTTGTTTTTCCTGCTGGAGTTGCTCTGTTAGTTGATTATCTAAAATGTTTTCAAGAATAAAGTAAAATATTACCCCTCCTGCTAATAAAACACCAAATGAAATTAACAGAAACCGAAAGTTAATGGCATGTAATAGTTTCATAACTTATGCCGGTTTATTTTCATCAGTAAATTTATATCCTACACCATAAACGGATGTAATATAATCGAGCCCTCCAGCGTCTACAATTTTCTTCCTAAGGTTACTCAGATGCGTGTAAATAAAATCGAAATTATCAGCCATGTCAATATTATCACCCCATAAATGTTCTGCAATAATAGTTTTTTTAAGCACCCTATTTTTATTGGCAATAAAGAAAATGAGCAAGGCATATTCTTTTTTCGTAAGCACTAAATCATTATTATTTACCTTAACCGCATATTGTTCGGGAAAAATTTTAATTTCATTAAACACAATTTCATTAAGGGAATCAAACTGGCGTCGTCGTATTAGGGATTTAATTCTTGCGTTCATTTCCGCCAAATGAAATGGTTTGGACAAATAATCATCAGCACCTAATTCTAGTCCCAAAACCTTATCATCTATGGCATTTTTAGCAGAAATGATAATAATACCTGTAGTTGGTTGTATTTTTTTTATTTCTTTAATGAGCTCCAGTCCATTACCATCGGGCAAACCTATATCTATTAATATACAATCATACAGGTAAATATCCACCTTTTGGCGAGCAATAAACAATTCCTTTACTATTTCACAAATATAGCCTTCACTTTTTAGATACGCTTGAATTGCGCTTGCTAACAATTTTTCATCTTCAACAATAAGGATTTTCATATTTTGAGAGAAATTTTAGTCGAATTAACCTTTTATTTGTAGTTTCCACTTCACTCTTAAATGAGCAACTACAATTAAAACTAATAGGATTGTGGCAGCAGCTAGTGTTGCATTCAAAGTACCTAAGGCCATCCCGCCTTTTGATTGAGGCTTTGTTAATAAATCACCAAAAGTAGCGCCAAATGGCCTTGTAAAAATAAACGCAATCCAAAAAAGTAAAATATGATTCACTTTACTAAAATTATGTAAAATATAAACAAATAAAATTATACATGCAGTTATTATCGCGCCTTGAACATAACTTAATCCTAAATAATCACCCAGAAAATCCCCAAAAGCAGTTCCTAAACTATTTGAGAATAGAACCACAATCCAGAAATAGCACTCTTTGATTTTATCTGTAATTGGAAAAACAGCAAGAGATTGATACTTTTTAAACCATCCTAATAACGATAATAACAATAATAAAAGTAGCAAAAAACTGCCTAAGGTATAACCAAGATGTAATGTGCGATCCAAAAAATCGGAAATTTCGGTTCCAAGTGTCGTTGTTGAAATTATAACAAACCAAAAAACTATCGGAATATATTGATTAAGTCTAACCTGGACTGCTGCAACTACCAAAAAAATAATAAGTGTTATAAATAAACTATTTAAATAACCCAGGTTTAGAGTCATAGACAAATAATCTCCTAAAGTTTCTCCTAGTGTTGTAGAAACAACCTTCATCAGCCAAAACAGTAGAGTAATTTCAGCTATCTTATTTTTCTTATCCATCGTATAAAATATTTCTCAAAAATAGCCCTACAATTCTTAAGATATTCTTAAGTTTAGCATAAATTAAAATAATTTAACTTAGATTCAATATTAAACATACTAGTTCTAAAATGTAGCAAACCATAAATAATTTTTAAGAACGTTTCACTTTTATTAATTGCACAAATCCAAGTTGAAATATATTTTAAAAGTTAATATAAAAGACAGTTATTAAAATAACTAGGATTACTTGGCAAAAGCTAAATAATTTAATCAGTTTAATTTAAAAAACGCATTTATTTCATGAATCTAAATTAATTTTTATTCTGAAATAGAATTACTTTAATTCAATTTTGGAAGTAATAAAAATAATTAGGGTATTATATTACGCCAAAAGCTTGTCAATCGCCGCCGCCAGTTTCCTGTCCTTTTCGGTAACTACGTCTCCCGCATCATGTGTATTTAAATTTATAGTAACAGTATTGTACACATTACTCCAGTTAGGATGATGATCCTGTTTTTCTGCCAATAACGCTACACGTGTCATAAATGCAAATGCGTCAATAAAATTGGCGAATTTGAATGTTTTTGAGAGGGTGTTATTTGCTTCTTTCCACATAATTTAAGTATTAGTTACTAAGTTACGGTTTTTTTGCCGGAAAAGTGATGTTGGATGAGTGATGAGTGATGAGTGGTAACTACAAACAATGAAATCGTGAATTATTCATGTTCAATTTTGGAATAATGAAATATTATAAAATTAATTTCCTCTTTTCGAGTAACCACACAATACTCATTTAATTCCTATTTAACAGCCGAAACCACGGAGAACACCGAGGGAACAGCCCACAGAGGAAACATAAAGGAATTTTTCGAAAAAATTTAATTGCAAAATTTATTGAAAATTAATCACTATAAATATCAATTTTAGCCGAAATTCTCCGTGAACTTTGTGTGCATTTTCTCTGTGGCCTCCGTGGTTCCGGCTGTTTAAATAAATGCCTATTTTAGAAAAAAGGGGAAGTAATAAATATAATTCCCTCTTTTCGAGTAACCACACAATACTCATTTAATTCCTATTTAACAGCCGAAACCACCGAGAACACCAAGGGAACAGCCCACAGAGGAAACACAGAGGAATTTTTCGAAAAAATTTAATTACAAAATTTATTGAAAATTAATCACTATAAATATCATTTTTAGCCGAAATTCTCAGTGAACTTTGTGTGCATTTTCTCTGGGGCCTCCGTGGTTCCGGCTGTTTAAATAAATGCCTATTTGAGAAAAAAGGGGGAGTTATAAACATAATTTTCTCCTTTCGAATCCCTCATCCCTCATAAAATGAGTTGTCCGCCGAAGCGGACATGAGTAATGAATAATGAGTGATGACTGCTAAACTGTTAATGTATCGATACTATTATAATTTTTATACAAGCGGTTAATTAATTAAACCACAATACCTCCCATCTAAACGAACAGCCAAAACCACGAAGAAACGAAGGCCGCAAAGTAACGCTAAGTAAATTGTATTAAAATCTTAGTGCAACTTTGCGGCCTTTGAGCCTTTGCGGTTCCGGCTGTTATGAAAATTTTAATTTACGAATAATGTAAAATAAATAAACATAATTCCCTCAATAACAAAAACCACTCATCCCTCATCACTCATCCCTCATTGTATCACACTTATCTTCAAGGTATTCGTTCTTGCCATTTCCTTAACAGGCATGGTACCTAAATTAATTACCACATCATCTTTTTTCAAATAGCCGATATGTGCAAGATGTTGTTGCACTTCTTTAAATGTATTATTTGTGCCGCGCATGCCATCGTAATAAAATGCGGTAACGCCCCATAATAAATTTAAGATGTTTACTACTTCTTCATTATTTGTAAACACATAAATTTTTGCTTTCGGTCTGCAACTGGAAACCATAAATGCGGTGTAACCTGTTTTGGTCATCCCCATTATGGCAGCAGCATGCACTTCTTCGGCGATATTACATGCATTAAAACAAATGGCATCACTCAAATATGTTTTTGAATTTTTATCCGGCTGATGTCTGCGATTGAAAACGATTTCTTCTTTTTCTGCTTGTTCAATAATCCGCACCATGGTTGAAATAACTTTTACCGGATATTTTCCCGCAGCAGTTTCCGCACTTAACATTACTGCATCTGCACCATCTAATACTGCATTGGCAACATCTGTTACTTCAGCACGTGTAGGATGTGCATTTTCAATCATACTCTCCATCATTTGTGTCGCGATAATAACCGGAGTGGTTTTTTCGAGACATTTACGACAAAGGTCTTTTTGTGTAAATGGTACTAATTCAACCGGCATTTCAACACCAAGGTCGCCACGTGCTACCATTATTGCATCGGTTGCATCAATAATGCCATCAATATTTTTTAATGCTTCCGGTTTTTCAATTTTGGCAATTACCTTGGCATGTTTACCATGATGACGAATAATATTTTTTAAATGAATAATATCATCTGCTTTGCGCACAAAAGAAAGCGCAATCCAGTTTGCACCATGATCGAGTGCAAATAATAAATCAGCGTGGTCTTTTTCTGTGAGTGAAGGAATAGAAACTTGTGTATCCGGTAAATTCACTCCTTTTTTTGAAGAAATTGGTCCGCCAAAAACCACCTTCGTAATAACATGATTTTTCTGATTGGTTTCCAGTACTTTCAATTCAATTTTACCATCATCAATCAAAATAGTTTCACCAGCACGTACATCACTCGGGAAATTCGGATACGTGATGTAGGCAATTTTATTGTTGCCAATCATCGGTGAAGTGGTAAACTCGAAAGTATCGCCTTCTTTTAAAACTGTAAGCGGAAGTACTCTCCCAAACGAATTTTCGGGCCTTGTAAATCGGCAAGAATACTAACATGTGTATTTAATTCGCGGTTAGCCTGTTTTATGAGGTCGATGGTTTGTTTGTGAATTTCGTGTGTGCCATGCGAAAAATTTAATCTGAACACATCAACACCGGTGCTGATCAACTTTACGATCATTTCAAAATTATTGCTGGCCGGGCCTAAAGTGGCAATAATTTTTGTTTTGTTTCCTCCTCGTTTCATCTATTGTAATTATTTATTAAGAATATGCCTTTTTAATTTTTTTTCAAATTTTCCTCAAATATGAGGTTGTTTTTCGACTTAAGTGATTCAACATCAATAATAACTACGGCCTGAATTTGTTCAATAGCACGTATTTTTTTTACCATTTCATTTTTTCTGGGGCGATAATATTCTCCTTTCACTAAAAGCAGGTAATCGAGCTCCTTAAGCTCCGGAATGAGGCAAAATGCCCCTTGTTTGTTTTGTACAAGATGAAAAACCGACTTGGTAAGCTCCTCCTGATAGTCAAAACGCCCGTAGGCTGTTTGCACCCTGTTTTGGGGGTCGGTGATGGTCAAATCGTCGGTTTTAGCCAGTTGTTTGAATAAAACATGGTTGATAAACCAGGCCATACGGTAGTCCAGCAGGGGTGTTGCGATGCCAATGAGGATAAAATTGAATTCCGGGTCTATTTTAAGTTTTCGCTTCGCCAATTTGAAAAAAAATGATGCCTCAAAGGTAAGATACAACTATTATATTACTGCACACTTGCACAATCCATATACATTCCTTTATCTTTGCACTTTATTTTCAAACAATTCCTCCCTTTGAGGGGAGTATTAAAACCTAAAACAATGTCAGAAATTGCAGAAAAAGTAAAAAAGATCATTATCGACAAGCTTGGTGTTGACGAGAGCGAAGTAGTTCCGGAAGCCAGCTTTACCAATGATTTAGGCGCTGATTCATTAGACACAGTAGAGTTAATTATGGAATTTGAAAAAGAATTCAATATCTCTATTCCTGATGAACAGGCTGAAGGCATTACCACAGTTGGTGACGCTATTGCTTACCTCGAAGAACACGTTAAGTAATTCTTATCCTTCTTATGGCATCAAGAAGAGTTGTAGTAACCGGTTTAGGGGCATTGACCCCCCTGGGCAACTCTGTACGTGAGTATTGGGAGGGGTTGGTAGCAGGCAAGAGCGGAGCTGATTTTATCACCCGTTTTGACGCTACCAACTTCAAAACCCGCTTTGCATGTGAAGTTAAAAACTTCGACCCTACGAGCGTTATAGAGAAAAAAGAAGTGCGCCGTATGGACCCGTTTCTTCATTATGCTATTGCAGCAGTTGAAGAAGCCGTGCAGGATTCAGGAATCAAATCGGATGAAGTTAATGTTGACCGTGTAGGTGTTATCTGGGCCAGTGGTATTGGTGGTATCAAAACCTTTGAAGAAGAGGTTTTCGCCTTTGCCAAAGGTGATGGCACGCCACGATTCAACCCGTTCTTCATTCCGAAAATGATTAGTGATATCGCAGCGGGTATGATTTCCATCAGATATGGCTTCCGCGGCGTAAACTTCGCTACGGTGTCTGCCTGTGCTTCCTCTACACATTCCATTATTATCGCCGCCGACTGTATTCGTTTGGGACGCGCCGATATCATCATTTCCGGTGGTTCTGAAGCTTCTGTTACAGCGCCGGGTGTGGGTGGATTTAATGCCATGAAAGCCCTGAGTGAACGCAACGATTCGCCTCAAACCGCCTCCCGTCCATTCGATGTTGATCGCGACGGATTTGTATTGGGTGAAGGTGCCGGTGCGCTAATTCTTGAAGATTACGACCACGCTATTAAACGAGGCGCAAAAATTTATGCTGAATATATGGGCGGCGGTATGAGTGCCGATGCTTATCATATGACAGCCCCACATCCTGACGGGCTCGGTGCTCAGTTGGTTATGAAAGACGCCCTTCGCGATGCAGGAATGCAACTCGAAGAACTCGATTATATCAACGTACACGGAACATCTACCCCTATTGGCGACCCACAGGAAATTAAAGCGATACAAACTGTTTTTGGTGAGCATGCTTACAAAATGAACATCAGCTCAACCAAATCCATGACAGGTCACTTACTGGGTGCTGCAGGCGCTATTGAGGCTATTGCCAGCGTACTTGCACTCAACAATGGTATAATTCCTCCAACAATTAACCATTTTAATGATGACCCTGTATTCGATCCGAGACTTAACTTAACATTCAATAAAGCACAAACCCGTGAATTAAATGCCGTTCTGAGCAATACCTTCGGATTCGGTGGTCACAATGCTTCTGTTATATTTAAAAAGTTAAGTAGCTAATTGCTTGCTGTCGAATATCCGTAAATTTTACAACTGTAATTTGGGGCCCGAACAGGTCTTTTGCCGAAAACTGAAAAGTATTACCGGATTAGCTCCCATTAATCACAATGTATACAAACTCGCTTTTCAGCATAGTTCTATCCATAATTCAGTACATACCAACAACGAACGCCTCGAATTATTAGGCGATGCAGTGATTGATTTGGTGATTGCAGACTTCCTTTTTAAAAAATATCCGTACAAAACAGAAGGTTTCCTTACCGAAATGCGGAGTAAGATTGTCAGCCGCGAACAGTTAAACCGCGTTGCCATGAAAATTGGTTTAGGTGAGATGATGCAAATTCGTAAAGGCGGAACCGATCTTACTAAAAGCAATGTACTGGGAAATGCCCTCGAAGCCTTGGTTGGAGCAATTTATGTTGATGCGGGGTATCTCAAGGCAAGTAAGTTTTTTATGCATAAAATCCTGATTCCACACTATGAAATCGCTGAATTGGAAAGTGTTGTGATCAATTTTAAAAGCAAAATAATTGAATGGGCCCAGAAAAATGGCCGCGATATTAAATTCGACCTCATAGAAGAACACGAACTAAAAGGTAAACGCATGTATAAAATGGGTTTATTTTTAGATACCGAACTCATTGCTGAAGATATCGACTACAGTAAAAAACGCGCTGAACAAAAAGCCAGCGAAATAGGATGCCGAAAATTAGGTATCCATGAAGTGTAATTTATCTCAACCATTAACATCTTTACATAAAAAAGCCTCCCGCGAAAAGTAACGGAAGGCTTACCTGATTTGTTAACTCAATTAAAATATTCAACTTAATTTTCTAATTCAAATTTTATCGGAACGGTAGTTCTTACACGAACTTCCTGACCATTTTGTTTTCCCGGAACCCATTTTGGCATATTGGTTACAGCACGCAACGCTTCTTCATCACAACCATCACCAATACCGCGAATAACTTTTGCATCTGTTATAGCGCCATCGGTTTCAATCACAAATTCTACATATACTATTCCTGTAGTTCCCATGTGTAATGCTGCTTGCGGATAGCGTATATTTTTTTGTAAGTACTTCTGCATAGCCAAAAATCCACCATTGTATTCCGGCATTTGTTCTGCGAATTTTAATACCTCTTTAGGCTTTACAACAGGTTCGCTCACAATTACTTTTTCTTTAATAATAGGCACATCCACTTTCGGACCTTCAGTGGTAACTTTGTCGATTATTTTTCCTTTTAAATCATCAATTGTAGGCACATCGTCAACAATAACTTTATCGTCAACCACCGGTTTAAATTCAAGAAATTTTTTGAGTGGCCATCGGAATTACTTCTTGTGGAATCGGTTTTGGCAATTCTAATTTTGGTAATTCAACTTTAGTGATATCTAGCGGTACCATAGGGCAGTCTATTATATCATCCAAATCATTTGCTACAACTTTTTTATTATTCAAACTAAAAGCTGTTACAACTGAGGTTAATAAAATACCCACAAACAAAGCAATAGCAAGGTGGCGGGATGATGAATCGCGGCGTAATTGATATGCACCGTAAGCCTGGTTTCTGTTTTCAAATACCATATCATCGATACTGGCATTAGAATAATTTTTTAAAGTGTTCATAGCAGTGAATTTAGAATTGTGATGAAAGTGTAGCCGTTTTTCCATAATCATCATTAAAATTATTTTTGGATTCCTGCTAAGGCGGCTTTTTCTTCCTCAGTTAATTCCTGAATGGCATAGGTTGGCACTTTAGTGGTGGTCATTTCATCAAGCAATTGCACCATATCGTCATAATCTGCTGCATCACTTAATTTTATTAAACATATTAATCCTTTATCCGGATCCGCTGCCTGTTGTTGCGCTATACGTTGTATTAATAATGAACGCAAACTATTTTGATTGTAATTTATGGACACCAAATTGTCAGGCTTTTCACCATTATAATAATAGAGCTGATTATTTTTATCAGCAATAATGGTCATCGTTCTGCTTTTTGAAATTGGCATTGGATTTTCCGGAATTGCCGGCATATTCAAATCCATTGCATAATTTTTTTCCAAAACCGTGGTGAGCATAAAAAATGAAATCAGCAAAAATGCTAAGTCCACCATGGGAGTCATGTCGACAAAAATTGGTTTGCGTGTTGTGCGGCTGTTGTGTTTACCAACTGCGGCTGAACGGGAAGTTTCTACATGTGCCATAACAATGAGTTTTACTGTTATGGTACTGTTTTACGGCGGTTTCCATAAATGGTTTTATGGAAACCGTAAATATGAGATTAGCATGACGATTGTGGGGCAGCGGTTTATTCCTTCACTGCCGCTTCTTTCTCTTCAACTTTAATTAAATCACCATCCTTCAACACATTGGTAATGGTATTGTAAGGACCGGAAATAATTTTATCACCGTCGTTAAGTCCTGATTTAATTTCAATAAAATTATCGTCCTGCAAACCGGAAGTTACAATTACTTCTTTTGCTTTATCACCATCGGCGATATAAACAATTTCATTTATTTTTTTATCCTTATTGGTATCGGTGGTATCTTCTCTCGTTGTGATTGCCTGAATAGGAATAGATAATACATTTCTTGCAACATCGGTTTTAATTTCAACCGTTGCACTCATACCCGGGTAAAATGGATATTTACCGGCACTTTCTTTCATTAAATCGGCATACGATTCAGGTAATAAATAAATTTTTACTTTAAAATTAGTAGCCTGGTCAGACACAGCACTTAAAATACTTCCACTTCCTGCAGAGTTGGCGATTTGAAATACCACACCTTTAAATTTGCGATTTAAATAAGCATCAACTTCAATATCTGCAGTGTCACCTACATCAATTCTTAATACATCATTTTCACTAACATCTACCTGAATTTCCATTTGTGTTAAATCGGCAATACTCATTAACTGGTCACCGGTCATTTGAATAGTCCCCAATACTTTTTCGCCTTTCTTTTTATTTAATCCCACCACAGTTCCATTAGCAGGAGCATATATCGATGTACGTTTATAATTATTACGCATTTCACGCAACATCGCTTCACTACTTTTTACAGTATACTCCATTGCAGTTACACTTTCCTGTGCAATACCATATTCTGCTCTCGCCGTTTCATAAGCCAATTGCGATTGCTCGTATTCCATTTGAGAAATCACTTTATCTTTTAATAATTGTGTATTGCGGTCGAATGAAATTTTTGCGTTGTCGAATTGTAATTTAGATTGTAATACACGAGCTCTTGCGCTTGATAATTGTGCTTTTGTATTATCTAAACCTGCTTGTGCCTGCTCAACCTGACTTTCATATAAATCGGGATTTATGCGCATTAATAAATCACCTTCTTTCACCTTGTCACCTTCTTTTACCGGCAACTCCACAATTTCTCCAGAAATTTCGGCAGAAATACTCACTTGTGTTACCGGATAAATTTTACCACTTGCAGTAACAGTTTCTACAATATTCCTTTTTTCAACAACATCAGAGGTTACCATTGTTTTTGCTCCGCCATTAAACCAACCCTGTTTAGAGCCGAGTACTAACACGATGATCAATAGAACTACAATTATTCCTAAAATTTTTAACGAGCGCATATTTGTTTATTTAAAAGTCTAAAGGTTTATCAAGGTAATAATCAATAATTTTTGCCTTGAAAATCAAATCATATTTTGCCTGCACTAAAGATGATTCTGCTTGGGCTTTCATATTTATTGCATTGGTATATTCAAATGAAGAAGCAGTGCCCATATTGAATTTTTTTTCAGCAAATTCAAATGCGCTCACTGCTGCAGCCATATTTTTTTCTGCTGCTGCATAACTTGCAATGGCTGCTTTTAAATCATTAATTGCCTGCGTTACGTTTTGACGCATGGTATTAACGGCAATTTGCTGATTCAATTGGGTATTAATTAAAGTAAGGTCGGCATTTTGTTTGTTCAACATCACCTGACCATTATTGAAAATCGGAATTTGTAATGAAATACCTACCACCTCACTCAGGTTATTATTTATTTGTGTTCCGTAAGGGTCGGCTTCATTAATTATTGGCGGATAAGTTGCACTGGAATAATTAGTTCCAACCTGACCAACTAAACTCAATGTTGGCATAGCACCTGCGCCGGCAATTTTTTTATTGAGTTCATCACTCATTAACTGATACTCATATTTTTTTATACTTGCTTTATTTGCAATAGCATAATTAGCAACGGTTAATGCATCAGGCACCGGAGCATTTAAAATATATTCCAGTTTAGCAACATCAGGATAAGCGATGCGGATATTTTCAGTTACATCCATCTGCAACAATAATTTTAAATCGAGATAAGTTTTATCCACCTGATTTTGCGCTTGAATCTGATTTAATTCATCCTGCGCTAATTGTGCTTCAATAGTAAGTAAATTGCCTTCGGGAATACTGCCTGCCTGAGCAAGTTTTTTTGAATTGTTTAATTGCAGTTGTGTAGTACTTATTTTTTGGTCTGCAATTTTTAATTGTTCTTCTGCAAACATTACTGCGAGGTAAGCAACAATTACCTGAAACTGCACATTTTCTACAGCTTCTTTATAATTCATTCCTGCAACCTGTAAATCGGTTTTACTTTTTTTAATGGTATTGCTGATGCTGCCGCCGCTGAATAAATTCATTGATGACGAAGCCTGAAAACCATTGTTCTGAAAACTGTTGGCAAGCGGTAAGTTGGTTACCGGATCAACCGTATATCCAAAATTCCAGAAATACGAACTTCCGAGGTTAAGATTAGGCAACAATAACAAACGACTTTGATTGGCAGCTTTTTCAGAAAATTCAACACCGGCAGCACCTTGTTTGAGTTGAAGGTTATAGTCGGTTGCCCTGTTGATAGCGTCCTGTAGCGAAATGGTAGTTTGAGCAAAAACACCGGTTGAAACTGCAACTAAAATGGCAATGATGGAAAATTTTCTCATGACGGGTTAAAATTAATTCAAAAAAGACGAGCCTTTTAAAGTTTTAGATAAATTAAGACTTTTTAAGGATGAATGAAGGAAATGAGTTAAAAGTTACAGGACGTTTAGGGTTTATGAAAATTGGGTTTAGATATCGATTTAGCGATAAAAATGAAAAGTTAACGAAAATTATGGCTGTTTTAGCACAAGCCCTTACCTTTATGCCATGGGAATAATTAAGGATCCGGATGCATTTTTTATGGAAGAGGCCCTAAAAATGGCGGAAAAGGCCCTGCAGGAAGACGAGGTGCCGATTGGGGCAGTTATAGTGGCGGGGCATCAGATAATTGCCAAAGCCCACAATTTAGTGGAAAGGCTGTCAGATCCCACTGCACATGCTGAAATGCAGGCAATAACCTCCGCTTGTAACCATTTTAACGCAAAATACCTACCCGACTGCACCCTTTATGTAACGCTGGAGCCTTGCCCCATGTGCGCTGCAGCCAGTTATTGGGCTCAGGTAGGTCGCATCGTTTATGGCGCCTCCGACCCGAAAATGGGTTTTACGCGACATGAACATATTCTTCACCCCAAAACAATAGTGCAACAAGGTATTGGGGCCGAACATGCACAAAGTTTGCTCAAGAAATTTTTTATTGGCAAACGCTGAAGTAAATTAATTTTTCTTTAAACGAACCTGATTTTTTAATTGCTGTTTTATCTTTATCGCTTCTGTTGTAAATGCAACGAAGATTAACAAATTTCTAAATTCTAAAACTCAATAAACTATGGCATTTCAATTACAACCTCTTCCATACGCTTTCGACGCGCTGGAACCGCATATCGATGCGAGAACAATGGAAATTCATCACGACAAACACCATGCAGCTTATACAACTAATCTGAATAATGCGATTGCCGGTACTGAATGGGAAAATAAAAGTATAGAAGAAATTCTTGCTAATGTTTCTAAAATATCTCCTGCTGTTCGCAACAATGGTGGCGGATTTTATAATCACAACTTATTTTGGGAAGTAATGGGCCCAAATGCAGGTGGAACACCAACAGGTGATTTAGCAGCAGCCATCGACCGCGATTTAGGTGGTTTCGATAAATTCAAAGAATTATTCGCCGCTGCAGGAGCAACACGTTTTGGTTCCGGTTGGGCTTGGCTCATTGTTACACCTGAAAAAAAATTAGCAGTAACCTCTTCACCAAATCAGGATAATACCTTGATGGATGTATCAGAAGTAAAAGGCACACCAATTTTAGGAATGGATGTATGGGAACACGCCTACTACCTCCACTACCAAAATCGTCGCCCCGATTATATAGCTGCATTTTTTAATGTAATTAACTGGGATGTGGTAGCAGGGAAATTTGCTGCTGCGAAGTGAGACTTTTTAATTAGCTAATTAGCTGATTAGCAAATTAGCTGATGGGGTTTTTCGATTGAAGGGAAATGATGAGTAAAATTTTACTTGTTCGTTATTTTTTTAACCACAAAGGACACAGAGAAACAGCACACAAAGGGCACGGAGGATTTTGAACAAAAATTTTATTTATAGTAATTAATTTAATTTTTATGTGTAAAATTTAAATTAACGAATCATTCTCTGCGACCTCCGTGTGCTGTTTCTCCGTGTCCTTTGTGGTTCCCCTAACGAGTATAAATTAATTTTGATTAACCCCAACCGGAGCTCTAAATAAAAATCTCGCTCTTAATTAGCAAATTAGCCGATTAGCAAATTAGCTGATGGGGTTTTTCGATTGAAGGGAAATGATGAGTAAAATTTTACTTGTTCGTTATTTTTAACCACAAAGGACACAGAGAAACAGCACACAAAGGGCACGGAGGATTTTGAACAAAAATTTTATTTATAGTAATTAATTTAATTTTTATGTGTAAAATTTAAATTAACGAATAATTCTCTGTGAACTCCGTGTGCTGTTTCTCTGTGTCCTTTGTGGTTCCCATAACGAGAATAAATTAATTTTGATTAACCCCAACAGGAGCTCCGAATGAAAATCTTGCTCAAAATCCGGCTGTTCCAATTATACTTCATCATGGGTCAATATTGATTGACCCCAACGTGAGCTACGAATTAAAATCTCGCTCAAAATCCGGCTGTTCAAATTATACTTCATCACGGGTCAATATTGATTGACCCCAACGGGAGCTACGAATTAAAATCTTGCCCAAAATTGGGTTGTTCCAATTATACTTCATCATGGGTCAATATTGATTGACCCCAACGGGAGCTACGAATTAAAATCTTACTCAAAATTGGGTCGTTCCAATTATACTTCATCACGGGTCAATATTGATTGACCCCAACGGGAGCTCCGAATTAAATTCTCACTCAAAACCCGGCTGTTCCATTGGTACATTCGCACATCGGTACATTGGTACATCAATCGGCTGTTCAATTAGCAATTTACTCTACAGTAACACTTTTCGCTAAATTCCGCGGTTGGTCAACGTTGCGGTTTAGGAGGACTGCAATGTGGTAGGCTAATAATTGGAGTGGAATTACACTTAATAACGGCGTTAAAACTTCTTCGGTTTCGGGTATACGAATTACGTGTTCCGACATACCTTCTATTACCGTATCGTGTTCAGAGATGATAGAAATAATACGACCCTTGCGCGCTTTTATTTCCTGGATATTGCTCACAATTTTATCGTGCGCACTCATATTATTTGCAACAACAACAACAGGCATATTTTCATCTATCAATGCAATAGGACCATGTTTCATTTCTGCTGCAGGATAACCCTCAGCATGTATGTAAGAAATCTCTTTTAATTTTAGTGCACCTTCCAAAGCAACCGGAAAATTAAATCCGCGACCCAGATATAAAAAGTTTTTTACATCCATGTACTCTTCCGCAATTTCTTTAATATGGTCGTTCGATTTTAATACCTGCGCAACTTTTTCAGGAATTTTACTTAACTCAATTGCAATACTCTGATATTTACTTTCCGGTAATACACCACGTTTGCGTGCAATACTTAAAGCCATCATCGTTAATACCGTAACCTGAGCAGTAAATGCTTTAGTAGAAGCAACACCAATTTCCGGTCCCGCATGTGTATATGAACCTGCATGCGATGCACGTGCAATGGATGAACCAACCACATTACAAATTCCAAATATGGTTGCACCTTTTGCTTTTGCTAATTCAACTGCTGCTAAAGTATCTGCAGTTTCACCACTTTGTGAAATGGCAATTATAATATCATCTTCATTAATAACAGGATTGCGATATCTGAATTCACTTGCATATTCAACTTCAGTTGGTATACGCGCTAAATCTTCAAATAAATATTCGCCAACCAATCCGGCATGCCATGAAGTTCCGCAACCAACAATGATGATGCGTTTGGCATTAATTAATTTTTTTTCGTATTCTTTTATCCCCCCCAAAACAATGGCATTTTTACTGCCAATTAAACGGCCGCGCATACTATCCATTATTGAATTAGGCTGCTCATAAATTTCTTTGAGCATATAATGATCGTAACCACCTTTTTCAATCATGTCTAATTGCATTTGCAATTTTTGCATGTAAGGTGTTATAGCTTCATTATGAATTGTTTTAATTACCAGTTCTTCATTGCGACGAACAACTGCAATTTCTTCATCATTTAAATAAACCACATTTCTGGTGTATTCAATTAATGGAGTAGCATCTGAAGCAAGAAAAAATTCACCTTCACCAATACCAACTACCATTGGTGACGATTTGCGTGCAGCAATCAGCATATCCGGTTCATCTTTCGATGCAATAACAATTGCATAAGCACCAATTACCTGATTTAATGCAATACGAACCGCTTCAACTAAATCTGTTTTTTCGTTGAGCTGAATATCTTCTATTAAATGTATTAAAACTTCTGTATCGGTATCCGATAAAAACTGGTGACCACGTTTTATCAATTCCGTTTTTAGTGAAGCATAATTTTCGATAATACCATTGTGAATAATGGCGAGATTTTTACTTTCACTAACATGCGGGTGCGCATTTTTTGTATTTGGCTCACCATGTGTTGCCCATCGTGTATGTCCGATTCCGCAGGTGCCTTCCACATTTTTACCTGCCGTTTCTTTTTCGAGTTCGGTAACTTTTCCCGCGATTTTATAAACGCGTAAATCACCGTTAATTAATGCTACCCCGGCACTGTCGTAACCGCGATATTCCAGTCTGTGCAAACCCTTGATAATTACCGGATAAGCCTGACGATGCCCGATGTAACCAACTATACCACACATGATGTTATTTGTTTATCGTAGTGTATGTAATTGTGAGATAAGGTTTAAAAGTATCTCTAAGTGAATTCACTCCACCTAAAGTTACTGCATTCGGAATTCTGTTTCCGGGAACAACCGATAATGCAAATCCATTATTATCGAGCGAACCTTCCAAAATTTCCTGAACGTGACGTGTTATGATAAATTTATATTGATAAATTGTTCTTCCTGTTTCCGGTGATATCGATTTTAATAAAGTACCACCAATACTGGTTTGACCTAAATTATCATCAATTATCGTAGAAAAATATTCTTCACTGTAAAATGCAACAATGTAAGTATTATGACCAAGTGAATCTTGCGGAATTAATAATAATTTCGGTGGCGGATTAAATAATCTGCCATCATCATACACTGCAGTAAAAGTTAATTCTGCTTTATTAATCGAAACATCCTGTAAATCGGTAAGCGTAGGTAATTTTATTATGGTACGCAAACCGGTAAATCCTTTTACATAAGTTGCAGCATTGCCATTGGTGGTATCCTGATTTGCAAGCGCCTGATAAGCCGGTGTTTCAACCGGAAAATTATTGGTAAAATAATTTGTTTTTACACCTGCAAACGGAAATAATACACTTAATGAATCCGCTTCCGAATTGCTGTAATAAACACGCACACCGGAAATTACAGACGACATATCAAAATACATCATACCACGTGAATAACCATCGGTAAGTGTATCTGCTGCAATATATAAACCTTGTAAATATTGTAAAAAGGTAGTGTCATTTTCCAACACACTGGAATCTAAATCAGCAATATTTTGTCCGAACGCATCAAATAAATTAATACGTAAATGTGGCTCCCAAAGTGAACCATCAGCAAGTGTTACGCTATCGCGTGTTTTTGCCAAGAATTCATTTTTTTTGCCGACAGGAATATTGAGGTGATGAAATTGCTGATTCGAATAATAATTTCTGTTATTGCGCATCGGTTCTGTTAAACGATAAACAGAAACACAATGTGTGGCAGTGGTATCGCCGTAATAGCTAGCATAATCTAAAGTTAGCACTACAGAGTCAACATGCGGATTATCACCAAAAAATAAATTGTTGGCCGGTAAAACCACCTGTGCAAAAATGCCTGCAGTTGCTTTACCATAAAATTCGCTGGTCATACTGCCGAGTGCATAAAACGGATTTTGACTGGTAACTACCGAATCATCATAATCGGTATACGTTATCATTTTAAACGTATCAACCCTTGTTGAATTTAAGAAGTCTTCTTCGGGTAGTAATTCTTCACCAATAAAATTATCTTTTCGGCACGATGCTGCTAACACAATCAAACCGCCAATCAATAAATACACAACCTTGTTCATCCTGCCTATAACGGATTTATTTTGAAATTATTGGAGCTAAATTGTCATAAAATTCAGCGTATTTATCGAGGTATTCTTCTTCAGTAAATTCAGCACGGTTTACCTTGCGCTTTAAGATATTTGCTGATTTCTTTTTCAATAACTGCACTACCAATAATAACACCATCGGCATATGCGGCAGCACCTTTGCTTAATCCAAGATGGTCGTAATCTTTAAACGCATTTAAGTGTTCAGGTTCAACCATGGTATTAATAGGTGCTTTTTCTAAAAATTTCGCTTTATCTAAATGACCTTCAAATGCACCTTTATACATCGAGTAAACCACTTTTGAATTTTGGAATACCGGCTCATTTTTATAAGCTGTTTTAATGTATAGCGGAATCAAACTGGTCATCCAGCCGTGGCAGTGAATAATATCCGGTGCCCACTGGAATTTTTTTACCGTTTCAAGCGCTGCTTTGCAGAAAAACACCATACGTTCGGCGTTATCTTCATAAGATTTTTCATTGTCATCGTGAAAAACGTATTTTGGCTTAAACAGGTCATCGTTATCTAAAAAATAAACCTGCATTCTGGCGCCGGGCACAGAAGCAACTTTAATGATCAGCGGATAATCATCATCATTCAAAATAATATTCATTCCACTCAGGCGCACAACCTCGTGCAGGCGGTGACGGCGTTCGTTGATTACACCGTAACGCGGCATCAAAACCCTGATTTCATTTCCTTTATCCTGAACGTATTGTGGTAATTCCCTTGCTATATTCCCGATATCGGTCCCATTTAAGTAAGGCTGCATTTCCTGGGTGATGATCAACACTCTTTTCTTGTCCATATATAACTAGTTACTTGACTGTTAGGTTATTTTGCGAAGTGTTTACTTCTTAAGTCTGCTCAGAAGTTTAATTTTGAAGCTGCAAAATTACAAAATATAGTTTAGAATTTACTTATGCAACCCAAAGTCAAACTTTGTTAAAACCACGGTAAATTCGCCTAAAACCCTTAAACCACTAAGCATGCAGATAATCAAACAACGCGACCAACTCACCCCTTTGAGCACCCGATTAAAGGCTGAAGGGGCCAAAATAGGCTTCGTTCCCCACTATGGGAGCCCTGCATCAGGGGCATATTTCGCTGGTGGAAACAAGCAAAAAACGCTCCAATATCACCATTGTAAGCATATTTGTGAACCCGACACAGTTCAACGACCCCAAAGATTTAGAAAAGTATCCGCGTCCAATCGAGCAGGATATCCAAATGCTGGAAGCTGCGGGTTGCGACATCTTATATCTGCCCGAAGCGAGTGATATTTATGGTCCGGTTACCCAAGTGACCGATAAATTTGATCTCGCCGGCCTCGACCTGGAGCTGGAAGGTGCAAGCCGGCCGGGGCATTTCGCCGGTGTAGCCCAGGTGGTTAAGATATTACTGGAGATAACCCGTCCCGATATTTTGTTTCTCGGACAAAAAGATTTTCAGCAATGCCTCATCCTAACGCAACTCATCAATAGCCTCAAAATGCCGGTAGAATTGGTCATGTGCCCCATTTACCGCGAGCCCCACGGCTTGGCAATGAGTTCCCGCAATGTCCGCCTCAACCCCAAAATTCTCCAAAAAGCAGGTGCCATTTACGCCAGCTTACAATATGCAGCTACCATGGTCAACATACTTACCCCGCACGAAATTCAACACGCTGCAACAGCAGCCCTCAACACACTCGAAGGCTTCAACGTCGATTATTTTTTATTACTCAACGCCGACAACCTAAAACCCATAACCCC
Source organism: Bacteroidota bacterium (assembly GCA_016706255.1). Classification (NCBI taxonomy): domain Bacteria; kingdom Pseudomonadati; phylum Bacteroidota; species Bacteroidota bacterium. Next base: position 547,005 of record JADJJZ010000006.1, on the reverse strand, counting down.
GAAACCCCAACAAACCGAATTGTCATCATAACCGCCGTAATAGTAGACGGCGTGCGACTGCTCGACAATATGGTAATATCCTGAATTTGAAGCATCAACATCCCCCACACCCACAACATCGCTGCCGGCCCTCCGCTCCAAGTCCTCGTCCCTTCGTTCCTCAGGTCTGCGGGCTTTTCTTTTGCGGCCCGGCTAGGTTAAACTTTTGAGGCCCTATTACAACTTGCCAAAACGGCTTTGCGCAACTTACTTCAATTTGTATATCCAAAAAACTACAATTTTTATTATTGATAATCAATGAGTTGTATTTCAGATTCGTATTTTGGAATTTTGTATATTCGCAAATATATTGTTATGCGTAAGCGTAAAGACAACAGAACAAAATGACGACACATAATTTTTTCAATAACTCAAGACCAACTTAACGGCTTGTGACACTTTATCAAACACTGGAAAAAAAAAGCGGCGTTGGTAAATTGGCAGTTGAAATAGCAAAGTTGTATTTCTTTTCAATAAATGGCACGACCACTTTTATTACAAATCGAAACGGAATTGACCTTTCAACTTCAATAAATGGTGTTGTTGAGAATTATGAAATAAAAGGTACAGCCGACAATAGTATTTCTTGGAATAAATTAAAAGTATCAAGTCAAAATTGTCACGACCATTTATTAAACGGAATGACTTTAATACGAATAACAAATATTGGCTCAACGGAAATGACATTTTACTTTTTAACGCATAGCAAAGATTTTGAAATGGTGCCTGAACCGAGGTGGTCAGTAATTCGCAGAAAAAATATTTAAACCAATGAACGAAACACTCAAACACATTCTTGACAATAACCCTGGCCTTGTAAATATTATTTTGACTGGCGTATTTCTGCCATTGGGAATATTGTGGTTAACAAATCGCAATAACCGACAATTAAAGAGAATCGAAAAAAATCTCGATTTGCAGTATAAATCCAAAGACGATATTCGTGAACAGGAGAAAAAAGTTTATGCTTCTTTATCCAAAATACTTTTTGATGTTCAACAATTGCACGTTTCATTATCAGGAACGTGTGTTGACACTTCTTGTATAAATGACGCATTGAAAAAGTTTGACAATTCTGTAAGCAAATGCCACACAGACATTGCAGACAATATGCTTTACCTTTCCTCTGACTCAATAAACTTAATTTACGACTTCTATAATATAATCGGACAATTAAAAATTCAGTTGCAAGAACTTGAAAAGCAAAAGAATACAGTTTAGCTAACGTGACAGTTTATTACTCTGCACAGAATTTGGCGGACACATTAATACAAATTCAAGAATTATTTATTTCCACAACGTAGCGACCTAAAAGTAGAGTTTGACAAATTACGACAAGAAAAATGAGATATTGTTGTGGTCAAGAACCACCAAAAGAACTTAAAGAAAAATATGAGAAATTAAGGACAGCAATGATAGAACAAACTTACTATGACAGAACAGAAACGCCATACGCATAACAGCACCTACCCAAAAGGCGGGGTTTTGTGTTCCAAGGACAGTTTTGTGGTTAATCAAACATTAGTTTTCAAAATCAAGTTTTGTGGTAAATGTCCCGCCCTTCGGGTAGCCGCAAACCGTTAGCGCGTAAAGGAAGACCATCCGTATCCGAATAAATTGTAAATCATGAAGTCACCATACGTTGAATATAAATCTTTGAAAGAGTGGAAAACTGTTGAGAAGGCTTTGAAAGAGCTTGTCAAAAACAAAGACCTTTCCATTACTACTCAGCCAGACTATGTGATTGGTTTTATAATAAAGAAACTGAAAACCATCAAAAGCAATCACCCACTCTATTAGATATTGGAAGAACTTGACAGCGCCAAAATTTACTATCAATTAGAACGTACCAGAGACAATTCCGTAATGATTTGTGTAACAATTGTTGGGGCAAGACTCGAAATAGAAGTCTTTAATGACGGAACAATCGAAACAAGTGAATTTCGAGGTGATGAAAGTTTGACTAATGGAAGAGAATTCGTTAAAAAAATAATTGACGCCAATCGGGACTGAGGACTACTACGCATAACAGCACATTTTAACGTAGGCGGGGCTTACCGCTCCTGAACGGTTTTGTGGTTACAGAAAGTTTGTATCTTAGAATGAACATTTGTAATGGAAAACCGCCCGTCTATCGCAAATCTATAACGTTACCAGCTATTTCATTGATTAGCCACTAGATATGACAGAGTGAAATAAAGAAAGAAGCCATTGACCAATTAGAGCTCGACATAAAGTTTGGCTTTGAGAATGAAGACGAACTTTTGAAAGTATTCGAGAAATGTTTTATGACGAAAGTGATTTTGACGAGGGTTTGGTTTAAGATAAAATATCGGATAGGTATTCAAAACATCAAAGTGAAAGTCTTCACTGGACACATCCTACCGACTTCGAACGGCTTGCTAAAATATTCGATGAGCTTATATCTGAAAGAATTGTTTGTTTGCACAATGTGGGGTTTTACAAGATCAGACGGTGAGGAAGATTGTATGGAGACAATAGAGAGACTTGATGAGCTTGGAATTAAAGCAGTAGGTTTTTGCTATTATCATTCTCAAGATTTGGGAAGAGCGGTTGATCCAGAATCAAGGAGCTTGTATCTTGGCTTTAACAGCTGAGGAGAACAATGAAGCGATTCTGATAGCAAAAAATTATTGAAAACTAAGGAAGAATGGATTCAAAGTTGATTGGTCGGGGTCAGCCGATGAACGGATAGAAATAAAAGATATTGACTGGAAGAAGATACCTGATGACCAGGATTGGGGGGAAGAAAGAGTTGTTCAAATATTATCGGAAATAAAGGACGACAAAAGACCTTTTTGGAAATTTTGGTAGTGCTAGAAACAGCAGGTAACAAAATGTTTATGCCAGCTTGGGGTGATGTGTAGGTTTTAAGTTTTGTTTTCTTAATTTCGTTCAGCAAAATGGGGCAGTGACGCTCTTCGAAAACCTGCCGTCATAAACACAAACGTTAAGTGCAAATTTAAAAGACATATTGAGGCAAGAAATATTCGACTAACAATTCAGATCGACAATTCATGAATTTAATTTTCCACAAACAATAATAGTGGAGTCCAGAGACCACTCTAAAAAACGAAACAAACAATAATTTTAAAATCTAATTTAATGATGTACAAATTAAAAAACAAAGAGACAAACCAGGAAATTGGCTTAATTAATGAAATGCAGTTACAATTTCTAATTGATCAACTTGAGGAAGAAAGTAAAGATGATCAGGAATATTGGTTAGACCTAAGCATATTGAACATTCCGTGAGAACGGAGCAGATAATGAGTTGGTGAACATACTTGAAAGAGCATTTTGCGCTAATAATGAATTAGAAATTTTCTGGGAAAAATCTGAGTTGTAATGATTGCAATTCAAGACCCAGCCTTATTTTCTAATATAAATTTTGTATTTATAAAACCTACCCTAACAGGCGCTTAGCAAAAAGCGGGATCAGCGGTTAAATGAAGCTTTGTGCTTGTTAGTAAGGTAAGTGCCGGCAGACTATTCAGTGCTTCTAAATCCGCTTTTGTGCTAAGTGCCAAAACGTTATGTGCCACTAAAATGAAACAAACACTATTCATATTAACAATATTAATTTACAGTTGTTCAACAAAACAATCTAAACAGTTTGAAAATACTGATTCAATAATTTCTATGACTAAACCTATGTCAATATACGATTCCTTTACAAGTACAGCGTGTGAGCACTTGAACCTATCTGAACAGTTTGACATTAAAGTTAATTTTGAGCGACACACAAATTCCAAAGAGCATCATGACTCCTGTATTGTTAAATTGTTCCTTACAGACAAGACCACAAAGAAAGTGATTGATAATATATCAGTAAGCTCGCACTTTTATTTCAGGGACGTTTTTATGAACTGTAAAAATGTTATTTCATACTCTACCAAAATTAATCTCGACAAAGAAGTAGTTGATAATTATTATGGCGACCTAATAGTTGCTGACCTAAACTTTGATAATAAAGACGACATAGCAGTAATCAATGATTCTGGTGGAAATGGTGGGACATTTTATAGCTATTACTTGCAAGGCATAGACAATAAATTCACTTTAAATAAATTCTTGACGGACTCAATGACTTATTTTCCGTCAAAAATAAAAAATAAGAGCAACACTTTGATTACGTACGTGCCTGCAGGCGTTTGTGGTTTAGGTGAACACATTTACCAACTTAACATAAGGACAAATACTTGGAAACAAAAAAGTCATAAAATAATTGACATATGCAACGAATAGAGGCACATATCCTGCATTTGGCAAAAAAGTGGGTTCTTTACTTAAATGTAGCTTTGTGCTTCGTATCAAATAGGGCTGCCAGACAATTTAGTGATTCGAAATCCGCTTTTTCGTCAAGCGCCAAAACGTCGTGCTTGATTAATATATGGATAGATTATTCAACCCTACAGGACAATTGACTATTGAGGAGGTTCATGCTTGGATGGACGGTGGTTCAGTGACATTGTTAATGATGGACAAAGAATCTAAAATTTTTGAAATAGAATTTGTGCAAAAAGCATACTTAGAGAAACGCGACAATTTGCCTTACCCTGAAGTTTGCTACTAGACAAAAAAAGAAATAGGAATTCGGTCAGCGTTAGAATCAAAAATTATTTCTGCAATAAATGGTGCGGACTGGGGACAAAAATAATTGAAAATGAAAAAGGACTCTAAGACAAATGATTAACGACTGTGTAGATTTTATAATGTCTGACAAGTATATACAAGTTTCAAAACAAGTGGGACGTATAAATTAACTGCGTATAACAGTATGTTTCTGCATTGGTGCTGTGACCTGTTGATTTAAAGTTTTATCTTCGTTCAACACTTTTGTTTCGTGGGACAGGCCGCGGCTTCGAAAGTCACCGCTGCAGAAACGCAAACGTTAACAGCAAGCGTAAAATGACTTCAGACCAATTTAAAAATATTTGGACATCAACAGGCGACAAGCTTTCTCCAATCGACAAAGACAGTCTTAGAAACTTAAATCTCAAGCCTGACACAATAGACTTTTTAACCAACATTGGACTACCGGTTGAGGCAGCACCGTTTTTATCGTTTGCAAAAACACCAATGATCTTTATGAAGGTATAAATAAACTGACTACCCAATACGACTTTCTTGAATCTGAATACGAAAAGTATGTAGTAATTGGTTCATGCGCTGACGGTGACGCGATAGTTATTAATACAGACAAAATGACGAAATAGAATGGCTTGACCACGAAGATTATTTTTCATCTCGGTTTTTTAATTGTTCTATCAAGACGTTGACAAATTGTTTAATAATTTACCGAGACTTTGTTTTAACTGTTCAAAAAGAAAATGGCGAAGACGCTTTCATAAACTCCAACTTTACTGACGAACAATTTGAAACACTAAAACAAAGGTTGAAACTTGCTGACAACCGAACAACATCCGAAGACGGATTTTGGCAAGCACAACTTGAAATGGAATTAGGAATGCGAGCAGACGCTAGAAAAAATAAACGTTAGCTGGTAACGCAGGCTAAAAAAATGCGGAGGTAAGTGTAAATTGCATGCGCAAATTTTCAGCGGTAAGACACTGTTTGCACTTGCGATGAACTTGGAACATTTTATACCTTTAGTTCAATTAGACAGTTAGGAAGTTTTTATTATGCACTTTCTTTAGCTCCAAAAGTTAACCATTTTATTATGACACGAGAAGAATTACAAGAAACTTATTCAAAACTTTCAACTCAAGAGTTATTAGAAATTCTTGATGAAAAATTTAGCTATACCGAAACAGCAGTAACTGTTGCTTTAGAAGAAATATCAAAAAGAAATGTTTCAGAGGACGATATTAAAAATTATAAAAACGACCAAATTGAGAAAGCAGTCAAACGCATTAGATATAACATTGTTGATGACTTGAATTTCCTTCAAAAAAATCTATTCTTTTTTATTTGGTTTCCTTTGCTGTAAGGCAAAATTTTAGAGATGACGGTTATGTTTTAAAATCTAAACAAGCAAGTTATTATTCATGGCTCGGATTTATTTCATTTATGTTGATTAGCATGATTTCTGCAGCTTATGGCTTGTCAACTTTATCAACAATCGGAATTTGGATATTAGCTTTTTTACCAACTTAGCTGTGATGAAACTTTTAATAGGCAAAGGCAAATTAGAAGACTAAGAAATTTATTTGATAGATCTGCTAACGAAGAAGAGCCAACGAATAAAGAAGGATTAATAGATAGAGAAGAAATTTCAAGTGACAAATAAAAAAACGACTGTGCCATTTTTAACAAATTCAAAAATTACAGTAATATGAGCTGGGACATTGTATTATTTAACACGACAAATAAAATTGATGACATTACCGAGTTTAATGATGAGCATCTTGAACCCATAAACTTCGACGGAGTCTTCGAAAGTTTCTTTAAAATATAAAGAAAGATGAAGATGCATGGAAATAAATAGAAATCGGGAATATTATTGGAATGAAAAGGGTTGAGTGCTTGCACTAAAGTGAAGCTGTTTTTTGCTGCCACTTAAGTAAAGTTGGAAGGATAAATGTTCTATTTTAAGTGAAGTGGATTTTTTGCGGTGCAAAAAACAGCTTCTACTTCAGTGTGACATGGTAAAGTGGCGAAAATGAATCCCATTTGCCCAAAAGTATTGATTTTATTGCGTTCGTAATTTTAAAAATGTGACATTTTAAGATTAACGGTTTTCCGTGAATTTGGAGCGGTAATTTTTTAAAATACTGATAAAGCATTTAGCTCCAGGATTAGAGATTGAAAGATGTGGTAGGGTTGAATGCGTTGAGGTGGTAAAACATTTCGGATTAAGGTCAAATTAATTTGTAGCTATTAAATGGTTGAATAAAAAAATAAGAGGTAGTTTTAAAAAGTTAAACCTACTGATTCAAGCACTGAAGTAGGATTTGGAGAGGTTTTTTGGGGAACACTTCTCAAATAATCAAGTTATAGGGCAAGCGTCGGACGACAGTGCAACCTTGACAATTCCTACTAAAAATCGGGCGACTTACATTCCGACAAAAATGTTTATTTTATCTCCGTAGACAATTTATTGCAACCCGACACATTTCGACTTTGCCGACACACATTTGGCACATTTGCTTTTGCCCCCAACGCACGAGCCGACACAAAAGGCAAAATCAAAAGAGCCAAATCACCCACCCGCAATAATATTAATCATTGGGCTTTCGAGACAATATTTCAGTATAAATTTGTAAAGCTAAATCATCCATAGGCTTATGAGACTGTGAAATATCTATGAACATTGATCTCTTTAGCCAACTCCATATATCGTTCGAAAGTTGTTTCCGTTTCCTCGTTATCCTCAAATCTCATGAGGTTAAAAATTGTATCGCTCAGGTGCAGAGAATAATTATCTGCATTCAGACCGATCTCATTCAAACCATTTACTAGCTTGGCATTTATTAAATCATCTTTGATCAGAGATAGAATAAGTTTTTTCTTGTTCTTAGCTTTCATAAAGAGCATTTTTTTGTTGCGATAGACTTTTAAACAAGTCTTTATTTTTTTCAAAATATTCATTTTATGCTCAATAGACGAATTATGATACTAATTAAGCATATTATTTAGCTTTTAGACTGAATGTGAACAAAATAGAGTTGTCAGATTCTGCTTATTTTGCAGAATAATTAATGTAAAAGACTTCTTTTATGAAGAAAAAGGCGTGTAATCGGATTAAAGCTGTTTTAGCGGAACAGGGAAAAACCAATAACTGGCTTGCTGAAGAATTAGGCAAAAACAGGACTACAGTTTCTAAGTGGTGTACAAACCAAATGCAACCGACAATGGAAACACTTTTTGAAATCGCAGAAGTTCTAGATGTTGATGTGAGGGAACCACTTTTCCTACAAAGATTAGAATACACTCAATAAAAACAATGAGCAGAGCAGCAACATTAGACATTATAATTCTAGAAGGAAATTTGAAACCTGATTTACTTTCTAAATACGACAGGAGTGTTCCTCATATTATAAAATATATGGGATCAAAAAGAAATATCTTAGATTTTGTTATAGAATCAATTAATGATACATATCGAGAAGGTAAGTTGTGTGACTTATTTGGTGGAACAAGTATTTTATCAGGGGCATTAGGAAAGTTAATTCCTATTCATTCCAACGACATTCAAGAATATTCGGCAATACTGCAAATACATATTTATCGAATTACGAGTGGGATAAATATCCATCAAATATATTAGATGAAATTGTTGAAAAGGCTACTAAATATGTAAAATCCGTCAAAAAAAAATATCCCGATTTTGTTTTTTCCTATTCAGAAAAGAAAACGATAAAAGAATTTGTAGAACTGGAAAAACAACAGCAAGATTTAATGGAATTTAATTTTGGTAATTTATCACACCATCTTTTCATTAAATATTATTCTGGAACTTACTGGTCGTATCAGCAATGCTTATGGATAGATGCACTTCGTAAAGTCGCTGACGAATATAAAAATACACCTTTACATTATGTTATCCTCTAGTCTAATGTTTGCGATGTCATATAATTCTCAAAGTACGGGTCATTATGCACAATATCGTGATGCGACAAACTTGTCATCAAAGACAGACATTCTAATTTATAGACAAAAGGAAATGTTGCCTTATTTCATAAATAAGTTCAAAATATTGCATGGCTATCTTGATAAGAACAATTTAAATCATAAGGTTACATCGTTAGATTATCTTGAATGTCTCGACCAAATTGAACCCAATTCTTTGGTATATGCTGATCCGCCATATGCTTTCGTCCACTATTCAAGATTTTATCATGCGTTGGAAACATTAGTAAAATATGATTATCCAGAAGTTGATTTTAAAGGTCGGTATCAGATCGACATCAATCCCCTTTCTGCAAGAGAACAGAAGTGAAACCTGCTTTTGCAAAAATGTTTGCAAAAATTAAAATTAAGAACTCAAGTTTAATTTTAAGCTATAGCAATACGGGGATGATTAGTTTAGATGAAATTATTGATATTGCTAAAAAGAATCTGGGTAATAATTATGATGTAGACTATAAAGAAGTTGCATATAAACACACATAATGGGTAGAAAAGATGATAAAAGTAGAAGTGTTCAAGAGTATCTTATAATCGCAAAACGCAAATAAGTCATGAGTATTGAAGTTGATTTCAAAAGACAAAGAACATCTTGGACAAAGTATGATATTGTCCAAGTTATGGAAGTGATAGAAAGCTTGCAAATAATAGAAGATTTCAAAAGCAAAAAAGCTATTATTAACGAAGCTATTCTTAAATCTTTTCTTGGAATTAATTCACTTGAAGATCCTATTCCAAGCTATTGGATTGAAATTCAGAATTACCCTAACGAAAAAAAACTCTTTGCTTTATTCGCAACACTTTTTACACATGGGGAAATCGTTGATGAATTCGCCTCGAAGTATTCTACTGGGGATATGAAAGGTGTTTTTAAAATCGAGTCAGGGAAACAATATACAAATATTAGAAGTGCATTAATAGAATCTGGGGCAGCTAAACCTATTTACAGGCGTACACAAGATGTTCCATACGATTTTACTCCAATATTACAGAACACGAATGTCGGTAAACTTTTTAAACAAGTTTTACTTGAGCGCATCTCAAGGTTTACAAATGTTGCAATCGGAGACGATGATTTTTATAGAATATGTTTTTCAAATAATTTCCATAAAGCCCTAAGTATTTCTGAAGATCAATTTAGGTCTTGGCTGGAGGGTGTAATTGACAATGAAAGTAATTATATAGAAAAAGTCGAGATTGCTGACTTCTTTTCGGTTGAAGAAACAAATCTGAATTTCAACAAAGCAAAGGAGATTTATTTCTTAGGAGAAAATGGAGATGGGAAATCTTTAATACTGATGGGAATTTATCTTGCCTTTAACGGAAACTCTATCACCGAAAAGACAGATCTTGAAGGAACGGGAAAAGCCGCAGATATTATAAGAAATAATAAAAACATCAGACTGTCTGGTGTTGATGATAAAGGCCAAGAATACAATCCCAAAAAAGGGAATATTTTGAATAATTTCTTTGCTTATGGAACTCATCGGGAAGATATTCTACTGATAAACCAGAAGAATATGGTTTTATGTCGCTTTTCGATAGCGAGCAAACACTAGTGAATCCCGTTTCATGGTTAAAAGACCAAAAATTATTAGAACTAGAAAAAAATCTTGATGCAAATAATTCAATTGGTGAAATTAAAGAACTACCAAATTCATTCCCTGTCGAACTACTTGAAAAAATGTTTTTCGATTTATTGGAAAAAAATGTTGAAATAAAGATCGAAGGAAGCGGTGTAACTTTTAAGGAGAAAGGAACGATTCTGACATTTGATCAACTATCGGAAGGTTACAAAAGTATCTTAATTTTTGTGTCTGACTTGTTATATAGATTGAATAAAAATGCTGGCGAAGGAAATACGCCTACAGATTTAAAGGGTATAGTTTTATTAGACGAAATTGATTTACACTTACATCCAAAATGGCAAAGAGTAATAATTGGCAAATTGAGAAAACTATTTCCAAATGTTCAGTTTATTTTCACTACTCATAGCCCAACAATCATTCAAGGAGCATCTGAAGATGCAATTATGTTTAGAGTTTATCGAAACAAAGAAGACGGTAAAACGAGAGTGAGTGATCCTTATTTACGCAAAAATTTAGATCATTTGATGATTAACTCACTTCTAACATCTCCGCTATTTGGATTAGATGATTCTAGAATGAATACTGAGGATAATAATTCTGATACAAGTGAAACTTATTTGTTATACAGGATTAATAAAAAACTGGAAGTTGAACTTGAAAAGCAAAAAGCGGCTGGCAAGGGATTCATCAAAGACGATGAAATAGATGAATTAATTCAACGAATTATTAATGATGAATTAGGAAAAAAATGATCAAGCTAGAAAAAGACCTGACAGCAATTCCCGCTTCTCTAATACCTGCGTTTATTGATCTATTTCCAGGACAAGTAAGAGTCCCAATAAAATCCAGAACAACCCATGAAAAAAGGATGTCTGTTATTAATGCGGGAGCATACAATGATACTTCCCCTTTTAATGATAGATATAAGTTGGCCGAAATCCGCAGCGGATTAACTTCAATCTATAAAGGTACATGTGCTTTTTGTGAGCAAAAAGTTGAGCAATATCACGTTGAACATTATAGACCTAAAGCTACTTACTATTGGCTTGCATTCTCTTGGGACAACTTAATGTTATCTTGTCCGACATGTAACCAAAACAAAGGTGTGAATTTTGAATTAGAAGGTACCGCAGTTACTTTTAATAACACTGAAGCTAATTTGCGAAGTATTAATAATAGTTCTGCTAGTTATGATTTAGTTGAGTTGCCAAAAATGGTGAATCCTGAAATAACCGATTCTTCTGGTGAAATTAGATTTCAAGTTAATGGAATTATTGAATCTGATAATGTGAGATTTGCTTATACAATCGAAAAGTGCAAAATTGATAGAAAGGACTTAAACGACAATAGACGGAGTCTTTTAGATAGATTTAGAGAACATTTAAGAGACGTTGCTCTTTCTTATGACAATGACCAAGATAAAAAAATAGCTATTGAAACGACAATAAGAAATTTTGTAATTGACTCTAAAAATTCTGAAATTGAATTCTTGGCCTTAGACGCTATGCCATTTCTTCTGGTTGGCTGAATGATATTGCAAAAGAAATTAACTAACCATTATATTTTGGAAGGTCCTTCGCTCCAAAAGCACATTTGCAATTCGCACAAGCGACTCGCAAACCTAAAATTGCAAAAGAGCTTTCTAACCAACGCACAAAAAACGACAATAACAATGGACAGAAAAACCACGACAGAAAAAACGCCAGCCTGTAACAGCACCTACAAGAAATTGGCGGTTCAGTGGTTAAATGAAGCTTTGTGCTTCGTATCAAGTTCAGTGCTGGCAGACAGTTTTCGTCTCCGAAATCGCCAACTTCTTGTAGCTGCAAAACGTTAGCGGTAATTCAGAACAATATGGGTACTATGAAATGAATCCTTCAACTAATACGGCAAATCGAATGAGACGATTGGAGATTTATTTTATTAACCAAATAAACATAAATTAAATCCAATTTTGTATAGAGAAGCAGAATTAAAAATATGATAGTGAAAAGCAAAAGGAAGCCCTGGTTAAAATGGTTAATCATTTTTGCAATTATTTTTTGCGATTATAGACTTTTATCCTGAATTTAATGTGCCGCAATTTAGGTATACAGGCTCTGATCCAAATCATTTTGTTTGGAATATTGGTTATCCTTTGGCTCTCTTTATTTTTGATAATGAAAATTCTCCCTTTATATTTGCTGGGCCTGTGTTTTTTATTGCTTTACCTATACAAATCTTAATAATAATGGCGGTGCATTTTGCAAGAATTTTAATCAAGAAAAACAACCGCTAACAAGCACATTTGCGCCAGCGGGGCGACGCCATCCTCAGATTAATTTTCGATAACCTAAAACTTCGTATTTTATTAAAGATTTTCGGTTGCCTGACCCGCCGTCGCAAATCTGCATAACGTTAGGCGTAATTAAGAGGACATCAATTTTCATATTATTAATCTGGACATTTTTTTCTTGTTCAAGGACTGCAGACAATACAAATTCTGCGTCGACGACTTGTGACATCTGAGGCCGAATCAAGCCCTGAGACTACAATTTTAAATTTCCTCAAATGGTACAAGGACAATGGGACTAATTTAGCCAGTGACTTAGTTTCGGTAATTCAGGCGCTGAATGGGACTCAACTAAATTTTACGCTAAACTTTCCTGCAACAGAAAATATCTTAAGACGCTAACCGAGACAGGCATGCTTTCAAATAAATATTCGGACAAATGGCGTGACTACTTTAAAAAGTGTGACAAGCAGTTTAAAGATCATCCAGCAAATGACGGACCGCCTGAAGGATTCGAATACGATTTTATCTTATTCAGTCAAGAAGACCCCGGACTTTCTGAGTTGGACAAAATTAATTTTGACGTTCTTAAAAAGGACGCCAATTCTGCTGAAATATTAGTTAATTTCCCTTCGGACTATCATTACAAATATCAATTAAGTAAGCTCGGACAACATTGGACGATCGACGACATTGAACCCGTATTTAAATAAACTACGCCTAACAGCACCGACAAGTTATGCCGCGCATTTCGGTATTGTAAGTTTTGGTGGACTTATACCATTTAACTTCACGGATGGCGGCACAACTTGTAGCTGCAATACGTTACCGGTTATTTCACCGCCACCTATCGGCATTTGCACTTATTAAAAAATGTGCTTACTTTGAGTCTTGCATAAAAGCATCAAAAATGATTTACAAAATCTCTTTTCAGGAAAGGGCGAAGTTAGGTTTGGAGCAACTATCCAAACAATCACCAACTACCTTGCGAAAGGCTCGTCAACAAGCGAAGAAATTAAAGACTTTGAGCTTGTCAAAAAGCAAGAAGCAGAGAAATTAGAATTCTTTATCTCCGAAAATGACCTTTGGAAAAAGGTTGACTTCGACAAATACCTTAGCGAAGGCGCTGAACAAAGACTGCACTGACTTTAGTTCATTTAATAAACAGGAAACATGCAAAATATCTATTGCAGAAAAGGTTTTGTAAATCCAATATTGTTCGCTAATGGCAAAATAATTTTCCAAAAAGACTATTCAGTAGACCATACGAAAATTATCGAATTTGAAATTTTAGTAGCCAACATAAAAAACTGGGAAAGACATTAACTTCGCCTTACAGGGTGTGTTGGATATAATACTTGAAATATGAGAATTACTGCACCTAAAATGGAAATTGAAGAATGAAAAACTTTGGTGTTGGCGTTGTAAAATGGAAATTCCTATGCTTGACGAAGATGAATTTCAAAAGGCCTATCTACTTTATAGAAAAGGAATGAATAATAGTGGGGTCAGTCTAAGCAATAAACCAGAACGATTTAAAGAACTTTTGAAATACTATTTTGAAGTAACAGGTTTTCAGGAAACTGAGCCAAATGCAATAATGCACCACAGAATAGAAAAGTATGGACCACCATGCGAAAGCTGTGGCAAACCATATAGGACAAAACAAGCGACATTCTGTGCTGCATGCGGAGACAAAAGGAATTAACTGCGCCTAATATGGGGTTTGCGTTATTGGGTAAACAGTGCACATAGAAACATTTGTGCAATTAATTAACTTTGGTAATTCAGAAAATTTTCGCTTTTAAAAGCACACGAACGCTAAGCCTGAAACCGTTAGCACCAATTCAAAAACGACAATGACAAAGTGGACAACAATATTCTTGACCGCAACATTGCTGTCACTTAGCCAAAGTAGTTATGGGCAGACGGATAGTACAGTGCATAAAACAATAAGGATTCGCTCGAAAATATTGCATTGATATATTTTATGTGGGCGACGGTTGTCCATTTTGTAATCTTGACCATCCTGAGACAAAATATGGTTTTAAAATAGAATGTGTGGGTTGTAATATGACAAAAGAAATTGAAGACAATAATATAAAAGTGTCACAAAGCCTTGGACAAAAATACGGAAATAGATGGACAGAAGAATATATTCGAAGTTATTGTGAATCAATGGACATAAAAATAATTGACAGGTAACAATAAAAAAAAGCAAACGAATTATAGCTTTGAAATACGATTCTTCGCCAAGCGCCAAAACTTTAGTAACAAGGATAGACGCATTGCCAAGCAAAAACAAACAATGGTTAAAAATATGTCCAAAATAGAGCATGATATTCAAGACAGAAATTCTGTTGCCTGGAAAAAACTTTGCGATTATGTTGAAAAGGTTGCGGCAGAAAACAGTGACGAATTTTCCCCGTAGAAGAGCCTGGAGAAAAATTGTTTGCCCAAATAAACATATTACCGGAGACAATATCAAAACTAAAAAAAGTTAAAAAGGTTTGGCTTTATGGCAGTAAGTTAAAACGTATTCCACCGGAAATTGGTGAAATGGAATTACTTGAATATTTCGATCCATATACTTCATATGAATTAAAATTGGTTTCCTTATGAAATTACAAGGTGTAAAAATCTTAAACACAGCAGAGTAAGCACTAGAGCTTTGGTTGGTAATTGGAAAACAGAATGGAATTTCCCTCATTAAAAGACAATCCAGTTAGGTATTTTAGCGACACTGTAAAATGTTGTGTTTGTGACAAGTCCATGACTTATGAGCAAACAAATCAACTTTGGATTTCGTTAACAGTAGTACTGACATTCTACCTCTACTGGTAAATCTCTGTTCAAAGAATGTGAAAGTAAATTACCTACACCACCAAAAAACTATATTCAATTTGCACACAAAGGTGGTGCAGACTTGAAACAACCACCAGACGAAAACGAAAGTTTTGATTTAGAATTGAATAATCATGCAGACGATCAAAATGATATCGCAAATGCGCAGTCTGACAATAAAGAAAAACGTTGGATAAACCAATTGAGAGAAAAGTATTTCCATTATTAAAACTCATTAAAAAATATGGAAGTGATAAAAATTCTAACCGCACAGCAAGTGTAGAAATTTTTATTAAGTTTGTGAGGAAGATAGTGAAGTGCTTTCAAAACGCAAAGTGTTAAACCGTCAGCAGTCATTAATAAATGAAACGACTTAATATCATATTTACAATATTATTCATGGCTGTCATTGGGCAATTATTCGCGCAAGACACAACTATTTACCTACAGGAGAACGCATCAATGTTTTCAAACAATTATATTTTTATTTAAAAAAACAAATCTGACAACTTTGGGACTTTCATACAATATAGTGGTACTGATGATATGCAATATTGGTATGGAGAAGGTGTATTTACTGAAACAAATCAAAAATATTTTTTGACTTTCGACACAACTAATAATCACAACCGTGTTGAGACAATTTCTTCAACAGGTCACAGTGACACACTTTATATCAAATGGTTTGACTGGAGGGGTGAACAGCAAGAATGGTTCAGTATACGGTTTCAGGACACAATCAGTAATAAAATATTTACCATGCGGACTTTTTAATTGGATTTGTAAAAAATCCCAAAAAACGAATTGACTAGTAAGCATCTATCGCTTTATCCTTTTGGTGGTAACAGAAACATATTTGACTTTTATGTTTCAGACAGCATAGACGAAATAAATATTTTTGTAAATGACCAAATGCGCATGCACACTTTGACAAGAAAACGGAGATATTGAAGAAAATGCAAAGGTTTTACAACAATCGGTATGTTTACAAAAGAAAAATCGACAAATTTATAAAAGGATAGAAATAATGCCTGCTAATATTGGTTTGCCTTTGTTAGCAGGCAGTATAAAAAAAAAATTTGATTAATTAATTAATGATGGTGCTGGGAGACAGTTTTTGGTTTCAAAAGTCGACCATAGCAAAGCCCGAAACCGTCATAACCAATAACCATGACACAAATCGCAATCGGAAATATAATTTTAAATGTTGATGTCAATCCACAGTAGATTATTATATGGATAAGCCGGCTTTTATATGTAATTGTAATGATTGTCAAAATTATTTAGGTCAACTAAAAAAGCATCATAAATGAATTTAAAGGACTTGATAAAGAATTAGGGATTGATTTAACAAAGGATGTTGGTATTGGAAGTGATGAATTAATGCCACATCATTATGAAGACCATTTATTATATGTTGTTCCATATTATGTTATTGAAGTATATTGCCAACTAAAGCATCATCATATGCATTAAATAATCGGATTAATCTTAGATTTCAAACCTACAAATACAATGCAAAAATGCATATAAAAGAAGATGCTTTTGTATGTGGCTAGAAATAAGACTACCGTTGCTTAACAAATAAAATTCGAATCTCATTTTTCGCCAAGTTTTGTGAAGTATAATAAATTTTTGCAACAAAACCACTTATAAGACATCCCTCAATGGTTACTTTCTAATAAATAATCAAACAATGCACCGCAAAACGCAAATGCTGCCTTAAATAGAGTAACTTTGGTAAATGAGAAAAATCAAAATATTCATTATAGTAATAATTACCGGTGTGTTAGCGTCTTGCTCTGAAAAGAAAGTAGATGAAACCGAAACCCTGCCTGAAACCACAACAACTACAGAAACTAAAACAGTTGAAGTAGAAACAAAAGACCCTCAAAAAATCTACCGAAATCATTATTGGCGAAAAAGGTGCGAAAGTGGAAACAAAAATGGTGACAACAAAACCAGCATCGAGATTAAAGACGGGACTACTGAGATTGAGATCAAGAAGAAAGATTAATACTTTTAATTAGCAAATTAGTTGATTAGCAAATTAGCTGATGGGGTTCAGAGGTTAGAGGACAATCATGCTTATAATTGGCTGCTTGCCAATTAGTTGACGTGGAGACACATTAGTTAATTAGCAAATTAGCCGATTAGCAAATTAGCTGATGGGGTTCGGAGGTTAGAGGACAATCGTGCTCAAAATCGGCTGTTCGAACAGCAGTCAACGAGGTTGCCACATTAGCAAATTATCAGGTTTGAAGCACATTGGGCAGACACATGGGTCAGCCCCTACGGAGCTTCGTATGAAATGATTACTCAAAATCGGCTGTTCCATTGGTATCCGCACATTGGGCATTCTCCGGCTGCTCAATTTGCACAGCAGCAATTAATTTTTTATAGCTCCCAACGGAGCTTCGTATGAAAATCTTACTCTAAATCCGGCTGTTCCATTTGCACATTGGTACATCACTGTTGTCCGGTAAAAAATAATAATAAATAAAAAGGGAGCTCCGAAGAACTCCCAATAAGTGTTAGTTTTGATTTGCGACCAAAAACTAAACTTATGCGCAAAGGTACTTTTTTTACCGGACAGCCGGTATTCAATCAACTACTTCTAATACCCGGGCACAAATCGAGCGTTTGTCTAGCATAATGCAAATCGATATTGCAAGAAATTTATGGCATATGACCATTTGATCACGATGTTATGGCTTTTTCAATGCCACCAATTTGCGTGAAATCACTACAGGAATGGGGTTACGGCCTAAATAAACTCCAATCATTTAGGGTTGCTGATACACAAAAATTGCGTTATCAGAAGCAAATCAACGCCGTCCTGCCAAATTCTTCGAAAGTGTGTATCACATGCTTTATGATACCTATTTCGGTTTACCGGACAGCCGCCGTCCATTAAATATCGATGATGACTTATTTTCATCGATTCAACAACATTTAGTCTCTTTAATTCAGTGATGCGCGGTGCCGTCCGCTAAACAAAAATGGAAAAAGAGGTGGTGTTAAAGCGCACTGTGATGATAAATGCCAAACATGATTTACCTGCATTTGTTTTTTAGTGAAGCCAAAGAACATGATTTAACTTTCTTACACCAACTTAAAGTGCCTGATAACTCTACTGTGTTGTTTGATAAAGCCTACACCAATTACAAGCAGTTCGCTGAATGGGGTAATCACGGTATTAGATGGGTAAGCCGACTTAAAAGGATGCTTCTGTAAAAGTGCTGGTGCCGCCCTGTGTCGGAAGCAGCCTATGACTCAGGTGTCCGCTCTGATAATTATGTGGAATTAGGTCGGCCAAGTAATCGAAAAAATCCTTAATTAAAGCCCGAGTAGTTGAATTTTGGGATGAGGAAAAGCAACGCATGTTTCAATTTGTTTGTAATGATTACTAGCGATCCGGAAGTCATTGCAGACTTGTATAAGCGCAGATGGCAAATTGAAACATTATTCAAGCGCATAAAACAACGTTATCCATTAAAATATTTTTTAGGCGATAATCCCAATGCAATAGAAATACAAATATGGGCAACTTTGATATGTGATTTATTAGTGAGAATAATACAAAAAACAGTTAACCAAACAGGAAATA
Organism: Bacteroidota bacterium; assembly: GCA_016706255.1. Lineage (NCBI taxonomy): Bacteria > Pseudomonadati > Bacteroidota > Bacteroidota bacterium. The sequence goes on along the minus strand of JADJJZ010000006.1, from coordinate 528,038 downwards.
AGCATTGGGCTTATTCTACAATATCAGGCATGATTAGGCAACATCTGATGAACTATTTTAACATTATTGATTTTTAATCGACTCGAAAAATGTTAGCATTTATAACCACCATCACCAACTGTCTTTAACTTCCTAAGGGCTTCACTGAAAAGCAACTATCTGCAGCTAATCAGCACCAACATAGCACATAAGCACATAATTTGTTACCAACGGAGCTCTGAATGAGAATCATACCGAACCGCAGTGCAATTAGTACATCCGCACATTAGCACATCAGCACATTAATTTGCTTTATTCAATACCACTGTAAAAGTGCTCCCAGAACCAAAATCACTTTCAACCGAAATCCCACCCCCTTGGGCTTCTATAAATTCTTTGCTGATTGCTAAACCTAGGCCGGTGCCCTTTTTTTGTTCCGGAACACGGAAGTAGCGATCAAATATTTTATTTAAATATTGAGGGCAATTCCTGGCCTGTATCTTTTACCGTAAAAATAATATGCGATTGTGTTTGTTTAATAAATAAAAAATGCTTGATTGCTCATACGAATAACGTATGGCATTGGAAATTAAATTGGTTAATACCCAGGCAGTTTTATCCTGATCTGCCTGCACTTTATCTATCACTTCATCACAATCAATTTTAATGGTAATATGTTTTTGATCTGCCTGTATTTTAGTTGCATTAATTGCATACATCAAAATTTCTTTCGGGCCGGCCGGAATTATTGCTAATTGTATATTTCCACTTTCAACCTGCGACATATTTAGTAGTTCACCTGTAATTTTAATAATCTGTCGGCATCATCTCTGATACTGTCGAGCAAATTAATCTGGTCATCATTGAGTTTACCGGTTTTTTCGTTTTCCAATAATTGTAAACTCATTTTTATTGATGAAATCGGTGTTTTAAATTCATGTGAAACAGTGGCAATAAAATTGGTTTTCGCATAATCCATTTCCTTATAATTGGTCACGTTTCTTAAAATATTACATGCCCAACCAACCGCGGAACTTGCTCACCTGTTGGCGTTATGTTAATATGCAAGGTTTTCTTTTTCAAAATAACTTTCTTTGTTTTGAGCATAAATTTTTATAGGTGCTTGTTTCGATTTTTCGAAGTGTGTCTTCCTGCATTAAATCCTGAATCAGGGTTCTTATAAGGTCGTTTTTAACGGCCAGGTCAACTCTTCGTTTACCGAGTAAATCGTTTGAACTTAATCCTGAAATTTTTATGGCTTCTTCATTTGCAAACAGAATCACCAAATTTTCATCCAAACCAATAACAGGGTCATGCATATTGTTAATGAGTGTTTCAATACGCGTTTTTTCCATCATTAATTTAGCCAGATTACTATTGTTGTATTCTTCCAGCTTCATAGCCATAGTATTAAACGATTTGGCCAACTGCCCAAATTCGTTATGACTTTCAAAATGAACACGTTCTTTATAATTTTCCGAGGCAATTTGTTTTATACTATCAGTAAGTTCCCGAATTGGATTAGCAATATTTGAAGGCAGGTTAATCAGCAAAATAAAACTAATAATAAAACACAATGTGCCACTAATTGCAATCCACAGCACCGCATTGCCGGCAGTATTAGCTGCCACTTCACTTTTATACTGAATGGCATGCATATTCATATCCATAATCTCAAACAAACTTTGCCGGATTAACAATACAGAAATACTGTCTGTATGATTCGATTTCAGTTTTTCAAATTCAGTCCGCAATTTTTTGGTTACTTCTGCTTCACCAGTTTCAGTAATATTCGCTTCCTGGTTATTTAAATTAAACTCAAAAAGCATAAAACCTGCATCAGTTTGTTCATCCAGCAAATCAAGCATGTTTCGACAATATTGCAAACTGTTATAATTAGCAGTTAATATTTTTTCAGTATCATTTTTTAAAGCGTTGATATTAAAAGCGCCAACTATACCCAATAATAAAATGAGCATAAACAAGGCACCGACTCCTAAATTTAATTTAGTTTTAATTTTCATGTTATGAAAGAATTACAATATCAATATCATTAGACGACAACTTCTTAATAAGTTCATTAAACACATTTGTCGCCAAAATTATTTTTAACAAATTTAAATGTGGTTTCCCGATACAAATTGTGGTGATATTTCGTTCTACAGCCTGTTCTATAATGGCTCTCGATATGGAAATATTTTCCACTTTAATAATTTCCGCCCCCAGTTCTGTAGCTAATTTAAAATTATTAATCAGGTGTCGCTGTTTGTCGAGTGGAATTTTATCCGCTTTTTCCTTAGGCGTTTGAACATATAGCGTATACCATTTACTATTATAATAATTCGCCAGCCTTGCTGTTTTCCGAATTACCGTTTTTGCTGTGAGTTCATTACTGCTGATACAAGCCATAAACCGTTCATGTTTTAATACATTTGATCGGGTTACTTCGGTTTCCACTTTGCGTTCAACCTGCGAGGCAACCTCTTTCAAAGCTAATTCTCTTAATTGAAGGATATGGTCACTTTTAAAAAAATTTTGTAAGGCCAGTTCAATTTTTTCCGCCTGGTAAATTTTTCCTTCTTTAAGTCTTGTAATTAATTCGTCGGCAGTTAAATCAATGTTAACCACTTCATCGGCCTGAGCCAAAACACTATCAGGGACTCTTTCTTTTATCTCAATACCGGTAATGCCTTTAACTTCTTCATTCAAACTTTCTATATGCTGAATATTTAAGGCCGAAATTACGTTTATTCCAGCTGCAAGAATATCCATTACATCTTGCCAGCGTTTTTCATTTTTACTGCCTTCTACATTGGTATGCGCCAGTTCATCAACAATAACAACTTCAGGTCGCAGATTAATAATTGCCTGCACATCCATTTCTTCGAGTTCTTTACCCTTGTAAAATATTTTTCTTCTGGGCACTAAGGGCAGTCCGAGCAATAAGTCGTGTGTTTCTTTTCTGGAATGTGTTTCAATGTAACCGATTTTTACATCGATACCACTTTTCAGTAAAGTATGCGCCTCCTGCAACATACGATATGTTTTACCTACACCGGCGCTCATGCCGATATAGATTTTAAATTTCCCGCGCCTCGATTTTTTAATCAGGTCGAGAAAATGCTGAACGGTGTTTTCTTTATCTGCCATTTAAAATGAAATAGCCAGTGAGCTTGTTATAAAATAATTAGTATTTACCAATTTATCTTCTGCATAAAATATACTGTCCTTACTTTGCAAACCTCTTACTTCCATTCGCCATAACATTAAGTCTGCAATAAGGTAATCCAAATTTACCGAATACCCAAATGTTTGAAATCCATTTGCTGTTCCTGTTGCAATAATCACTTCGTTTTTATCACTATAATATTCAGCTCTTGCTGCTATAGTCATATTTTTTGTAACCGGAATTTTAGCAATCAGCACCGGTGAATACCAAATTTGAGTAAACATAGTGTCCGAATTTTTGTGATTTGCACCAATGTCGAAACCCACCATAAGCTCCAATTTAGGATTCAACTTAAACCATCCGTAAAAATTATGAAAATAACGTATTGTTTTTAAACTGTCGGGCAAATCACTGCCAATAAATGAACTGCTGTTTAATGTTATTTTATCATTAGGTTTATAGGTTAACTGATGACCAAACGCAGGTACATTGTAACCATTAACACGTTGCATACGTTGCCATCCGTTAAGCAATAATCCACTTAAGAACAATTTTTGGCTTTTGTTCGTGTAAGAAATTTTTACACCACTTTCATAATATGGAGAATTTTCTGCCAGTAAACTACGGGTAAGATTCCAACAATCTTTACTTATGGCACTTTCAAACCCAATATGTGAAGGCATAATACCGGCATCAACCCAAATTTCATTTTTTTTACTAATTTTTACACCCACATTAGCTTCATAAATATTTTTGAGTACACCAGGTTCCGCTGCAAGGTTTGCATTAGCATATGTCCCAGCCATCAGGGCAAAATTTGACCGAACTAAATTACTCGTGTAATTATATTTAATTAATCCCAAATTCAAATTTACTTCATTATGTCTGTTATGAGAATAAACAAAAGAAGGCCTTGTATGATTCTCAGGGTTACTAAAGTCATAACCATAATAAACCTCCAAATAGCCCGATAAATTACCTTTATTTGGAATAACCTCTGTTTGAATAGCATTTATAGAATCAACGTTGAGACTGTCCGGTTGTTGATTAAAATTATTTGAAACTAATTCCGCGCCCTGGTCCTGTGCACTTCAGTAAAAATTACATATTATTAAACAACTTATAAACACAACTTTTAAAGTTACTAATCGTTTCATATTAATTATTTTAAATTATCTAATGTTAAATTTAATTTAGTCACATTAATTTTCTCCGGGCCAAATAACCCTAATAAAGGGCGTTCAATAGCATCGTTTACTAAAGTATGTAAAGTTGCCTCATCTACATTTCGAATCTTAGCAATTCTTTTTATTTGGACTTGTGCTGCTTGTACCGAAATATGCGGATCAATTCCGCTTCCACTTGCAGTTACTAGGTCAGCAGGTATGTCTTCTTTTTTTACATCCGGATTATGCACTAAAAAAATGTCTATTCTGGCTTCAACCAAAGCCAAATAATCAGGATTGGTTGGCCTTTATTACTACCACCGGAACCGGCAGCATTATAATTTACAGCTGATGGGCGTGAATAAAAATATTTATCATCCGTAAAACTTTGTCCTACGTTTTGATAATAACCGTTTTCATTTTTCGAAAAGGTTAAATTGTCGGGAGCAATTTTTGCAATTCCCAATAAAGAAAGTGTATAAAAGCCGCAGAAAAACACCAGACAAACAAGTGTTAATCGAATAGCAGGAATTAAATTATTTTTCATTTTTTTTATTTTATATGATTAAAGCAACTACCATATCAATTAATTTAATACCGATAAAAGGCACCAACACTCCTCCTAATCCATATATTAATAAATTTCTACGCAGTAGTGCACTTGCGCCAATCGGTTTATATGCAACGCCTTTTAGTGCCAACGGAATAAGTAATGGGATAATAATTGCATTAAATATTATTGCTGATAAAATTGCACTTTCGGGGCTATATAATTGCATGATATTTAGGCTTTGCAAAGAAGGTATAGCCACAATAAATAAAGCCGGAATAATTGCAAAATATTTTGCCACATCGTTTGCAATACTAAATGTAGTGAGTACTCTGGTCATTAACAATTGTTTTCCAATTTCTACAACCTCAATTAATTTGGTTGGATCATTATCCAAATCAACCATATTGCCTGCTTCTTTGCGGCTTGTGTTCCGCTGTTCATGGCAACACCAACATCGGCCTGTGCTAAAGCGGGTGCATCATTTGTACCATCGCCCATCATGGCAACCAAACGGCCATTTGCCTGTTCGGCGCGAATGTAATTCATTTTATCTTCAGGTTTTGCCTCTGCAATAAAATCATCAACACCGGCTTTTTCAGCAATGTACTTTGCGGTTAAGGGATTGTCGCCTGTTACCATTACAGTTTTGATACCCATTTTATGCAGGCGCTCAAAACGTTCTTTAATACCTGTTTTAATGATATCCTGTAATTCTATTACACCAATAATTTTTTCATTTTCTGCAACAACTAATGGTGTGCCGCCATTACTGGAAATTGTAGTAACGATAGCATGAATATCTTCAGGAAAAATATTGCCTGCACTTTCAGTTAATTTTTTAATTGCATCAAATGCACCTTTTCTGATTCTGGTATTTCCAAAATCAACTCCTGAACTTCTTGTTTCTGCCGTAAATTTTATAAATCGCGGATTTTCCGGATTTAAATCAGTTGTTTTTAATCCAGCCAACTCAATTATTGATTTACCTTCAGGTGTATCATCACTTAACGAACTGAGCACAACCGATTTAATAAAGTGTTTTTCATCTATACCTTTTGCCGGATATAAATGTGTAGCTTTTCGGTTACCAATGGTTATTGTTCCGGTTTTATCCAGCAATAACACATCAATATCACCTGCAGTTTCAACAGCTTTTCCGCTTTTTGTAATTACGTTAGCCCGCAATGCACGGTCCATTCCTGCAATACCAATGGCTGAAAGTAAACCTCCTATGGTAGTTGGAATAAGGCAGACAAACAATGAAATAAATGCAGCAATAGTAATTGGTGTGTTTGCGTAATCGGCAAAAGGTTTTAATGTTACTGTTACTATAATAAATACTAATGTAAATCCGGCTAGTAAAATAGTTAATGCAATTTCGTTTGGTGTTTTCTGGCGGCTGGCACCTTCAACGAGGGCAATCATTTTATCTAAAAAACTTTCACCCGGATCCGTTGTAACACGAACCTGAATACTGTCAGATAAAACTTTAGTTCCGCCGGTAACAGAACTTTTATCACCACCGGCTTCACGAATAACAGGAGCACTTTCACCTGTAATAGCACTTTCATCTATTGTAGCGAGACCCACAACAATTTCACCGTCTATTGGATAATATCTCCGGCTTCACAATAAAACAAATCACCTTTTTTAATTGAGAAGAGGGAATAATTTCCACTTCATCAGAAAATATTTTACCAATACCGGGCATTTTTCGTGCGGGTGTTTCTTCGCGTGTTTTCCTCAAACTGTCTGCTTGGGCTTTGCCTCTTGCTTCTGCAATTGCTTCTGCAAAATTGGCAAACAATAAGGTTAAGAATAATACTAAAAATACAATGCAATTATATATTAAACTTCCCTGTGATTGTTCGCCTGAAATAATCCACAAACAAACACCAAACATGATTGCTGTTCCTATTTCTACAGTAAACATTACAGGATTTCGCAACATCATCTTGGGATTCAATTTTACAAATGCCTGTTTAAAAGCAGATGCAATAATTTCTTTTTGAAATAATGAATTATTCTTTTTCATATCTATAATTATTTAATCATTGAAAAATATTCTGCTATTGGTCCAAGTGTGAGCACCGGAAAAAATGCAAGTGCTGCAACTATTGAAATAATAGCAAAAACTAAAAGACCGAATGTAGTGGTATCGGTTTTTAAGGTACCGTTGCTTTCCGGGATATATTTTTTTTGATACAAAATTCCTGCAATGGCTACAGGTCCGATAATAGGTAAATACCTTGCCAGTAACATGACAATTCCACAGGCAATATTCCAAAACGGTGTGTTGTCGCCCAAGCCTTCAAAACCACTGCCATTATTAGCGCTTGAGGATGTAAATTCATACAACATTTCGCTAAACCCGTGAAATCCGGGGTTGTTTAACCATCCGGCATATGCAACGGGATCCGACATATATAAAAAGCTTGAAATTGCAGTTGCAACCAATATTAAAAACGGATGTAACAGCGCAATTATCATTGCTATTTTCATTTCCCGCGCTTCGATTTTTTTACCTAAAAATTCGGGTGTTCTGCCAACCATTAAACCACTGATAAATACTGCAAGAATTATAAAAATGTAAAAGTTTAAAAACCCAACGCCTACCCCACCATAAAAACAATTAATCATCATACCTAATAAAGTGGTTAATCCGGTTAGTGGTGTCATACTATCGTGCATCGAATTTACTGATCCATTACTGGTTGCGGTGGTACTTGTTGCCCAAAAAGCAGAAGCCGCCGAACCAAATCGCACTTCTTTTCCCTCCATACTACCCAACGACTGATTTATTCCCATTTCTGTTATTTCCGGGTTACCATGCATTTCAAAATTGATTGTAGGTATTGCCAGCATTAAAAATCCGAATGTCATTACACCCATAATTGTCCATGCCAATTTTTTCCTGCGTAAAACATGGCCCATAGCAAATATCATAGCTATCGGAATTAAAATAATTGACACATTTTCGATGAAATTGGTCAGGTAATTCGGGTTCTCCATCGGGTTTGCAGAATTTGGTCCATAAAAACCTCCTCCATTTGTTCCTATTTGTTTTATAGCAACAAAAGCAGCAACAGGTCCCTGACTAATTTGTTGCTCGTTGCCTTCCACAGTGGTAATTGTATCCTTTCCGTTAAAGGTCATTGGTGTGCCGTTTAATATTAATAAAACAGCTACTACAAATGCAATAGGAAATAAAATACGCGTAGCACTCCTTACAAAAAAAGAATAAAAGTTGCCGAGGTTAGCGGCGGTTCTTTCTTTCATGGCATGAAAAACAACTGCACAAATTGCAATTCCCGTTGCAGCGCTGATAAATTGCCATAACATTAAAATTAATTGGCCGAAATACGACAAGCCGGTTTCTCCGGAATAATGTTGAAGATTTGTATTTGTAACAAAACTGACAGCAGTGTTAAACGCCAAATCAGCTTTCATACTTGGATTTTGATCCGGATTTAGTGGCAACCAATGCATATTGGTTAAAACGAGCATACATATAATAAACCAAATCAGGTTGATTGTAAGTAATGCTGAAAGGTGTTGCTTCCAGTTCATTGGATTTAATGGATCAATGCCACTGAGTTTGAAAAACAATTTATCAAGTGGATTAAACAGTTTATCCAACCAAGTTTTTTCATAGTTGAAAATCTTGCCGATATATTTTCCTAGCAGTATCGCCAAAATAATGGCAATACCATACATACTAATTACGCCTATAAGTTCAGAGTTCATAGCATTAAAATTTTTCAGGTTTAATAAGCACATAGCACATATATCCAAATACGCAAATCGCAATAATTAATAATATGATCATAACATCAAATTTTTTCGAACCAATTAATAAATTTGTAGAAAACGGCATAAATCAATATGCCCAATCCAATAAAAAACAACATATCCATAAAAAATATTTTGATTTCGAAACAGATGTTTCAATTCTTGTTCCGCAAAATGCACATCCGCCAAAACCCTTACTTAGCGTGGGTTTGAAGTTTTTACAATAAAATTTAAATTAAAAAACCCTATCGTTTCGACAGGGTGCAGCATAGCGTTTTGAAAGGGTAGTTTATTCTAAACCGTATTCGGTAATCTTTCTGTATAGGGTAGTTAAGGCAATATTGAGTAATTCTGCAGTTTTTGTTTTATTGCCATTTGTGTAATTTAAAACCTTTTGGATATGTATTTTTTCTGCACTGGCCAAATCAAATGCGGATAATTGTTTACCTGCTTCATGATGCACTAGTTTTTCTCTAAATTCTGTTGGCAAACTGACTAGATTTAACTCACTATCGTCAGTTAATATAACGCAACGTTCAATTATGTTCTTCAACTCACGAATATTACCCTGCCATTCATGTTGTTTTAATGCATCAATAAATTGTTGGGAAGCAGTATTTATTTTTTTGCCAGATTTGCCTGCAAATAAGGTTAAAAAATGTCGGACAAATAAGGGAATATCTGCAATTCTTTCACGCAGCGGAGGTAAGTGAATTTCAAAAACGGAAATCCGATAAAACAAATCCTGTCTGAAATTTCCTGCACTTATTTCCTTTTGCAGGTCACGATTTGTAGCAGAAATAATTCGTACGTTAATTTTTGTAGGCTTTGAATCACCAACGCGGATAAATTCTCCTGTTTCAAGTACACGTAATAATTTCGCCTGCAGGTCTAAAGCTAATTCACCAATTTCATCCAAAAATATAGTCCCGTTATTTGCTTCGGCGAATAAACCTTTCTGGTCTTTAATCGCCCCTGTAAATGCACCTGCTTTATGCCCAAACATTTCACTTTCCAACAATTCTTTACTAAATGCTGAACAGTTAACAGCAACAAAATTATGTTTACAACGCGGGCTTGCCTGATGAATAGCCTGAGCAAAAATTTCTTTTCCTGTGCCGGTTTCTCCGGTTAACAAAACAGTTGTATCGGTGGGCGCAACTTTTTTTGCCAGGGCAATGGCATCGGTAATTAGTTTTGATTGACCAATTATATTTTCGAAGGAATATGTGTTGGCTAATTGTTTTGAAAGCTGCTGAACACGTTGTGCCAATTCTGCTTTTTCGAATGCACGATTTAAAAGCGGGACGATTCTATTATTATCATCACCTTTTGTAATGTAATCGAATGCACCATTTTTAATGGCCTGAACGCCATCGGAAATTGTGCCATAGGCAGTAAGTAAAATAATTTCGATAAGTGGGTATTTCTCTTTAATTTTTTTTGACAGGTCTACACCATTATCGTCTGGCAACTTTACATCACAGAGCACAACATTTATATCATGCTGTTCTAATTTTTTCCACGCCGATTTCGCATCACCTGCATGAATAACATCGAATCCTTCCAGGCCGATAATTCTTGCCAGCAACAACCGTAGTTTCTCTTCGTCGTCTATAATTAAAACTTGTTTCACTTCCTGTTTTAAAAATTCCAAATCAAAGGTAGCATTATATTTTTTGATGCAGAATAATCAAAATACAAATGGCTTGGACAATCGTGCTCAAATTCGGCTGTTCGAACAGCAGCCACCGAGGTTGCCACATAAGCAAATTATCAGGTTTGCAGCACATTGGGCTGACAAATGGGTCAGCCCCTACGGAGCTTCGTATGAAATGATTACTCAAAATCGGCAGTTCGATTGGTACATTCGGAAATTGGTACATTATCTATTCGCTCACAACAATATCTACTTCGATTGAAATTCACTACTGCTTTGTCGCCACTCTTGGGGGGTTATTCCAAATTCCTGTTTAAATACACGGGTAAAGTATCCCGGGTCATTATATCCACATGCTAAAGCTACAGTAGCAATACTCAATGAATGATCAGTCAACAATTCTTTTGATTTATTCAATCGTACAATTCGTATAAATTTATTTGGAGAACAATCGATGAGCGCATATAATTTACGATGCAATTGTGAGTGGCTCATAAATATTAATTTGCATAATTGCTCAACACTGAATGTATAGTTATTAAAGTTTGCTTCTATTATTTCCCTTACCTTTTTTACAAATTCATGCTCCGGTTTTTCTTCAATACTAGTTTCCGGTTTTTCTTTTTTGTTATCTTCATCGGGTGTTGTTATCCCTATTTGTTTGCGGTAATACTGTTGCAGGCTTTTGCGCAACTCTAATAATTTTTTTATACGCAATAAGAGCTCCTCTTTATGAAATGGTTTTTGCAAATACACATCCGCTCCACTTTCCAATCCTTCTAACTTACTTTGAATATCTGCTTTGGCAGTTAAAATAATGATAGGAATATGACTCGTGCGCTCATCCATTCTCAGTTTTTTCACCATTTCAAAGCCATCAACATAAGGCATCATAACATCTGTAATAATAATATCAGGTATATTTTCAATTGCTATGTCAAAACCTTCTCTCCCATCTCTTCCAACCAACAATCTGTAATCGGTCAAACATCCGGCAGTATAGCCCACCACATCCTCATTATCTTCCACTAGCAAAATTAAAGGGATAGTGCTGTGGCTTATGGTTTCATTTACATAATTTATTTTTAATTTTTCCTCAATATTAACCTTTACATTTTTTTCATCGTGCTCAGGTATTAAATTAATTGACGCATCAATTAAATCTGATTTAGTCATAGGGATTCGGATAATAAATTCTGTCCCCTTACTTGCACCAACCGGCGGGCTTTTTACACCAATGGTACCATTCATTAATTTTATTAATTCCTTCGTAAGAGCAAGTCCGATGCCTGTACCTTCTGCTTTTCGTGTGTGACTGTTATCTAATTGTGTAAAGCGGTCGAAAATATGTGGAATTAGATTTTCAGGAATACCGATGCCCGTGTCTTTAACTTTTATTTCCACTTCAACCATATTACTACTGCTAATTGGTTCATAAGAAACACTCACATAAATATTGCCATATTCGGGTGTAAATTTCAATGCATTTGAAAACAAATTTGTAATTATTTGTCTTGTTTTTTCTGCATCAAAAACTACCTGCAGTTCATCTGCATTTGCTAAAAAGTGAAATTGTTTTTGCTGAGCTGATGCCAGGGATTGAAAAGACTCTACGATATATCTTAAATAAGCAATAAAATCGCCATCGCGCAAGTTTAAAATCATTTTTCCGCTTTCCAATTTCGAAAGATCCAGCATTTCATTTACTAACTTCAATAAATTTTCTCCATTTCGAAGAATCATGTCCACACCTTTATCTAAAAATTTATCAGGATCATTTTTAACCTGGTTCGCCATACCCAGAATAACGGTGAGCGGTGTTCGAAATTCATGTGTAATATTTGTGTAGAGCTGTGTTTTTACGACATCTAATTCTTTAATTCTTATGGCTTCCTGCTGTTCAAAATTTAATTGTGCTTTTAATTTTGCTTTATTTAATCTGAATTTAAAATAACTTCCAATGCCTATTGCAACTACTAAAATATAAAAAGTATAAGCCCACCATGTTCGCCACCAGGGTGGCAGAATTATAACATCTAATTCCACAATTTTACTGCTCCATTCACCTTTACTGTTACTTCCCTGCAACTTAAACGTGTAATTTCCTGACGGCAGATGCACATAGGTTGCTGTTCGTCGGTCACCGCTTTCCACCCAGCCTTCATCTATACCTTCTAATTTATACCTGTATTTATTTTGACCAGGAGCAGTAAAATCAAGCGATGAAAATTCAAGTGTTATAATATCCTGTTTATAGTTGAGTGTAATGCCATGCACAAATTCTATACTTTGCTGCATAACTCCGCTTTCGTCGTCAGGTAAAATTTCATTGTTACCTAGCAGTATTTTTGTAATAAAAACGTTTGGTATAAATCCTTTCCGCAATACAACAGCAGGATCAAAAATATTTAATCCATTTACACCACCAAAAGCTAAATACCCATTATCGAGTTTGGTGTAAGCGTGGGTATTAAATTCATCTTCCTGTAGTCCCGCAGCTTTGGTGAAATGTCTGAATTGCCAGCCATTACTTACTTTATTTGCATTCATCAGCAAACAAAAAATTCCATTATTGGTACTCCCCCAGATATTACCTTCTGCATCCGATAAAATTCCATACACCACATTATTACACAAACCTTCTTTAGTAGTAATATGGAAAAATGTATTTGAGCGTTTATCTAACCTGTTTAATCCACCACCTTTTGTAGCAACCCATAAAATATTTTTATCAGCGGGGTCATCCATAATACTAGAAACGTGGCTATAGCTTAAGGCTTTAATATCATCAGGATTGGTATTATACCATCTTACCTGAGTTTTAGAAGGCGCGTTAAATTCAAAGTTAATTTTTGCCAGACCTGTTTCAGTTCCTGCCCACACAGTGCCCTGCACATCCTCATATAACGCAGTTATTTGTGCACCTTTAAGCATTGGATTAATAAGATTCGTATTTATGGAAACAATTTTACCTTCTCCAGTTTTAGGATCTAATACATATATGGTTCCGCCAAAACCAATAAACCAGATATACCCTTTCCTATCTTCTATTTTCGGTTCACTGAGTAATTTCGATATCTCGGCATTAATCTTATAAATTTCAACAGCTCCTGTTACAGGGTTTATGTGCTCAATTACATCCACAACACTTCCATTTGGGCCACCCCTTTTTTTGCGTAAGCCCCAAATTGTTCTATCATTTCCAGCAATAAATTCATAATTGTCGAAGAGAAATTTGTCTTTATCTTCTGTAATTGTTTTTAGGTGGGCATCAAACTTTTTAACTCCTCCCCAACCGACAGCATAAAGCTGATCATTTTGCAATTCCAGTATTTTGCGAACACTGAATCCGGATCCGATATGATTAAATTGTTCGGCATCGGTTGTATATTTTCTAACACCATAACCATTCGTACCTACCCACACAATGCCTGAACGGTCCTTATAAAATTTTGTAGGTGTTATATCCGAAAAACTATAAACGCGGCATTTTTCCGGATCAAGCGGCTTGCCTTTCGTCCAGTTTTTAGTATCATAAATTTCTAATTTGGCTGAATCAGTAATGCCCAGCCACAATCTGTTTTTATCTGCTTCAAGCAAGAAAAATGTACCGTGCCCTTTAGCTATATTTTTTGAAAATAAAGAATATAATTCCGTGTCTTCAATTTTACTGAAAAACATATCGTTAATCCAAACTTCACCTGTTTCATCAGTATAGGATTGACCAAAATTCATATTTTCTTTTCTCCGGATTAGTGAACTGGTGCCCGGAATAAATTCATACAAGATGCCATCTGCAATAAGCCATACTTTTCCATGTTTATCTTTATATAAATGTGAAGCATTGTGCACTTCAGGTGTTTTCAAACGAACAATTTCCGGGTCCAGGTCTTTTTCAAAGAAATCGTCAGGTAAGGTTATAAGATGAATACTTTCTTCTTCAGGCATTACTAAAAAACGCCCATCATTTAATTCAATAATCGGTAATGAGATTTTATCATCGGCAAGGCTATTTTCATTTTTGGGGTCGTGCATAATGCGTCGAAAACTATCCCTGTTTTTATCATAAATATTTATTCCATTATCCGTTATAGCCCAAATTCTCCCTTTGCTGTCTTCATATAAATGATGCACGGTGTTGTTGCTTATTGAATTGGGGTCATATATATTATAGGTGTATTCTTTAAAAGTGTATCCATCGTAGCGGTTGAGTCCATCCTTAGTTCCGAACCACATAAAACCATCCCTATCCTGAATAATATCATGAATGTACCCCTGTGATAAGCCATCCGAGGTTGTAAGCCAATCATATTTAAGCTGTGCATGCACAGGCATTAAAAAACAACCGAGCAAAAGGGTTAAAAACAGGATGACTTTCATATAAAGCAGAAAGATTTGCCAATAAAGGTAAATTCAAAACGCAATTATTTACACTTCCTGACTACAAAATTGGCAATTGATTTAAAGTATGGTGATTTTGTCCTATAGTTGGGCCATTTGTCCTATTCTTTGCATGAAAAATTCGGTTTTTTGGTTAATCTATGCGCATGAAAAATGCGTGTATGGTGGAATTTTGCTGGAATAATTTATGATTTCTAAAATAATAATTAACCACAAAATCAAAAGAAAATGAAAATCAAATTAAACCTAAAGCCACTTGCTTTTATGCTGCTTATTATGGTAATGCCACTTTGGAGTATGGCACAAACCAAAAATGTAATATCTACACACCGGGTATTTCCAAAAATTGATAAGGTAAGCGAATTTGAGCGCGCACTTGCCAATCATGCTCAAAAATATCATTCAGGTGATGCTGCCTGGAGGGTTTTTGCAATTCAAACAGGTCCTGATATGGGTGGATATCAAATTACTGAAGGACCAAAAACATGGGAAAGTGAAGATTCCAGAGGCGACCTTGGTGCTGCCCATATGGAAGATTGGAACAAAAACGTTGCAATTTATTTAACCGACAAACAATCGGCAGGCTACTATGAATTTATTGATTCACTAAGTTCAGTTGCGATAGGTGATGTTACAGATAAAATAAATATTACACATGTGTATCCGAAAATGGGTCAAAACGATAATGTGGTACTCATGATTAAAAGATTACAAAAAACTTGGGAAGCGTCCGGGGTTTCGGTTGCTGTGTATAAATCAAACTCGTCAGGGCAATTTCATTATTTAATTGTGACAAGGTATAAAGAAGGTTTAAAAGAAAAAACTCCCGGTTTCCGCAAACCATTTAAAGATGCGTATGAAGAAGTAAACGGACAAGGATCCTATGCGCAATATCAGAAAGACCTTGCAGAATATCTTGAGCAAAGCTGGAGTGAATTGCTTTTTGTGAAGAAAGATTTAGGCTCAAAATAATACAGCCACTTTAGTTAATTAAAACCATTTCAAATGGGAAGAGTAATAATTTATTGCTCTTCCCTCTTTCAAGCTCTTAACAAGAATATCATGCAAACAACTTTGACAATTCAGCAAAGGAAAAATAGGATTTTACCGGCGCTCGCTGAAAATAAATTACTGCGATATTTCAATTTTATAGCCTTGTATTTTGCTCAGGGTGTGCCTGAAGGAATGCTTGCTTTGGGTATACCTGCGTGGATGGCTATGAACGGGAAAACGCCTGGCGAAATTTCTGCATTTGCTATCATAATTGTTTTGCCATGGAGTTTTAAATTTATTGCGGCACCAATGATGGATCGATATACTTATTTACCGATGGGAAGAAAACGACCGTGGGTGCTTTTGGGGCAACTGGGTTTGGTGCTCAGTTGTATTTATATGGCGTATGTTCCGGATCCTTTAAACAACTTAAATCAATTAATGATAGCCGCATTTTTTGTTTCCTGCTTTGGTGCTTTTCAGGATATTGCTACGGATGGCATGGCAGTTGATTTAATTCCGGGAGACCAACAGGCAAAAGCCAATGGTTTAATGTGGGGTTCAAAAGTGATTGGCTTATCGGTTTCACTTGCAGCATGTAGTTTAATTTTAAATATATATGACTTTAAGACTGCAATGCTTACAGTGGCAGTTGCAATCGGAGTTATCATGTTAGTTCCTGCATTTTTAAGGGAAAGAAATGGTGAAAAATTAGCCCCATGGTCAAAAGGTAAACCTTCATCGGATACGCAAAATTTGCAACTGAATGACTGGCGGGCCATTTTCAAATCTTTATTTAAAGTATTTACATTACGTAATTCTTTACTCATTGCCTTGATGTTATTTATTTGTCAGGGAGGTTCAAAATATATGGGCACTTTACTTCCTATTTTTACTGTTAAAGAATTGGGGTGGACAAATGTTGAATATTCTAATTATTACGCTTCTGCAAAACTCATTGGTGGAATTTTGGGAATGGTCATTGGCGGAATTCTTATAGATAGATATGGCAAAAAGAAAATGATCAATATTTACTTTTTTTGTTTTATACTTTTCGTTTCCATTTTATCATTTTCTAAAGTGTATTGGTCAGATAAAAGTTTTATATTGGCTTTTATGATTGCACAAAATATAATTTTTACGTTAAACTGTATAGCCGTTTATGCTGTTGCTATGCAATGCTGCTGGAAAAAGATTTCAGCGAGCCAGTTTACATTATATATGACTATTGCCAATATGGGGCAAATGACATTTGCTACATTTATAGGACCAATGACAGAAAATTTTAACTGGCAAATTTCACTACTTGCATTCGCAGGTATTATTGCATTAGCGTGGTTTGTGCTACAATTTGTAAACATTGATAAACAAATAGAGCAGGTAATGCACCTTGAAAAAAGCGATTTGGAAAACGAAGAGCACATTAATCGGGTATTATAAATTTTGACAATTTAATAGGTTTAATAATATATTGGCTTTAATTAGCAATAAATGGCGAAGTTACTTTATTCAAAAATTCATACTTGAGTTACTGATAAAATATATTAGTCATCAGAAAACAATACAACTACTAATTCATTTTTAATTTTACGAGCTCTGCTATACCAATGGAAACAAGAACACACATGTTAATTATTAATGAATTTATATTGTATTTACAGAGTAAAATATACAAGAATGATATACTAAACAAGTTGACAGATTTACACCATCAATTGCTCAAAAAATCCGCCAATTTCTTTTTCCCGGTCAATGAAATGGATTTCTAAAATCCAATGGCGTTTGTTGCCGTTTGCATCGGGTAAAAACATATCGTTTGGGTTGCCGGGGTGGACGTATAAACCATAATTTTGAGGTTCGAGTCGTTCATGCGGAAAATGTCCGATAAGGTGACCTGCAAGTTGTCCGCCATATTCCCAGCCATATATTTTTGCGAGGTTGCAGATGTATGCATGAAAATCGGCGCCGGTTAAACTGTTATGTTGCAAATACCAATTTTTAGCTTCATACCATGCTTTTTCAATGTCCTGTTTTAATTTCATTTTCAGCGGGTCATTACCAATTACAAATGTTCTTCCAAAATCGGCTTCCCATTCTTCGAAAATGGGCCCGAAGTCGAGAAATAAAATATCATCATCTTGTATGGTTAAATCAGGTGGATTTTCATCATATGGAACCAGTGTATTTTTTCCTGCGCGCACAATTCGTTTATGCCAATATTTTTCGATGCCGAATAATTCATTTGCGAGATTAAATATTTCGGTATTTAATTGTTGTTCGGTTTTACCGGGGGTAATTAAATTGCGTGCTGATATTGCATCAAAAAGTTGTTCGGCTTTTTGTTCAGCTTCAATCAGGTTTTGGAGGACTTTAGACATATTGTTTTTTTGCATGTTTAAAATAACTGCATTCAAATCTACCCATTTTGATTTATGAATTGCAACTTTTAGCTGTGCCATTGGCTCTGAGCAGCTCCAAAGTGCAAAAAATTGACTTCAAATTATACTTATAAACGGAAAAACTGTAAATTTGAAATATGCCCCGTTTCGTTTTTATGCTCTGTTGCATTACTGTTTTGCACTTAAGTGTAAGGGCTCAAAATTTGGTCCCAAATCCAAGTTTTGAGTTGCATGATTATTGTCCCTATGACACAGCTACAATATTTCAGGTTTCTAACACATTTATAGCAGATTGGCATGCAGCCACTGATGGCAGTCCGGATTATTTTAATGTTTGTGATGGCTTAACGTTTGACTCAATGGTATACATACCATTTAACATGTACACTGAGAATCAACCAACTCACAGTGGGAATGCCTATGTCGGCTTAACGATTATTTCTGACCAGGCAAGCCATAGAGAATATATTCAGGTGCAGTTAACCGATTCGTTGGTTGCCGGTGAATTTTATTATTTTGAAACATGGCTGGCAACTGCTATGCGCCAATTGGATATTTTTTGGGAGACAACAAAATTTTTTACCAGCGATGACATCGGTGTTTATTTTTCTAAAAACAGAATTACCGATTTTGCCGAAAGTGATACACTGGGCGTTGATGCACATCTTTCCAATTTAGATGGCAATTACATTTTAAACCCCGGTACCTGGAACCAAATGAATGGATATTATTTAGCAACAGGTGGCGAAAAGTGGATGACCATTGGCAACTTTAAACCGGATGAAACAACAGATACCCTTTTTTTACCCGATGAATATTGCCCCTGTATAGAACATTGGAAATCGTATTTTTTTATTGATGATGTTTCTTTAACACATGCACCACAACATTTTTTGCAGGATACCATGATTTGTGAAAATGATACACTTGTGCTGGATATAAATCTTGGCGAAGGCAACTACTTATGGAGTACCGGCGAAACCGGTAAAACAATTCATATAACCGATGCAGGGTTATACTGGTTGCAATATGATAATGGGTTCCAAATTGTTGCTGATAGTACCTATGTATCAGAACATGTAGATTCCGTTTTTACATCTGCAATGGACACCTCAATTTGTAACGACGAGCTACCAATAACATTATATAGTCCTGCAGTTTATGAAACCTATTTATGGAGTAATGGATACACAACTGCATCTGCTGAAATATTTGAAAACGGCACCACTATTTTAACAAGCCGCTTAAAGTGTAATACCTATATTGATTCGTTTAATGTAATTGCGCCACCACTTCCGCCCGACAGTATTTTATTTTTCGATTTCAATGATATTGTATTTTGTGCAACTAATGAACCGATTACATTAACTGCCCCTGCCAATATGGAACATTATTTGTGGAGTACCGGAGATACCACACAATCTGTTTCGATTTTACAACCAGGCACATATAGCGTTCATTATTCAGTTCCTTGTTATGATTTTTTTGATTATGTAACCATTTATGAGGATGCTTATAAAGATGCCGTTATTGATTTAGGTGATTCAATTGATTTATGTGAAACAGGAAATTATACTGCTGTATTAAATGCAGGTGTTTTATCCAACTATTTATGGAATACAGGTGCAACCACGCAGGAAATAATCATTCAGGATACAGGTCGTTATTATGTGACCAGCACTACGCTATGCAAAATATTAAGTGACACTGTTGTAGTAACCGATTGTAGATTATTAACTGACGCGTTAATATTATATCCCAATCCCTCATTTGGTGTTGTGCAAATTGAGTCGAAAAATGAATTATACCTGCCGGAAGCTCATCTTGAAATGTTATCGTTTCAAGGGATAGTGTGGGAAACCAATTTTGATTTCCATAACTTAATTATATTGGACTTTTCGAAATTTGCAAAAGGATATTATTTACTTAGAATGATATCAGGAGAAAAGGTTTATTATTTTGATTTAGTGTTGCAGTAGGGATGATGGGGAGTGCAATAATTCTAATTTTAAGCATTTGAATGTAATTTGCCTAACGGTCGGGAGACCGCGGTTCGGATGCATGGTCGGAGACCATGCATAGCATCACCTGTTTAAATAAATTAAAAATTATTTAGCGCCGGTATTTGAATGGGTAGTTTTAAATAAGTTATACCAATAATAAATTTGAATTACAACTATCAAAATCATTGAATAAAAAAATGTTTTTAAATAATAATTTCCCAATTGGCCTTCACGCACATAGTCCATAAATTGATTTTGCAATACAGAAATTTGCAAATACTGACATAACATCCAAAGTGGGACAGTAAGTAAAATATGTAATATTAGCTTGTAAACTTTAATTGTGGGACTTCGTTTTGAGAGTTGTTTGTATAACAAAATATTTAGAATACCAAGTATACTGCAAGCGATGTACAAATACGTATTATTAAATTGTATATGCCATCCGGGAATTATTAAGAAATAATTACTAAAGCCGTGGTAATAATATAGTCCAAGGGCATATAAGAGTATGCTGAGTGTGAAAATGTAGGCGGCGTGGGTGGTTTTAATTAGCATTTTTGTGAGGAGCTAAGGGTCGGGAGACCCGGGTTCGGATGCATGGTCGGAGACCATGCATAGCGGGTTATTTATTTTATTTATGGGGTTTGTAAATTTGATAGTAATTTTCGTTGAACCAATGCTTTAAATTCAGTTTCTTCCTCTGGGTTGCTAAATACGCGTTTTGGGATTACTATTGCCATGTTGGAATCCATAAACAAATAATATGCTTTGGCGGCTTCTTTGAAACTTTTAATAACCTGCCAGCGATGCACAGCTTCTGAGTTTTGGGAATTAAACAGAATTTGTTCTTCGTTAAATGTATACACATTTTCACCCAAAATTGCTCCATCATTGTCGGGAACATTTTTAGCTCTTTTTAAAATTCTGGAAATTGCAAAATAATAAAACAAGCCGGCACCAATTACTGAAATGATGGTTGCAAACAAATTAAACCCATTTAGACTTAATACTATCTCGAGTACCGCAACCATAATTACCATTGATATTACATTTTTTTTAAACTGCGTATGATAAAAATGGTACTTGGTAAATTCATAATACTCCTGACGCGTGATTTGTACAGTTAATTTCATTGTTTAGGTTTTGATATTATGCGATTTTAAAGGTGTTATAAATTACAATTAGGTTGTGTGGAAGTGCGTTTTTATTCATCATTAATTTGTAAATACCTGACAGGCACATTATCTGTTAGCCATACGCCGTTGTCTGAAATGTAGAAAATGTAGTTGTCGTTGAACATTTGTTGGGCAAACACTTTGAATATTTTTGGTTTTCCGTGGCGTTGTCCGACTTTGATGGCGGTGGTGATATCGGCGCTTAAATGGACGTGTTGACGGTTGCGCTTTTCAAGGCCGGATTGTAAAATTGAAGCGACAGATTTTTCACCTGTTCCATGATATAATATTTCGGGTGGTTGCTGATTGGTATATCCTAATTCTATTTCTATGGAATGGCCCTGACTTGCACGAATTTTATCTTGTGTATCGTTAAAAGCAAATCGCTTTTTGGGATTTGTTGCAACAATATGGTTTAAAATTGTTTGGTCGATTTTAATGCCATGCGCATTTACTTTTTCAATTAATACTGCTACATCTGCCCAGCCATTTTGGTCGAGTTGAAGACCGATTAATTCGGGTTGATGTCGTAAAACCAGGCTTAGAAATTTGCTGATTTTTGTGTCGTTGGTTTGCATTGAGGTGGTTTTATTTGGGTTATTGGGATTGCAAATTAGCGGTTTTATTTTGAATATGTTGAATTGGAGCTAGCGGTCGGGAGACCGCGGTTCGGATGCATGGTCGGAGACCATGCATAGCTTTTAATGCTATTTATTCATCCTCCATTGATGCGATTTCGAATAATTTCACAAAATTTGGTGCTGCACGTAGTTTATTATTAAAATCAGCTTCAGAAATTTCTTTATAACGTTTTATAATAAAATTTTTTTCGGTATTGGAGATGATTTTTCGTTTAACTTCATCTAAAGTCATTTTTCTATCAGTTAATTCCAAATTCAATTCCATAAGGTTTTTTGTTGGCATAAAAAATGAAAAAATAGTAGTTTCTCTACTGATTATTTTTTCAAAAGTGACTTTTAAAACCTTTCCTTCACTATCGATAATTAATCGTTGTAAATGTTTTTCTAATTCATTTTCCTTTATATAAAATGGGCCACCCCATTTAGTTTCTAGTTCATAAACACATTCACCTTCGAAAACCCAGTCGGTAAGCTCAAGTATCGGGAATACAATGTTTGGATCAACCATAGTGTTTCATGCTTTTTTTAAAAATAATGAAATTTATTTATCAAATTTAATTTTAGCGGTCGGGAGGCCGCTGTTCGGATGTATGGTCGGAGACCATGCATAGCGGGACATTTTATTTTTTATAAAGTAGGCAAAATAAACAACCCAAACCATAAAAGGAATTAATGCAAAGCGTTGAAACAGGCCATTACAGTTTGAAAAAATATTTTGCGCTGCAGGAACTTTGGTTACATAGGTAAAGCAGATAAAAAATATTGTTGAAGTTATAGCAAAAAAGAGGGTTACGTTTTTTAATGGATTTAAATATGCTATTTTTTTGAATAGTTTTAGAAACACCCACAAACTTATTGGAATAATTAAAAATACTAACCCTCCTAAAACACCATGGATTATCCCATGAATACTTTTTTGATCTGCAAATATTGTATTGGGGTCGGTTACAAACGGGCCGGAAAAAAAGAAACAAACGGAGAGAATCAAAAGCAAAACCGGCCCTGCAACCGATAACTTGGTTTTGCGAAAATCGATTATTAATTGAAAACTAAATACAAACAATAAAAAGCCAAATATTAAAAAATTGACAATTTGAATCCAACCTCTTTCTCCGAGGGATAATTCGCTAATAAAATTTTTTATTGGTGAATAATTATCGCGAAAAGCACCTTCAATTGTAAAAATTAACACAAAAATTATTGGGGCAATTATACCACAGTAAACAGATTGTAGATTCTTTTTCATTTATCAAATTTAAGGTAGCACAATTAAATCATTTTTGTTGTTAAACGCATTTTTGAGGAAAAAACAAAATGTCACATTTTTGGATAATTCAAATATCATTTTTTCTAAATTTAAATGCCTACAAGCCATAATTTTTATTTTTTTCCCATAATTTGAATGTCACTTTTTACTTAAATTTTTACAAATCGTTTTTGTGATAGCAACTGAAAAAGGTGACCTAGCCCGGGGCGTAGCGGAAAGCCCGCAGGAGCCGGAACGCAGTGGAGGCGACGAGGACTTGGAGCGGAGCACCGGAAGGGATTTTGTTGGCGTGGGGGATGGTGATGCTCCAAATATGGATAAACAACTACTTTTCTGTTTTTAGTGGGTCGGTGACCCGGATTCTGATGCATGGTCGGAGACCAAGCATAGCGGGTGGTCGGAGACCGTGCATAGCGGTGGTCGATATTACTAAAAACCCCTACCTTTGCACTCGCTATGCGTATAGAAATTTTGAAAAGCAAGATCCACAGGGTTCGGGTTACGGAGGCTAATTTGAATTATATTGGCAGCATTACAATTGATGAGGATTTGATGGATGCGGCAAACATGATTGAAAATGAAAAGGTGCAGGTGCTGAATGTGGCGAATGGCGAGCGTTTGGAGACCTACATTATTAAAGGTGAACGCGGTTCGGGCACAATTTGTTTGAACGGGCCTGCCGCCAGAAAAGTGGAACCTGAAGATGTTGTGATTATTTGTGCCTATGCCTCGATGGATTTTGAGGAAGCGAAAAAATTTGTCCCAACGGTGATTTTTCCGGATAGTAAAACAAACTCCTTGCGCTGATGCTCAACCGGAAACTGTTTTTTAATATTTTAAAATTTGTTGTTTTTCTGGGTATCGGTTTATTGCTTATTTGGTATATCACTAAAGACCTTACCGCCGAGCAAAAACTGGAAGTGCGCAACTCATTTCGCAATGCCAATTACTGGTGGGTGGGGCTATCGATTGCGATTGGTATTTTAAGTCATTATGTGCGTGCCCTGCGCTGGAAAATGATGATGCAGCCGATGGGTTATAATCCGCGTATTTCAACTACTTTTTATGCTGTTATGGTGGCTTACCTCACCAAAATGGCCGTTTCATATATTGGCGAGGTTACCCGCTGCGGAATTTTACAACGTTATGAAAAGGTTCCGGTAGAAAAAGGACTGGGAACAATTGTAGTGGAGCGGGCTGTGGATTTACTTTGCCTTATTTTGGTAATTATTTTAATGTTTTTGGTTCAGTTTTCACTGATTTATAGTTTTTTTATTGAAAAGGTAGTTACGCCAATCAGCGATAAATTTTCGTCGGGTTTAAATATGCTGCTCATTTTAGGGGGTTGTGCAATTGCATTGGGTTTGGTGACTTATTTTTTAATTCGTCGTTTTAAACATACAGAGGCTTATGTGCGCCTGCGTATTATGATTATGAATGTGCGTGATGGTATTTACGCTGTGCGTCATCTGAAAAATTTCCCCTTATTTATTTTTTATTCGGTGTTTATCTGGGTGTGTTATTTTGCGATGGTTTGGGTGTGTTTTTACGCCCTGGAACAAACCATGCACCTCGGTTTAACTGAGGCGCTGGCGGTGCTGGTATTTGGCACCATCGGTATTATAAGCACCCCGGGTGGTATTGGCGCTTATCAGCTAATTGTTACCGAAACACTTGTGGCGCTGTATGGTTTAGACCGAGCTTATGCCATTAGCTATAGCTGGCTGGCCTGGAGTGCACAAACTGTGATGATAATTTTTATTGGAGTAATTTCATTATTACTTTTATCCCGCGTTAAACCTTTAACCACCGCAGATGAAACGAACTGAAATTGCCCAAAATAAATTGTTTCAAATAAAGGATTTGTTACAACAAATCGCAGTATGGCGATTTCAAAACCGCAAGATTGTTTTTACCAACGGTTGTTTTGATATTTTACATAAAGGTCATGCACATATTATTAATGCATGTGGCGATTTGGGATATAATGCTGCAGTAATTGTCGCCATAAATACTGATGCATCGGTTAAAAAATTAAAAGGTGAAAACAGACCCATTAATAATGAAGAGGATCGCGCATTAATGCTTGCCAATATGCATGGTGTTGATGCGGTTATTTTATTTGATGCAGACACACCATATGAATTAATTAAAACAATTAAACCTGATTACCTTGTAAAAGGTGGCGATTATACTGCTGAAAATATTGTTGGGGCAGATATTATGAAAAGCTCCGGCGGGCAGGTTGTTATAGTGCCTTATTTAAATAATTATTCAACAACATTAATACTCGAAAGAAAATAAATAGCTGACTATTATTTTTTAAACCACAATTGAGATTTTATGCATTTCGAATTAACAGAAGAACAACTCATGATTAAACAAGCGGCAAGAGATTTTGCGCAGAATGTTTTAAAACCGGGCGTAATTGATCGCGACCGCGAGATGCGTTACCCGTATGAGGAAGTGAAACAAATGGGTGAGCTTGGATTTTTAGGTATGATGGTATCGCCCGAATACGGTGGCGGTGGAATGGATACCATGAGTTATGTTTTAGCGATGGAAGAAATTTCGAAAGTTGACAGCTCATGCTCGGTAATTATGAGTGTAAATAATTCGCTGGTATGCTGGGGACTGGAACAATTTGGAACTGAGGAACAAAAAAGAAAATATTTACCGGATTTAGCATCGGGTAAAAAAATTGGTGCCTTTTGTTTAAGCGAACCGGAAGCGGGAAGTGATGCAACTTCGCAACGTACCACTGCAGAAGATAAAGGTGATTACTATTTATTAAACGGAACAAAAAACTGGATTACCAATGGTGGCACTGCAAGTGTTTATTTGGTAATGGCACAAACAGATGTTGCGAAAGGTCATAAAGGCATTAACTGTTTAATCGTAGAAAAAGAGATGCCCGGATTTATTGTTGGGGCTAAAGAAGATAAATTAGGCATTAGAGCAAGTGATACACATACCTTATTATTTAATGATGTAAAAGTGCCAAAAGAAAATCGCATTGGCGACGATGGTTTCGGATTTACTTTTGCCATGAAAACATTAAGTGGTGGTCGTATTGGTATTGCGTCGCAAGCTTTAGGTATTGCTGCAGGTGCTTATGAATTATCGTTAGATTATGCAAAAGTGCGCAAAGCATTTGGTAAAGAAATTGCACAACATCAAGCCATTCAATTTAAACTTGCTGATATGGCAACTGAAATTGAAGCTGCACGTTTATTAATTTATAAAGCGGCACAATTAAAAGATGCGCACGAAAATTATGATCTGGCATCAAGTATGGCGAAAGTTTTTGCAAGTGAAGTGGCTATGAAAACTACTGTTGAAGCGGTACAAATTCACGGTGGTTACGGGTATGTGAAAGAATATCACGTTGAACGTTTAATGCGCGATGCAAAAATTACACAAATTTATGAAGGCACCAGCGAAGTGCAACGTATTGTAATTGGCAGAAGTATTTTGAGATAAAATACTGCTTCAACTAATTAATACAATATTTTATTTTTGGAGCGAGCTACTTTTTCTATACCCGCACAATCGTTCCGGCTATTCGTTGCAACTGCTTATTCGTGCCTCATAAGCAGTTTTCACTACTATCCGGGCTAGAGCAACTGCAGACAAATTATTTAATTAAAAAATCGAATACTTACATGCAGTATTCGATTTTTTATTTTGGATTATATACTTAAGCAAGGTTTTTGCATCGGTATATGAATTTAATTATTTCAACTACATTTTTTTCGGTAGTAAATAAGGGAATTAATAATATTTACCGGGTTGAAATATTTTAATAACTATAACTTTATTTAATCCATTTGTTTAATTCTTCCTGAACCTGCAACAGATTTGTCAATTGCGCTCGGCTGACCTTTATAATAAACTGAACCTGAGCCTGCAATTTCTGCATCTAATTTTCCTGATGCCTGTAGGTAAACGCTTCCACTACCTGCAATTTCTACATCAGCATTTCCTGTAGTTAAGTCTTGTGCTTTATAATTACCGCTACCTGCAATTTCGATATCTGAATTAGTTGATTTTCCGAATAAATTGATATCACCACTGCCTGCAATTTCAGCTTCTACATCTTGCGCATCAATTGTAGCAGTAATAGTACCTGAGCCTGCAATTTCAACATGCAAAGTTTTATTTGTAGTTAAAGTATTCAATGTTTTAAAAGTTCCACTTCCGGCAATACCTATTTTATTTAATTCGGGTGTAGATAAATAAATAGTTACGTGTTTAATATTGCTATTCTTTTTTGTGGAGATAGTGAGTTCATTATCTTTTACTTCCATTACCACATTTGCGAGATCGTCGGCACTACCTTCGGCACGGGCAGTAGTATTAGCACCTTGTGTAAACTGCACCTCAAAAGCACCACCCACGGAAACGGCATTAAATGCTTGTATCGGGAAGTCTTTTGAATCAGGGTTTAATTTGCTCGCGCTAAACGATTGGCACGCTAATGCCATACTTGTGATGAGCATTACAACGAGGGTAGATGGAATTAGTTTTTTCATAAAATTTGTTTTTGAGGTTATAAATATAGTATTATTAAATTAAGTTTGTTATGAAAGATTAGCCCCCCTTAGTGACCATTATTTTAATGGAATTTAAATAACATTAGTTGCTGCAGGGTAAAATATTGATAAATTGGTGCATGGGGAAAATTGCAGAATAGCAGCCATTATGGACGAGACCAAATCGGGCATTATACCGAGTGCCAGCAAAATAATAACGCCAATGGTTAGTACAATTTTATAGCTGAGATGAATGTCGAGCTCCGGAATTTCATCGCCGGCAGACAGGGCAGTGCTCATTACTCGTAAATAATAATAAACGCCTATTAATGAAGTGAGAATGGCAACAATAACCAATTTAATTTCATTGGCACCTATTGCATTTACAAAGATGGCATACTTACCAAAAAATCCGGCCAGTGGTGGAATACCTGCTAATGATAACATGGCAATTGCCAAAACGGTAGCGAGGAATTTATTTTTTGCAAATAATCCACGCAAGCCTGCAATAGTATCCACACCGGTTTGATCTTTAACGATAAAATAAACGGTAAACGCCAGCATACTTCCCACGCCGTAAGCAGCGAGGTAATATAAAATATAGGTGTAGGCATTTTCATTTAATGTAGCTACTGCAACTAATATATAACCTGCATTGGCAATACCTGAATAAGCCAATAATCGTTTTAAATTAGTTTGATATAAAGCTAAAATATTTCCGCCTATCAGCGTAAGTATTGCAACAACGGTTAAGATGTCGGTCCATATTGCTGTTTCGGGAAAAATGGTTCCGTTTATAAAACGAATTAATCCGCCAAAAGCTGCAGTTTTTACAACAGTAGCCATAAATGCTGTTACCACCGTTGGTGAACCCTGGTAAACATCGGGCGCCCAAAAATGAAAAGGCACTGCAGAAATTTTAAATATAAATGCACCTAAAATGAGCACACATCCTGTTACAAATAATGGTGATAAATTTCCGGGGTTGGCATTTACATAAGCAGCAATTTGTTGCAGATCAAATGTTTGAGCCGTTCCATAAATAAAGGTAATTCCCAGTAATAAAAAACAACTTGCGAACGAACCCATTAAAAAATATTTCAAACCGGCTTCATTGCTGAATAAATTACGACGATTACTTGCTGCAAGAATATATAATGGAATACTTAAAATTTCGATGCCCAAAAACAACATCACCAAACTATTATAAGAACACAATAAAATACCACCAATTAATGAGAATATAAACAAGGCATAGATATCGCTTAAGTGTTCAATATTATTGCGGTAATAAAAATTGCTGATTACCAAAATGCCCATGGTAAGCAGAATCATGATAACACTAAAGCCATAAGAATAAGCATCAAATGCCAGCATGTTATGCATGAGGTTTTCATAACCACCATTATAATGCATGATAATAATTCCGAGCGCGGCTAAACATGCCAGTAAAACCAACGGTAAAGCAAGGCGTTTAATATTAAACACACCCACAAACATGGACGCAATACCTGCTGCTGCTAAAACGATTACTGAAGTCATTTATACTTAAATTGAAACACCAATTTTGGTCTTATAAATATTAATTATATCTTGAACTGATTGTTCTGATAAGTTGGTAATAAATGAAGGATAAATTCCCAATGCAAAAATTAAAATTACAATTGGAATCAACACCCATTTATCCATATTATCAATTTCAGTAAAAGTATTTGTTTTTCCGTTTAATTCACCGAGCATTACTTTCTGATAGCTGGTGAACATATACACTGCACCTAAAATGACGCCACTTCCTGCAAACAAACAAATCCACGGACTTACACCATACACTGCATTCAGCAACATAAATTCGCCGGGAAAAGCATTGGTTAATGGCAAGGCAACAGATGCGAGCATAATTACCAGATATAATCCTGCAAACAACGGTGCATTTAAACGCAGGCCACCCATTGCATTTACATCGTGATTACCGAATTTCCTATATAGAATCTGGCAAACATAAAATAATCCGACAACGTTGATACCGTGTGCCATCATTTGTAACATACTGCCTTGCAAACCAATTTCTGTTGCAGTTAAAATTCCGGCAGTAATTAATCCAACGTGAGCAATAGAACTATATGCGAATAATCTTTTTAAATCTTTTTGTAACCAGGCAATAGCGGAAGCATAAAAAACGCCAACTGCTGCGAGTATCATAATAATTCGGCCGTATTCATTAACTGCTTCAGGCACTACAGGTAGAATCCAACGGATAATAGAATACAATCCCATTTTTAACATCACACCCGATAACAACATGGTTGCGGGTGATGGTGAAAAGGTGTAAGTATCCGGTTGCCAGGTATGAAATGGAAATACCGGAATTTTAATTGCGTATGCCAGCATAAATGCCAGGAAAATATACAATTGTGTTGAAGCCGGAATTTGTAACGCGTAAACATTACTGATGTCGGTAGAATTTGTTGCGCCTTGTCCGCTCAACCAAATGATAGCCACCAGCATAAACAAACTTCCGAATAAGGTATAAATAAAGAATTTGAATGTAATTTTTGTTGTTTCGCCCCTGCCCCACCATAACACTAAAAAATAAGCAGGAATTAATGCCAGTTCCCAGAAAATATAATAGAGGAACATATCCAATGAAACAAATACACCGTTCATTGCACCCTGCATGATGAGCATTAAACCAAAAAACAGTCCGGGTTTAGAATAATCATCTTTAAATGAAGAAAGTATAATTAATGGTGCCAGGATATTGCTCAAAATGAGCATCACCATACTAATTCCATCAATACCAATATGGAACCGAACACCGAGCATGTCGATCCAAGGAACATTTGTAACAAATTGCGCACCTGCATGCGGGTCAAATTGAAAATAGGTTGCTACCGTTAATGCTAAGGTAGCCAATGTGGTTACCAATGCAATTTGTTTAGCCATTTGCTGTGGTAAAAGCAGCAAACCTAAACCTGCAACGATGGGTAATAATATGAGTAGTAATGTGAACATGAATTACATCAAAATAATTAATAATAAAATTCCAACCATACCAATGGCCATGGCAAATAAATAAAAACTCACAGCACCTGTCTGTAAATTTTTTAATTGTGTTGAACAATACGCTGTTAATCGTGCTGTACCATTTACAAACCCGTCGATTACCTGCAGGTCGATAATTTTATATAAGAAATTACCGAATGTATGTAATGGTTTTACAACAATTGTATTATATAGTTCATCGATATAATATTTGTGATTTAATACCTTGCCAAATCCAACAATTTGTGCATCGGGTTCCGGCACTGTTTTTTTGATTTTATATTTTAAATGTGCAAAATAAATGGTCAGGAAAATAGCCAATGATGCAATAACCATTAAAATTATTTCCGTATTCATGGTCATATGTTTTTCATCCATTGGCACAACCGGACTTAAATAATGCATCATCATTTTATTACCACCAAATAGATGTGGCACGTTTAATAATCCGCCAAATACTGCAAGCACCGATAAAATAATTAATGGTGTTGTAATTACACGTGGTGATTCATGAATATGGCTGCTAACGTGTTCCGACATTCTTTCATCTCCTCTGAAAACAACTGCGTAAAGACGCATCATATAATATGCAGTAAGTAATCCGGCAAATAATCCAATTACCCAAAGTGCAGGTGAAATATGATATGCAGCAACTAAAATACTATCCTTAGAAAAGAACCCTGAGAACGGAGGCACTGCCATAATTGCTAATACACCAAATCCGAAAACCCAGTGGGTAATTTTCATACGTTTATCTAATCCACCCATTTTACGAATATCCTGTTCGCCACCTAAACCGTGAATAACACTGCCTGCGCTAAGGAATAATAATGCTTTAAAAAATGCATGTGTAATTAAGTGGAACATGGCAGCTTCATATGCGCCGACACCAATTGCAAAAAACATTAAACCGAGCTGACTTACCGTTGAGTAGGCCAGTACTTTTTTAATATCATTTTGTTTTAATGCAATTGAACCGGCGAAAATTGCGGTAGCAATACCAACAATCATGATAACATTTAATGTATCGGGCGCCATGGAAAATAATAAATTACTGCGCACAATCATATAAATACCGGCTGTAACCATGGTTGCTGCATGGATTAATGCAGAAACAGGAGTCGGGCCGGCCATGGCATCGGGTAACCAGGTATATAAAGGAATTTGCGCGCTTTTACCGCAAGCTCCAATAAATAATAAAAGCGTTATAACAGTTAACATTGATTCATCCGGCACCAGGCGTGTTAAACTATCGTTCACACCGGTAAAGGTTAATGAGCCTGCATATTGGAATAATAAAAATAATCCGAACAACATGGCTAAATCGCCGATGCGGTTCATGATAAATGCTTTGTTAGCAGCTTTATTATACTCCTGATTTTTGAACCAGAAGCCGATTAAGAGATAAGAGCATAACCCCACGCCTTCCCAGCCGACAAACATTAAAATGTAATTGTTCGCCATTACGAGGAGGAGCATGAAGAAAATAAATAAATTTAAATAGGAGAAGAAGCGGTTAAATCCTTCATCGCCATGCATATAGCCAATAGAATAAATATGAATCAAACAACCGATGCCGGTTATTACCATCATCATAATAATACTAAGGTGGTCGATTTGAAAGGCAAATGGAATTGTTAAACCCCCAACCTGAAACCAATTTGTTAAAGTAACTTCTATAACATCAGTTGAATTAAGCTGATTAAATAAAACCAGCGATAATACAAATGCGATGCCCACCCATAATGACGCGTGTATACCTGCCATTTTTTCGGAAATTTTACTTTTCATGAAAACATGAATAAAAAATCCAAGCAGTGGCAGCGCCGGAATGAGGGTGGTGATAATATTTAGGGTATTTTGACTCACTTTATTTAATTTTTAATTCGGTGTAATCGCTTTTCAGTGCTTAAACCGGTAATTATTTTTATTTTTTATTCCGTAAACGGATTACCATTTTAGTTTATCTAATGAATTAATGTCGATTGATTTTGTATTTCTGTAAATCATTACGAGCATGGCTAAACCAACAGCAACTTCTGCTGCTGCCACCACCATAATAAAAAATACAAATGCTTGTCCCTGCGGGTCGTTATGGTAAGATGAAAATGCTGCAGCCATTAAATTGATGGCATTCAACATTAATTCGATACTTAAAAAAACAACGATCAGGTTTCTGCGCATTAAAATACCCATTACGCCAATGCTGAATAATATCAGCGAAAGCATAATATAATTTTCGAGTGGTATTACCCGCATTTGTTCACTAAGCGCAACTGCATTATCCATTTGCTTTATCTTTTTTGTTCATAATAATCACGCCGACCATAGCAGATAAAAAAAGCACACTGCTTAATTCGAACGGAATGAGAAATTCGTTAAACAATACTTGTCCTAATGTTTGCACACTACCGGTTGTATTTCCTTCAACCATCGGTAACTGCACCAATTCAGTTTTATAAAAAGATGCAAACAATAATAAAAACACAGAGCCACCTGTTAATATAGCAGCCATACGCAGCATATTACTTTTTGTAAAAACGGATGGTGCATTCAGATTAAGGAACATCAGCACATATAAAAACAGTACCATAATAGCTCCCGCATATACTATAATATGAACGATAGCTAAAAACTGTGCATCAAGCATAATATATAAACCGGCTACTGCAAAAAAACAAACCAATAGATATAATACACTATACATGGCATTTCGTTGAAATAACATGAGCAGGCTACATGCTATCGCAACTGCGGAAAGTGCATAAAAAAATATTTCACTCATTGTTTAGGGTTCTGTATTATTGGGTTTTATGATTTAATGTTACATGGCGCCTTCGCGAATTCCTTTTCTTCTTTCGCTGATATCAATTCTTTTGTCTTTCGCTACCGGTTCAACCAACATATCTTTTGTAAAAATGAATTGATCGCGCTGATAATTGCTCGGTGCAATTCTGTCGGTTAAATAAATAGCATCTTTCGGACAAGCTTCCTCACATAATCCGCAAAAAATGCAACGCAACATATTAATATTATATTCAGCCGCATATTTTTCTTCGCGGTATAAATGTTCTTCCCCTTTCTGACGCTCATCTGCAACAATGGTAATTGCTTCTGCAGGGCAGGCAACAGCACATAATCCGCAAGCAGTGCAATTTTCACGACCTTCTTCATCACGTTTCAATACATGCACACCGCGAAACACCTTACTATGTTCACGCGTTTCTTCAGGATAATTTACAGTCACCTTTTTTGTAAAAAAGTGCGACATGGTAATGCGTAAGCCTCCAAGTATAGCTGGCAGATAGAGACGCTCCGACAGTGTCATCTTCTTGTTGGTTACGATTTTGCTTCTATTTGTTAGACTTTGCATTGTTTAATTATTTTTTGATTGAAGCAGAATTGAACAAAATTGAGGCAAAATTTAGGTTTAAACTATCATTTGCACATTTGTTCAAACAAGCTTCCACTTCCGTAAATTCGAAAGTTTAATCTGGTTTTTATTTTTTTTAATTATTAACCTCATCATCACCTTGTTGCTTGCGCCAACGATTCATTTTTGCTGTTTTTGCGGATGCTGTGAAAATAGCATTTAATTCGTTTGCTTCTTTAAGCAGGTTAAAGGTTACCGTATCAGTTAATACTTCGCCTTCCGTAATCACTTCTAACCAATAGCAGCTTTCGTCTGCTTCTTCATTTACTATTGATAACTTAGCAATAAACTCATTTTGAGATCTTGCCCTACAAGCTGCCCGATAGTTCGCTCCCACTGAAGTGCCGGATTTTGATAATTGTATTTTAAGAACGTTGTTTTCTACTCCCGGAGGAATTTGTTTGCAAACTTTTAAACACTCAATTGCAAAATTCTTCGTCCTGGCTTTTAATAATTCAGGATTCACAAATGTTATTTCTAAGGGTTAAAGGATAAATTATTTATTTATTTGTTTATTGATCAAAATTGAGGCAAAATTTTTAAATTTTTATTCTCGATAACTATCGAGATGGTTATCGGGATTGTATAAATCTGCTCAATGTTGTTCAATCTTGTTTCAATTTTGTTCAATTTTGTTCAATTCAATTCTGCTTCAATCTTGCTTCAATCTTGTTTCAATCTTGCTTCAATTAAAAAATATTATCACCGCTCCCGTAATTAACACATTCAATATCGACAACGGCAATAACACCTTCCATCCTAAATTCAGCAACTGATCAAAACGGAATCTTGGTATTGTCCAGCGAATCCACATAAAGAAGAAAACGAAGAACAATACTTTTGCAAACATCACGGCTACACAAATCAGCACAAACCATATATCACCTACCGAACCCTGCACTGCTTCCATACCCGGAAAATTGTATCCACCAAAATATAAACACGTAATCATTGCACTGGAAATAAACATATTTACATATTCTGCAAATAAATAAAATCCGAGTTTCATGGAGCTATATTCGGTATGAAATCCGCCCACAAGTTCTGTTTCTGATTCCGGTAAATCGAATGGTGTTCTATTACATTCTGCAAACGCACAAATAATAAATATTAAACATCCGAGCGGTTGCACAAAAACATTCCAGTTCATGCCTGCCCAATCGCTTTGTGCATTTACAATATTGCCTAAACTTAATGAGCCGGTTGACATTACCACAGCAATTATGCTCATGCCCATGGCAAGTTCATAACTAATCATTTGACTGGATGCACGAACGGCACCGAGTAATGAATATTTATTGTTTGATGCCCATCCACCAATCATGATACCGTAAACTCCCAAACTCACAACTCCTAAAACATATAAAACACCAATATTAATATCAGCTACCTGCAATGGTACACTAGTTCCATTAATGGTAACATTTGGCCCCCATGGAATTACCGCGCTTGTCATTAATGCCGTAATCATGGTAATAGCGGGACCAGCAATAAATAAAAATCTATTAGACGCCGCTGGAATAAAATCCTCTTTCATAAACATTTTAACACCATCGGCTAAAGGTTGTAACAACCCAAATGGTCCTGCGCGGTTTGGTCCTAGGCGGTCTTGCATAAATGCTGCTACTTTACGTTCAGCATAAGTACTATATGCCGCAATTGCAAGTGATAATGCAAAAAGCACTACAACGAGAATTATTTTAAATATTAATATCGGGTCGATCATTGGAATGATGCGGGGTGTTAATTTTTTAATTGAACAAAATTGAAACAGAATTGAACAAGATTTTGGTTTGGTTTATACTTGTAAATTTTGCTTCGGTTTGTTCTTTTTATTTATAAAATTTATTTATTATTTTTTTCAATTCAGTTTATCCTAATTCGATTGTTCAATTTTGTTCTCCCGACAACTATCGGGATTGTTTCAATCTTGTTTCAATTTTGATCAATTTTGTTCAATCTTGTTCAATTCTGTTTCAATCTTATTTCAATTTTGATCAATCTTGTTCAATTTTGTTCAATTTTGTTCAATCTTGCTCAATCGGCTGTTCAAATTCTATCTCCTCTTACCCATTCAATTTCTTCTGCGTAACCGGTAATTCAAACGGCAGCTCGTAATGATTTTGTGAAATCACTGAGTGACGATCGATATGCGCCGGGCCTTCAATTTTCCAGTCTGCCGTATGTTTTTTATCGAAGCGGCATTCATTACAAATAAACGCTTCACTTTCGCCCCATTGATCTTTTCTGCTGGTTACACGTAAAACTTCTTCGCCTTGATACCATAAGGTAACACTACCTGTACATTTTGTACAATTTCTATGTGCATACACAGGTTTTGTAAACCAAACGCGCGATTTAAATCGGAATGTTTTATCTGTTAATGCACCAACCGGACAAACATCAATCATGTTGCCGGAAAAATCGTTGTCGATTGCTTTTTCGATATATGTTGAAATTTCTGAAACTTCTCCCCTGCCAATAATACCATGAACACGTTCATCGGTTAACTGATCGGCAACTTGTGTGCAGCGATAACATAAAATGCAACGATTCATGTGCAATTTAATTTTATCGCCGATATCTATTGTTGGAAAAGTTCTGCGTTTAAATTCGTAGCGACTTTTTGCTGCGCCGTGTTCGTAACTTAAATCTTGTAAATGACATTCACCGGCCTGATCGCAAACGGGGCAATCGAGCGGATGATTAACCAGTAAAAATTCAACAACACCTTTTCTTGCTTCAATTACTTCCGGAGAAGTTACATTTTTAACTTCCATGCCATCCATTACTGCTGTGCGGCAACTTGCAACCAGTTTCGGCATTGGGCGGGGATCTTTTTCGCTGCCTTTGGTTACTTTCACCAAACACACACGACATTTTCCACCGCTGCCTTTTAGTTTTGAATAATAACACATTGCAGGTGGCACATTTTCACCAATCATTCTTGCAGCTTCCAAAATGGTTGTTCCTGCAGGAACTTCAATGCTGATATCGTCGATTGTTACTTTTGGCATTTTATTAACTTATAACAATTAAATTGTTTTATACACTTTGCATTTTCATTTCCGGCTGGTATACATGATCTTCATCAAATACACGATTCGGATATTTCACATGATATTCAAATTCATGACGGAAATGGCGAATTGCTGCTGCTACCGGCCATGCTGCTGCATCACCTAAAGGACAAATGGTATTTCCTTCAATTTTGCGTTGAATATCCCATAATAAATCAATGTCTTCCATTTTACCATGACCGTATTCTATATTATGTAACACACGTTCCATCCAGCCGGTTCCTTCGCGGCAAGGTGAACATTGTCCGCAACTTTCATGGTGATAAAAACGAGCAAAGTTCCAGGTGTTTCGAACGATACATGCTTTTTCATCATAAACAATAAATCCGCCTGAGCCTAACATACTTCCTGTAGCAAATCCACCTTCACTTAAACTTTCGTAAGTCATTAAGCGCGGATTACCATCACTCATTTTTAATAATAAATGTTTTGGTAAAATCGGCACTGAACTTCCACCGGGAACACAGGCTTTTAATTCGAGATTATTTTTTATCCCACCACAATATTCATCTGAATAAATAAATTCTTCAACCGAAATTCCCATTTCAATTTCAAACACACCCGGTTTATTAATATTTCCTGATGCAGAAATTAATTTTGTTCCTGTTGATTTTCCGATTCCGATTTTAGCATATTCATCACCACCATCATTAATAATCGGAACTACTGCAGCTATTGATTCAACATTATTTACAATAGTAGGACATCCCCACAAACCTGCAATTGCCGGAAAAGGTGGTTTAATACGCGGATTACCACGTTTGCCTTCCAGCGATTCAATTAATGCCGTTTCTTCCCCACAGATATATGCGCCTGCACCGGGATGCACATGTAAATCGAGTGCGTAACCGCTGCCTAAAATGTTTTCTCCCAAATAACCTTTTGCGTATGCTTCAGCAATTGCTTTTTCGAGGATGCGCAAAATGAACATATATTCACCACGTATATAAATATACGCTGTGCGGCAACCCAAAGCATAACTGGAAACAATCATCCCTTCAATTAATAAATGCGGGATTTTTTCCATTAATAATCTGTCTTTAAAAGTTCCGGGCTCACTTTCATCTGCATTGCATAATAAATATCTTGGTTTACCGGAATTTTTATCCAGGAAACTCCACTTCATTCCGGTAGCAAACCCCGCGCCGCCGCGACCGCGTAATCCTGATTTTTTTACTTCTTCAGTAACTTCATCAGGTGTCATTTTTTTTAAAGCTTTCTCAACCGAACGATAGCCGCCATTTTGCAGATATCCCTCCATCGTATTGATGTTTGCTTTATTGAGATGTTCTAATAATAATTTGCGACCCATATATTCGTTTGCTATGCTTTATAGCATTAATTATTAATTGCTTTTAATTTTTCCTGTTTCAAATTTTCTAATATCTGATCTACTTTTTCTTCGGTTAAATGTTCGTAAAAAGTTTCACCAATCTGAAACATTGGAGCATAACCACAAGCACCTAAACATTCCACTGTTTTTAAAGTGAACATATTGTCTCTTGTTGTTTCTCCAACTTTTATATTTAATTTTTTTTCAATGTATTGCACTATTTTTTCTGCACCATTTAAACAACAAGGTCCTGTTTGACAAACTTCAATTAAAATTTTGCCGACAGGTTTGGTATTGTACATGGAATAAAAAGTAGCCACCTCATAAACTTCAATTGGTTGAATGTGTAACAAGCGTGCAACATAATCCATTACATCTGCGCTTAGCCATCCACCAAATTCATTTTGTGCAATATGTAACACCGGCAATAACGCAGATTTCATTTTATCTTGCGGATAATGACTCACAATGCGGCTTACTTCAAGCATCGCTTCCGGTGAAAATTCTATTTTTTGTACTTCTGTCATTACTTCTATAAAAATTACTCCACAACGGAGATAAATAAATTACGCATCTAATTCTCCTGCAATTACATTCATGCTACTCATCGTAATAATTGCATCACTCAACAACGCACCTTTAATCATTTCAGGATATGCCTGATAATAAATAAAACATGGTCGGCGGAAATGTAAACGGAATGGTTGTCGTCCACCATCACTCACCAAATAAAATCCTAACTCACCATTTCCTCCTTCAACACAATGATACACCTGACCTTTAGGAACATCTACCTCACCCATAACAATTTTAAAATGCCAGATTAATCCTTCCATCGTATTATAAACTGCATCTTTCGGAGGCAAATAAAATTCAGGAACATCAGCAAAAAATTCATTTGTTTTTGGCATTTTATCCAATGCCTGGCGAATAATGCTTAAGCTCTGCCACATTTCTTCTTCACGAACACAAAATCTGTCGTAAGTATCACCTGCAGTTCCTATTGGAATAATAAAATCGAAATCTTCATAACTGCTGTAAGGCGTCATTACACGAACATCATAATCAACACCTGCAGCACGTAAATTTGGTCCTGTAAATCCGTATTCCAAAGCGCGTTCACCGGAAATTGGACCTGTTTTAATTGTTCTATCCATGAAAATGCGATTACGCATTACCATATTTTCAAATTCTTTTAATGCCTTTGGAAAATCTTTAAGGAATTCATCAATGCGACGATATACATCAGGTGTAAAATCGCGTTCAAATCCACCAATGCGACCAATGTTTGTTGTTAATCGTGCGCCGCAGATTTGTTCGTATATTTCATAAATTTTTTCTCTCCACTGAAACACGTATAAAAATCCGGTAAGTGCACCTGTATCAACGGCAATAACTGAATTACAAACAATATGATCGGCAATACGTGCAAGCTCCATAATTATCACGCGCATATAATCCACTTTTTTAGGGATTTGCACATTTAATAATTTTTCGACTGTCATATGCCAGCCGAAATTATTTATTGGCGAGGAGCAATAATTCATCCTGTCGGTAATTGGTGTTACCTGATAAAACGGGCGATGTTCAGCCAATTTTTCAAATGCGCGATGAATATATCCGATAGTAGGTTGAGCATCAACAATAATTTCTCCGTCCATCTTTAAGATGTTTTGGAAAATACCGTGTGTAGCAGGGTGGGTTGGACCGAGGTTGAGGTAATTATATTGTTTTAATTCCTCATCGGTTTGTTCCACTCCGTTTAAAAACTGGCGGTCTTTTTTATCGCTGCTTAATGGTAAATTGCTCATTGTTTTTTTATTCCTTAGAAGTAATTAAACTTCACCATTTTTATTTTTACGGATATTATCTTCCGAAATATTTATCGTCTTTATCTGTTCTTGTTCCGTCTTCTAACGGATATTGTTTTAGCAATGGATGATATTGCATATCTTCCATATTTAATATTCTGCGCAAATCGGGGTGACCGGTGAAATTAATTCCGAAAAAATCGAAAGTTTCACGTTCCATCCAGTTTGCTGTTCTGTATAAACCTGTTACGGTTGGTACTTTCGGGTCGCTGATAGAAAATAAAATGTGTAAGCGGATACGTTTATTATTTGCGAAACTGTGCATGTGATAAACCACGCCTAATTCTTCACCTTTATTATCAGGAAAATGCATGCCGCACAAGCTGGTTAAAAAGTTGAAGCTTAATAAATTGCTGTCGCGCAGCCATTGAATGATTTCGATAATTTTTTCGCGTTTCACTACGATATCAAGCATACCGTATGATTCTTCCACGCTGCGGATTGCATCGCCGAATTGCTCTTTGAGGAGGCTTTCGATTAACCCGTTTTCTACTTTATCGCTCATTCTATTCCGTAGCTGGTTAATAATTTTTGATATTCATCAGATTCTCTTCTTCTAAAACTTTCCGTTTTAATGAGTTCCTGAATTTTAATAATTCCATCGAGGATTGCCTCAGGCGGAGGCGGACAACCCGGCACGTAAACATCAACAGGAATTACTTTATCGATACCTTGTAAAACTGAATAAGTATCAAAAATTCCACCGCTTGATGCGCAGGCTCCAACAGCAATAACCCATTTAGGTTCAGCCATTTGAATATACACCTGTTTGAGTACCGGTCCCATTTTTTTCGAGATGGTACCCATTACCATTAATAAATCGGCCTGACGGGGAGAAAAACTTAAACGTTCGGCACCAAAACGGCCGAGGTCGTAAGTAGCGCCCATGGTTGCCATAAATTCGATTCCACAACAAGAGGTTGCAAAAGGGAGGGGCCAAATCGAGTTAGCTCGGGCCAGGCCTACAATTTTTTCGAGGCGGGTAAGACCGTAGCCTTCGCCTGTATACATTTCCGGTGCTTCTGTAACTTTTACCACTTCGGCAATATTTTAAGATTCGTTTTTGGCGAACCGGTTAATTTATCGAGATTGGCTGATTTGAATTGCTTCAAAATCAGTAAGTTATTCCCACTTCAGGGCACCCTTTTTAATAATATAAAAGTAGCCGAGGAGCAGAGGCGCTATGAACGCTAACATTTTAACAAATCCTGCTTCACCTAGTTCCCGAAAATTAACGGCCCAGGGATAAAAGAAAATTACTTCCACATCAAACAACACAAATAAAATTGCCACCAGAAAGTATTTCACTGAAAAAGGCAAACGTGCATTTCCGATGGAATCCAAACCACATTCAAAACTTTCAAATTTCTTTACCGACTTATGTTTCGGGCCGATTTTTTGAGCGAAATAAATTGTGGTAACAACGAAACCTGCCGCCACAATAAATTGCACAAAAATGGCTGCATAATCCAGTAACTGTGTATTCGCTATTGATTGTTCCATTTTCCCTGCAAGCGTTTATTAAAATGCACGGCAAAGGTAGGAAAATGAAATCGGAAAAAGCATGCTTTCCTGATTACAAATTATGAAAATTTGTGATGCAGTTGAATAATTAAAAGGACGTTGAGAAATATTGTGATTAAACGCCACCAACTACGTAGAGTAG
Source organism: Bacteroidota bacterium (assembly GCA_016706255.1). NCBI lineage: Bacteria > Pseudomonadati > Bacteroidota > Bacteroidota bacterium. Next base: position 485,877 of record JADJJZ010000006.1, on the reverse strand, counting down.
TTCTAAAGTAGGTGTTGCACTTCCGCCTACAGGTTCAAGTGTAACGGCAAAGGCATCAGCCTCTGTAATTCGTTTCATTTGCTGTAATTCGCCATTGATATCAAACACACCCGCATCAACAGGTTTTCCGTCTTTTAAAGCCCAGAGTTGGTATTGTTTACCGGCCTCAGGAGTAGGAAGTTTGCTGGCATAAACATAAACCTGTCCGGTTGATTTATCCCAATAAACCATTGAAGCAGCCGAAGGACTAATAGGCTGTCCTTTCATCGTAATGGCTACGTAAGCGGGATTTTTGATAATATTTAAATCGGACTCTAAGTTTTGATAATTGGCCTTAAGGGTTTCGAATTCACCTGCCATGAAGGTATTATCTTCACGAATATCGGCAAGTTCACCACTAACGGTTTTGTATTTATTGAAATAATAAACGTTAACGGCAACGGAAATAAACAATAAAATAGAGGCTGCGTAAGCCAGACTGCGCAGGATATTACCGGTTGATCTCGGCTTCATTTGAACTACTTTAGGGGAAGCTGTTTTTACCTGGGTATTTTCAACTTCTGCCAAAATTGAGTGCAACACATTTTTAGAGGGTTCAACCGCGTGCATCATGGCATACTTCTCCATTGCAATTTCAATTGCATTGAGTTCTTCACGTATTTCAGGATGCAATGCAGCCTGGGCTTCTACCTCCTTCCTTTCGGATTCTGATAGGTCGCCTGAAACGTAAAGTTCAAGTATTCCTGATGATATGTAATCGTTGATATTCAAAATTTTACTCCTTATTATATGATATTTCGTAATTCAATTATTGCGCTTCGTAATCTGGTTTTGACCGTCCCCAATGGCATTTGCAGCTCTTCAGATACCTCCTGATGGGTGTATCCTTTAAAATAAATGAGGTCGATCAACTGTTTCCATTCCGGTTTTAACTTCTCCACCAAATCCTTGATACCTATAGTATCGGGCTTGATATCGTCGTAAATTTTGGTTGGATTTTCCAGTAATACTGTTTCATCACTCGCTGTCTGCTTATTATTTTTAAACCCTTTGCTGCGCATTTTATCGATGGCAGCATTTCGGCAAATATTCAGCATCCAGGTAAATAAGCGCCCTTTTGAGGCTTCATATGATGCAGCATTGTTCCAGATTTTCAAGAACGCTTCCTGCAGAACATCCTCTGCAAGATGGTCATCTTTAACCATACGCGAAATGACGCCAAATAGCGCTGAAGCGTATTTCTCATAAACGATTTTGAGCACGGACGAATCCTGAGTCTGCAATCCCGTGATGAGCGCCTCTTCGTTTGCCTGTATGTTCGAAGCGTTGTTCACTTAGTGGTTTTGATAACTGGACAAATTTACGAGGAAATTGTTCGCTCGGTTTTAAAAGTTTAGAAAATTCTTAAATTACCTGTAATTTACCCTGAAATTGGCAATTTGGAGGTTAAATTTATTTAGCAAGGGTGAAAAGTTGCGTATCCGAGCCCTGTTCCTTAATAAAAGTGACCGTGTATATGCCGGAAGGAAACTTTGCCATGCTGATGCTTTTTTTGAATAATCCGGTGTATGACTCAACAGGGGCTTCCAATAAAGTTCTTCCTTCGCAATCTGTAATGATGTATTGCAATACAGGATTAACATCATCGGCTATGATTACAATATTATCAGAAGTAGGGTTGGGATACACCATGGTTGTAACAATGTTGCTGTTTTCATTTTTAAGGTAAACAATATCTGAACTGAATTTCCTCCCTTCAAAATTTACTTCTCTTATTCTATAGTATGCTGATGTATTGAAATTGTTATCATAAAAATCATAGGTATGAGTAAATGGTGTTGTTCCGTTGCCCGGAATAAACCCGATTGAGTCAAATTCTGTAAAATTTACGCTTTTTTCAACCTGGAAGCCATTGCAGTTGTTTTCGCTTGCTGTTGACCAGGTGAGTTTTGCAACCCTTTCGCCTGCAACTTCTGCTTTAAATTCGAGGAGTTCAACAGGTAAAAGTAGTGCGCATGATATTAAAACATTGTCGATACCGTTGGTTTCGTAGGTTAATCCGGAGTATTCTGCTCTGATGCGGATTTTACTTACATCACTCAAAATAGCCAACATTTGTGCTGCAGTAGCAGCCGGAGCGGCTCCCGCTATTGATGAACCATATTTCCAACCCGCCGCATCGTTAAGTGTTATTATATAATTAAGCCAAGTGTTTATTACAACCGGGTCCGTATAATTATAAACCATTGTATCGCCGGTAGTATTAAAAATCATGACATCATAATAATTAGTCATAATACCCAAATGCGAAGTTTGATATAAATCGAAACTCAGGTAACAGTCGTAATATGCCGAAAGGTCACCCTTAAATTCTGTTGGCCCCATCCATCCCCAAGCTCCAACTGAAATATCGGTTTCAAAAACATAACCACCGGGATTACCACCTGTAGCGGACCAATTTATGGGAAGCCCCGGGGCGCCACCTGAAGGTTCATTATAAACTTTCCAAGTTTCATCACTTGCAGTAAAATCGCTCAAAATCTGCGCAGGCAGGGTCATCCATCCACATAAAATGCAGCAGAAAACCAGGACTTTAAACGTGTATGTTTTGATTTTGCCCAATTAAATAAAGAGTTTTACCCCTAAAATACCATACAAGATTACAGCATCTCTTATAAATCTCCAAAACTTTTAAACAAAATTTTTTGTGATGCAACCTTCTGAAAATCAATACCGTCGGGCTAAAAATTACTGATTAACCAGCTTTTTGGAGAAGATGTTGACAAGCCCTATTGTACAAACAACCTAATTTATTTACCAGGCAGCTCAGGATATTTCAAATCCAGTGCCTGCAAAGCTTCCACGATTTTTTTTGCGATAAGATATTCTTTGTACCAGTTTTTATCGGCAGGAATTACATTCCATGGAATTTCGGGGCTGCATTTGTTAAATGCGGTTTCGTATGCATCCATGTATTCGGGCCAGCGCTTGCTTTCTTCGATGTCGTTAGCATTGTATTTCCACATTTTTCGGGGGTCAGAAAGGCGCTCTTCTAGGCGCTCAAGCTGCTCCTTCGGACTCACATGCAGATAAAATTTGAGTATAACAGTGCCATTTTCCTGAATAAGTTTTTCGAAGGCGTTGATATGGTCGTAACGGCGTTGAATGGTGGCATCATCAACCCATTTATGCACTTTTTGGATTACAACATCCTCATAATGAGAGCGGTTGAAAATTTGAATCATACCTTTTGCAGGCATATTTCGATGTATACGCCATAAAAAATCATGGCTCATTTCTTCTTCCGTAGGCTTTTTAAACCCCTGAACATGACAACCCATTGGATTTACACCCGAAAACACTTCCTTAATTACACCATCTTTCCCACTGGCATCCATTCCCTGTAAAATAACTAACAGACTGAATTTCTGCTGGGCAAACAGTACGTTTTGTAATTCACTCAACGTGTTAATGTATTTTTTTGTTGCTTTTTCACAATCATCCTTGTCTATACTTTTAGCCGGAAGGGTGTCAATATCTGAAAGTTTAATATGCTGCATACGATAAAATTATTTCTGCAAAAGTAATGAAACGCCCGGCCTTTTGGAGCAGTAGCAAAGAATTGCACAATTCGAATAAATATCTAAATTTACATCCGCCCTGAAACAAGGGTACTAAGGTTATGGCAAAAAAGAATGAAGAAAAAAAGCGCTTTAAGTTTAAAGAAATGAAAGTGTATGGTTCGTTGGAAAATTTTTTCGGCAACCAAAAAAATTATCGTATTGTTTTTGATGAAACAGAAGTGTGTTATGTAAATGTTGAATTACAACTTTTCAATATTTTATTTGACGAAGAAGAATGGAAAACAAAAGTAAAAATTAAAGCAAGCGAATATTATGATAATAAGGAGATGTGTAATATCGATAAAGATATTATTGTAACTCCCGACCAAAATGTAATTATGATTCGCGAAGGATGGGGAACACCTAATCCGGGATGGTGGAAAAAAGGTACGTATAAATGGGAAGTATTTTTAGATGATGTATTAGTTGGTACCAATTATTTTTATATCACCGCTAATGGCCAGGTTACCGCAAGTAACAATCCTTATTTCGATTTTAATACAATTAAATTATTTAATAGTCCGAAAGGCACACTTGCACGTGAGCAACGAAAATATATGACGGCATTTAATAAAGATACCGCGCAGTATATTTCCATTGAGTTGGATATGAATAATAAAATTACGCACGAAAAATATTTTCCTTTAGAATTAAATTTATATTTCTACAACGACACCCGACAATTAAAAGGCGCTTGTTACTGGTTTGAACACGTAAACGACAGTCGCAAAAATATTGTGATGGATGTTGGTTACGGAGCAGAAGGAACAGGATTTTGGTATCCGGATAAATATACCTGCGAAGTGGTATTTATGGATAATATTGTTGCAATTGTACCTTTTGAAGTTGGAACAGCAGATATTGAATTAACAGGTACTCCGGTTTGGCTTACCAATATTGGACAAGGAGATCAGGTGCATGCAGTAGTAGCAGAACAAACAGATGAAGCTACCTTTGAAAGTGCAAAAAAAGAATTGGATGAATTAATAGGTTTACAAACCGTTAAAACAGAAATTAATGAACTCACCACATATTTAAAATTTTTAAAAATTCGTCAGGAAAAAGGGTTCGAAGAAAAAAACAGAATTAATTTAAATATGGTATTTACCGGCAATCCGGGAACAGGTAAAACAACTGTTGCACGCATGCTGGGTAAAATTTACAAAGCACTGGGATTATTAAAACGCCCTGATGTAACAGAAGTTGGGCGGGTAGATTTAGTTGCAGAATATATTGGTCAAACCGCACCAAAAACCAAAGCTGCAATCGACAGAGCACGTGGTGGTATTTTATTTATAGATGAAGCTTATGCTTTGAGCGACCGTGGCGATGATGGAAAAGATTTTGGTAAAGAGGTAATTGAAGTTATCATAAAAGAGATGAGTGATGGTCCGGGAGATGTTGCATTTATATTTGCCGGTTATCCAAAAGAAATGCGCGATTTTTTAAATTCGAATCCGGGTTTAAGTTCACGTGTTGCTCAGGTAATTAATTTCCCGGATTACAATCCGGATGAACTAATGGATATTGCTGCTTACGATAGTAATAAGCGTGGTGTTAAAATTTCGGAAGAAGCAAAAAATCTGGTTTACATGAAAGTGGTGGAAGCCTATCGCAATCGTGATAATAAATTTGGTAATGCTCGTTATGTAAATTCAATTATTGAAGAAGCAAAACAAAATATGGCATTGCGTTTAATGAAATCAGAAAATCCGGAAAACTTAACCAACGAAGATTTAAGCACCATTAATTTAATTGATGTTGAAGAAATTTTCGGAATGGGCATTGCAAAAAAATCGGAGTTGCCTATTGATGAAGTTTTATTGCAGGATGCCATGAGTCAGTTAAAAGAATTAACCGGCATGGCAAATGTGAAAAATGAAATTGAGGAAACGGTGAAACTGGTTCGTTACTACAAAGAAATTGGCCGCGATGTAAAAAAATCGTTTTCGTTACATACTGTATTTACAGGTAATCCCGGAACAGGTAAAACTACGGTTGCGCGCATTTTGGTAAAAATATTTAAAGCACTTGGTATTTTAGAACGTGGTCATTTAATTGAAACCGACCGTGAAGGAATGGTTGCAGGATATGTAGGCCAAACTGCTATTAAAGCTGATAGTATGATAGAAGCTGCAATGGGTGGCGGTTTATTTATTGATGAAGCTTATGCGTTAAGTCAGGGCGGAGAAAATGATTTTGGACGAGAAGCAATTGAAACCTTATTAAAACGCATGGAGGATCATCGTGGTGAGTTTATTGTAATTGTTGCAGGATATACTGAAAACATGGCGCGTTTCCTTGAGTCGAATCCGGGGTTAAAATCGCGTTTTGATAAATTTATTCACTTTGAAGATTACCAACCTGAAGAATTATTTGAAATTACCGCCAACCTGTTGAATAAAGAATTTTTATTCTTGAACGAAGAGGCTGCGACACATCTAAAATCATACATCGGTGTATTAGTTGCAAACAGGAACAAATATTTTGGTAATGCGCGCACCATGCGAAAAATTGTGGCAGACATTGTGCATCATCAAAATTTGCGCATGGCAGGTATTCCCGCGGCACAACGTACACCTGAAATGATTAAAACGGTAACTATTGATGATGTGAAAGGATTTACGGTTGATGGTGAATTAAACACAACAGCCCGCGAAAGTATCGGCTTTAAATTAGGTGCCGGAAATAAAAATCCAAATTAAAAGATACCTACACTTATTTAACCGTCAATTCAACCGAATTGGCGGTTTTTTTATGTTTTTTGTTGTTTTAGCAGGCCGAAAATGCCTCTATTTTATGAAACTCGCCTTTTTGTGTCCCTAATGTAACTGCCTGAAACCCTTTAGAATAGGCTAAACCTGCGTCCGTCCGGTTCAATTCCTATCCAAACAAGCCTAAATACAGTGCATTTGAGATGGGAATTTGAGGTTTTTTGTCCTTTTTGTATGTAGATACATACAATACTTTTGACCTTGCAAACAATTCTTAACCACAACGTAAATGAAAAACAGTATTTTTTTAACTTGCCTAATCGGGATCGCAAACCTCGTTTCTGCACAATGGACCAATACCTATAATGGTCAAGGTGATTTTAGTGATGTATTTAATGTTGTAGCTGCAGATGCAAGTGGAAATAGTTTTCAGGCAGGATATACCATTAACCCGGATTTAAGTAAAGATATTTTACTGGTTAAATTAAATAATAGTGGTGATACCGTTTGGACACGCATATTTAATGGATTGGGAAATGGACCGGATGAAGCAATTGCAATGACAATTGATAATGGTGAAAATATTTTATTAACCGGATATCAAAAAGGTAGCGGAACAGGTTATGATATAGTAACCTTAAAATATAATACAGATGGAAATTTATTGTGGACAGCAACATATAATTATACCACAAATGAATTTGACCAGGGCAATGCAATTATTACTGACGATGCCGGTAATGTATATGTTGCCGGCCAGAGTGATAAAGATGTAACCTTAAATAATAATGATGATTATCTGGTAGTAAAATATAATAGCGCAGGTATTCAACAATGGGTTAAAAGAACCAATGGTTTAGGAAACAGCACCGACAGGCCTTCTGCTATAACTTTAGATGGTGACGGAAATTTATTTGTAACCGGCCGTTCAGATAATGGAGCAGATGATGATTATTTTACTGTAAAGTATAATGGCAGCACAGGTGTTGAATTATGGAAAAATTATTACGACAGAACACATCACGACAGAGCAACAGATATTGTATGTAATACTACAAATGGTCGTGTTTATATAACAGGCAGAAGTGGTAATGGTGACAATTATGATTATGCAACAATTTGTTATGATGGCAGCGGAACAGAAATATGGCAAGGCATTTTCGATTATGTAGATGACGACAGAGCCACACAAATTGGCATCGACAATAGTGGCAATATTTATGTAACCGGACAAAGTGACGTAAACGCTTCTGCAATCGGAATTAATTACGATATTTTAACTGTAAAATATAATTCATCAGGCGTATTACAATTTTCACAATCGTTCGGCAGTGCCGATGGGGATGATATTCCTGCTGGAATGGTTGTTGATGCCGGAGGTTTAATTTATATCGCAGGCAGCAGCGATCAGGATGCTTCTGCTGATATTGAAAATGATATTACTACACTTTGTTATAATAGTACAGGCACATTACAATGGAGTACCACTTTTAGTGCAAATACATCAAGCAATGATATTGCAAAAGGAATAACCATAAATTCAACAGGAAAAATTATTACCTGTGGCTACAGTGAAAATATACCAAACAAAGATGCTGTTGCATTACAATTAACTACATCCGGAACAAATAATTGGGATTATGCTTACAATGGAATTGGCGATAATGCCGACAACGTACATGCCATTTACAGAGACAACAGCAATAATGTTTATTTAGCAGGATATACTTTCGGATACGAACAGGATAGAAATTTCATGGTGATGAAATTGGGTGCATCAGGCACTCAACAATGGATTAAAACAATTAATGGCAGCAGCAATACACAAAGCACAGATGATGCATTGGCAATTGCTCAGGATAACAGTGGAAATATTTACGCCGCCGGTTTTGTAAAAAACAGTGGCACCGGTTATGATATGATGCTCGCAAAATACAGTGCAGCAGGTGATTCATTATGGGCACAACAATACAACTATGATGCTGCAAACGAAACAGATAAGGCTGTAGCAATTGCAATTGATGCCGAAAATAATATATATGTAACCGGCCGAAGCGATCAGGATGCCACAATTATTTCGAATGATGATGTGGTTACATTAAAATATACTGCATCCGGTGTTTTAAGCTGGGAAAAAAGATATAATGGCGGAGGTAATGGATTGGACAATTCTAAATTAATTCGCATTTCTGATGCAGGAAATATATTTGTTTGCGGTAAAACATTTAATGGCAGCAATTTAGATATGCTGTTGATAAAATACAATACTGCAGGTGTTCAACAATGGGCAAAAACATTCGACCGCAGTAGTGGTGATGACGAGGCAATTAGTATGGTAATTGATGCTGAAGAAAATATTTATGTTGCCGGCCAAACCACTAGTGCTAACAACGATTTAGATGTTACTTTATTAGCATACAATACCAGTGGTGCATTACAATACAGTAAACATTATGATTCAGGTTCAACAGGCAATGATGAAACAAAAAGTATTAGTATCGATGCAGAAAATAATTTAGTTATTGCCGCGACAACCGCTTCTGACACCGATGCATTAACCTTAAATGGAGACATTACAGTAATTAAATTTGATATCAACGGAAATGTTTTATGGGATGAAACATTTGCAAATGAATTGAATGATGATGCAAGTGAAGCAGCTGTTGATGCAAATAATAATATTATTGTTACAGGACAAACAGATAATGGAACCGGTGGATTAATTAATTACGACTACGTTACATTAAAATATTCTTCAGATGGCATTTTAAATGAAACAGAAGTATTTAATGGCACCGGCAATGCCTCTGATGTGCCGAATACACTGCTTGCATTTGAAAATGAAATTTATGTAACAGGCGGAAGTTATGGTAACACTTCTCAACGCGATATCGTAACTATTTTATATGGCACCACACCGGAGCATATTTTTAATAACAACATTACAGTGCAATTAAATATTTATCCAAACCCGGCAACAACTAATATAACAGTAGCGCTCGACTTCGCATCAATTGCAAATGGAACATCGGTTGAGCTTTCAATAACGGACATTTCGGGAAGAATTGTTAAAACAATTTCGTGTGGTGCGGAAGAAAAATTAAATATCAACTGCGCTAACCTTCCGGCCGGCACTTATTTACTCAACGTAATTTCAAACAACAAAATAGTATCAACAAACACCTTCATTTTAAATTAAATCATTTAACACATAAAACTAAATCTTATGAACAATCGAATTAAAAAAACTATCATCTGTAAAGAAGTAACCAATTACAGCATTAACAGTAACATAAATGCATCTTATACACCAAAAGACGGAGATGTTGCTTTATTTGAAGTTTTAGAAGTTGGCAAACATCAATCAATTCAATCGGAAACAAAAAGAATAACTGCAATTTTCGAAGGCGATGTTATTATGGCTGCTTTTGCGAATCGTTATGCTACTTCTCAGTTTGAGGGTTACACACCGGAAGTACCAACAGAAATTCTGGATATTTTAGGCGCAGGCGGAGCAATTGGTTTAGTGAAATCAAAAAATGCTTCCTTAGAAGATATTGAACCCACAAAAGTTCGCTTGATTGGTTATGCTACAGGTGTTGATGGCAATGTAATTAATACCAAATTTTATCATACTAACAGAATTCCTTTTGCCGGATATGTTCCAAATAAGGCAAAATTAATTTTATCGGTAGGTTCATCTATGGATAGTGGTAAAACTACTTCTGCTGCCTATTTGGCAAGAGGTTTAAAAACAACAGGTAAAAAAGTTGCCTTTATAAAACTAACCGGAACCAGCTTTACAAAAGATAAAGATTTTGTTTTCGATTGTGGTGCAGATGTGGTTGTTGATTTTACTGATGGCGGATACCCTTCTACTTACATGTGTTCTAAGGAAGAAATATTAGACCTCTATCAAACATTATTATATATGCTTGAGCCGGAAAATCCAGATTATATCGTAATGGAAATTGCTGATGGTTTATTAGAACGCGAAACAGATTTCTTATTGCGCGACGCAGCATTTATGTCTACCGTTCACAGTATGATTTTTTCATGTGGTGATAGCCTTGGCGTGTTTTACGGATTACAATTGTTAGAGCAATTTGGTGTAACACCGGCAGTTATTTGTGGCAGATTTACTATGAGTCCGCTATTAATCAATGAAGTAAAAGCAAAAACAGAAATTGCAACTTTAGATATCGATCAATTGAGCAGTGGTGAATTTGTTCATTTGTTTGACCAACAAAAAGTATTTGTACATCATGCTTAAAACCCTTGATGTATTACGTTCGTTTGCGGTTAAGAAGAAGGGAATTATTACCGGTGCCTTTGTATTTGGTGTTCTAAGTACAGGGTGCTCGGTAATAATCCCTTTATTTATCGGGCAGTTTTACAATATTGCACTGCACTCCGGTTCGGCAAGGGGACGTATTTTTGAAAGTGTTTTTGGCCATATTGAAAATATTCAAACATTTTTTGCCTTTTTTGCCGGGTTTTTAAGCATTCGCTTTGTTTTTAATTTTTTTGAAAAATATTTTTCCGGTATTACGGGTGAGGCCTTTTCTAATGACTTAAGGAAACAGCTTTTTCATAAACAACTGCATACTGAACTCAGCACATTTGAATCGCGCGACAGCGGTGCTTATTTATTGCGCTATAGTGGTGATTTAAAAGCCACTCAGGATTATCTCACAAAAGGTATCATACAATTTTTATACGATTGTGTGTTTATGGTAGCAGCCTGCGCTTTATTATTGTTATTAAACAGGGAGTTAACAATTGTTTTATTATGCACCTTGCCAATATTATTTGTTATTAATAAACTGATGAATAAAAAAATCAGAACAATAACAAGAACCAGAAGAAATATTCGTTCACGTAACCTTGCATTTGTTGCTGCGCGACTCAAAGCTATTCAAACAGTAAAATTATTTAATCGCGAATCGATAGAATCAGAAAAGTATAACAAACGATCAGAGGTTCTATTTACTGAGGGTAAAAAATATTACTTCTTTTATGCTTTTATGCAGGCGCTTTATCCATATTTATTGTATGTAGCATTACTCGTTATGTTATGGGTAGCTTACAACAGTTTTAACGAAGCAGGTTCAGGTGTTGATGGAAGTTCACTCATTACCTTTATTATGTTGGTTATGAGCATAATTCCTGTTTACAGGCGATTATTAAAAGTAAATATGATTTGGATAAGTGGCAATGTTTCAATGAGCAAATTAATTGGCCTTCTTAATGCACCTGAAGAGAACAAGGCTAAAGAATCCGGCAGTCAGCAATTAAAAGGAAAAATAATTTTTGATACCGTTACCTTTCGCTACAATGATAAAATAGTTTTGAAGAATAAAAATTTCGAAATTAACCCTGGCGAAATTGTATTGCTGGAAGGTGAACAGGGAAGTGGGAAATCTACCATATTTAAATTACTAACCGGTTTATATCCGCTGCACTCAGGCGAAATTAAAATTGACGGAAAATCAATTAAAGATATTTCAAAATATACATTACGAAAAAATATCGCTGTAGTGAGTGATAATTTACCACTATTAGGCAAAACAGTATTTGAAGTAATTTCATATAGTCGCAAAGACAAAAAACGCAAACCTGCCGCTGCCCTATTACGCGCTTTAGGGTTTGAAGGTGCCAATGATGACGTATTATTAAATAAACAGGTATTAGATGGGGGAAGAAATTTATCTGCAGGTGAACGCAAATTACTGGCTATTGCACGTGCCTTCCTAACTGATAAAAAAATCATGTTGTTGGATGAACCATTTAATGATTTGGAAAACACCTCCAGAATCAAAGTGGTGAGCTACATTGAATCAATGAAAGGCAAACATACATTTATAGTTGTTGATAATAATAAAATAAATATATCATATGATAAACATATTTCACTTCAGGCCGAGCAAGCTTAGTCTGGTTTTATTGATTACTGCCACCTTGCTTATAGCAGGTTGCACAAAGGAACCGGGCATTGGTGGAAACGCAACTATAAAAGGTAGCGTATATGCCAAACATTACAATTCTACATTTACAGTTCTATTAAGTTCCTATTATGTGCCGGACACTTATGTATATCTGGTTTTTGGAGATGATACCAATTATGGAACCAGGATAAAAACTAATTATAAGGGTGAGTTTGAATTTAATTATTTATATCCCGGCGCTTATACGGTGTATACTTATTCCATTGATTCAGCCGCTATTGTAAATTTTGCAGTTGACCCTCCGGAAACGGCAATAATTGAGGAAATAAATATCGACAGCAAAAATGCAGATATTGATTTAGGTGATCTTATTGTTTATAAATAATTGTTCTAATGAGAGTTGTATCCTTAGCTTTTCTATTAATTCTTACCACCGGTTCCCTATTGGGGCAAACAGGAGCTAATCGCGGTGCCGTTTCACAAACAAATGAAACTTACGAGTTGAAAAACGGGAAAATGGATTTAACCCGTCGCAACTATTTTGAATATGATAAAAAGGGCAACGTAACGTTAGAAATTACCTTTAATGATGCCGATACCATCAAAACAAAAGAAACCTATACCTATAATAAAAAAGGTAATGAAACTGAGCATATTGTTTATGATTCTGCGAATGTGTTGATTGCTAAAATCACTACAACTTACGACAGGTTTCAGTCAAAACAAATGGTAATTGTTTACAATGGCACTTCAATAGTTGAAAAAACGACATTTGAATATGATGCATTTGGCAGAAAAATCTCCGAACTAGCAGTAGATGCTGAAGGCCGGCAAATTAAAAAATATACTTACAAATATGATATAAGAGGGAATTTAACTGAAAGAGCGTTTTACGACAGTAACAATACCCTCATTAGCATTAAAAGTTATAATTATACTTATAATAACAAGTGAAAAAATATTTTTTTACATATGTATTTATAATTATGAACCTGCTGGCACATGCGCAGCAAAGCGATGCTGTGGGCACCGTGGGTGTCCAGGTTGAAAAGAAAATTAATCGCACTTTTTCGTTTGTTTATTATTCGCAGCTTGGTTTAAATGAAAATTATACTGAATTAGGTTATGCTTTGTTTGATTTTGGTACAAATATCAAATTGAATTCCAGATTTACTTTTGGAGCAAATTATCGGATTGCCACAATTAAAGGCTTGGACAATCAGTTTGATGAAAGATATCTCCTTTACTCCGATTTAAGTTATAACAAATCGTTTGGTGACTTCGGAATTAATATTCGCACCAGGTTTGTCACAAAACAATATGGGTTCCACAGCAACGAAGATCTTAATTATAAAGATGATAAACATTACTTCAGAAATAAAATACAATTAAAATATGAATTTAATTATAACTACTCCGTGTTTGTTTCAGACGAACAAATTTATCGATTGGATTTGTTGAATAAAACTGAACAATGGCGATACACAGCCGGGCTCAATTATCAAATAAACACGTACAACCGATTACAGTTATCCTACAGTATAAATCGGGATGTAAATACCCGGCAACCGGATACAAATTACATTGCCGGTGTAACATATTATTTTAAGTTTTAAATTTGTCAGATGAAATCAACATTCGCCGGCATCCTGATTGGGGTGTCTCTCCTACTTTTTGTATCCTGCAAGGAACAAACTGTTAATGAAACTGCAACTCCAAAACAAGCTTCTTTTGCTTTAGCATTACATGGTGGTGCGGGCGCTATGCCTAAAGGCACATACACTCCGGAGCAGGAAGCAGCTTTTCATGCAAAGTTGGCGGAGGCAGCCAAAGTGGGTTATGAAATGTTACAACGCGGTGATAGTGCAGTAGATGTTGTTCAGGCGGTTATTGCCATACTTGAGGATTCACCTTTATTTAATGCAGGACGAGGCTCCGTTTTTACCAACAACGGTAAAATAAAAATGGATGCTGCAATTATGAATGGCCGCACTTTAGATGCAGGTTCAATCAGCAATGTGCAACGCATAAAAAATCCTATCAAAGCTGCCAGAATGGTAATGGATTCTTCAAAATATATCATGTTCAGCAGTGCAGGTGCTGAGCGTTTTGCCGAAAAATACAATCTCGAAATGGTTGATGTTTCTTATTTCTATACACAACATCAATATGAAAGATGGAAAGGCATGAAAGATAGTACTGAAGGCGCTTATATCCATTATGTAGATTCAGTAATGGCCTTACAAAAAGAACCGGTTGCGTTAAAAAATATTGAAGAAAAATATGGCACCGTTGGATGTGTGGTGCTCGATAAATATGGCAATCTTGCCGCCGGCACTTCAACTGGCGGATTAATGAACAAAAAATATAATCGTATTGGCGATTCACCGGTAATTGGTGCCGGAACATATGCTAATAATAAAACATGTGCCATCAGTTGCACAGGAACAGGAGAAGATTTTATTAAAACTGTCGCTGCTAAAACAGTTTCCGATTTAATAGAATTTAAAGGATTTTCTTTAGATGAAGCAACCAATGATATGATTCATGTTCGCTTCAAAGAAATTACCGGAGATGGTGGTATGATTGCCGTTGATAAATATGGCGCAGTTTCCTTCCAATGGAATACTGATGGTATGTTTAGAGCGACTGCTAATGACAAAGGTGAAATCCAAACACATATTTATAATGACTAAGTGGTTGTTTATTTTAGTAATTTCCGGAATCGTTGCCTGCAATGCACCGGAGCCTAAAACAATAAATCCGGTAAAACAAAAATTCACCTTTGTGCTTGCCGATGACACTTCGTTATTGCGCAGTATAACCAAATTCGATTCAGCAGATTTACCAATTCAGGAAATTTTTTTCGGTAACAGAAAAAATGACACTATTCGCGTTATAAATTATTATTACAGTGGTGTGTTGTTGGTTCGAAAAGACGAATTGGATCGTAAGGGTGTATTAAATGAATATTTCGACTATGCTTATACCAATGGAATTTTAAGTGGTGAAGTACATGTAAAGGGTGTTGACACGTTAACCGTAAAATATTATTCTTATGCCGTGGATGGTAGTTTACGACGAGAAACAACTGTGTATCCCCAGGAAAAAATAAACCCGATAATTACTGTTCAGTATTACGACAATAAAGGAAATCCAGAAAAAATTTATACCCAAATTTATGAGGATAGCACTAAACTAGTATTAACCCGCTACGAAATGCAGTCTTTTAAAAACACGTATAACAGTTTGCAACAATTAGAAAAAAAAGAGATTACCTATTTGTTTGGATATTATGAATCGGCAGATACAATTTCTGTGACAAGTTATCGCTATAATCCATCCGGAAAATTAAGTGCGCAAATAAATAATAGAAAAGCCGCCGGCGATCAAACTGACAGCATCCAATTTATTTATAATAACAAAGGTGAGTTAGATAAAAAGATTACATTTTTAACTACTAATAATAAAAAAGAAGCAGTATCGGTTATTGACACCACTTCTTATACTTACGACATGAACAGCCAATTGACTGAGGAGCTCAGCACTTTAAACCATACCGGCTTTCGGTATGTGATTAAGTGAAACCTGAATATTATCAGGCGATAATTTCTTTTAAAGATTCCATATTAATTTCCAATATCAAAGTTTAGTGAAAGACCAATTACATTATATTCATTAAAATCGCGGGCAATATTTCCGGTGTTAGGGCTTACAACATTTATTTCGTGTTCAGCAGAAGTGAATAAATTAAACTCATCTTGATGCATTACATAAACACTCATGTTAAAATGGTCAGACAGCTTTGAGTTTAAACTAAAGTATAAACGACCTCTGTGAAAACCATTTGCTGCTTGTTTTACAGTTTTATTTCCAACTTCATCATAATATTGAACCGGGTCGCCACCGATATTATAATACAACCAGTATGATAATGATGGTCGAATGTTAATAGGCGTATACCGATTACGTGTACTAATTCCGTTTATCAGAATAATACGTTCATCATATCTAATTTCATTTGCTCCGTGCAATTCAAATTGCAATGCATGTGTAGATTTTAACACATCGCTGAACCGCCAAGTATAGGTACCTCTGAAATATACACGATTACGTGGAGTCCTGCTGCTTGATGGAATAATATTTAACTGATCACCACCCTCAATTGAAAAATCTGAATTGATTTTGTAATTAAGCCCTAATCCTATCTGTGCAAAATTAAATGCCATATTATCATCAGGCTGAAACGAATTTAATTCTTTTGTTTCAAGTGTAAATTTTTCACCTAACGAAAAATCCGCGCCAACACCCGTCCACATTTCCCAATTTTGGGCCGACAAACGCATACCCAATGCGCTCATAATAACTAACCAACTTATTACAAATATTTTTCTCATTTCTTTATTTTTCAAATAATCGCAAACCTGTTATAATTCAATCTTTGATATAAATAAAAACAGGTGTTGCGATTATAAAAACTAAAACCAACTAAAACATTTATTTATCTTGATTAATTAACTTTTATCAGTTGAATTGATTTAACACAAGTTGCAGTTGAAATAACCACTGAATACGCACCTGCCGCCAAATTGTCACCAATTGAAACCGATTCGGTACCCGCTGCAATGGATGAAGTGTAAACAATTTTCCCTGTAACATCTACAATCATTAATTGCGCATCTTCATTCAGGTTACCGATAAATAAATCAGTAGCGTTTGTAAATGGATTTGGCATAATGTCGGCATGTAATCCTGCCTCCGGTTGACCATCCTGCTTACAAATTATTGCTGTTACATTAATTGTATTAGAGGTTTTATTACAACCATTGGTATTAAATACAGTTACTTTGTAAGCACCTGAAGTTTTAGCATAAAAAGTTGAACCGGTTGCACCTGCAATATTCGCTGCACCTTTGTTCCACTGATAAGTTAATCCTGCTCCGGTATTTGCATTTAATGCTACACTGTCGCCAACACAAATCGTCGTTGCACCGGCAGCTGTTATAGCAGCATCCGGCAATGGCGTACAATATTTTACAGTTGAAAAATCAGCATTTGTATTCCCCGTACCTGCACTGTAACCTGTTATATACAAATAACCATTATTATCTAAAATCGCTTGTTTACCTACATCTTCACTATTTCCGGTTCCATTATATTTCAGGGTTAATAATTTTGTTCCGGCTGTATTATAATTTAATGCGATATAATCTGAAACCGTTGTGGCATTTCCTGTAACACCTGCAGTATAAATATTGCCTGAAGCATCATTCACTACACTATAACCTTCATCATCAAAAGCACCTGCACCGGTATATCTTTTTGCCCAATTTTGAGCACCTGTCGAAGCATTATATCTAATTAATGCCAAATCATTTGCCGAACCAACACCTGCACTTCTTCCGGTTACATAAACATCTGTTGCCGTTGCAGAAACACCATAACCACGGTCGTCAGCATCAGCAGTTCCGTTATATGTTTTTTTCCAGAGTTGAGTTAATGTAGTATCGTATTTTATGGTAACATAATCGCCTAAATTACCGGTTACAAATTCTGCTCCGGTTACGTAAACGGCATTACCTAAAACAAATAAATCTTCCCCTTCATCTTCGCCTGCACCTGCACCGGCTACAATATTTTGATTAACTAATGTACCTGCAGTATTATATTTTAATGTTACAATATCATTGTTAGTACCATTTGAAACATAACCTGTTACATATAATGCATTTCCTGCCAAAACAATTTTATTAGCTTTATCATCACCGCCACCTGCACCTGCATATCGTGTTACCCATTGTAATAAACCCAGCGCATTATATTTAAGTGTAATAATATCATAATTTGTTGTGATCGGATTTACATCAGCGTCGCTATATCCAGTAACATAAATATCGCCTGTTGCAGAAACTGCTACTGAAACAAATTTATCTAACTGACTTGCAGCATAATTATATACGATATTAAATTGTAAAGCACCTGCACTATTAAATTTTAGCAACATACCATCATCAAATGTACCTGAACCATTGCTATAACCTGCAACATAAACATTGCCTGCCGCGTCGGTAGTTATTGCTAACCCCTCATCATTTTCATTTGTACCATCCACAGTTTTGGTCCATACTGTTGTGCCTGCCGAATTTACTTTTTGCACTAAAATATCACGTTGTTTACCTGCACTTAACGTGTAACCCGTTACATACATATTATTTGTTGCATCAACGGCTATTGCTCTTGCTTTATCATTAAAGTCACCTTTTCCGTTAAATTGTTTTGCAATTTGAAATACACCTGCGCTTGTATATTTTACAAAAACAGCATCTTTTTGTGTTGCTGTATAATTTACACTTCCTGCTATCCAAACATTACCTGCAGCATCAGTTAAAATGGTTGCGGTATATCTTCTGAATTTGCAACAGTGCCATCATAATATTTTAACCATTGTACCACACCTGTTGCATTATATTTTGCAGTCATAAATTCATAATTAACAGTACCCCCACCTGCAGCATCACTTTTTCCGGTAACATAAACATTGCCTGTTGCATCTATATAAATATCAGAAGGTATATCTTCCTGATTTACAGGGTTGCCTGTAATAACACTCCATTGTTGTACGCCTGCAGTATTATATTTTATTGTTCTGAAATTATAATCTGTATTTCCACCTAAATCAATATCAGTTTGTCCTGTTACATAAACATTTGCAGTGGCATCAATTTTTAATGTTGTTAATCTGTCGTTATCTCCACCATTAACTACCTGTGCCCATTGTTGCACACCGGTGTTATTATATTTAATAGTAACAAAATCGTCGTTGCTGGCATTGGCTTTAATTCCGCCAACATATATATTGCCACTGCCATCTCTGGCAATCGCTTGTCCCCTATCGTCACCTGCAGCACCGTATGTTACATTCCAGTCAGTTGCACCAACACTATTATAACTTACTGTAATAATATCTTCACTTACACCATTATCTGTTCTTCCTGTAACTATGCATCCGCCGGTATTATTTACAGCAACTCCTGCTGCTCTGTCAGTTAATCCACCATCATATCTTGCAACCCATTGTTCAACACCTGAAGCATTATATTTTATGGTAACCATATCATCAATATTCCCTGCATCGTGATCACTTCTTCCTGTAATAAAAATATTATTTGATGCATCTATTTGCATGGATGCAGGAAATTCATCTTCATTTGAAATAGTATAATTATATCGTACGCTCCATAATAAATTACCTGCTGCACTATATTGCATTGTTAAAATATCATTTTTAGTAGAAGTTGAACCACCATCAGAATATCCGGTAACAGTGATATTTCCCAAACCATCAATTGCAATAAAATTTGCTTCATCATCAAATCCTGCTGTGTAATTATATTTTCTGGTCCATACTGTATCTCCCGATGAATTTAATTTCACGGTCAGAAAATCTTTTCCGGTTCCGGGATTAATAGTATAACCTGTTAGATAATAATTTCCTGCCCCATCAGCTACTGCCTGGTTATATCGGTCAGAATTATCGCCTGCACCGTTGAATCGGTTTTTCCATAATACATTTTGTGCATCGCCTGCAGCAGCGAAAGAGGCTGTCAGTAAAACCATCAAAACAGTTTTGCGAACAGCAGTAAGTAGTTTGTTTGTTAACATACAATCAATTTGTTAGCGTTAAGTAAAAATTTGCCATCACGATTTTAATGGCAATGTAAAGGTGATTGTATCCCGCGGGCTAAAAAAAAACAGAATAATGCTGCTTCCAAGCCTAAAAGGGGAAAAATTGTATGTAGCTACAGGTAATTTATGTGAAGTAAAATTGTAATTTGTTGAATATCAACAAGATACAATGCATTTTTTAGGGACAAAATACCATCATTTTCATAAAAAAGGGGCAAAAAAAACCTCCCATGGCTTGCGCCCGGAAGGTTTAAAGTTCAAGTATGAAAAGAAAAGATGTTACTAAACTGCAAAACTTTCTCCACATCCGCAAGTTCTGCTTGCGTTAGGATTTACAAATTGAAAGCCTTTGCCGTTTAATCCGTCCGAATAATCGAGTGTTGTATCACACAAATAGAGGAAACTTTTGAGGTCGGTAACCAATTTTTCGCCGCGATCTTCAAACTCCTGATCACCCGGTTTTGGTTCGTTATCAAAGTCCATTTTATAGCTCAAACCTGAGCAACCACCGCCTACCACGCTGATTCTGATGAAATAATCAGTGCCTAATCCGGCTTGCGATTTCAGTTCGTCTACTTTCTCTTTTGCGTATTCTGATATAAAAATCATAAACTTAAATTTTAAGGTTCAGCATAGTGTTAATAAACTGTTCCTTTATGGAATTTTAGTGCACAATTTTTTCTTCCAACTGCAACTCAGGCATACCATTTTTTTTGCGATAATCCTGAATGGCTGCTTTAATGGCATCTTCTGCTAATACAGAACAGTGAATTTTAACCGGAGGTAAAGCCAATTCTTCAACAATGTCCATATTATCTATTGTTAACGCCTCATCAATAGTTTTACCTTTTAACCATTCGGTAGCAACTGATGAAGATGCAATAGCACTTCCGCAACCAAATGTTTTGAATTTAGCATCTACTATTTTTTGTGTTGTAGGGTCAACTTCAATTTGTAAGCGCATTACGTCCCCACATTCAGGAGCACCAACTAAACCTGTTCCCACTTCATTTTTTTTGCTATCGAGCGTGCCCACATTTTGTGGATTCTCGTAATGTTCCAATACTTTTTTTGAGTATGCCATAATTAGTTGTTTTCCTTTTAAAATTTCAAATGCCTGTTATTATAACATTTGATTATAAAAATTAATTCAATTTATTTAGCTATTTCCTTTTCAGTTTAATTAATGAGCCGCCCATTCAATAGTGCTCAAATCGATACCTTGTTTAAACATTTCCCATAACGGACTCATATCACGCAATTTGTTTACTGCAGTGGTAACATGGTCAATCGTGTATTGAATTTGTTCATCGGTAGTAAAACGACCTAATGAAAAACGAATACTTGAATGCGCTAAATCGTCGCCTAATCCTAATGCTTTTAATACATAACTAGGTTCCAGAGATGCACTGGTACAGGCACTTCCGGAGCTTACTGCAATGTTTTGATTAAATGCCATCATCAAACCTTCACCTTCAACATATTTAAATGAAACGTTGGTAATATGTGGCAAACGGCTTTTGCGATTTCCGTTTACATATGACTCTTCAATTTTGCATAATTCACTTTCTAAACGGTCGCGCATAACACTTAAACGTGCTGCATCAGCTTCCATTTCAAGCATCGCCAGTTCAGCAGCTTTTCCAAAACCTACAATACCGGGAACATTTAAAGTTCCACTGCGCATTCCACGTTCATGTCCGCCGCCGTCCATTTGTGCGGTTACTTTTACACGCGGATTTTTTCTACGCACATATAAAGCACCAACGCCTTTTGGTCCGTACATTTTATGTGCCGTAAATGCCATTAAATCAATACCATCACGGTCAACATCAATACTTATTTTTCCAGCCGCCTGTGTTGCATCCGAAAACATTAATGCACCTTTTTTATGTGCAATATCTGCAATCTGACGAATCGGTGCAATTGTGCCAATTTCATTGTTAGCATACATTACCGCTACCATAATAGTTTTGTCGGTAACTACACTTTCCAGCTCATTTAAGTTAATATTTCCTTCGTTATCGGTTTGCAGATAGGTAATCTGAGCGCCTTGTTTTTCAAGGTGTTTACAGGTATCCAATACTGCTTTATGCTCTGTAGTAACAGTTACAATATGATTGCCCTTGCGGCTATACATATCATAAACCCCTTTAATAGCCAGGTTATCCGCTTCAGTAGCGCCTGAGGTAATGATAATTTCTTTGTCGGTTGCGCCAATTAACTTACCAATTCGCTCTCTAGCCTGGTCAACTGCATCTTCAGCCTCCCAGCCAAAAGGGTGGCTGCGACTGGCTGCATTACCAAAATGCTCATAAAAGTAAGGGATCATGGTATCAACCACACGAGGGTCTGCAGGCGTTGTAGCGCTGTTGTCAAGGTATATTGGAAGTTTGAGCATATTTTACTATTTAGACTAATTCTAAAACACAAAGTTAATAAAAAAGTTCTAAACTTGGGAAAAAATCGGCCCCAACATCCTTAGCCGCCTGCATTAGGGGTGTTTTTGTTTTTTTGGGGGGGGATGTTCATGCTGAGCCGGGCAGTTACCTCACCGTGCTACAGCAACCCAAAAGGTGACTAAAATCTTCCCGGTATAATTTGAATAGTGCGGGCGTGCTGACTAAGTTTGCAGAAACACCATTCGTTATGAAAAAGATAGAACATATTGGTATTGCCGTAAAAAATCTGGAGGCATCAAATACGTTATTCGCAAAATTATTCGGCAAGGAACATTATAAAATTGAAGCTGTGGAGCGTGAAGGCGTTAAAACAGCATTTTTTATGATGGGAGAAACCAAAATCGAATTATTGGAATCAAGTAATGATAATTCAGCAATTGCAAAATTTATCGAAAAACGTGGAGAAGGTGTTCATCATATTGCTTATGCTGTTGATGATATTTATGCAGAAATGCATCGTCTTGAAGCTGCCGGTTTTCAATTATTAAATGCAGAACCTTTACCGGGAGCAGATAATAAATTAATTTGTTTTTTACATCCAAAAACTACCAATGGTGTACTAGTGGAATTATGTATGGATAAACCACAATAAAAAATAGAAGGTTATATGTATTAATTTAATACGACAACCTTCTAAACTTAATCTATTACTGCCAGAAATGAAACTATTATCCTAACCAGGCTTTACGCAATTTAACCTGTTGCGGTGTAGCATTTGTATCTATCGAAAAGTTACGTGGCGCGGGCACTTCAATTTGCATAGCATGTCCTTTTAATTTTACCAGCTTCGTAGTTCCGTCCGCCTGTTTTCGTGCTACTACCATTTTTACTTTTGATCCGGGTTTAGCGGTTGTTTTCCATTTTTCAATTACACCGTCAGAATCACCACTTGTTAAATTTTTTCCGTTGATACTTATCATTCTGTCACCAACCTGATAACCCATATCTTTTGCAAAAGCATTGCTGCCTTCAAGATCACTAATTATAATCGTATTTTCTTCAGGACGGAAATCATAATTTAATGCAATATTACCCAATGTAATTACCTTCATAGTTGCAGGAGGCGAAAGTGTAATTCCTGCTTCTGCAAAATATGTTTCATAAGGTATCGGTGTATTACCTTCTACATATTTAGTAAAAAATGCTCGTATTTCCGGATAAGTAAGCGCCGCAATTTTATCAAATAATTCTGCATCATCAAACGCTTTATTTGCGCCGTATTCTTTACCTAAATCACGCATTAAATCCTGGGTGCCATAAGCGCCGTTACTTAATCTTCTCAATTCAATATCTAAACACATATTAATTAATGCCCCTTTCTGATACACATTGCCATATTGCTCTTTATAAACATCTAAACAACCCAAACTCATAGTAGTAAAAGGTAAAGTATCATTATAATAGTTTGTTGAAGTTTCAATTTTTCCCTGCATGCGGGAAATAAATTCTTCATAAGAAATTAATCCTGCCTTAACCTGTGCATGGTGAGCAGCATATTCTGTCTGACCTTCATACAACCACAAATGTCTGCTCATTTTTGGTTCAATAAAATTGAAGTCTGCAATTTCAAAACTATGAATAGCCAGCGGTGTTACAATATGAAAAAATTCATGTGCACATACATCACGTAACATAGGAGCAATATCGGCGATTGGCATTTCAGGTAAAAAATACACACTGGAGTTTTTGTGTTCCAAAGCACCCATGCCACCACTTACACCTGCCGTATCGGTAAAATATAAAATAAACGCATATTTATCTACGGGCAATTTTCCGCCTAAATATTTCCCCTGCGCTTTTAAAATTTCACTCACATTATCCATTATTTCGCGTGCTGTAATTATTTTGTTAGGAGAATAAATTCCGATTAAAACGCGTGCATTTCCTACCATCACTGTTGCAGTATCCGCAATAGCATACATTAATGGTGAATCGGCAAGATGATCGTAATTATCTAAACTATATTTATCAATGTCTTGCGAAATACTTTTTGCCTTTAATGGTGTTGAACCATAATAACCTTCCGGTTTTTTAATAACCAGTTCATAATCATTTTCTTTCATACCTTCCAGATATCCAATAAATCCGAAAGTGTTAATCATAAAATTATCAGCAGCTATATTTGTTCCTGCAGGTTCAAATACAGGATTATCTTGCGACATATCATAAGTATCATCTATCCAATATTCAATTTTACTCAGTGTAGTTGCATTAAATATTTTATACCGGTTAACATCAACAGGTTCGGTTTTTAATGCTTTGCCATTTGTATCATATGCTTTAAAATCGGCAACAAATCTTCCGAAGTCATAAATGGAATATGTACCGGGAACAATTTTCGGCACATTATAAATTATTGTTTCACTGCTTACTGAAGGCACATTAATTTCCACCTTCACCCGATCGTTTTCTACGGTTGTAAGGTCGATGGTTGCGGTATAATTTTGTGTAGCAGGATCTGCCGCAAAAGCAGTTAAACTGAATAATGTAAGGGCTGATAACAGGTAATTGCGCATAACAGATTAATTAAGTAATGGCTAAAGTAAGAGGTGTAACCTTTAAGGAATGTTAATGTTAAGAGAGATTAACGAAAGGGAATAAAAATTAACAACTTTACAAGCCGCGGTTGAACGATTCAGAATTTTGGAATTTCAGTGCTGGCAGTTTTAAACAGGAATAAAACCGAAAGTGCAATCAACACAACATTATTTATTATATAAAAAAACTCCATTACGCCTTTTTCTTTCACTGTAACATAACTTAGCGGTTTCCAGGTGTTAACAGCAAATACAGGATAATTGATGTTATTTATTGTTTTAATATCTACCGGATATCCGGTAATAAAAAATCGCTCACTTTTAGATTCCAATCCACTAAGTTTTACACCGGAATTATTTTGCAAGATTATTTCGGATTTATGATATTCAGTTGTACCTGAAATACTACCAATATATCCATTTTGAATGGTTGCAAATCCATCGTATTTTTTAATAACAACAAGTTTATTTAAACCTGTTTCAGGATTTCTTTTAGGCCAAACAACGGGATAGATGAAATAGATTAGCAATGCAAACGACAGCAACCAAATAATTAATAGCAGCCGACCAATCATAACTTATTGCCAAACAATTGTTTCTTTCAGATCGAACCATTTTTCATAATTGTCCTGGAATAATTTTTCAACTTCATTACGTTTAATTTTTAACGAAGGTGTAAGCAAATTATTTTCGATGGTCCATTCATTTTGCATCACAACTATTTTTTCCAGTTTTTCAAATGAATCAAGCATACCATTTACCGATTTAAGCGTTTGTTCAAGCCCGGCTTCCAGGTCAGCTTTCGATTTCTTTTTACCATTTTCCGATAAAGTAACCAGTGCCATTGGTTGAGGCAATGCATATCCTATAACCAAGCCCTGACCAATATCTGTATTAGCCGAAAGTTTCATTTCAATCGGCATTGGTGCTACATATTTTCCTTTACTTGTTTTAAATAATTCTTTTACACGCCCGGTAATTTTCAAATATCCATCTGCATCTACATCACCTTTGTCACCTGTTTTAAAATAGCCGTTTTCATCAAATACTTCTTTAGTAAGTGTTTCTTCTTTATAATATCCTTTCATCATTGCTGGATGTTTAATCAGAATCTCACCTTGCTCGCTGATTTTTACATCTACATGCGGAAAACGTAATCCAACAGTTCCGATTCTGTTGCGGTCAATATAATTGGTATGACTGTAACAACAATCTTCGGTCATGGCATAAGCCTGCTGAATTTTAATACCTAATTTCCAAAACCAGTTAATGGTATCAACTGAAATTGGCGCCGCTCCTGAAAAACATTGTTGGGCTTTCGATAAGCCTAAAGCTGATCTGATTTTTTTACGTACAATATTTTTTACGATAGGAATTTTTAATAAACGATTTAATTTCTCCTGTGGCATTTTTTCCAAAATTTTCTCCTGGAATTTTGTCCATATACGAGGCACTGCTAAAAATAAAGTCGGACTTGTTTCCTGTAAATTTTTAGGGAATGTTTCCAAACTTTCTGCAAACGACACCTGACCTCCTGTATATAAACTACCCATTTCAATCAATAGTCGCTCCGCAATATGACACATTGGTAAATAAGAAAAAAATACTGCTGTATTATCTACTTTCAATTCAGGAAATGCATATTCGGCAGCAAAGGCAAAATTGTAAAATGTATGCATTACACCTTTGGGCACACCGGTTGTTCCGCTGGTGTACATTATTGTGCAAAGATTCTGAATCGGATGATCCAAATTTTCTTTAATTGGTGCATTATTTTTTATTATTTCATCCCAGTTTTTATACTCTGTGATACCATAAAAAGGATAAGCTACACAGGGTAAGTTTTCAGGCACACCGGGTTTTAAATACGACCAGTCGTCGAGTTTTCCTACAAATAACATTTTGCTTTCGCTATGTTCCAAAATCTGGCGAACGGTGTTGGGCGACATATTCGGGTACATCGGCACAGAAACGTATCCAGCCATCCAGATAGCAAAGTCGCTGAGCATCCAGTGCACACAATTTTTAGATAGTATTGCTATTCGGCTGCCCGGCGGGTAGTTAAGTGATTTTAAGTAAGCTGCCATTCTGCGCACCTGATCGCCGCATTCGCCCCAGGTATAGTTTTGCCAAACGCCATTAATTGGCTGGCGGAGGTACAACCTGTCGGTTTGGGCCTTTTCCCATTTGTAAAAAGTTGCGAGCGGACTATGAATTGTTCTTTCTACGGCCATACTACTTTAAAATTTAGGTTTATAACGCAATTATAGTCACTAAGATAACAACCTGTGGCAGATATTGTTAAATCTTTGTGCAATTTTGTACTTTATTTCAACAAAAATAATTTCTGATGAACGACAATATAAACAGGACCGAAATAGCCAGTTTAGGCGAATTTAAACTGATTGAACATCTTACAAAAAATTTTGAATTGAATAATGCTGCAAGTTTAAAAGGGATTGGCGATGATGCAGCGGTAATAGACAATGCAAATAAACTTACTGTTGTTACAACTGATATGCTGGTTGAAGGTGTTCATTTTGATATGATGTATACGCCGCTACAGCATTTAGGTTACAAATGTATAGCAGTAAATGTGAGCGACATTTTAGCCATGAATGCCGAGCCAAAACAGGTTACGGTATCCATTGCCATTTCAAATCGTTTTTCGGTGGAAGCGTTGGAGGAATTATACGAAGGAATTTATCACGCCTGCAATTATTATAAAGTAGATTTAGTGGGTGGTGATACAACAACCAGTTTAAAAGGATTAATTATTTCTGTTACGGCAATTGGTGAAGGCGTTGAAGATGAATTGAGCTACAGAAATGGTGCAAAAGAAGAAGATCTGATATGTGTGAGTGGCGATTTAGGTGGCGCATTTTTAGGTTTACAATTATTGGAACGCGAGAAAAAAATATTTTTAGAAAATCCTGAAATACAACCTGACCTCGAAAACAAAAGACATATTGTTGGCCGTTTTTTAAAACCGGAAGCACGAAAAGATATTGTTGAAGCACTTAAAGAAAAAGCAATTATACCTACATCAATGATTGATATTTCTGACGGCCTCTCTTCAGAAATTATGCATATCTGCAAACAAAGTAGTTGTGGTGCCGTAATTTATGAAACTGAAATTCCGATACATACCGAATCGTACGAACAGGCATTAAAATTTAATATGGACCCTACTGTTTGTGCTATGAATGGTGGTGAAGATTATGAATTGTTGTTCACCGTAAATCCAAAACATGCTGCCGCAATTGCTGCTATGGAAAATGTTTCGGTGATAGGTAAAATAGTTCCTGCAGGAAATGGAATATTCTTAAAAACCAAAAATGATAACCTGTTTAAAATACAGGCTCAGGGTTGGGATAGTTTTAAGTCGGAATAAATACATTGCTAATTATCCAGGTAAAATAATTTATTATACACTCTTCCTTCAACAAAAACAGAAAGGATATAAATACCACGTGCATTTTCAGTGAGTTTAATTGAAAATTCGTGCCGCGGTGCTATTTTATAAAATGCACCATCAATAATATTTTGACCCAGTGTATTAAAAATATAAATATCTGCTTTTTCATCTGTTTCCAGATTTATTACAAATTTTAAAACACCTTTTACCGGGTTTGGAGAAATCCATATAATGGCATCATCGGGAACATTTAATGAATCATTTTCTTCCGGATCAACTTCGTCTTCAATTTCTGTAAAACAATCATAAGGTAATCCGTAAATCCAAGGTGTTACGGTTGGTTCAGTTGTAAAAAATGCAACCAATTTATCAGCAACTTTTTGTTGTCCGCTTCCTGATAATAAAAACCCGTCCTGACCGGCATCGTAATCGCCCGGACATAACCAGCGCAAATTGTCGTAAGCCCTTAAGTTTCTTCCATCAGCCCAAATATTCGGACCCCAGGCAACCCAGGCTGCAGGTGCTTCTACACCGCTATACGCAAGTAAAGTGTCGCCTTCAATTTGTTTTTGAATGGCTGCTTTAATTGCAAAATCATTAAAATATGGAGCCGGTTCGGCGTAGGCGTTAATGTGCACACCAAGTGTATCGCTATAACCACCATATTGCAGGCCGGTAATATATATCAGTTTTAAATTAATAAACTGGTCTTTTAATTTTCGAATTACTTCAACATAAGTATTGGTAAGCGTGTCAACATATTGTGCTGCAGTAAAAAAAGTATCTTCAAAAGCAACGGCCTGTAACCAAACAGCGGCAACTTGTTTCTTTTTCAAATCTGCAGTCTGAAAAAAATCATTTACATCTTTCCAATAAACATCATCGGCATCAGGCGCAATCATATCATGCAAACTATAATTTTCCATACATGCATTTAATAAACGCACACACGAATCGGTATTAATATCTTCATAAAAAGCGCCAAGAAATTTATTAAATGATTTTCCGGCAGAACCATTTCCTAAACCCACCATGACTACTTTACCATAAGTGGTATCAATTTCTCCATCAAAATTAATTGGCATTATAGCCTGTGCAATTGCTAAACCTGAATCGGCGTGGGCAACAGGTATGGTATTACTTCCATCGGGATACAATCCACCTTGAAAACCTAAATAACTATCTGTTTGTAAATCAACAATAGGAATCAGCAACGAAGTATCGTTTTCACAATTTAATTGTGCTTTAACGGTAAAATGAAAAAGGATAAGCGATAAAACACTTATCCTTTTTGCAATAATTTTAATGTTTACAGGCATGTACCTGTCGATTTATTTTTTAATTTAATACAATTGATTGTGTAAACGGTTTGTCACCAATCAGCACTTCAAAATAATATATGCCGGCCGGTTTTCCTGTTAAATTAAACTGATAAAAAGAAAACGGTTGTGATGAACCATATGATTCACTTAATACCACTTCGCCAATTTGATTTACAACTTTAATTTGAATAGGTGCTGTTAACACTTCATCAAAATCTACATAAAATACACCTGTTGAAGGGTTAGGGAAAACCGTAATATCTTCTTTAGTTATTACTGCTTCTTCAGGTAAAATAACACTACCGTCTGCGTAACGACCACCGCCGCAACTAGCCCATTTAGGACCATCCATAAACCAACTTTCGCTTAATGTATCGGTGCGGAAAAAGTTTAATAAAATATTTGCGAGTTTATCTTTGCCTTCATTGGTTAAGTGGTATCCACCGCCATCAATTGCAAATTCAGCTTCACAATTCCAGGTTAAACCATCGTACTCACGTGGGTTTTTTCCATCAGCCCAAAGTGGTGGACCCCAAATTAAATACGGCACCTGTTTACCCGGTTCCTTATATTTTAATGTTGGATCACCGGAAATCTGGCGTCTGATTAATTCTTTTACAGCAAAATTATGGTGATAACTTGATGGTTCTTTAATTACGTGATATAACGCTTTTGTTGGGTCTGCATATCCGCCGTAAGGGAATCCACTTACATAAACTAATTTTAAATTCGGATAATAATATTGCATTGCATTTAATGCAACTGTAAATCTTTTTACCAAAGTATCTACATACCCGTTTATTTCAGAACCATTTGAATCAATGCGTGAACTATGCATTAACCAGCCAACCTGAACCTGAATAGGTGTTAAATCTTTTTCTGCTAATTTAAAATCGCGGATATAATCCCAATATTCATCATTACCAATTGTCATGGCAGTAATACCATCAGAACCATTTGCAGCATTTACTGCTTTCATACATGGGTTTAAGTCAGCGTAATCTTTCATGAGTAAAATCATGTGATTAAAAGGACCACCAACTGTAGAAGCACCAAAACCGGCTAATACAATTTTACCGGTTGAGTAATTCACAACGCCGAGGGTATCTAATGGTTTTAATTTTTTAACGATACCAATTCCTTTATTTAAATGTCCGGTTGGAGGTGTATTAACACCACCCTGGTATAAACCGCCCTGCCAGGTGCCTTCGTAAAAGTCGGTACCTAAATCAGTAATCGGAATCAAACCGGTAGAATCGTTGGCACAATTTAATTGTGCTTTAGCTACCTGATTTGAAAAAATCAAGGCAGTGAGTGTGCATGTAAAGAGAAATTTTCTCATGAAGTCAATTTAGATGTTAGTAATAATAGGTTGCCAAAGGTAAAGAAATACTTTGCGGCTACATAGTTGCTTGTAAGGGAAAATATTTTTTAGTGGCAAATTAGCACCTTGTTTACTGCAGTTTTATCATCAGCAGTTACAAGCATCAAGTAAACCCCGTTAGGCAGTTGGTCCACATTGATACTGGCATATACATAATTGTTAATTGCAGTTTCCACTTGTGTGGCAACCACAGTTCCAATTGTATTAATCAGTTGAATGTGAACAGTTTCCGATTCAATATCATCCAATTCTACTATGATATTTTGGTTTGCAGGGTTGGGATATACAGATAATCGGTTAGGTATAATTTCAGTCTGGTTACTGCGCATTTCCGGGTCACATGAAACCCATCTTGCGCCATAATTAAACCAGTCGGCTGCAATCGGAGAATTTTTAAAAAAATCGAAAATTATTTTTCCTTCCTTGTCTTTTCCTTCATTCGACATGTGATATCCGCCGCCATCGGGTTTGTAATCTACTGCACAATTCCACCTCAAACCATCTGTTGTATTGGCGCGCATGCCATCTGCCCATAAATGCGGGCCCCAGCTTAACCATGGTGATTTACGGTCGGGGCTCGTAAATTTTAAATCCGGGTCGCCTTCAATCTGGTTTTCAATTAAAAATTTTACCGACCAGTTATTCCAATAGGATGAAGGCTCCTTAATCATCTCATAAAATTCTTTGGTTGGGTCTGCATAACCACCATAATTAAATCCACTTAAAAACACTTCCTTCAGGTTTGGGAATTTTGCCAGCAGCACAGGCATTAATTGTTCATATTTATCGGTAACGGCATACGGCTGATAAGGCCAGGTTAAAATGCTGTCAACCCTTGAAGTTACCATCAGCCAAACCACCTGCACCTGATACCTGGTAATACCTGCAGCTTCAACATCAGGCATAATTTCATCGTCCCAATACCAGCCGTTTACGACCGTATCTATCATAATTTCTAAACCCTTTGCGCCAACTGCACAATTGGCAATCCGCAAGCAGGGATTCACCGTGGGGTCGGCTTCGGCTTTGGTTTTAAAGTGGTTGAATGCATTACCGGCTGTGGAGGCTCCGAGACAAATAAATCCGGCTTTTCCGTCTAATAAATCTAAATTTCCGACTGCGTTGAGCGGCAAAACCGAGCGACTGATATTCATACCCGCAGCTTTATGGCTGTAGGGTATTTCGTTGCTGCCTGCGGGATATAAACCACCCTGAAAATCAAGATAGTAGCCGGTTTTTAAATCAATTAAGGAGCGTAAATAAGATGTGTCATTATCGCACTGAAGCTGAGCTGTAGCTGCATTGTGCAGACAAAACAGCAATAGCCCTGTGAAAATGTATTTTATTGGGATGTTAAATTTCATTTCAATTCAAAATTAAGTCAAATCTGCGTTTTATAACATCTTTATCTTAGCTTTGTTTGTCAAAGCGCTTTAAAATGGAAGAAAATTCAAATCAACATTATCTTGAAGATTTAAAGGAAATACGCTCGATGATGGAAAAATCGTCGCGTTTTATTTCATTAAGTGGTTTATCAGGAATCAGCGCCGGCATTATTGCCATTATTGGTGCAATTGTAGCCGGTTGGTACATTGGTTCCCATATGCAAACCTTATCCAGTCGCATGGATTCGTTATCTTATCAGGTGCAAACCATTACCAGAGTAGATATGGGTGATGTTATGTTTTTGTTGTTGGATGCCATTATAGTGCTGTTTCTGGCCCTGGGGTCTGCCATTTATTTTGCCGTACGCAAAGCCCGAATGCAGGATTTACCGGTTTGGAATAAGGCTGCTGAACTTACCCTCATCAATTTAATTATCCCTTTAGGTGCCGGCGCCATTTTTTGCCTCATTTTATATTCTTATGGTATTTATATTTTAATTGCTCCTGCTACCTTATTGTTTTATGGATTAGCCCTCCTGAATGCCAGCAAATACACGCTTTTTGAGGTTCGTTATCTCGGTTTATGCGAAATTGTTTTAGGCTTGGCAGGGATGATTATTCCGGGCTATTCACTCATTTTATGGGCTGTAGGATTTGGCATTTTACACATAATATACGGGGCGGTAATGTACTATCGCTATGAAAGATGAAAGATATTATTGCAGGATTAAATAAAGAATTTGACAACAGGGTCCGCCTGGGCATTATGAGTATACTTATGGTGAACGAGTGGGTAGATTTTAATACCGTTAAAACCCTACTCAACCTTACCGATGGCAACTTGGCCAGTCATATTGCAGCCCTCGAAAAAACGGGTTACATCGACGTAAAAAAAGAATTTATCGGCAAAAAGCCGCGTACCACCTACAATGTGACCAAAACCGGTAAGGTTGCTTTCCGGTCACATCTCGATGCTTTGGAGAAGTTGCTGAGAGGCAATAATTAATTTATCATTAATTACTTTGAAATTCAAAGTTCTTTATTAACTTTACACTTTATGCGATTGATGGAACAAATTAAGGATGCTTTTCACATCTTTTGGCGATGGGTTGAGATGTACACTTTTAGAGCTATTGTTGCTTTATTGGTTATTGTGGTGAGCATTGTTTTGGTTATTGAACCGGGATGGATTGTTGCAGCGGTTGATAGTTTGCGTATTCCTTACGCAATCTTCCTCGTTGCATTTGTGATGTTCTTTTTTCTGCGCAATAATTATGCATTGGCAACAGCTGGTGGAATCGCTTTATTAATTCTTGCCCCCGGAATTTGGCCGTATTTTAAAACAGCAAATGAAACACCTGCCACGCGTAAAGCAGCAATGCAAGAAATAGTTGCAGGCGATTTTTCGATATTACATTTTAATGTAAAAGAAAATAATAAAAAAATAAATACCGTTGCCGAAGCTGCATTAGAATCGGATGCTACAATTGTTTCCATGCAGGAATTAAAAGAAACTTCTTTTGCTATTGTAGATGAAATGATGCGCAAAAGTTATCCTTATGTTTTTAGCGATTTAAGTGTGCCTGGATTTGGCATGGCCGTTTATTCAAAATATCCGTTTATTCAACAGGAAGTTTTAAAACAAAACGATTTCCCGATATTAAGTGGTGCCGTAAAAATTGGTAACGATACTTTACATTTTTTAGCCGCAACCACCAGCACACCAACCAACGAAAAAGGATTTGACAGGCAATCAAAACAATTTAAATTTATTGCCGAAGAAGCCAATAAAATAAAAGGTCCGCTTGTAGTTATGGGCGACATGAATGCAGCTCCATGGAGTGAGCATATAGAAGGATTACTTGCAAACACAAAATTAAAAGACAGTCGTAAAGATTTGTCTGCAACTTATCCTGCACAATCGCCGGTACAAATTCCAATAGATTACATTTTGCATTCACCTGAATTAACCTGTGCACAATTTGTTACACAAGGTGGAACAACAAGTAATCACCTCGGGTTAAAAGGAACTTATACATTTAGAGATAACAGTAAAAAGAAACCTAAAAATTGAAATCCCGCCAACATACAGAATCAGCAAGTTTTGCTGCAGCATTTAAAGGTTTATATGTATTAATTACATCGGAGCGACATGTTATTGTGCATGTAATTATTATGGCTTTGGTAATTGTTGCGGGTTTTATATTACATATATCAAATATAGAATGGGTAGTGTTATGCCTCACATTTGGTTTAGTAATTTGTTTTGAAGCAGTTAATACCGCAATTGAAAAACTGTGTGACACACTTCATCCGGATTATAATCCATCTATTGGCAAGGTAAAAGATATTGCTGCAGGTGCTGTATTGTTTGCAGCAATTCTGGCAGTTGTAATAGGTTGTATCATCTTTATTCCAAAAATAATATAATATGAAAGTGGTGCATTTAAATCCCCAGGTAAAAGGTCAGGAAAAAAGACAATTATTGTTATTTACCGCATTTTGTTTTTTTATGTTGATTGCCAGAATGATATATACCGGCAGTTTTGAATATCGGTTTATGGGTATCAATTTATTATTAGCCTGGTTGCCGTATTTATTTGTAATACGCATCATGAAATTAAATACTAAAACCCACAAAATTCAAATTGGTATTTTACTTTTTTTGTGGCTGATATTTTTCCCTAATGCTCCTTATATGATTACGGACATTTTTCATTTACATGAATTTAATTCCGTTCCAATGTGGTACGATTTAATTATGTTGTTATCGTTTGCTTATACGGGTATGTTATTGGCATTTTTTTCGTTCAGGAAATTACATCGCAAATTATTGAGCCACCGCAGTGTTTATGTAAACGCAGGCGTTGCATTCATCACCTTTTTTGGTTGCGGAATCGGTATTTATTTAGGCAGATATGAGCGATGGAATAGTTGGGAGATAATCACTCAGCCTGCATATCTTGCAAACGAATTCATTAATTTAATTAATAACCAGTATGCGTTGTTGCAGATGTTTTCGCTGAGTATGGTATTTGGTGTATTTTTTACCTTATTGTATTTGCAATTATTTTCACGTTCAATGCAGGTTCATATTTCAGATAAAGCCTGATTAATATCTTCAATTAACACTTCAGGTTCTTCCAAACCGGTGTAAAAACGAACAAAATTTACCGGATAATCGCTGCCTTCTTTTATACATGCAGGAAACACCAGCGATTCATATCCGCCCCAGCTTACGGCAAGTAAAAATCGTTGCAGTTTATTACAAAATGCTTCGATGGCATTTTTATCTTGTGTTTTAAATAACACTGCAAATAAACCTCCACCTCTGCGCATTTGTTTTTTTGCCAATTCAAATTGCGGGTGACTATGATGGTAAGGATAAATTATTTTTTCAACTTTTGGATGTTGTTCCAGCCAGGCAATTAATTTTTCTGCATTCGAAACACTTTTTTCAAGGCGCATGGGTAAGGTGCGCATGCCGCGTAATAATAACCATGCATCGTTTGGTGAAGGAATGGCACCGATGGCCATAAATTCAGTTTTAAATATGGCATCAATATGTTGTCGGTTCGCACAAATTACACCTGAAACAACATCGCTATGGCCTGCCAGATATTTTGTTGCGGTATGAATAACTAAATCTACCCCCAAAATATGTGGCTGCTGATACAAAGGTGTACAGTAACTATTATCAATTGCCGTAATAATATTTTTACTTTTTGCAAGATTACATACTGCTTCCAAATCTTGCAGGTCGAACCAAAATGTATTGGGACTTTCTAAAAAAATTAATTTGGTATTCGGCTGAATAGCAGCTTCAAAATTGGAAACCTTTTTTCCATCAACAAAAGTAGTAGTAACGCCATATTTAGGAAAAACCTGCGTGAGCATATAATAAGTCCAACTGTAAGGACTCTCCACACAAATTACATGATCACCCGATTTAACACTATGAAATATAGCTGCGGCAATGGCTGCGGCGCCGCTGGAAAATATCAGACAATCATCAGTGCCTTCCAGTGCAGCAATTTTTTTTCTTACAATTTCTGTTGTCGGATTATTGCCTCTGGTATATAAATGCGCCTGTAATTCATCTTTGGTTGCTTCACGAAAATCGGCAACGGTTTTGAAAGCAAAATTGCTGGTTTGAATTATTGGCGGAGCAACAGCATTAAAATAATTATCGCGTTCTTCGCCTAAAATGTTAAGGATGTAAGATATGTCCATAATGCAGGCAAATTACGGCAATTTCGTACAAAATAAAATGGCCCGTCGGTTGACAGACCATTTTTTCAGGCATACTCAAAGAAAAGACAACCGTAAGACAACTTTGTATTGTTACATACAAAGTGCTTGTGTTGCAAAACAATCTTTAGTGGGCAGTTCTTCTGCCGGTCATCATAGCTTTAATCGGACACCAGGCTAAAATTGCTGTTAAAAAAACAGCCATTGCAGGAACAATTAAAATAAAACTCTGTGTTACACCTGCTAATATCCCGATAGCGATTAATAATGCATATCTGACAATTATTTCATTAAAACTTAAATTTGAATTGAAGTCCATAACCATTGATTTTGTATTGTAAAGATGGTAGTGAACAGTAACTGGAAATTATGACCTTGGTCAGGGTAAACGGTGATTTTGGTCATAGCAGGAAAGGAAATATTAATTGGTCAGCTTGTAAAAAAGCCATCCAATAATGCCTGAACGGCAGCCGGGGGAAGCATTTCAGCATTTTCTACCTTTTGCGTATAGGTTGTGAGTTTTTGTTTGAAGTCGGCATTTTTCGAAAAACGCTCCAAAATAGCGAGGTTCAGATATTCGTGAAACCAATTGAGGTATTGTTCTCTGCGTTTATCAGCAAAATATCCATTTTGAGCAGTAAAATTTTTATAGGCATTCAATTTATCCCACAACTCCGGAACACCCGCTCCTGTTGCGGCTGAGCATAAATCAACTGTGGTAATCCACCCTGAATTTTTTTCCTGAAACAGATGTAATGCCCTTGTTACTTCACCCAACGCAATTTTCGATTTGGGAATATTATCGCCATCCGCTTTGTTAATCACAATAATATCGGCCATTTCCATAATACCACGTTTAATACCCTGCAGTTCATCACCTGCGCCTGCCAGCAGCAGTAATAAAAACACATCGGTAATATCGTGAACAGCGGTTTCGCTTTGACCAACGCCTACGGTTTCCACTAAAATTGTATTAAATCCTGCCGCTTCCAATAATAAAATTGTTTCTCTCGTGGCTGCGGCAACTCCACCCAAATGTTCACCCGAAGCGGTGGGGCGAATAAATACTTCCGGATATTTCGCCAGTTCCTGCATGCGGGTTTTATCGCCGAGAATACTGCCTTTTGTTTTTTTACTGCTGGGGTCAATTGCTAATACAGCAAGTTTATTTCCTTGTGCAACAATATGCTTCCCGAGTGTTTCTATCAGTGAACTTTTGCCCACGCCCGGAGCACCTGTAATACCAATACGCAACGAATTCCCGGAATAAGGCAAACACAATTGTAATATCGCCAGTGCTTTTTCGCGATGTTGGGTTGCGGCGCTTTCCAAAAGGGTAATTGCCCGTGCTATAAGTACGGTATCACCCTTTCTGATGCCTTCAAAAAACTGCTGTGCGCTTAAATTTTCCAATTCGTGAAAAAATTATCTCTAAAAATAAAAATCCCCCCGCTAATTAACGGAGGGACCTTGTTTATATCTTCAATCCAATCAAAAAGGATTAAATGAAATGCCTATGGTTAAAGGGTTTCCGGTTGGACCTTCGCCATCAATAAAAATTGGCGCCAAGCCGTAATACGCTTCAATATTTACTTTTGAATAACCCAAACGGATTGTAGGTCCGTACTGTAAATTACTCATATTGTTTAATCGGTATTGTTTGTATTTAATTTCATTTTCGGTTCCGGTTAAATAATCGTCGCCAACAAATTTAGTGTGATCACTAATTACATAACCAGCTTTAAATCCGATTGCTGCCTTAAAACGGTTGCCATTTTTTTCATCGGTACGGAAGCGGAATTCCAGTGGAACTTCTACGTAATTTATTACCAGTTTATTTTTTTTGTATGTTACATCTTCAGTAAATTTTACTGTATATGTTACATTAGTTGCTGTGTCGTATAAAAATTGAGAGTTATTGTAATAGTTAGACCAGTTAAAGCCGGCTCCGATTGCAAAACTGATATTATCGCTCAAACGATCAGGACCCAGCGGAATGTCGTAATAAAAATGAAATCCCATACCACTTGATAAGCCTTTAATGTTTAATGAGTCCGGGGCGCCCATCCAGCCATCCCAATGCACATTCATAATAATCCGGTCGCGTGAAGGGTCATCATCATCAAAATTTACTGCAGCCGGCGTTTCTGTTGTTGTGGTAGCCGTATCCGTTTGTGCAAAAACCGAACTCGCCATTGTTATAACACCTATAAGGGTTAGTATTTTTCTCATTTGTTATCTGTTAACGATTAAAATCTTAAATTAGGGGTAAAATTACGTAATAATTACCATTACTATGAAAACAATTACCCGAATAACACTGCTAAACGTATGTTTAACACTCAACATTTTATTTCCCGGCAATATATTTTGTCAGCAAATACCATCCGCCGATGCCTACACAGCGGAGGATACTGTTTGTATATGGGACAATACGGTATCATTTACTACCACTAAAAAGTATACTGCATACCAAACAACAGATAATACTTTTAATGGCCCTATTGATTCAAACTATTGTGTTTCATTAAGATATGAAGAAGCTTTTAGTGGTTTATCATTTTGGCCTGCCGATTTTGACCTCAGCAGAAGTATTTATATTAAAGCACAAATAAATGACAATGAACAAATTCCTTTAGAAAAAGATGCTGTTTACATGCTGGAAGAGGATTTTTTGAATAGCACCGATGGTTTAATTTTTGGCAACGATTGCCCGGAATTAATTTGTTCGGGTTTAATTATCGGCATTACAATTCCTGATTCTACATTAACAAGTGATACTACCCGATGGCATGTAATCAGCGGCGACAGTTATGATTATAATACCTGTTTTGCAACTGAAAAATTTGAAGACCAAAAATTAAATTCATTAATTTACAAATTCACAATTAATCCGGATTTAGTTGAAGTGGCAAAAGATTATAGTCCACCTTATATCAATCAATTAGGAGATGTTCAATTAATTACCGATTTAACCAATGTAGATGGCAATTATGTTGGAGGTGAGTACAATGTATATGATTATTATTTTTTAAGTTATCCAATCGGTGTTTTAAAATATGATAATTTAACTTATCCCTCAACGAATTATTTTGATTATATCGATGTATCACCAAACCCGAACACTACCGAAGTGCAAATAATTAATTTAACCATAAATGAAGGTTACACCTTATTAACGCAACCCTATGTTCAATTGCGTGGCGCTCAGGTTGAAGGTGATACATTGCGACATGAGGTTAATTTAATTAATAATGGCGGTACATTTTGTGTTTCTGTTGCAGAAATGATTTTTGATGGAAATACACATTATATTTTTAAGAAAGGTGCAATGGATTTATATTCACCTATGTCGTGTTTAATGTTTCGTAACGGTGCATCAATTGAAGTAGCTGATGATGGGCATTTGGCCTATGGCAAAAACGGTACAGGCGTATTAGGACTCGGAAGTGGCGGTACCATTAAAATTGGGAAAAATGCATCGTTAACGATTAATAATCGTGTTAGTATCATTAAAAATCCGAACTCTGTTTATTCGGGTGATATTTATATGAATTTAAATAAAGGGAGTAAATTAACATTCGGACAAGGCGCATCAATTACCAACGATGAAAAAAGTTTAAGTGGCGGTCATTTATGTATTTATATGAATGGTGGCGAATTGGATATGAGCGGATTAGATGACTTTAGCCGTCATTTAATTCGTTTAATTTATCCTGAACAGGAAAAAACGATGAGTGCTAATATGCATGTGTATCCAAATCCTGTTCAAAATTCATTTACGGTTGAAATTGTTTCTGTTGAAGCAACCACAGGTGAAATAAACATTACAGGATTAAACGGCGCAGTCATCTACACAAAAAAATATGAACTTGAAGCGGGCATTAATGCAATTAAAATACAAATCCAGGATTTAAAACCGGGTGCTTATACGATTCAGTGTAAAACAAATGCAGAAAATGGCAGCACCACATTTGTGAAATTATAATTCAGTAAACCATGTTGATTTTTCTTCAATATGTTTACGTTTTGAATCGGTAATTTCTCCA
The DNA here is from genome assembly GCA_016706255.1 of Bacteroidota bacterium. Lineage (NCBI taxonomy): Bacteria > Pseudomonadati > Bacteroidota > Bacteroidota bacterium. The sequence continues at coordinate 445,098 of JADJJZ010000006.1, read as the reverse complement.
TCGTAATTGCCAACATACAACATGCCCAAACACTGGTCGTTTTCTCCCAACCCTAAAAATGTTTTCATTTCTGGTTTGTAAGTCATGCCACCGGTACTCCAGTAACAACCAATACCAAAAGCAGCTGCTGTGAGCAACATATTCTGTACTGCACATGAAACTGCAGCAACTTCTTCCACCACAGGAATTTTTTGTGTTTCCTGACGTACCATCCCTATTAAAATAATATGTGATGACTTAAGTGGTGTTTCTCCCAGTTTTTGATATTTACTTTCGTTAAACTGTTCTGCCGGAGTGATCATTTTATATGTTTCTGCCTGAAAGTGCGCAAATTTTTTCAGTCCTTCTCCACTAAAAATGAAAAAACGCCAGGGTTCGGTGAGCGCATGTGTAGGGGCCCAGCGGGCATTTTCCAGCATTTGATTTATAATGGCATCACTAACCCGAATCCCATTGTATTGCTCGGGTTTTATTGACCTTCTATGGCGAATTACCTGATTTAAATTACTTGTAGCTGCATTCATAATTAAAGACGAATTAACTTTGTATTGTAATGACCACACGAAAGTATCATAAAATTATGAGAGCAAATGTTATTTGTTTGCCTGCCTTGTTCATAGTGCTGTTTTTTTCTGCATGCAAAGAACCCGCACAATCGTCGAAAGAAGAGGAGAAAACTGCGGCTGAAAAAAAAGTGTACGACAGATGGTTAATCGATTTAGAATCGGTTGAGTCGGGTTGCGACAGGGTTGATTGCATTCGCTCTATTGATGCACCTAAGTTTATTAGTGTAGATGCCGTTGATTTTATTAGTGATGAAGATTTAGTGATTGGAATTAAAATGGGTGACGAAGTGCGCTGTTATCCGCATAATATTTTAAACTGGCATGAAATAGTAAATGATGCTATCGATGGAAAACAATTTGCAATAAATTATTGTCCACTCACCGGTTCAGGAATGGCATGGAACAGAAATATTAATGGCAAGATTAGTGATTTTGGTGTTTCGGGCATGTTGTATAACAGTAATGTAATTCCGTACGACAGGGTTACACGTTCGGCGTGGAGTCAGATGAAACAACAATGTGTGAATGGTGAATTAATCAGTACTTATGCCGAGTCATACCAAACGATAGAAACAACTTGGGCTACCTGGAAAAAATTATATCCAGACAGCAAAGTAGTAAGCACCGAAACCGGAATGGCAAGAGATTATATGGAATATCCTTATGGCGATTATCGCGAAAATAAAGATATTACGTTTGAAGTTGCGTTCGAAAACGACACGTTGCATCCGAAGGAAAGATTATACGGCGTAATTAATAAAGGAAAAGCAAAATGTTATCGTTTCAATAATTTTAAAGGTGGAGTGCGGATAATTACGGATACTGTTTTCGAAAAAAATATTATTGTTGTGGGGAGTGAAAGAGATGATTTTATTACTGCGTTTGAAAATCCATCGAATACTAAATTTTTTCCCGCAACAAATAAATTGCCGGGGTTATTTCGCGATGGGGATAATAATGTTTATGATGCTTTCGGGTATTGCGTAGATGGGGGTAAGAAAGGCGAACGTTTAACGCCGATGAATGGATTTATGGCGTTTTGGTTTGGGTGGTACGCGTTTTATCCGGACGTAACGTGGGAGTGAGTTGCTCGCTGGGTGTTGCTCGCTGGGTGTGGTTTTTCTCGCTAAGGGCGCAAAGGGCAAAGGGCGCTAAGGATTTGTTTTGTATGGTGGGAATGTTTTTTTTGTGGGTTGTTTTTTTCTCGCTAAGAATATTTAATGTAAGGTGTGGTTTTTCTCGCTAAGGACGCGAAGGGCAAAGGGCGCTAAGGTTTTGTTTTGTATGGTGGGAATATTTTTTTTGTGTGTTTGTTTTTTTTCTCGCTAGGGATATTTAATGTACAGTGTGGTTTTTCTCGCTAAGGACGCGAAGGGCAAAGGGCGCTAAGGTTGTGTTTTTTTTGTGGGTTGTTTTTTCTTGCTAAGAATATTTATTGTACGGTGTGGTTTTTCTCGCTAAGGACGCGAAGGGCAAAGGGCGCTAAGGAATTGTTTTATTTTTTTTTTTTTGTGGGTTGTTTTTGTGTTTTTTGTGTAACTGTTTAAACACCATCCCAATTTAAACAAAATAAATATTATTCAATTGTACGACCACCGGCTTCTTTGCTGTCTACTGTGGTGTTGTTTATTTTTTTCATGTTTACGGTGAGGTAGGCGTAGATGCTTTCGGGGGTTGATTTATATTCTTTTCCGGCGTAATCTACGATGCCGATTCGGCCTTCCCATTTTTTTGCCATCATGGTATATTTACCGTTGTAATCTTTATTTACACCAAATCGTAAATAGCTGCCATCAGCATCAAAACTCACTAAAAAGGTATCTTTGTTTTCTGCTTTTACAATAATGCCCGGTGTGCCAGATTTAATAACAATTTGTTGCACCTGACGACCATCTACCATTTTAATTTCACCTTGTGTAATTTCCAGTTCGCTGTTAGAAACATCACGATATAATGTAATATCACCTTCCAAATAAAATTGCACTTTTTTTAATTGCTCTTCCGCAAAATTTGTTTGCGACTGCGTTGTGGAAGTATATGGTGTGAGGTAAGCTGTACATGAACTTAAAAATAACATACCTGCAAAACCGAGTGTAGTGATATATTTCATATTGGCAATTTTTTTAGCTTGAAATCAAGAATAGTGCCATAGCGGCAATTCGGGGACAATTTTATGCATTAAATGGCAATATTTCAATCAAGGGTTTGTAAAATGGCTTCTGCGGCTTCTCGGCCGGTTTGTGCTGCCCCGTTCATGAAGCCCTGGAATTCGAAGCTGCAATGTTCACCTGCGAAATATATTCTGCCCGAAGGTTCGCGCTGTGCACCTTCAATAGAGGTATACTGTCCGGGCGCAAAGCAGGCATAACTTGCCTTGGCCAGCGGACTGGAAGCCCAGTGGAACCTTGCCATTTTTCCGGTTTGTAAACCGGATATGCCCTGATAACAATTTTCTAAAATGGGAATTAATTGTGCTGCAATTTCAGCGTCGGAATGTTGATTTAACAAATCACCGGTTTTGCCGCCGGTAAAAATGGTGTAACCAGCACCTTCACCTTCCTGGAGCTGACTGTTATCCCATCCGTTTTGTAAATAAGTATCGGTAAATGTAAATCCGGTATATCCAAGGTCACGCCAATGGTGGGTTAAAAAACCCATGAAAAATTTTGCATTTTTTCCGTAACCCATTTCCTGAATGGCTTTTTGCTTGGCCGTTGTAAATCCGCAATTTATTTTCACTTCGCGCAAAATGGTAAATGGAATGGCAAGAATCACATAATCAGCAGTAATTTCTTTTTTACCACCATCGGTTTGGAACGATAGTGTTGTTTTTGCATTGATATGATTTCTTTTAATGGCTTCTAATTTATATCCACGATTTATTTGTGTATCCAATCGTTTTTCCAAAGCATCCGTTACGCGCTGATTACCACCTTTTACTTTATAACGTTCATCGCTGTATCCTGAATAATTAAAATTATCGTGCATATTCGGATCCATCAACATTAAAAAATTAATTGCACTTTGTTGCTCCAAATCGCAACCATATTCAGTTGTGTAGGCAACATCCAATAATTTATATAAGTCGCCGCTGATACCAATTTGTTGCAGGTATTGTGCTATCGATAAATTATCCAATCGCTTATCAGCTTCTGTAAATTGATTATAAGAAATGGTATCACTTATTGAATCAATATCCTTTGATAATTGAGTGGTATAAGGATAAAATAATTCGAGAATATCTTTATCGGTAATTACTTTGTTGTTGATATAATAGCAAGCATGACTCAGTTGTTGTTCCGATTCAACAAAAGTATCTAATAAGGGTAAATTAAATGTTTCAATCAACTGCAACATATCAGCATGTGTTGAATCAATAAATTCTCCACCCATTTCTGTAGTTAATCCTTTTCCCATTAAATCGGTAGCCGTAATTATTCTTCCACCGGTGCGATCGGAGGCTTCATAAATTTGAGCAATTATGCCTGCACGTTTTAATGTATATGCAGCATGTAATCCTGCAATACCAGCTCCTACAACTGCAATTACGGGTTTATTTTGCGATGAACATGCTGCTAAAAAAGATGCACCTGCAGCAAGGGTAAATAAAGTACCTTTTCCTGATTGCTCAAGAAATTTTCTTCGTGAAATAAGATTTGCCTGATGATATTCCTGTAATGGTATTCCTTTTTGTCGACTCCCCAGCGCTATTTGATAAGCTCGTTGAATTGATTGCAATAGCTTTGTCTTAGCTCCACGCTTATTATTAGCTTCCATACAAAAAGTTTCATATGGTAAATATAACTATTTCGCTAATTAAAAAGTATTCCTAAAAAATAATGTAACTGCTTACCAGGAGCTTCCGCCGCCACCGCCGCCTGAACTGCCTCCTCCCCATGAACTTCCACCCCCGCCGCCACCGCTGCCTCCTGAACCCGATGAACTGGAACGCGTGAGTTTGGCAATAGTATAGGTTTCTTTTTTCACATGGCTACATGCTTTGCAGGTATATGTTTTTTGTCCTTTTCCCGATGAATCATATGTAGGTGAAACCAACGTTTCATTTTTTGTCATCAAGAAAGCAAGAGTTTTACAATTCGGACATTCTTTATACTTACTATTATAATTTTCGAAGCGATAAATTTTCACCTGATGCGTTGGATTGTCGATCCAAACATCATAATCTACCGAATGTAATTCCTCTTCCTTAATTTGAAATGCATTTAAAAATCCGTCATCTGCTTTATCATCCATTTTCACCATCGGCACACCTTTGTCAGAAACAGGTGGTGTGTTGCGCAAGGTTTTCATTCTGCCTTTATTAAATAAAGAATATAAAATAAAAGGTAATGGGAAAAATATATCCGCTGCCAGCCAACCGTTGCTATGTGATTTTGCTAATAAATTATATGTTTCCTGCGGTTCTTTTTGTGCGCTGTCTTTAAAAATAAAACGGTTTAATCGGAATCTTTTTTCAAGTAATAATAACATCAGCAAACCATATCCAAACAAAGCAAATTCAAATATTCTCAAATTACCTGCAATCTCCTGCCAGGCTATATATCCCGCAGGTAAGCCGATATTCAATAAACTGAATTTCGATTTTGAATAAGCTTCCGAATAATTATTTTTTACATAGCCCGGTGCTTTTTTTAATGAAGATTTTCTTCCTGCAAACACTCCCCATGCAATAAGTGCATAAATACCTGCAACAATGGATAATCCGGTTCCTGAAACCGCATTTTTCCACCACACATTTGAACTGTTACTGCTTAAACTATCAGCATAAACTTCATCGCGATATTGAGGGTCGGTGAGTATTTTATTTACCTGCAAAACACCTTCTAAAACAGCCTCACTCATTTTACCTTCTTTAGCCAAAGGCACCATGTAAGTCTGCTGAATACGCACACACATAATATCAGTTAAAATGCCTTCCAAACCATAACCCACTTCAAATTCCATTCGCCGCTGATCGATTACCAATAAAATGAGCAGCCCGTTATTATTATCTTTTTGTCCGATTCCCCAATAACGAAATAATTTCGTTCTGAAATCACCGGGCACTTCATTGCCGATCGAATTTACCACTGCAACTGCTACCTGAATAGTAGTAGAATCTTCTAATCTGGCTAAGACTGCATTAATGGTTTCAACGGTTGATGCATCAATAACGCCATCAGGATTGCTGACATAACCGCCACCTGTAGTTTTTGGATCAGGGATGGTTTCAACAGTGTAGGCTGTTTGTGCTTTACTTATTAAAGTGAATGCTAAAAAGAAAAGTAAAACATGCGCTTTTTTCATTAGAAGTGGTTTTCGGGGAATGAAATTACATAATTCAATTTTCCTGAACAACATCAACCTTAATGCGCGCATCCTGATTGGCTAAAATCCATAAGGTGTGAAATACGAGACGACACCTTGCCTCATATACTTCAAAATTTATTTTATCAACATCATCGGTAGGTTCGTGATAATCGGCATGTGTTCCGTTGAAATAAAAAATTACCGGAACATTATTTTTAGCAAAATTATAATGGTCGCTGCGGTAATAATATCTGTTAGGGTCGGTTGTTGAATTATATTTATAATCCAGTTCCAGGTTGGTATAATTTTTTGCTGCAGCTTCGTTGATACTATGTAAACCGCTGCTTAAAAAATTTGAGCCAATAATATAAATATAATTTGGGTTGGTGAGATGTTCATCATCTACTCTGCCGATCATATCGATATTTAAATCGGCAACAGTGTTTGCAAATGGAATTACCGGAGCTGCTGCGTATGCTTTACTGCCCAGCAATCCTTTTTCTTCGCCTGAAAATGCAATAAATAAAACACTTCTGCGGGGCCCGTCACCATTGGCTTTAGCTAAGGCCATTGCTTCTGCAAGTTCGAGTAATCCGACGGTTCCGGAACCATCATCATCTGCACCATTATAAATAATACTGTCTTTTTTTCCGAGATGATCATAATGTGCTGACACCACAATAACTTCATCTTTTAAATCACTGCCTTCAACAAATGCCAATACGTTATCGGCGTAAATTACATTTTCAGATTTTACAATATTAAACAGAATAGTATTTTTTGCAAGAAAGTTTGCAGGTTTTCCCGTTTCGTTTATTTTATCTATTGTTTTCTGAATAAACTTTTTTCTTTTGCCAAATAATTTATCAGCCATCTCCTGTGAAACAAATAAATTGTTGGTGTATTCCGATTGTTTATATTCCGATTGTAATTTGAGTAAACTTCCGTTTAAAAAATTTTGCCATTGCGGATTTTTTAATACATCTTTTAACTTAGGGTCAACGGTTAACAAACAGGTTACACCATTTTGTGTAGCTGCTGTAGCTTTTTTACGCCAGTCTTTCGACCATGCGCTTAATGAATCGGTTCCGGTTATAACAGATTTACCTTTCACCATTGGTTCACCGGAAACAATTAATACTATTCTACCTTTTACATCAACATTTTTATAATCGCTATAAGTAGAATCATCAATTCCATAACCAAGAAAAACAATATCATTCGTGGTGAGCTCCATTGAATTATTTGCAGATGCATAACCATAAAAATCCTGCATCATGGTAAATAAATTTTTATCGGTTGCAATTGTTGAAGCACCCCATTGATATTCCACCAAAGGATAATCCTGAAAATATCCGCCCAATCCGGAATAAGGTTTTACACCTGACAATTGATATTGCGTTGCCAGATAATCTGCAGCCCTCGCCAATCCGCGTGTTCCCGTTTCGCGACCTTCATAATAATCGCCGGCAAAAATGGTAAGATGTGTTTCTAATTCTGCTGCAGTAATGGTATTAGCATATTTTTCACCGAGGTCTTCCGTTTGTGCTAAAACCGTTCCGCATATCAGTAATGCAAATAAAAACGAGGTAACATATTTCATTCAGGTAAATTAATTAAAATTCAGTGATTTTATTTACACGCGTTTCATGTCTGCCACCTTCAAATTCGGTATGTAAAAATATATGGACAAAACTTACAGCTTCTTCCAAAGAAACAAAGCGGGAAGGTATACAAATTACATTGGCATTATTATGCTGACGGGCAAGTGCAGCAATATCTTCACGCCAGGCCATTGCTGCACGAATTTGCTGATGTTTATTTGCGGTAATACAAACGCCATTACCACTTCCACAAATCAAAACACCCATTGCCGATTCACCTGATTCGATACTTTTTGCAAGCGGATGCACAAAATCCGGATAATCAACCGAATCCAGCGAATAAGTGCCAAAATCCTTCACCTCAAATCCATTGGAACTCAGGTAATTAACAATTCCCTCCTTATAAGGAAACCCCGCATGGTCGCAACCGATAGCTATCGTTTTATTTTGCATGTTACAAAGTTACTATTTGCGGCGGAATTAAAAATTTTGGCATATACATCTACCTTTTACCGCCGATTAACGCGGATGTGGTATGAGTAGGATGGGATAAATGATAATTAATCGATGAGGCAACAATTTTGCATTTATCCTCCGATTCCCGCGGCTTTGTTATTTGTAGGGGCGGATGCAATTCGCCCCTACAAATAACAAAGCCGCTACATTTGAGTAACAATTACAAATTACCACAAACCATCACAAAATTAAATTTATAGAAAAGATGAACATTTAACTGAAACATGCCAATTAACAAAAAAACAAAACCCCGTAGGGGTGAAAGATTGGTAACAGACATCTACCCCTAGAATCGGTAGAACCTCGTAGAGGTGAAACAAGAGCAACAATGCCTTACATACCGAATTCAGCAAAATTTATCTCAGCAATTACAAATTACCACAAAACATCACAAAATTTAATTTATAGAAAGATTGAAAATTTTATAGATAAATTCCATTCAACGAAAAACACAACCCCGTAGGGGTGAAAGATTGGTAACAGGCACCTACCCCTAGAATCGGTAGAACCTCGTAGATTTACCTGCCGGACGAGGCAGGGGTGAAACAAGAGCAACAATGATTTGCATTCCAAATTATGAAAAATTTATCTCAACAATTACAGATTACACCACGTTCACAAAATTAAATTTTTAGAAAACCCGAACAATTAGTGGACACCTTTATTGAACGATTAATAAAAAACCTCGTAGAGGTGACACGATTGTAGAAAGCAGGTCCCCATAGGAATCAGCAGAACCCCGTAGGGGTGACAAAAAAATTCTATTAAAACGATGAACCCCAATCCATAATGCAAAATCACAAAAAACGCATTTCGTATTTCCATTGATTTCCACCAAACATAAAATTAGGACGGCAAAATAATTAATCCATTTGCCAACCATTGTTCATGTATCCTTCGATTCCCGCGGATGCATTATTTGTAGGGGCGGATGCAATTCGCCCCTACAAATAATGCATCCGCTACATTTGAGTAACAATATAAATTATTCAACACACCCACAAAATTTAATTTATAGTAAGATTGAAAATTTTATAGATAAATTCCATATAAACGAAAAACACAACCTCGTAGATTTACCTGTCGGACGAGGCAGGGGTGAAAGATTGGTAACAAGCCAGCCCCCTAGGAATCGGTAGAACCTCGTAGATTTACCTGCCGGACGAGGCAGGGGTGACACAAGAGCAACAATGCCTTCCATACCAAATTCAGTAAAATTTATCCGCACCCTGACGCAAGAAAAAAAAATCCCAACACACATCAGCATGTTGGGATTAATTACTTTATTTCAATTGATAATCCTTATTCCAAACTCTTTAACCGTCTACGCTCAACCACTTTTACAACAACAATACTCACTTCATACAACAACCACAGCGGCATCGCAACCAAAAACAGACTAAAAGCATCCCCTGAAGGCGTAATTATCGCTGCAAGCACAAGCGCAACAACAAATGCATATTTCCTGTTTTTAGCTAAAAAATCTCTTCCCAACAAACCGAGTTTTGCAAGGAAGTAAGCCACCATCGGAATTTCGAAAATCACTCCTGTCCACAAAACCATTCCCGTTAAAATACCCAGATAAGAATCGAAGGTAAATTGATTTTCAATCTGACTACTCAAACTAAAAGTTGCTAAAAAGTTGATCGAAAAAGGTGCCATCAAAAAGTATCCAAACATTGCACCCACATAAAATAATAATGTTGCAATTAAAATCACCCCACCTAAATTATTTTTTTCATTATCGTGCAAAGCAGGTTTTACAAAACGCCATATTTCCCATAATATATAAGGAAAAGCGAATATCACCCCTGCCATAAAGGCAATTTTAATGTATAACAAAAATGGTGATGATAAATCGAGATAAACCAGTTTATAATCTAATGTAGTATAACATAAACCGCTAATCCCAAATCGTTCACCTAAATCGCAAAACAATTTGTAGGTAATAAAATCGGGACTTTTTGGCGCAAGAATAATCTTATCAAAAATAAACTGCGGAAATACTAAAAACACAATGCTGAATAATAGTATAACAACAGCAATTCTTACTAAATGCCAACGTAAATCCTCGAGATGGTCCATAAACGACATCTCATCCTTATTCTTCTTTATAGCAGCCATTACCTAATTCCGATATTATACCTTATTATTTATTCAGCAAGTCATACAATGCATCCAGATTCGGGCTCAGGATAATTTCAGTGCGACGGTTTTTTGCTTTACCATCAGTGCTGGTATTATCTGCAACAGGAAAATATTCACCGCGGCCGGCAGCAGTTACACGTTTTGCATCTACACCATTTTCAACAGTTAATATTTTTACAATACTGGTAGCACGTAATACACTTAAATCCCAGTTATCTTTTGGAAAGTTTGCACTTTTTAAAGGCACATTATCTGTATGTCCTTCAATTTCAACTGTAATATCGCCATTCGCCTTTAATACATCTGCAACTTTTTTCAACGCTTCTTTTCCTTTTGGGTCAACAACTGTACTTCCTGAAGCAAACAATAATTTTTCACTCAGCGAAACATACACTTTTCCGTTTTTACGTTCAACAGTTAAGTCGCTTGAACTAAATCCGGATAATGCTTTGTCGATAGTATTTTTTAAATCGATTACCGTTTGTTCCTGTTTATTTAAAATGTCTTCCAGTTCCTGCACTCTTTTAGCACGAGCTTCCAAATCTTTAGTTAACGTTTCAATACTTTTTTGCTGATCGGTAAGCAATTGTGCTTTAGCATTTAAATCTTTTTCTTTTAACAACAATTCATCCGATTTACGTTGCAAGTCTTCACGCAATTGTTGATTTTCGGTAGATGACAAAGCGAGTAACTGATTAATTCTGTTATTCAGCATATCCTCAATTTGACGTAACTGCTCATTTGCAGCAACCATTTGCTGATAGCGGCTATGCACATCAACCGAATCTTTACGCATCAGCGACATACTCGCCTGCAGTTCTTCAATTTGCTGATTCAAATCTTTTACTTCAGCCGTTTTCATGCGGAGCTGACTATTTAACACAGCCGTGTCCTGCATACATTTATCTCTTGCGTTAACAGCATCCTGATATTGACGTTGAGGCACGCATGCTGCCAGTAATAACGTGAGTGCAAATCCGGCAATTTTTAGTTGTTTCATAAAGTTGTCTTTTTTTAATCAAATTAAATATGTGAATTACCGACGTTTCAACAAACCAAGAAATCCACGTTCAATAACTTTAATTACTGTTCGGGTAATCTGATGTTGTGTTGTTTTGTCGATTAAAGGTTTCTCCTTTTTTTGTTTAACTTTTTGTTCGCGTTCTTCCTGTTTTATTTTCTTTTCTTCTTCTTGTAATTGTTTTTCTTTTTCTGCAGCTTTTACACTTGCTTCCAATTTTTTATTCAGCATTTCATAAGCACTGTCGCGATCAATTGCTTCATTATATCTTTTCACCAATTGCGAGCCCTGAATAATGGTATTCATTTCATCATCACTTAAAATATCCATGCGCGATTGTGGTGCAACCAGCAAGGTATGCGCCAGTGGTGTTGGTGAACCTTTTTCATTTAATGCACTCACAATTGCTTCACCAATGCCGAGATTCGTTAACAGCTCATCCGTTTTATAATATTCGGTAAGCGGATAATTTTCTGATGTTAATTTAATTGCCTTGCGGTCGTTAGCGGTAAATGCACGTAAGGCATGCTGAATTTTTAATCCTAACTGCGATAAAACTTCAGGCGGAATATCCGTTGGCAACTGCGTGCAGAAAAAAATACCCACACCTTTTGAGCGAATTAATTTTACAATCGTCTGAATCTGCTCCAATAAACTTTTACTCGCTTCATTAAAAATTAAATGTGCTTCATCAATAATAATTACCAGCTTCGGATCTTCCTTATCACCAATTTCCGGAAAAGTCTGATACACTTCTGCCAGCAAACACAACATGAAAGTTGAAAACAATTTCGGTTTACTTTGTATATCGGTTAACCGCAAAATATTAATATAAGCCTGTCCTTTATCGTTGATACGACAAAGGTCTTCTACCTCAAAACTTTTTTCTCCAAAAAACACATCTGCACCCTGCTCTTCTATTTCAATTACTTTACGTAAAATAGTACCTGCGCTCGATGTACTTATTTTTCCATATTCACTTTCTATTTCTTCTTTGCCTTCGTTGGTTAAAAAATTCAGTGTTTTTCTAAAATCTTTTAAATCCAGCAACGGCAACTGATGGTCATCACAATATTTAAATACCAGCGAAACAACACCTTCCTGAATATCATTTAATTCTAAAATTTTAGAAAACAATACCGGTCCAAATTCCGAAACAGTAGCTCTTAATTTTACACCTTTTTCGTTGCTGATACTCATTAATTCCACCGGATAATTTCTGGCCTGCCAGGTTTTTCCGATTTTTTGCATGCGTTCGTCAATTTTGGGATTCGAAGTTCCCGCCATCGCCATTCCGCTCACATCACCTTTAATATCCATTATGAGCACACCAACACCATTGTCGCTCAACTGCTCAACTATTCCCTGTAATGTTTTTGTTTTTCCCGTTCCGGTAGCACCTGCCACCAGTCCGTGACGGTTCATCATACGCAGCGGCACTTTAACATGTGCCTGCTCAAGCGGCGTGTGGTCAAGAATTGCCGTACCTAAAATGATGGAATTACCCTGAAAATTATACCCTTCGGTAATGGTTTGTCTGAATTGTTCTGACCTATCCACAAAAAATGATTTAATTTGCGGCAAAGATACACCTTAGTTACTACATGGCAGCAAAAGCAAAAACAGCGTTCTTTTGTCGGAATTGCGGATTCGAATCGCCGAAATGGCAGGGCAAATGCCCGAGTTGTGCGGAATGGAACACCTTTACCGAGGAGGTAATTGAGCGCCCCGCCGACAAAGAGGTGTGGAAAGACGAAAAACCTGATAAAAAGGGCAATTTTCCCCTTGCGCTGGATGAAATTGCGGCAGGCGATATCCAAAGAATCGCTACAGGCGACCTTGAGTTGAATCGGACCCTCGGTGGGGGTATTGTGCCGGGTAGTCTGGTTTTGGTTGGTGGTGAGCCCGGAATCGGCAAATCGACCCTCATGCTGCAACTCGCCATTGAACTCAAAAAACTGAAAGTGCTGTATGTGAGTGGTGAAGAAAGTGAGCAGCAAATAAAAATGCGCGCCGACAGACTGAAAGGGAAAAATGCCAATTTATTTATTTCTACAGAAGTTGCTATCAATAAATTATTTAAACAAATAAAACAACTCGGTCCCGAGTTGGTAATTATTGATTCGATACAAACTTTAGTTTCTGATTTTGTTGATTCCACCGCAGGAAGTATTGCACAAATAAAAGAATGTGCCGGACAACTCATGCGGTATTCGAAAGAAAGTAATGTGCCGGTATTTATTATTGGTCATATTAATAAAGAAGGTTATATCGCCGGACCAAAAATTCTGGAACATATGGTAGATTGTGTGTTACAATTTGAAGGCGACAGAAATTATACGCATCGTATTTTGCGCACTATTAAAAATCGTTTTGGTTCCACCAGCGAAATTGGTATTTATAAAATGGAAGGTGATGGTTTGCAACAGGTAAATAATCCAAGCGAATTATTAATCACCGAAAAAGAAGAACCATTAAGTGGTGTTGCTATTGCAGCAACTATGGAAGGTATGCGACCGATGTTGATTGAAGTGCAGGCATTGGTTAGCCCTGCAGTATATGGCAATCCGCAGCGCACCGCAACCGGCTTCGATTTGCGACGAATGAGTATGCTGCTTGCCGTATTGGAAAAACGCGGTGGGTTTGCATTTGGAAATAAAGATGTGTTTTTAAATATTGCAGGTGGTTTGCGTGTGGAAGATCCCGCTATTGATTTAAGTATTGCTTGTGCATTATTATCGTCTATTAGTGATATTGCGTTGCCTTTAAATATTTGTTTTGCTGCTGAAGTTGGATTGAGTGGTGAGTTGCGTGGTGTAAGTCGAATCGAACAACGAATTACTGAAGCCGAAAAATTAGGGTTTGATACGATTTATATTTCTAAGCATAATATGAAATCGCTTAACGTGGCGAAATACAAAATCGAAATTAAAGCAGCGGGGAAGATGGAGCAGATATACAAAGAGCTTTTTGCTGAGGGGTGAGATACAAGGAACGCTGATGACGCGGATTTGTTTTGTCGGTATAACGTATGGGTGGATTTGCGCTGATTTATTTTTGACTGGGAAGAACATTTTAAATATCTATTTTCATTTAGAATTAATATGAACGTTTTTTTAAAAGAAACGCGGATTGAACAGATTTAACGGGTTTACACAGATTAAATCCGTTTTTATCAGTTAAATCCGTTCAATCCGTGTTCCCCTTCTCTTCCAAAATTCCATTCAAACCACCAAACTATTTCCTATGATTTTAATCATTTGATAGCAATCAACCTCGGTTGACCTTTGCGTGAAATTTAGGTTATGGCATTTAAAACGATTATTGAGCCGTTTCGGATTAAGACGGTTGAGCCCATTAAAATGAGTACGGTTGTGGAGCGGAAAAATTATATTAAAAACGCACATTATAATCCCTTCCTCTTAAAATCATCGCAGGTAATTATTGATATGCTTACCGACAGCGGAACATCTGCCATGAGTCAGAACCAATGGGCTGCTATGATGCAGGGCGATGAAAGTTATGCAGGCGCTGCAAGCTGGGAACGATTTTATGATGCCGTAAACGATTTAACAGGTTTCGAATTTGTATTGCCTACGCACCAGGGCCGTGCTGCCGAGCGTATTTTATATGGTTATCTGGGAGGTAAAGGAAAAATATTTATCAGCAATACGCATTTTGATACAACCAGAGCAAATATTGAATTTAGTGGCGCAACGGCAATCGATATTCCGGTAAAAGAAGGAAAAGATTTCGACAGCGATTATCCGTTTAAAGGCAATTTAGATATAACGTTATTACAACAACTCATCAAAAAACATGGAAAAAATATTGCTGCAGTAATTGTTACTGTTACCAATAATAGTGGCGGCGGACAACCCGTGAGTATGGAAAACATGAAAGCAGTATCTGCACTCTGCAAAAAAAATAAATTATTATGCATTCTCGATTGTTGCCGCGTTGCAGAAAATGCTTATTTTATCAAACATCGTGAAAAAGCGTATGCCAATCATAGCTACCGACAAATTGCGCAACAAATGTTTGCGTTAGCCGATGGTGCTATTATGAGTGCAAAAAAAGATGCTTTAGTAAATATGGGCGGATTTTTAGCAGTGGCCGATAAAAAATTAGCCGATGCCTGTATGAATTTACTCATCATCACCGAAGGCTTTAGCACTTACGGCGGTTTGAGTGGTCGCGATATGGAAGCCATTGCGGTCGGATTAAAAGAAGTGTTTGACGATGATTATTTAAATTATCGTATTAAAAGTACTGCCTATTTAGGCGATCGAATTAAGCAACATGGTGTGCCTATTTTATATCCCATTGGCGGACATGCAGTATATGTTGATGCAAAAAAATTATATCCGCAAATTCCGGTGCATGAATATCCCGGACAAGCATTGGTTTGCGAATTGTATACTACAGGTGGCATTCGTTGCGTGGAAATTGGCAGCGTGATGTTCGGAAAATATAATAAATCAGGAAAATTAATTCCCGCACCTCAGGAATTAGTTCGCCTAGCAATTCCGCGAAGAGTTTACACCCAATCGCATATCGATTATGTAATCGAAGTTTTCGACGAAGTGCTCAAAAACAGCAAAAAAGTAAAAGGCCTAAAAATCACCAAAGAACCCCAATTTTTAAGACATTTTACGGCGCATTTTGAGCGGTTGAAATGATGGATTTAAACGGAACGCAGATCCCGATAGCTATCGCATAGGCGTCAACTAAATTGTACAATAAAAACGCTAGGAGCGTGGATTGGTCTACATTAGAGCTTATAAATAAATATGGAAAACGAGTTTCGTAATTAATATGTCTAGTAAAAAAACGAACCCATTTTCCACAAGCCAAAAAACTAAAGTTGGCTTAATAAGTAATGCTGAAATTTCTCGACAAGCCCGCTTACGGGTTTTGCAAAGCATCAAAATAGTAAAATTAAAGCGTGTCATTTATTGACATCGTTTTTCGCATTGATAGCTAAAAGTGAAAAAGTTATGCCAGTTGGGCAAGTGCCTTGTCCGGTAATAGGCCAGCCAGTAAGCAAACAGGCCCTTTTCAAAAGGATGAATACCGCTTGGGTTAATTTGTTAAAATACTGCTCCAACTCGTTTTAACTAAACATTTAGGTGCACCAACTAAAAGGGAAAGTTCAAATTATTTCGTAATGTTTATTTGCAAGATAGCACGGCAATTAAACTTCGGACTTTATGAATAGCCTTTTCCGCAATTATAGTAAAGGCAAGCAAAAATCAGTTGCAAAAATCAACGTTGTTATGAATGCAATTACAGGACTATGTACACATTTTAATATAACTGGATTTACAACAAATGAACAATGTTTATCGGCAACCATATTGGATATTGCCAAAAAAGGTGATTTAGTAATACGTGACTTAGGATATTACTCGCTGCAAGTTTTTGAAAAAATGATTGCTACAGGTATTTACTTTATAAGCAGGCAACGCTTTAATACCAATTTGTATGACCCAAAAACGATGGAACTGCTATCAGTAATGAAATTGATAAAGAGAAAAAATTATGTTGATATAAACTTGCTCTGTGGCAAAACAAATAAGTTACCAATAAGGTTGATGGCAATAAAGCTGGATAGCAAAACAACAGAAAGAAAATCCGCAAAGCTAGGCAGGATAGGGATAAACGCTAAATCACTCAAAAGAATTTTATACTGCTTTTAGGGTATATAATTTTTATAACCAACATTAATAAATCGAGATGCGACAGACATATCAGATTTATACCTTTGCTGGCAGATAGAACTATTATTTAAAAGTTGGAAAACAGGTATTAAGATTGAATCGATAATACCGAATGATCAAATAAACACAATACGAATCGAAGCTGTGTTATACATGATCCTACTTTATATTGCATGGTTTGAGGTTCACATTTACCTACCAATTAAGATTGAGGCCTATAAAAAACATAAAAAATATCAGCAAAGTAAAACTCGCATCATTTGTTATAAAACAGTTGGCAATTTTACGCCGCTGTTTTAAGCCTCCAAACGATAGAACAAATCATCTATTACTGTTGCCATGAAAAACGTAAGAGAATCAACGCCACTGAACATTTTAACCAATTAATGAACACTTTTGGTTGACGCCTATGCGATAGCTATCGGGACGGATTGAACGGATTTATACGGATTTTTTTAGACCTATAATTTTTTGGAGCATCAACATCTTCCACTCTATCACAATCCCTTCCCGCTTTTCACTACAACGAGCTTATCTCATTAAGTGTTTGACTAATTCGGCTGTTCCATTGGTACATCGGTACATAAACACATTGGTACATTAGCTCGTTTTCGCTACAATCGGGGCTAGTTGAACTTTTATAGTAGCCATTACAAAAAAATTCTGCTTTTACAGTGCAAATATTTATTTTTTACTGTATAATAATTTTTTTCGTATAAGTGGGTGATGTATTATTTGATATTTTAAAAATATAAATCCCTGCAGGTAAATTATAAACATCGACCTCACTAATTGCATTATCACTTAATTGTTTCTTAATTACAATTTGACCGGTTAGGGATACTACTTCTAAATAATAATCAGTAATAACATTATCTGTTATTTCTATCATTATTAAATCTTGCGCGGGATTAGGATAAATATTGATATTTAGATTTGTATTTGAATTTCCGTTAATAATTTCTGTATTAAGGTCGTCAATAATTATAAACCAACCTTCGGCATTTAACCCATCAATGGGATCAAAATGTGCCCCAATTATATCCCCATCATTTGAACTATTCACAACACTTCGACCAATTAATAATACATTAGTATCACTTAAAAATACATTTGTACAACGGTCGGTTCCAGATGCTCCCAGTGTCCTTGACCAAACTTTATTAAATAACGTATCCGTCTTAACAATAAAAGCGTCTTCTTCTTCTCCATGACCACCCTGCGTATCAAAGTCAGATGAATAAGAAAAACCGGTAAAATAAATAGTAGAATCGTTTAATATATGCATGTTTTCAAATACGTCATTCTCTGAACCCCCAAACTGAAAAACATTTGATAGAATCAGATTCGAATCGTATATCGCAATAGTTGCGTCAGGCCCACCTTTGTTTCCAGAGAATATTCCGGTATCACTTTGATTATATCCTAACAATAAATAATTATTTGGTGAAATTTCATAAGGTTTAAAAAGAATAAAATTGTAGTTTAATGCACGGTCATAATTTTCCTTCATAATTGCACCGTTACTATCCGTAATAATCATCAACCTTCCGGAAGTTTCACCATCTGGCACTAACCCTGCCAAATCATGATCCTTGGAGCTGGTTGTGATGTTAATCAAACATCTGTTTCCAGATAATCCTACAACCCAGGCACCATCATAGCCGGTTCCACCTATCGTTTTAGTCCATTGTATTTCGCCAAGTTCATTTGTTTTTACTATGAATGCATCTGTACTAAAATCTGAACCATAATGAATACCTACGTCTCCATCTCCTGAACCGGAGTAGGCACCAATAAGATATCCGCCATCTTCACATTTAGAGACATTATATAAAATGTCGTACGATGAACCACCAAAACATTTTTGATTTATAATATTACCGGTACTACTCAATGTTACCATCCAGATATCTTGTGATGAACTGTGGTTACAGGTGCAATCGCCAGAATTGCCGTCCACAACTCCAAATATTGAAAATGTCCCATCAAGGTTGATGAAAATACTATTCGGCACTTCGGTTCCTATTTCAGTTCCAAACTGTTTCTGCCAAAGTATGTTAAAATTACTATCTAACTTAACAACCCAATAATCGAATCCTCCTTTGTTGCAACAAACTCCTTCTAAATCAAAATCCTCTGAATCACTATTCCCTAAACAAATATATCCACCATCCGAAGTGCTTTTTGCATCAATAAATGCATCTCCATGAGTTCCACCGAAGCACTTTTGCCAAATAATTTCTGGTTGGGCCTTAACGTGACAAGAGAGTAGAACTTCGATTAATATGAGTAAAAGTAACTTTTTCATGGCCTTGATTAATTGTGAAGTTATCTAATAATGTAAAATTGTCCAAATGCCTAAAAATCGCCTTTTGGAATTTGACGATGACGTTGCGTGGAA
Organism: Bacteroidota bacterium; assembly: GCA_016706255.1. NCBI lineage: Bacteria > Pseudomonadati > Bacteroidota > Bacteroidota bacterium. Next base: position 425,806 of record JADJJZ010000006.1, on the reverse strand, counting down.
ATTGGGAGCGTGATGTTCGGGAAATATAATAAATCAGGTATAAGCGGTTGAAATAAAAGTTTAAACGGAACGCAGATTAAACCGATTAAACAAATTTATACGGATAAATTTTTAAAAACTTTATAAATTTTTGGAGCATCAACATTCTCCACTCTATCACAATCCTTTCCCGCTCATCTTTGATTATTTTGGCATACAACTCGCATTTGGTCAAATCCGATCAACGCTGATGGATATTATAGAAGACCGGTATGGTAAAACTTCAATTATTATCACTTCCAGGTTTCGGTAAGCTAATGTTTTTAAGTAATCGGTGATTAAAACAATAGCAGATGCCATTTTGGACCGAATAATACATGGTGCACATCGGCTTGAACTTATTGGAGAATCTTTAAGAAAAAAAACACCGATTATCCAGGAATAAAAAAAGATATTATCTTTATAAAATAAACTATTTTTTAACACCAAAAAATTACATTATCCTAAAAACTTCGCCAGCAAAAATGGTGGTCAATTTGCTTCGGTCTGATGTGGTCAGTTTAACCGGCCTGTGCATTTTAGCCATAATGTTCATCAACATTAGTTGTGTAACTAAGAAACCATTTAGTGGAATTGTACATTATGAGCTCTCTTACACTTCAAATATGCCAGAAATATTGTCTTCAGATAGTCTGACAAAATTATATGGTAAGTCGAAAATTTTTTACATTCAGGATAGTTTTTATAAGTATGAAATGAATGGAAACCTTGCCACTTTTTCAATATATGATCCATCTAATCAAATAATTTACAATAAATCAAGAGACACTGACACGGTATATTACTTTGATGCGACAAAAAAAAGTCGCGATAGTATTCTAAGTTTTTCATTGTCTAAAAAAAGTGATGTTATAAATGGTATTTTATGCGACAAATTGGTATTACAGAGTAAATATTCAAATACAACTTATTATTTCAATACAAAGTATTCCATAGATCCATCAAATTTTGAAAATCATTCTTATGATAATTGGTATTATTATTTGACTATCTCAAAATCCTTACCACTTAAGGTTAGTTATAAAAACAGCATGTATTCATATACAATGACTTTTACAAGAATGAAACATGAATTAATAGAAAAGAAATATTTCTATATACATACCAATTCAATATTAATTAAAGGATTAATATATTAGAAAAAAGTAAGGACCAATAAAGCCATTAATACAAATTTCGGGAATGCAAATAAACAATTGAAATACATAAATAAACAGTATTTGTAAGCACAGTAAGCACCCCCATTTTTAGGACGAGTTAAAAATAGAGTATAATTCATTTGATTGTTTTGTTTCTTTAAAAAATATTTCATCGTCATCTTTGCTCTTAATTGTGGTAAACTGTAGGTTGGCATCCGGAGCAGGGCGGAGTTTTCCAGTCTTAATAGCATATTCATATGCGCTCTGCTTTTTTAGTGACTTTTGCTGATGATTTTAATTGTAATCTTGCAGCCATGCATTGGTTATCCTTCTTACTTCATCCAATGATTCAAATTAATATGCATTTAATACATCTTTTGTAAATGTTCTGTTAAAGCGTTCGATATAGGCATTTTGCGACGGTTTACCAGGTTGGATAAATTTGTGTTCTATGGCATTGTTAATCAAAAAAGCTTTTAATTTTTTACAAATAAATTCAGGACAGATATCACTTCTGCTTTACTTCGGATTCCCGTTATAATCAATCACTGTTGCAAAACTCTTATCACTCATTCACCACTTAGAGATTTGTATTATAAATGAAAACTATTTTACTAGGTTGAATTTCTTCAATTTCATAATGTGTGGCATTTGAGTCCTTGTTATTTATGTTGATCTGCCCTTGCCTCTCACTTTTTATGCATAAAATAAACCATAAAACTCGTCTGCAAACCAATGCAGCACCAAAAATCACCCCAAAAATTCCCCATATTATCACCTCAAACATTGACATAAGTCACCCCGACCAGCATACATTTTCGGTGAAATTTGCAGTAAATAAAAATTATTATGCCAATTTATCAGCAATTAGGTAAAATACCGGATAAACGTCATATTGTTTTCCGCGATAGCGAAGGAAAATTATATAATGAGGAATTAGTGGGCACCCAGGGCTTCAGCAGTTTGTCGTCGCTGGTGTATCATATTTATCCTCCAACCAGAGTAATTAAAACCGAAAAACCATATTCGGTAGCACCAAAAATTGCTATCGAAAATAATATGCGCATGCTGAGTTTCAGCGGTTTTGATATTCCTCAGGAGGCCGATTATATTGAAAGCAGAAAAGTATTGTTTGTAAACAACGATTTACATATTGGTTTAGCAGCGCCAACATCAACACCGGATTATTTTTTCAAAAATGCCGATGCCGATGAACTCATTTTTATTCACAAAGGCTTAGGAACTTTAACTACCATGTTTGGTGATATCGATTTTGAAGCGCACGACTATCTGGTAATTCCAAGAGGTACGATTTATAAAATTGAATTTGATACTGATGACAATCGTTTTTTGTTTATCGAATCTTTTAGTCCTGTAGTTACCCCGCGCCGCTATAGAAATGAATTCGGACAATTATTGGAACATTCCCCATTTTGTGAACGCGATATTAAACGCCCTGTCGAATTAAAAACGTATGATGTGGAAGGTGAATTTCCAATCATGATTAAAAAACGCGGAGAAATTTTTCCATACACTTATGCCAACCATCCGTTCGATGTAGTTGGTTGGGATGGTTACCATTATCCTTACGCATTTAATATTCACAATTTTGAACCACTAACCGGACGTATTCACATGCCGCCTCCAATACATCAGAATTTTGAAGGGAATAATTTTGTGGTATGTTCATTTGTGCCAAGGTTATACGATTATCATCCACAGGCAATTCCTGCTCCATATCACCACAGCAATATCGACAGCGATGAAATTTTATATTATGTGGAAGGTAATTTCATGAGCAGAAATAATATTAAACCGGGTCAGCTCACCTTACATCCTGCAGGTATTCCGCACGGACCACACCCGGGAGCAATTGAACGCAGCATTGGCCAAAAAGAAACGCAGGAACTTGCGGTTATGATAGATCCGTTTAAACCTGTAATGATTACACAGGCTGCAGTAGAATATGAAGTAGATGAATATTATTTATCGTGGATTAAAAACAATGGCGTAAATCAAAACGTAGTAACAAATTAAATTATATCACCAATAAATTTATCACAATGGATACTTTATTAGTAGAAAAACAAACAACAAACATACAGGAAGAATTTCTTCCTTTAAATGGTACCGATTTTATCGAATTATATGTTGGTAATGCTAAACAATCAGCACATTTTTATAAAACAGCATTTGGATTTCAATCACTCGCTTATTCCGGATTAGAAACAGGTAATCGCGAATGTGCTTCTTATGTATTACGTCAGGGCAAAATCACCTTGATTTTAACTACACCATATAATAGCAGTTCACCTGTAGCAGAACATATTAAAAATCATGGTGATGGTGTAAAAGTAATTGCCTTTACCGTTGATGATGCTGAATATTCATTTGCACAAACTACCGAACGTGGTGCAGAACCATTTTTATTCCCAACCGTAAAATCGGATGCAGATGGCGAAATTAAAATTGCTGGTATTAAAACATATGGCGAAGTAATTCACTTATTTGTTGAACGCAAAAATTACAATGGCGTATTTCTTCCCGGCTTTACAAAATGGGAAAGTGAATATAATCCAACACCAATAGGTTTAGAATATGTTGACCATTGTGTGGGCAATGTTGGTTTAGGCAGAATGAATGTATGGGCGAAATTTTATGAAGAAGTATTAGGATTTAAAAACCTGATTACCTTCGACGATAAAGATATTTCTACCGAATACACTGCCTTAATGAGTAAAGTAATGGCAAATGGCAATATGCGCATTAAATTCCCAATTAATGAACCTGCCATTGGTAAAAAGAAATCACAAGTAGAAGAATATCTCGATTTTTACGAAGGCGAAGGTTGTCAGCACATTGCCGTTGCCACCGACGATATTATTTTTACCGTAAGCGAATTACGCAAACGTGGTGTTGAATTTTTATATGTTCCGGGCACTTATTACGATACCGTTTCTGAACGTGTGGGAACTATTAATGAAGATTTAAATACTTTAAAAAGTTTGGGCATCATGGTCGATCATGATGAAGATGGTTACCTGTTGCAAATATTCACCAAACCTGTAGAAGACCGACCAACAATGTTTTTCGAAATAATAGAACGTTGTGGCGCCAAATCGTTTGGTAAAGGAAACTTCCAGGCTTTGTTTGAAAGTATTGAAGAAGAACAACGCAAACGCGGAACCTTATAATTAATTATTACCATTAGATTTTGTAGAGGCTGTCTTTCGGGGCAGCCTTTTTTTGTGTCTTCGATTTATAAATTTTTATTTGTAGGAGCACATGCAATTCGCCCTAACAAATAAAAAGCATCACATTTATACGCATAACATACAACAAGGCATGCTCACTTTTTCTAAAATCTTACTGCAACATCACAATATGAATGAACGTTCATTCATATAATAATACCCTTAACATATTCGTCGCTTGTATTTTTTTTGAAGCATTAAACTTCCCCCTCCGATTCAAAATCGTTTCCCGTTTTTCGCTGCAACAAACCTCCCAAGTAACTCTTTTCCAAATTGTAAATGAACGCTGAATAAAAATCAAAACGAAACCATGAAATCTTCACTCCGAAATCGGCTGTTAATCAGCACATTAGCACATAGACACATTAGCACATTGGCTTGTTTGTTTTCGCTACAACCGGGGCTAGGAGTTACAACATCGTTTCAAATCACATTAATTTTATCGTAATTATTAAATAATCTTTTTTTATCATATCTTGAGTTGACAAAAAATGCTTTACCATAATTGGTCACCTCCAATCAATTCACAAATAGGATAAATTACATTCCCATGATTTTGAGTTGATTTACATGTTTAGTTTTGCTTTAAAGATTTTGTACTCAATTGGCATTTTTGTTTCACCGCTACGCGGTTCCTGTGATTCTTGAGGAGGCGTTTGTTACCATTCTTTCACCGCTACGCGGTTGGTTTATCGTTAATTATCATTTTTAGCATTGATTTTCATTTCCTATAACATTTTACTTTGCTTGTGAGATAATTGTAAATCATTGTTCCAACTGCAAATTTTAATTTAATTCAACCTCTTAGCTTTATTTACCAGATCATATAGCGGTGTAAGAATGGTAACAAGAATGTAATCTCAAGAATCAGTACAACCCCGGAGGTATACCTGCCAGGCGGGCAGGAGTGACACAAAAATTTGCCCCCCCCCCCCCCCTCGATGAGGGGCCTGTTACCACTTTCACGCTACGCGGTTGGTTCATCGTTAAATATAATTTTTAGCATTGATTTTCATTTGCTATAACCCATTACTTTGTTTGTGAGATAATATTACATCATTTCTCCTACTACAAATTTTAATTTAAATCAACTACATAGATTTACCTTCCGGATCAGATAGCGTTGAAAAAATGGTAACAAGTATCTCCCCCCCAAGAATCAGGTAAACCTCGTAGACGTGCCACAAAAATATTTGAATCTTGGATGATTGTAAAACAATTGTATAAATGCCTTTATTAAAAAAACAAAAACCAACCGCGTAGCGGTGAAAGAATGGTAACAAACACTTCCACCCCAAGAATTAGTAGAACCCCGTCGGTTTACCTGCCGGGCGAGGCAGGGGTGACACAAAAAATTTGAATCTTGGATGATTGAGAAACAATTGTATAAATGCTCTTATTAATAAAAACCAACCGCATCGCGGTGAAAGAATGGTAACAACCGCCTCCCCAAGAATTAGTTGAACCCCGTAGGTTTACCTGCCGGGTGAGGCAGGGGTGACACAAAAAATTTGACTCTTGGATAATTGAGAATCAATTGCATAAATGCCTTTATAAAAAAAAACCAACCGCATCGCGGTGAAAGAATGGTAACAACCGCCTCCCCAAGAATCAGTTGAACCCCGTAGGGGTGACACACAAAAAATTGAATCTTGGATGATTGGGAAACAATTGTAGAAATGTAATTATTAAAAAAAATCAACCGCATCGCTTTACCTTCCTGATAAGGCAGGGGTGAAAGAATGGTAACAAACACCTCCCCCAAGAATCCGCAAAACCCCGTAGGTTTACCTGCCGGGCGAGGCAGGGGTGACACAAAAAATTTGAATCTTGGATAATTGAGAATCAATTGCATAAATGTCTTTATAAAAAAAAACAACCGCATCGCTTTACCTTCCTGATAAGGCAGGGGTGAAAGAATGGTAACAAGAGCGTCTCCTCAAGAATCTGATGAACCCCGTAGGTTTACCTGCCGGGTGAGGCAGGGGTGACACAAAAAATTTGAATCTTGGATGATTGGCAAACAATTGCAGAAATGTAATTATTAAAAAAAATCAACCGCATCGCTTTACCTTCCTGAATAGGTATGCTGATTCTTCACTTATAAGGTATTCCATTTTTCTCTTTTTTGAATATCCAAATAATTTATTTACTTTTATTTAATTAATCACTTAAAAATAAGTTACAATGTGTAGAAGAAACTGTGGTTACCGGAGCGTAACAATTAACAAGGGTTTACATTCAGAAACACCTTATCCGCTTAAAGATTACTTAAATCCTTACCTACCCGATTTTAAGCGAATATAATGTAAGCAATTCATTTAAATTTTTTCCTGGCACAGTAACATTTCCATCAATTATGGTATTGCCCTGAATTAAAATAATTGTGCCTGTTTGTTTTTGTTAACCCTTAAAATCGTGTAATGAATTATTTCCCTGTAAATATTATCAACGATATTGGTAATATTATTTATCCCAAATTATGTGTTGCCTGTCACGAAGCTTTGGGCAAACATGAAAAAATTATTTGTTTAAAATGCCAGATTGGTCTGCCCAAAACCGACCATGTATTGTATGACGATAATCCGGTTGCAAAAAAGTTTTGGGGCAAAGTGCCCATAGAGCGGGCTTTGGCGATGTATCATTTTCATAAAACTTCGCGATTGCAGGAAGTTATGCATGCATTAAAATACAAAGGCCGTCAGGATGTTGGTATTCGTCTGGGCAATTTAATGGGTTACCATTTACTGCAATATCATTTGTTTAACGATGTTGATTATTTAACTGCTGTTCCTTTACATAAAGACAAATTAGAAAAACGTGGCTACAATCAAAGTGGTGTTATTGCAGCAGGTTTAAGTGAGGTATTAAATATTAAATACGACCCGGAAATATTACAACGTATACTTTTTACAGAAACACAAACAAAAAAAACACGATTAGAGCGATGGGACAATGTAAAAGATATTTTTGAAGTAAATAAACCGGAATTAGTTGCCCATAAACATATTTTATTACTTGATGATGTAATTACCACAGGTTCAACACTGGAAGCATGTGCTTTAAAACTAATCCAGCATCGGGGAACCAAGGTGAGTATTATTGCGGTTGCACATGCTGAGTTGTAACTAACCTATTATTTTTGAATAACAGGAAAACTGATTTCCACACCGCCAAAACCCTTGTAAAAACGCGCCAAACCCGGTATGAGCGAGCCTTCAAAGTCGAAGGTTAAATTACTTCCTGCATGTTGTTGCAGTGTTTGGTCGATAAGAAAATGCATGGCGTTTTTTTCTTTTCCTGCATCGGAAGAAACTGCGGACAAATAAATTAAAAAATTATTGCTACTCATAAAAAACGCTAATGCCAGCAACTGATTATGTTCATCAACCACACCTTTAATAAATCCCTTATTTAAACTCAAGGCTTTTTCCAGAATTCTTTTTAAACGTTCGGCATCTGCAGCAGTTTGAGTGCCATCCAATTCGTTAGCAAGATATTTTTTTCGGAATGCAATTAATTCGTTGGCAGTATTTAATTTAATAATACTCAGTTTAGCTTTTTGAGCCTTTTTAATGTTCCGTTTATTGTTATCACTATAAGCAGCAGCAATTTCGGCAGGCGTTTTATTCAGATTAATATGATGGGTGATTCGGTGTTTAACTTTTACAAAAGAACTTTGCATGCCATTTGCCGTATTTAAATGCAGGTTCATTTTTCGAAAAGCCGATGGAATTTGTTCGATACAATAATGTAATTGGTTGGCATACATGGCATCGGTATAAAACAAACCCAACTGCTGAATAAAAAATGGCTGATAAATCTGTTTATATACCACACGGTTTTTAAACGGCAATGGAAAAACAGCCTTATAATCATCAATTACCAGGGCATCCCACTGCTCTTCAGCCGCCAGATTCAAATACCAGGAATAAGCATACGGCAAACCATTCAATGCCTGATCGATACAGGCATCCCATTTTTCTAAATCAATATCTTTATGTCTGATGTATTTTATCAATTCGGGTAAATTGCGATGCGATGCTAAGCAATAATTTAGAAATAAGCCAATAATTAACGTAAACTTTAGGTAATTTAAGATTTTACAGCATGTACGTTAAGGTGATGCACCCTTTTAACTACCTTTTCCGCCCTCCGTTATTTTGAACTACCTTTGTTGTACATGGCTGAATTAGTACAAACAAATAAAACAGAACGCGCAGTGTTAATCGGGTTGGTTACCAAAGACCAAACCCTTGACCAATTGAACGAATATCTGGCCGAACTGGAATTTTTAACCACCACGGCCGGTGCCGAAACCATTGAAACTTTTTATCAGCGTTTACCGCATCCCGACCACAGGACCTATGTAGGAAAAGGAAAATTGCAGGAAATCAATAAATTTGTTCAGGAAAATGCCATTGACCTGGTGGTTATTGATGATGAAATTTCACCATCGCAGTTGCGCAATATTGAAGCGGAATTAAAAATAAAAATAGTAGACCGCAGCATGCTCATTCTCGATATTTTCGCCACACGAGCACAAACCGTGCAGGCAAAAACGCAGGTGGAATTAGCACAAACCCAATATATGTTACCGCGTCTGAAAGGCTTATGGTCGCATTTAGACCGTATAAAAGGTGGTATCGGTATGCGCGGATCCGGTGAAAAAGAAATTGAAACCGACCGTCGTGTAGCGCAACAAAAAATTGCGTTGTTAAAAGAAAAATTATTAAAAATCGGTTTACAAAATGAAACGCAACGCAAAAACCGTGGTGAATTAATTCGTGTTGCTCTGGTTGGGTACACAAACGTGGGCAAATCGACACTCATGAATGTGTTAAGTAAAAGTGAGGTATTTGCAGAAAATAAATTATTTGCCACCTTAGACACCACCGTGCGCAAAATGGTTTTAGACCGTACACCCTTTTTATTAAGCGATACCGTTGGGTTTATCAGAAAATTGCCCCATCATTTAATTGAAAGTTTTAAATCGACACTCGATGAAGTGCGCGAAAGTGATATTTTATTACACGTAGTAGACATTGCCCACCCCGCATTCGAAGACCAAATTCACGTAGTAACCGAAACCCTAAAAGAACTTGACGCAGCAGAAAAACCCACCATTTTAATTTTTAATAAAATGGATTTATACGAAGAACGCACTTTCGACAAGTATCTAACCAATGAAATTAAAACCGATATCCTCAACGAATTAAAAAACACCTGGATGCAAAAATCAAATGCACACTGTGTATTTATTTCCGCCACCGAAAAAAATAACATCGAAGAACTAAGAAACATGCTCACCGATTTAGTAAAAGAACAATACCAAATCAGATATCCTTATAAGACAGAGTTTTTTTAAGGTATTTACTTTATAATAACACTTAAAATTATACCAAATACCAAAAGGTGTTTATTGGAAATTTTCAATTATATTTGATCAAATCGCCAATGAGATATTGCGACAATTAATAAACTATAAAAAAACAAACATCAATACCGAAAATTTATTCCTGGTGTTTATTTAATGAATTATTCTGATGAAATAAATTCGGATAATTTATAATTGTTAAAAATTAAGTAAATGAGGTATTATGCCAAACTACTTAAATAAAATGTTTGATAAGATTAAATAAAACGCATTTCCGATTATTGCCTTTGTTCGCCTTTTCGTTGATTTTTCACAACATTTCATAACAAACAACAGAAGTATAATTTATAAGACACATACCATCTGAGCAATTAACTTGAGCTCCTTTACTTAACATAAATATTTCAGAAATCGATAGCTCTTCTTGTTGTGCAGGTTTTTCATCGAATCCAGATTATTTCACGTTTGCTACTGTTCCAATAGCTTATTGTTCAACAGCTTACTTTGTTTTTAAAGAGGTGATGCCGACCACGCTAACTGCCAGCACTATAATAGCTGAATGAAATTGGGACATGGGTAAAGTCAATATTGAAGGAACACTGGTAACTGCATGACAGAATCCAGACCCTAATGTAGTAAATCTGAACTATAATATTTTTTTCATATCTTAGCTATGCGGAAGTTGAAATATCATTTAACACATTTTATTTAGACACTGTAGTATATGAATTTGAAAACTGCTTAATTGAACCAATTTCCTGCACTCCATTCTTAGAGAAATATATTGCCGACAATACTGATTGTAATAATTTCAATCCATTAATATCTCCGGACAAGTTGGAAGTATTTAATGGCCTTGCTGATAAGTATAAATTGACTGTTGATGACGGATTGGTTGAAATTAATTCAACACCTGGTTAATCATTATTTGAGATAATAATCTATAAGCTTTCATTTAAACCAAAATTTAATAATATGAAAAAGCACATTGTATTTTCTCTATTCCTTTTGACGCTGTTTACGCCAATTTATAACCAAACAACAAATAAATTTCCTAAAAATGGCAGCGCCGGAATTGGAACGATGGCACCGAATAATTCTGCAATTCTTGAAATGGTATCCACGAATAAAGGAGTATTGGTACCGCGTATGACTCAATTGCAACGCGATGCGATAGCAAGCCCTGCAACAGGGTTGCTCATTTATCAAACAGATATTATTGCCGGGTTTTATTATTATTCCGGAACAGCATGGACAGCGGTTGGCGCCAATACAACATTGTCAAATTTAAATGCAACCACAGCAATTAATTCGAATTTATTGCCTAATACAAACGGTACACTTAATCTTGGTTCTAATGCATTTAAATGGAATAATATTTATCTCAATGCACTTAAGATTGGTGGGGCAACACAAACAAGCGCATTTATTCCATATACTTCCGGCACCGGAATTAATATTGCCGGAACAACCATCACTAATATTGCTCCTGATCAAACAGTAGTATTATCCGGTGGCGGGGCAACTACAATTACCGGAAGCTATCCAAATTTTACAATCAGTTCTACAGATAATAATACAACCTACAATGCAGGCAGCGGGTTATCTCTCACAGGAAATACATTTGATAATACAGCACCTGATCAGGTAGTTACTTTAACTGGAACAGGTGGAACAACAATAAGCGGATCTTATCCTGATTTTACAATCAATTCTTCTGATGGGGGAAGTGGATGGTCGCTTTCCGGAAATGCAGGTACTAATGACGGGACGGATTTTATCGGGACAACCGACAGTGCGCCAATTAATTTTCGGGTAAACAATGAAAATGCAGGGCGGATAGACGGATTAAACGACAATTTAATGCTCGGGCATTTTTCGGGTAATTCAAGTATTGGAAATAATAATATTGCCCTTGGTTCCTATACTATGAACTCAAGTTCCGCAGCCTATAATATTGGAATTGGCAGTTACACATTATTTTCAAATACTGAAGGTAGTGCAAATACAGGCATTGGATACAGGGCATTATTTCTTAATGAGACAGGCGGAAATAATATCGGAATCGGATATTATTCAAATGGTAGCACAACCGGCTCTGACAATATAGGTATTGGCTATGAAGCCGGAGCAGGTTTTTACACTGGTAGCGGAAATGTTGCCGTAGGCGACTTATCAGGCGGATCATCTGGTGATCAAAATGCAGCATTTGGCTTTAGGGCTTTATCCCAGGGAGGGTCCGGAAATTTAAATACCGGAATTGGAGCATATTCTTTGTTTGCTAACTATGGTGATAACAATACTGCAATTGGAGCAAACGCTTTGGGAAGTAATACAAATGGGGATAACAATACAGCTGTAGGTTTTGCAGCAGACGTAGTTTCCGGAAACCTGCATAATGCAACAGCAATTGGATATAATGCGAAAGTAGGTTCGAGTAACAGTTTGGTACTAGGCGGAACAGCGGATGATGCTGTTAATGTTGGAATAGGAACACCAAGTCCAACCTGCAGATTGGAGGTTGTAGGGGGAAATGCTAAAATAAACGAATTAAATATTGGAACGGGTGGAACAAATACAGATCCATATGTTTTTGGCAATACCTGTTTAGGTTTATATTGCTTAAATATGAATGCGGGTAGTGGAAACACAGCAGTAGGGAATCAAGCACTTTCTCAAAATGTAAATGGCGCTGCAAATACCGCAATTGGCGGAAGTTCAATGACATATAATACAGATGGATATGAAAATACTGCAATTGGTTATGCGTCATTGCAGGTCAATTCAATTGGGAATAATAATACTGTTGTAGGAACGGCAGCTTTACATATTAATTCAGAAGGAAATTTCAATAGCGCATTAGGAAGTAGGGCACTCGGTTCAAATAATGTTGGAAATGATAATACAGCACTGGGATATTATGCTTTGTTCACCAATACCTCAGGAAATAATAATACAGCTGTTGGTAATTATTCATATAATAATAATTATTCTCAATTTTCAAATTCAACAGCATTAGGATATGGAACAGAAATTTCTGCAGATAATCAAATACGCCTGGGAAATATTGATATCACCAGCATCGGCGGATTCACCGACTGGACAAATATCTCCGACAAAAGATTTAAAACTAATATTAATAACAAAGTTCCGGGGCTTGAATTTATCACCAAATTAAATCCTGTTACTTATTATCTTGATATGGATGCTATCGCATCTTATTTAAAAACCCCTGATAGTTTGCGCTTGAAAGAAAGTGAACAAATAAAAGGAAGCATATTACAAACCGGATTCATTGCGCAGGAAGTTGAAAAAGCAGCAGAAGAAATTGGTTATGATTTCAGTGGTGTAGATAAACCAAAAAATGAAAATGATTATTACGGTTTGCGCTATGCAGAATTTGTAGTTCCGTTAGTAAAAGCAGTACAGGAACTGGACTCAGGAAATACAAACCAAAAATCCGAAATTGATACATTAAAATCACAAATTGCAATGTTAACATCAATGATTAATACTTCTAATTTAAATGACGGAGTAATTTCGGTTGGAATAGAAAATACTGACAATGTAATGCTTGGTCAAAACATCCCCAACCCCTTTAATCATTCTACTTTAATTCCCTTCCGCATTCCTAAAGGTTGTAGTGATGCAAGTATTTTGATTTCGAATGTTGGCGAAGGAAAAGTAATTACCGTAGTTCCAATTTCCTGCGAAGAAACACATATCAGTTTTGATGCAGGGGAATTGGCGAGCGGAACGTATACGTATTCATTAATTGTGGATGGAGTTGTTATAGGCACAAAACAAATGGTACTGACCAAATAAATATTTTTTGAATAAATTTTCAACGACATCCCGATTTTTTTTGGGATGTCGTTGAAAAACTAGAATGCTTTTTAGCGCTGTTTATTCTTTTGAAGGGATACCATTTTATGTTATCAATAATATTAATTTTATCCATTTTAATGATTCTTGTTTTTAGGTACTTTATCATCAGGATATATTTTAATAAAGCTTCGAAAAATAAATTAACTTTAAATTAGATCAACTTCATAAAAATAAATCTATGAAAAACATAATAATACTCACCGCAATATTAATAACTAGTTTTATCAACCGTTTAAATGCCCAGGCTTATACAAAAGAAGATATTTCAGTATCAGTTGCATATGGTTTTCCAAATTCCATTGGATTATTTCATTCCAGTGGTTATATATTTCCCATTTATGGCTTAAATTTAGGTTTTTATAGTCAATGGGATGGTTATAAAACATCGACTTTAGGGCCAATTTTCTTAACTATTGAAAAAGGTATTACAGATGAGCAAGCATTAGGTTTGCGTGTAGTCTACGCATCGCGGAAAATAGGATATCTGTTTTCAAGCGGAGCAGGTGCCGACACAATAGACTACAATTGTACATTTAATACGTCAACACTTGAAATATTTTTAACAAGAACTAAACACTTCGGTAATTTCGATCAGTTTGATCCATATTATCGCACCGGATTAGGATATCGAAAAGGCTTTTATACTGCTACTTCAGACGGACCATATCCAAATACCTCAACCTTTAGAGTTTTTCCTATCGGTTTTCTATTTACAATAGGAGCGCAATATTACATTCTAGAAAATTTAGGTTTCTATTTAGAAGCAGGATATTCTTCAACTTTATTATTAATGGGAATAAACTTTAGATTATAATTGTAGAATTAGAATTATTATATCCTCCAAAATAATTAGTAGTTAAAATAATTATACTTTAGGTAATCGGTGTTAATATACAAATCATTCACCTGATTTATAATTTCTTGTCTTGATCTGTCTGAAAAGAACCAGCCTAAGGGTAATTCCACAGTTTAAAAGTTCTTTTGTGCAACAAAAGCACCCTCAAAATTAAAATTCATACTACAATTAATAAATAATAATTCACTATACTAGCTATCGTCCCGAGATGTTTATTTGTGCAACAAAAGCACCCTCAAAAATTAAATTACACACAACATAAAGTTCTTTTGTGCAACAAAAACACCCACAAAATTATTCCCATTTCATAAAAGCTCTCTTGTGCAACAAAAGCACCCCCAAAAATTAAATTACACACAACAAAACCTAAATGTGCAACCCAAAATTAAAATTCCTCCTTGGTGAGACAAATTGTTTAGCTTAACCACCCCCGGCCTCAGTCGGTAGGATTAGTGCACCTTACATCACAGGAGCTCCGATAGACGAAAATTTTCTCCTTACGATACAACTAAGCCGGCGCAGCGCTGACCCGCATTAAAATACGAAGTAAAAAAGTAGAATTTACACAACATGAAATAAGAACCACATAATCACCTCCAGCGCCTCGCCCGCGCTTAAAGCGACGTGATGTTAGGTGCACTTATCCTCCCGACTGCAGCCTTGATTTTTTGGTTCTTTTGCATCAAGGCAAAAGAACACCAAACCCCAATTGGAACCTCGTAATCACCTCCAACACCTAAAGCGATATGATGTCAACTGCACTTACCCCATCACTACAGCCTTGATTTTTTTGGGCCCTTTTGCATCAAGGCAAAAGAACACCCCAATTGGAACCAATACTCACTTCACAAACTGATCATCCTTCCACAACCCATCCTGAACAGTGCCATTTGCAAAAGTATACTTCCCCTTACCTGATTTCTTATTATTTACAAAATTACCCTCGTATTTATCACCATTGGTATAAGTAAGTGTACCACGCCCGTTGTAGGAACCATTCGCAAACTCCCCCATATAATAATTGCCTGCAGCAAAAGTATAAGTGCCATTACCGTGATAGTTGCCTTGTTTAAATCCACCCTCGTAAGTACTACCATCTTTAAGGCGCAGCGTCCCATACCCATCTAATAAATTATCTACAAAACTGCCGTTGTACACATCACCATTGGCATAATAATACGTACCAGTTCCATTGTATTTACCTTTTGAAAATGCGCCTGCATATACATCACCATTGGCGAGCGTATACACTCCATTTCCATTTAATTCACCATTAGCAAATTCCCCTTCGTAAATATCACCATTTGCATATTTAAGCAGTCCTTTACCATGATATAAATCATTTAAAAATTCACCATTATAATCGCTGCCATCTTTAAATTGATAATGACCTTTTCCTTCTTTTAAATTTTTTACAAAATACCCGGAATAGATATCGCCATTTGCGTAGCTATATACACCTTTACCTTCATAATTGTTATTTAAAAAGCTGCCTTCATATTTACTGCCGTCGGCAAATGTATAAACCCCTTTACCATTATATTGGTCATTTTTAAATGAGCCGGTATAATTATCGCCTGTACTAAACGTAAATATTCCTTTTCCGTTTTTCAGACTGTTTTTAAATTTACCGGTATAGCTGTCGCCATTTTCCCATTTGTAGGTGCCGGTACCTTTTTCGCAATTTCCGGAAATACAACCGGTTTGAGCAAAAATGTTTGCGCTAAATAATATGCAGCAAAATAATAATGTAATTAATTTCATAGTATCTATTTTTTAATAAGCAAATAACGGAAATTGTTTAGCGAATGTTGTAACTTCTGCACGCACAGCAGCAATTACCGATTCATCTTCCGGTGCCATAATCAAGCGATCGATCCATTCAACAATTTTTATCATATCAGTTTCTTTCATACCTCTTGTGGTAACTGCAGGAGTTCCAATGCGAATTCCACTGGTAACAAACGGCGATTTATCATCAAATGGCACCATATTTTTATTAACGGTAATATGCGCAGCACCTAATAATGCTTCTGCTTTTTTTCCGGAAATATTTTTATTGCGTAAATCAATCAGCATTAAATGATTATCTGTTCCGCCGGAAATAATTTTATATCCTTTCGCAACCAAAGCATTTGCCATAGCCTGAGCGTTGGCAATTATTTGTTTGCAATAACCAATATAATCTTCACTTAAATCTTCACCAAACGCAACTGCTTTAGCTGCAATTACATGTTCAAGCGGACCACCTTGCGTACCCGGAAAAACAGCACTGTCGATTATGGTGCTCATCATTTTCACTTCACCTTTTGGTGTAGTTTGTCCCCAAGGGTTTGGAAAATCTTTTCCAATCATAATTAACCCACCACGCGGACCACGTAATGTTTTATGTGTAGTAGTGGTAACAATATGACAATGCGGCATCGGGTCGTTTAATAATTTAGCGGCAATTAATCCGGCGGGATGTGAAATATCAGCCATTAAAATTGCACCAACGCTATCAGCAATTGCTCTAAAGCGAGCATAATCCCAATCGCGTGCGTAAGCGCTTGCACCGGCAATAATTAATTTTGGTTTTTCTGCTTTTGCAATGGCTTCCACTTTATCCATATCGATACGTCCTGTTTCCTCTTCTACAGAATAAAATACCGGTCGGTATAATTTACCGGAAAAATTCACGGGACTACCATGTGTAAGGTGACCGCCATGCGAAAGATTAAATCCCAACAAGGTATCACCAGGATTTAAACAGGCAAGCATAACAGCAGCATTGGCCTGGGCGCCGCTATGTGGCTGCACGTTGGCATATTCAGCACCAAATAGTTTTTTCACCCTGTCAATAGCCAGTTGTTCTGTTTCATCCACAAATTCGCAACCACCATAATATCGTTTGCCGGGATAACCCTCTGCATATTTATTGGTCATACAACTGCCCATAGCTTCCATAACCTGAGCGCTGACAAAATTTTCGCTGGCAATCAATTCAATGCCTTCGGTTTGACGATGTAATTCTTTATCAATAATGTCGAATACTGCGGTATCTCTTTGCATAATGTTTGTTTGATTTTACAAAAGTAATTAATGAGCGTTAACAATTAAGTAACCACTAATAAAAACAATATTAAAAACGGAGTTTTGAGATGTAAAATCGAAATATTCAGCCCATATTATCGAACCACGACCACTTTTGTTGTTTCAACAGGTGTATCACCATAACTCAATTGTGCCATATAAATTCCTGCAGGTAAATCGGATAAGTTTACATTAAAACGTATTATAGCACCTGCGTTCAAAGGGGCAATGTTGTTGTAACTGCTTACCACACGCCCGTTTAAATCTAAAAAGTTAACGGAAAATGTTACATCGTTATTCAGATGCAAATTTTCAGGTACTGTTATTTCTGCAACACCAATAGATGTTATAGGATTGGGATAAATGGTAAAGGCACCTTCATTTATATCTAAATCATCATTTATGGCTACATCACCACAATACGGGTTTAAACACCCCATACTATCTAATTTTAACAACCACATTGGGCCTTCGTAAGCACCTTCAACACCATCGGCGCCGGCACCTGAAGCAATATACCCACCATCTGGTGTTTTTTGGAAATCAAATAAAAAGTGGTTGTATAATGAATTATTAGAATAGGTATGTTCCCATTGCAATTCACCATCTGTATTTAATTTACAAATGTACCCTTTATAAATACCTGTTGAATCTATTTCCTTAGCACCTACAGCAACTATACTACCATCTTCAAAGCAACGAACTGTATAAAAGTACTGCAAATTAATTCCATTAAAATATCTACGCCAAACAACAGTCCCACTTAAATCTAATTTTGTCAGGCTGGAAAGGTATTCAAAATCACCTGCAAACAGCATAGTATCCATAATCTGCATTGCAACAATATAATTTTTATCTGAACTTAAAGTTGCTCTGAACCCAACATCTTTTCCTAATGTCCCGGTTTTAAATGAATTAGTTTCTGTGCCGGTTAGCGAATTTATCCTGGTGCCTTTTCCATCAATATTTAAGTCTAATTCATCGTAATAAAACTCACTCGTACTTATTAATTCATCCGTATCTAACAATTCGATGGAATTGCCTATTTCATCATAAAATGGTTCGCGATAGGTTTTTTCCCATAAGACACTATCATTGGCATCTAACTTAACAATATAAGTATAATAGTCATATATGGATGTGTCTCTTGTATATCCCAACAAGTATTTAGCACTGTCAATTGTTGAATATGTAATATCTTTAAACTCAGCATACCCTCTCCCTTTAAAACGCTTCGTTAAAATTGTATCACCAGTTTTATCAAAATTATAATAGGTGGCGTTAAATGATTCATTTATTGGGAATAGGGTGTCAATTTTTGCATATGCTCCACCATGTAAAACAATGTTGTCCACAACAACCAAATTATTAAAATAGCCCGGTAAAAAAAAATGCTCAATATCATCATAATAATACTTCGCAATTATTCTATTACCATAATAATCTGTTTTTAAAAAAAATAAATCAAGATGGGCAACGCCCATAAAATCAACGTTTCCTAAACCAACAATATAATAAGCTGAATCATCAATAGCAATGGAGAACCCAATACCAAGCGAGTCGTTGCTGGTGTATAACTTAGAAAAGGTGGTCTGGCTGTATAAATTACCAATTTTCAGAATAACTATAATTGTAATTAATAAAAAGCCTTTCATATTTTTAGTATTAATTAACCACGATCACTTTTGTTGTTTCAACAGGGGTAGCACCATAACTCAATTGTGCCATATAAATTCCTGCAGGTAAATCGGATAAGTTTACATTAAAACGTATTATAGCACCTGCGTTCAAAGGTGCAATGTTGTTGTAACTGCTTACCACACGCCCGTTTAAATCTAAAAAGTTAACGGAAAATGTTACATCGTTATTCAGATGCAGATTTTGGGGTACTGTTATTTCAGCAACACCCATGGATGTTATCGGGTTTGGATAAATAGTAAAAGCCCCTTCATGTATATCTAAATCATCATTTATAGCAACATCACCACAATACGGGTTTAAACAGC
Source organism: Bacteroidota bacterium (assembly GCA_016706255.1). Lineage (NCBI taxonomy): Bacteria > Pseudomonadati > Bacteroidota > Bacteroidota bacterium. The sequence goes on along the minus strand of JADJJZ010000006.1, from coordinate 406,175 downwards.
CCATACTATCTAATTTTAATAACCACATTGGGCCTTCGTAAGCACCTTCTACACCATCGGCGCCGGCACCGGAAACAATATACCCACCATCAGGTGTTTTTTGGAAATCAAATAGCAAATGGAAGTACAATGGATTATTTGAATAGGTATGTTCCCATAATAATTCGCCGTCTGCATTCAATTTGCAAATATATCCATGATATACTTCGGTAGTATCTTCTACCTTTATACCCACTGCTACAATACTTCCATCTTCAAAACAACGAACCGTGTAAAAGAATTGTATATAGGGATTGTTAAAATATTTTCTCCACACTATGTTGCCTGACAAATCCATTTTTGTAATACTTGAAGTATAGTAATAATCTCCCGGATTAATTAGAGTGTCCATGATTTGAGTTGCAACAACATAATTTTTATCTGTTGTCACTGTTCCTCTAAAGTTTTGGTCTCTACCTAAAGTTCCTGTTTTGAATTCGAAGGTTTCTGTTCCTGTAAGTGCATTTATCTGATTTATTTTACCATCTATATTGATATCCAATTCATCATAGTAATAATTGCTAAATGCTACAACTGTATCTCCATTTAACAACTCAACGGAATTCCCTATTTCATCATTAAAAGGTTCGCGATAGGTCTTTTCCCATAATACACTATCATTGGCATCCAATTTAACTATATAGGTATAATAATCGTAAATAGTGGTATCTCTAGTATATCCAGATAAATATTTTGAGCTATTTTTAGTAGAATAAACGATATCTTTAAATTCAGCGTAACCCCTTCCGATAAATTTTTTGGTTAAAGTTGTATCTCCATTTTTATCAAATTTATAATAGGTAGCTTTAATTTCTTCATTTATAGGGAATAAAGTATCTATTTCAACAAAAGCTCCACCGTGTAAAATATAATCTTCAGCAACAATCAAATTATTAAAATATCCAGGCAAAAATACATGTTCAAAATCTCCGTAATAATATTTAGCCGTTATTCTATTCCCAAAATAATCAGTTTTTAAAAAAAATAAATCGACATACGTAGCTCCCAAGATATCTACATTACCCAAACCAACAATATAATAGGCTGAATCGTCGATTCCAATTGAATAACCTAATCCCATTGAATCATTATTAGTATAAAGTTTAGAAAAAGTTGTCTGACTGTGACAAATATTTGTTACAGCCAGACAAAAAATTAAACTCAAAAATGTAATTTTCATAATTAGTTTACCACAACTATTTTTTGAGTTAACTTATTACAATCAACACATTTAACAATTCCAATGTAAACCCCGGGAGGTAATATTTGATTTGAAATTTTAAAGTAGCTAATGTTTTCTGTAATTGGAAAACTTAATTTTAAACGTCCATTGATATCAGTAATTACAAATAGGTCGTTGCCGGTTAAAAATTCAATATTCACCTCTACAATACTGTTTTCACCTACAGGATTAGGATAAACCGCAATGGTATTAATAGCAGCAGGCGCAGTATTTTCAAATAAAACACGCAATTCTTCCTCTGCAATTGTATCGTTTAAGTCATAAATCGGTTCTTCATAATTTACGTCTGAAATAACTTCAAGTAAGCTATTTGCGAGAATACCTTCATTATCGGAATTCGTTGCAATGGATTTAACTACATCCAATGTTAATGAATCAATTTGAAACCAGGTTATTGAATCGGTTTCAAGTTGAATAGCGGCATACTGCAGAGTTGGGTTCATTCCTAAAATTTCAGCAGCAGGCGCAGCATCTATAGATTCAACAATAGCATTTGCTTCAAGAAATTCTGAGGAATCTATTGCTATAGATGCCGTAATACTTTCTGCAATCAAACTTTCGTTACTTTCAATAAGTAAATTCAAACTATCCCCAAGGTCTTCACGCATATAATATCCTGCCAATAAATTAAATGCTACATTTTCTGCAAACAATTCCCCATCTGCAACTCTCGTGTCGTGGCTATTGGTTTTGGGTAAATTGTATGGATTTAAGATATTAAAACCTTTTTGCTGATTAGCAATAGGTATCGGGTTTGCCATGCGACCAGATCCGCCACCTAATGCTGCGGAAAAGTTGGTTGGACAATAAGACGACTCCCTGCTAGCTTCAGAGTAGGTAATTTCATTGCAGCCAAAATTATCGGAAAATCCAATCAAATCAGGTAGTGCAGGATTAATCTTATTTGAAAAATAAGCAGGTCCAACAAAAGGAGGTGCTAACGGTGCATTATCTCGATGAAACGTCAAATAATAATAATTAGTTGCATCATCCGGGCTAATAATAATTTGTTTCCCCGTTACCCCGGAAACGAAGCTTGGGTCTGAAAAAAGATTATTAGCAGGTGAATTTTCAGTTCCACAATAGCCCTGATTCTTTTTAAAGGTTGCAGTTATGGCATCTTGTGAAATTAAAGCAATATCGTATTTATTTGTGTTAAAAGTATTACATTTCAACTCTAAGCCATTAGAAGCATTACCATTATTACCTTGAACTTTAACACCGTATTTAATACTTGTCATTGTATTTCTATATAACAAATTAGATGAAATACCGCTTTGATTTACAATTATGCCACTTGCTAATTCATTTACGCCAGCTCCTGTAATTGTATTTTCCTGTACAGAATATCCAGTACTTCCATTTAAATATATACCATAATTACTAAATACATCAAAAGTAAATGTATTACGATTGACATAAGCCATTAAGGTGCTTCCTAAATAAATACTTCGATTATTATTTGTAAAAACATTACCATCAATTGTTACATTGTCAGAAATAAGCGGACCTTGTGTTGCATAAACGCCGTAGTATAATCCTGTAAAAAAATTCGAGTCACCAGTAGTTGTGCCGGCAGCGGTAGCACCAAATCCGGCAGGATAGTCATTTGTTACAAACGAAGCCATAAATCCTGTTATCCCAACGCCTCGATTAACACCGTAATATTGATGCATACCTGTTGAGTTTTCAAAACTATTTCCTCTTATTTTAACATTTTTAACTTGAGTTAATGTTATATGGCTTTTTAAGCTTTCGATTGGGTCTAATAACAAACTACTTGTTACAAATTCACAATGCCTAATAAATCCAATATTTGTTTTATTAAAAGGGTGAAACACAATATCATTGGCATTGTTAATATAATTAACATCCTCAGAAATAATTATTCCTCCACCATAATTTGGGAAGTTCCCAAGTTGCTGAGGCAAGCCTAAATTGATACCAACTCGTGAGTTTTCTATTGTTGACCCTCCACCTAGTTTTATTAACCCATGCGGGCCGCCTGATACATTGAAAGAACCAGTAATTAAACTGCCGGGCGATGGATGATTGACCCCGTATGTGCCTTCAACGTAAATTCCTTCCCACATCGAATTACAGGATTCAATTCCAGTTAATTTTGCTCCACCTTCAATAATTAATCGACCACCCCTTTTAACTAAAATATAAGTTGGCCAATTATCTGCTTTTGAATCTGCAAATTCAATTGTAGCATTATTATTTATTGTTAAAGTGGCGCCATCGTTTATTTGAATAATGCCACGCACTTTTTTATTTGAATTCCAAAGATTAGAAGCTCCATATAAATTTAAAATACCTGCTTGATTGATGTCGCCTTCATTGTAGGTTGTAAGGATATTACAATCGCTATAAATCTTAAATATAAAATCATCATCAAAATTTTCAGAATTGTTACCTGCAACAGTTAGTCCTCCATCCTGAGTTTCAACAATTTCATATAAACATTCCAAGGCTCTAATATCATCAGGGAACATATTAAAAGAAAATTCACCAAATGGGTATCTTTGCCTCCATAGCATATTATCATTTTCATCAAATTTAGCTATGTAAGCATCTGAATTCCAGCAATACAATAAATCGTAATTAAAAGTATGGTAATTGTCTTCGAAGTATTCAATATAGGTGTCATGATCCCATAATTCATGGTCGAGTTGGGTTGTAATTATGGCGTAACCACCTTCAGAGGTATTAGTTATTCCAACTTTCAAATCATATGCTCTAAATAGCTCATCATCCAACGGTGGCATAGCGCTTATAATTTTTGACATCGTAATTTCTTCATCTACATTTAGTCTATATACCTTAACTAAAGCCTCAGTAGCAGTTGCCTGAATATTATCATTTCTATTTATTTCTGCAGCGACTAATAAATCATCATTATTAAATACCATATTATATGCAACACATGTTGTAATCGCTGTAGCCGATGTTGGTATGTCTGTATCAATTGCATTTGTAATTTCCAGTGCTGAGCCATCAAAATTACCATTTTCCAAAAATCGTTGAATTCGTATATGCCCCATTGCATAAGTATTATTTGTATTTATTGTATAGGCAACATAATATTTATTATCAATTTGATTTTCAATTACTGCAGTGGCGTGTGCAATTTTTTCAGTTGCAGTATTATCCATTGTTTTTTTGAAAATTACAGATAAATCATCTTTATTGATTTTTAACAAAAAACCTTGTTGGACGCCGCCATTACTAGCTAGACCGGCAATTACAATATTGCCATCATTTACATCTTGAATAATATCATAACCTTCTGAACGATTTGATAATGCTGATGCCAAACTTGACATGCCATAAACAGCATCTCCAATTAATACTCCATTATTATCAACTTTTGCTAGGTATAATAAATGATAATTTGTTCCGCTACAAGCAGGTAAAACATCATCATCACCAATAAAACCAGGGTTATATATTAATCCAGCTAAGCCGTCAAATTTAATATACCCCACCGCAATAAAACCGGATTGATCCGCAAGTTGAATTACTTGCCGGAAAGCGCCGGCTCCTTTGTTGTAAATTTTATACCAGTTTACATTACCTTTTAAATCTATTTTTGATAATTTGGGGTAAGGGCAGCCTTTTTGAATATAAAATGGTCCTCCCTCGGCTTCATAGTCTATATGTTCCAAATCAGCTTTATCAAAATCACCTTGTCCACATAAGTAACAAGTAAATGGTGAGAAGTTAGCCGGCATAGAGGTTGAGGAATTAACCTGACTACTGAATCCTGCACCAACATAACCGGTTACAGTTACATCTTCATAAGTTGGCTTAAGGTCATAATACCAGTCTTCTCCTGAATTACTTTTTTCGATAGTTTCCATATTAAGCCAGTGGGAATTAAACCACTGAATACCAGATCCATCTAATGGACTTTGCGCAAAAATGCAAACATGTGAAGTAATGAAAGTGACTAATAAAAACGACGTTAATTGGTAAAACGCCTTTTTTTTTACATTTAAATTTTTGAGTTTTATAGTTTTGGGATTTAGTAATTAAATTAATTTATTCAAATTTACTTAAATAATTTAGTAATTACAACAAGTTTGTTATACAAAAAAAGGCCGCCTTATGGGCAGCCTTTTCAAAATTTTATGATTACAATTAATAATTAAGTATTACACGTTCATTGCGTGATTCGCTTCCGGCAGTTAATTTAATAAAATACATGCCATCTGCTAATTTATAATCCTGTAAATTAATATTTACTGTATGTTTTCCCTGTGCGCCGGAAACATCCTGTTGATTAATTACTGCAATCAACTGACCGGTTACGGCAAATATTTCTAAACGAATATTTTCCTGATAATTGCTCAATTGATAATTAATAGCAACCTGTCCGCTTGTTGCAGAAGGTGATACATCTAAACCAATATTCACCTGATTATCATTTACAGCATTTGCCGTTCTGAAATGTGCGGTTGCATTTTCCAAATCGGATAATGTAAAGAAGATATCGGTTACAAACGGATCAGGATTTGCAGTATGATTTTCGAGCGACCAATAATCGAATGCAAAACCAGGTGCCGGCGTTGCTTCAAGATTCATCATATTTCCACTTGTATAGGTTGTAGCATACGGATATGTTCCGGGAGTAAATGCTTCAACAGTTGCTGAACCTGAACCCGGAGGATAAACATCTAAAGTAAAATCATACAATGGTAATTCTGTTCCCATAAACCATGCTGTAACGGTATCGCCCATAGTTAATGATACGGTAACCGAATCGTCGCTGATGCCAGGTAATGGTGTATGATTCTGGAACTCCCAATGATCAAATGTGTAAGCTGGATCTGCAATTGCTTTAAATCCTAAATCGGTACCACTAAAGTATGTTGCAGGAAACGGATAATAACCCGGAATTAATGTATTTACTTTTACATTATTCGGACTACCTGCAGGTTCAATTTGAACTACAACACCAAATGCTTCCACATCAAAACAATCTTCAACACCACTTGGTAAAAATGCGCAACGTTCTTCAATAAATGCACGCAGTTCATCAAAATTTGAACTCCAGTCTGCATAACTTCCACCCCATCTGTCGGTATGGCGTTCCATTTCCGGATCGATAACTGCGCGGAAACTATCTAAACGACCAAGAATTACTTCGCAGTCGAAAGTAGTATTAATCATATCTGCAAAACGATTAATATAATCGCTCATAAATTCTTCATTATCCATTAATGCATTCACCATATCAATATGTCCGTTCGGGTCAACACCACCTAATGAAAGCGGGTCACATGGATCGGCAGTTGGTGAATCGTCAGGTATACCGGTGTAATTAATATAGTGACCAAAAGTGGCATCTTCATCCCAAAGTACATAACGCCATTTTTGTTGTGTACCTGCAGGGTCATAACCTCTCCACCATTCGGTATTCCAGTTTAACCAGTCGGAACAAACCGAAAATGTATTCACTAAAATATAATCGATTAAACTCAGTGTATTTAAATTATCGGTTGCATACGTGTAGTTTGCTGCAATGGTCATATCGTTTGTGGTAACAAATGTAACAAACGGGCTCCACGGCGCCATTGTGCCATATTCGGCCCAGGTTCCGCCCCAGCATTTAATATAATCCATTTCATATTCACCCTGATCGTAATAGTAATCAGTATAATCGGCATCATCTGCTTTTTCGCGTGTATCATAAACACCCCAGTATTCACCATTTAAATACATGATATTAAAAAACGATGAACGTTCATCTAATTCTAAATGGTCAAGTTGTGCAATATGATGTACAAATGCATCGCGCACATGCGCACCACCATCACTGGAAGGATAATTATCGTTTGCAGCAGCTTTTGTAATCATTCTCTGATAACCGGTTCTGTCGGTAACATCTCCAAATAAATCGTGATCAATATCATTATCATATCCAAACTGATCGCGCACGATATAGTCGAATCCACGCTGGTCGTAAGCCCATGAATCGTTTCCATGTTCATTAAACGTACCAACTGCTTCATCCAATAAATTAAAATCAGCATCAAACAATTCGAATGAGCCAACCGGTTCAATTCCCCAACCTGTTGCTTCCAGTAAATCATCAATTTCTTCACCTGCAACAGAAATAATCGGCATCACGGTAGTTTCATCAATAAAATAGGTATTGGTTGAACAAAGTGAATACAACGTATCAGTTGAAACCGGATAAGCAACTGTGCGTAAAACGGTTGTTGAGGTAATGGTAATAGGCGTTGAATATACAGTAGCTGCTGCTGTTGGGAAACTGCCATCTAAGGTGTATCTAATAACCATATTTGGCTCTTCAACAGTAATATCAACAGTTACAGAACCCGCGTAATTGCCTGCATTTGGCTCCATATTCGGTTTTTTGGCGTAGGCAATTTTACTTGCGCCGCCATTGGAGGCATTTGGTGTTGGGTTGAGATATATTTTCCAGTTAGCCGAACCGTTTGGTGAACGACCCCAGCTTTGGTTGGTCTGGTTCGGGTCATTTAAGTCGATTTGGTCGAGGATAACTCCTGCCGCATCAGCAAAAATGATTTCTTCGGAACCGGTTGTTTGGGTTAATTTGAAATTAGTGTGGTAGTTAGTACCTACTGCAGTATTCCTGTTAGAACACCAAAAGCGCAAAAACCCGCCGGCAGTAATGGTTACACCCGCCGGAATCGCATATTTTGTAGGGTCATCCACATTGTCGCTCAGGTGGTAACCCGATAGGTCAACACTAGTTGCGCCTGCATTGTATAATTCGATCCAGTCTTCAAACTCGCCGTAATTATCGGCAATATCATCGAAGTTTGCAGCCGAATACTCATTGATAACAACTTGTGAAAAGCCTGATGTACAAGCTATTAAAGCGGTTAATGATAAGAGGAGTAAACTTTTTTTCATACAAGTAATTGATTCTTAATGGTTAATATGCCTCCGGGAATGAACCTATAAATTTACGAAGGATTTTGATTTTCAGCTTGTTTTGCAAGTTAAAATTACAATCCTATTACCAAAAAGTTCAAGTTTTGTCACAAACTGAGGCAAACTGTAGTATATTTTGACGGATGCCTTAACTTAGTGCCCTAATTCAGCAGCATGAAAGCGATTATTCCGGTTGCGGGTGTTGGAACGCGACTGCGCCCACACACGTATTCACAACCCAAACCATTAATACCGGTTGCGGGTAAACCTATATTAGGATTTATTATCGACCGTCTGGTTAAAGCCGGTTGCACTGAATTTGTGTTTGTAATTGGTTATCTGGGCGAAAAAATTGAGTCGTTTGTAAAAGAAACTTACCCGAATTTAAGTACCCGTTTTGTTATTCAAAATAAACGTGAGGGTTTAGGACATGCCATTTATTTAACTAAAGATTTTGTTAAGCCGGGTGAAGATATTTTTATTGTTTTAGGTGATACTATTTTTGAAGCAGATATTGAAACGGTAATGCAAATGCCGGGATCTGCATTAGGATTAAAACGTGTTGATGATCCGCGCGATTTTGGTGTTGCAGAAGTAGATGAAGCATTTAATATTACCCGTGTAATTGAAAAACCGGCCATTCCGAAATCGAATTTAGCCTTGGTTGGTTTGTATAAAATTAAAGAAAGTGATGCATTATTTACTGCGCTCGAACAAATTATTAAACACGAATTTAAAACGCAGGGTGAATATCATTTAACCGATGCATTAATGTTGATGATACAGCAGGGAATTGCATTTAAAGGTTTTAAAATTCAGAACTGGTACGATTGCGGAAAAAAAGATATTTTGCTGGAAACCAATGCCATTTTATTAAAAAAGGCAAACCTTACACACGAGCAGCACAGCGGCTTTCAGAACACCATTATTATTGAACCTGTGAGTATAGCAGCTAATTGTGATATTAAAAATTCTATTATAGGACCTAATGTTACGCTCGGCGAAAATACCAGTGTAAATTATGCAATTGTACGTAATTCAATTATCGGAAATGATGCCACTATTGATGATGTAGTTTTACACGATTCGGTTATTGGCAGCGATACTTTTATTAAAGGTTTAAGTCAGAGTTTAAATATTGGCGACAATACTGAAATTGATTTGAGTCAGAGTTTCGATTAAATGAAACAATAAATATTATTTAAGCAACATTATTTTATTTAACGTCTTCATGTTTTATGGCAAATCGTATTACCTCTTTATTTAATATACAATATCCTGTAATACAGGCAGGCATGATTTGGTGCAGCGGATGGGAACTGGCAAGTGCTGTTTCCAATGCAGGTGGTTTAGGATTAATAGGCAGCGGAAGTATGTATCCCGATATTTTACGCGAACAAATTCGCAAGTGTAAAGCAGCAACCGATAAACCATTTGGTGTAAATGTGCCTTTATTGTATCCGGATATTGATAAACATATTGCCATAATTATTGAAGAAGGGGTAAAAATTGTATTTACCAGTGCCGGCAATCCAAAAACCTGGACGTCACATTTAAAACAACATGGTATTACCGTAGTCCATGTGGTAAGCAGCCGAAAATTTGCCCTGAAATGCCAGGAAGCGGGTGTTGACGCCATTGTTGCGGAAGGTTTTGAGGCGGGAGGTCACAACGGGCGGGAAGAAACTACCACCCTTTGCCTGATTCCTGCGGTTCGCGACGTTGTCACAATTCCGCTAATTGCTGCAGGTGGAATTGGCGATGGCAGGGCAATGCTGGCATGTATGGCATTGGGAGCCGACGGAGTGCAGATAGGCAGCAGGTTTGCGGCCAGTGAGGAGAGCAGTGCACATATCAATTTTAAACAAACAATTATCCAAACCGACGAGGGAAGTACTACCCTAACCCTAAAAGAAATTACGCCGGTACGCTTAATCAAAAATAAATTTTACGATGCCGTTGCCGAGGCCTACAACCGTTGTGCCACGGCAGATGAGCTCAAAAAACTCCTTGGCAGAGGCCGCGCAAAAAAGGGCATGTTTGAAGGCGATTTAGATGAAGGTGAACTGGAAATAGGACAGGTGAGCGCTACTATTAGGAATATCTTGCCCGCTGCAACAATTTTGCAAGAGATAATAAGCGGCTACGAGGCTGCAAAACAGCGACTTCTGGCCGAATAACGTAAAACCTTACAAATAGTTACATTTATCCACATTACCATGTCACATTTTTTCTATTTTTGTACAACCGATGTGATTAGAATGTATCTATCTTTATCGGCTAACGTTTCAAAGTATGAAGACTCTAACTGTAATTTTACTCACCCTTGGCATGATGTTATCGTCATGTTATAACGTGGACGACCTTCCTGACACGAATAAAATCACGTACATCGTAACCGGTACACAGTTCGATGTGATTTACAAGGACCAATCAGGAACCAATCAATACATTTACGACCGTGAGGGTACCTTTAAAGTATATCTCGAAGATATTGTAGGCGACCCTGTTTTCCTTTTAGCTAAAGGCAGCGACGACGTAAAAGTGCATATTCATGTTAAAGATGGTATTGATACCATTCGCAAAGCAAAAGATGCCGGATCAACTTTAGTATATATCGATTTAGGCTCCAGTAAAATAGAATAATTTCGTTGAGAAAATAATTACCGCCATGCTGATTTAATTCAGATGGCGGTTTTTTTATGTACAGCTCCCAATAAAAAATCTATCGGTTTATGGATTAATGCCAAACATTGCATCACAAGGGCAAATCATTTTTAATTCACTCATAAAATTATTTGTCATGCAAAAATTACTTATTCCCGGACTGATGGTACTGCTTGTTGCCACAGGTATAATTATTTCAGCTAATTCGGCGACTACTACAGTGTCGTTTACCGGAACAGCTAAAGTGTTTGGTATTGTTACAGAAAACACCTACGGCACACCGGTTACCAATGCCGATTTAACACTCGATAATAAAACCATTTTTCATACCGATGAAAGCGGATATTTTGAAATTAATAAATTGGAAGCAGGTAATTACACTTTACAATCAACTGCATCCGGTTATGAAAACAAAAGCATATCCTTTAATCTGCAGGATAAAGAAATAAAGGAACTAAATATTTCAATAAACATTTCGTCAATACAAATCGACAGCGTTGCAACAACTGTTACAGCAGATAAGAAAGAGGTGAAAGCAATAATGTTATATGATGAAGTTGCTGAAGCAGATTATGCTTATGCGCCAACTTCAGCAGCAAAAATGTCGATGAATGGTTATGCTATGGATTATGAAGGCGAATATGATATTGAACACAATACTGAAGCTTATGATGTAATTAATGAAAATACATTTAAAGCCGTTGTGGGCAATCCGCTTTCAACATTTTCAATTGATGTTGACAATGCCTCGTATTCCAATATCAGACGATTTATTAATTATGGTCAGACACCACCAAAAGATGCGGTTCGCGTGGAAGAAATGTTGAATTATTTTGATTACACCTATGCTGCGCCAAAAGGTAGCGACCCATTTTCTATTAATTATGAAATGAGTGAATGTCCGTGGAATCCGGAAAGTAAACTCGTGATGATTGGGTTACAGGGAAAAGATATTGATTACACAGAAGCTGAGGCATCTAATTTGGTATTTTTAATTGATGTGAGCGGAAGTATGAGTGATGCAAATAAATTACCATTGGTTATTTCATCCCTCAATACTTTGGTGGATAATTTAAATGAAAAAGACAGAGTGGCGCTCGTAGTATATGCAGGTGCAGCGGGTGAAGTATTACCTTCTACCCCTTGTAACCAGAAACAAGTAATTAAAGCAGCTTTAAATAAATTACAAGCAGGTGGTTCTACTGCAGGTGGCGCGGGAATAAATCTGGCGTATGATATTGCGACAAAAAATTTAATTAAAGGTGGTAACAATCGTGTGATTTTATGTACCGATGGTGATTTTAATGTTGGTGCAAGCAGCGATGCAGAGATGACCAGATTAATTGAAGAAAAACGCAAAACAGGTATTTACATTAGCATTTGTGGATTCGGATTGGGAAATTACAAAGACAGCAAAATGGAAAAAATTGCGGATAACGGTAACGGTGCCTATTATTATATCGACAGCGAAAAAGAAGCTAAAAAAGTATTTACTACCGACATGCGCGGAACATTATTTACCATTGCAAAAGATGTAAAAATTCAAATTGAATTTAATCCTGCTTTGGTGGAAGAATATCGTTTGATTGGATATGAAAATCGTCAGTTGGCGAAGGAAGATTTTGATGATGACACAAAAGATGCGGGTGAATTGGGTGCCGGACATCGGGTGACTGCCATGTATGAAATTAAATTGCGCAAAACTGCTTATCAGCCAACAGGTATGGGCACTGCATCAACTACTGAAGATTTAAAATATCAAACAACTACGATTAAAAATACTGCTTATAATACCGATGAAATTATGACGTTGAAATTGCGTTACAAAGCGCCTAACAGTGATGTGAGTCAGCTCATCGAAAAATCGTTATACAAAACAATAATTCCATTTGCATCTACATCCGATAATTATCGTTTTGCAAGTGCTGTGGTGGAATTTGGGATGTTACTCCGCACATCCGAATTTGCAGGTGATGCCACTTACGATGAAGTAATTAAATTAGCATCCTCCGCAAAAGGCGCCGACGTAAACGGCTATCGCGCAGAATTTATTGAACTGGTAAAAACGTTTAATGGATTTGCGAGCAAATGAAGTGATGAGTGATTAGTGATGAGGAATGAGTGATGCAGAGCAATGATGGAATTAGGTTTATTTATTTTTCATTTTTCTAAAATTTGAAATTTTTATAACAGCCGTAACCACAAAGAAACGAAGGCCGCAAAGTTGCGCTAAGATTTAAATACAATTTACTTAGCGTTACTTAGCGGCCTTTGAGCCTTCGTGGTAATTGACCATACAATAAATTATTCTAAAATTGAACTAGTTTAAATAATTATTAACTTTTTTGCAGTCACCACTCATTTGATGAGTGATGAGTGGTGTGGTGCAGTGAGGAAATTAGGTTTATTTATTTATCATTATTCTAAAATTTGAAATTTTTATAACAGCCGAAACCACGGAGAAACACAGAGGAAATACACACAGAGTGCACGGAGAATTTTCAAAAAAATTATAATTGATTACGCGACAAGTGCAATAATTTTGTAATTAAATTTTTCGAAATATTTCTCTGTGTTTCTTTGTGGGCTGTTTCTTTGTGCACTCTGTGGTTTCGGCTGTTTGTTGTGGAATGTGAATTGAAAAATCAAATTAAATTTATTTTATTAAATTACATTTAAGAATGTTTTATAATTTGTAATTAACAGCCGTAACCACGGAGAAACACAGAGGAAATACACACAGAGTGCACGGAGAATTTTTAGTGAAATTGATATTTATTGCGATTAATTTTCAATAAATTTTGTAATTAAATTTTTTCGAAATATTTCTCTGTGTTTCTTTGTGGGCTGTTTCTTTGTGCACTCTGTGGTTTCGGCTGTTTGTTGTGGAATGTGAATTGAAAAATCAAATTAAATTTATTTTATTAAATTACATTTAAGAATGTTTTATAATTTGTAATTAACAGCCGTAACCGCAAAGCCGCTAAGGCCACGAAGTAGCACGAAGATGCAATAACAATAAACTTAGCGTTACTTAGCGGCCTTTGAGTCTTCGTGGTAATTGACCGTTCAGTACATTATCCGAAAATTGAACTAGTTTAAATAATTATTAACTTTGTTTGCAGTCACCACTCATCACTCATGTGAGCGCAGCAAACAACTCATTACTCATGCAATAAATTGTTCATCGCATTTTCAATTTCCGGGAAATGAAATTTGTAGCCGGCGGTAATTATTTTATCAGCACTTACCAGTTGATTATTTAATACGGCGGAGCTCATTTCACCAAATACCAATTTTAATCCGAAAGTCGGAACAGGCATTAATAAATATTGTTTATGCGCAGCTTTTCTGAATGCAATTAAGATATTTTTTTGAGTAACCGGATTTGGAGCAACAGCATTAAACACCCCGCCAATTGGATTATTTAATGCATAAAAAATAATACCAGCCACATCATCAATATGAATCCATGAATAAATTTGTTTACCTGAACCCATAACCGGTAAAATGCGCATTGGAGCAGTTTGCACAATTTCTTTAAGCGCACCCGCTTCCATCGACAAAACAATTCCAATTCGCAATTGCACCAGTCGCGCGCCGGCAAGTTCAAACTGATGCGTAGCCTTTTCCCAAACTTGAACCGATTCACTTAAAAACCCATCACCTGCATTGTCTGTTTCATGCACCGCTACATTACCCGTATTTCCATAAAATCCGATTGCCGAAGCCGCAACAACCGTTTTAATATGCCCCGGATTTTCCTGCATCACCTTAATTAACATATTAGCACCGGCAGTGCGACTTTCAATAATCTCCGATTTGCGTTTTTTCGACCAGCGTTTTTCTGCAATCCCCTCCCCCGCCAAATGCACCAGCATATTAGCCCAGGTTATGGCTTCCGGGTCGATAAAACCCTTATTAATATCCCAATTAAAAACCTTAACCCCCTTTGGCGCCTTATTGCCGCGACTGAGCCATGCAACTGCATATCCGTTATCCATTAACAACTGTGTTAACCGCCTGCCAATTAACCCCGAACCACCACTTATGAGCACATTTTTCATCCTTATTGCTTTAACATTTAAAATTACAACAACACAAACCATTTACAGTTTAATAAAATCAATATAATTTACTTACTTTGGGAGATTAAAGCGATTATTTATATGACTAGCAGGTTTATTACCCTAACGGCTGTTACTTTGATTGCCGGTATTTCTTTTACCGCTTGTGGTGGTAGCGGAAGCAAAAATTCAAACGACATTCAAACCTTAAATGTATCAGACAAAGTTCGCAACAAACGAATTCCTGATGCAACAAATATTTTGGCTGACTGGAGTAAAGAAAACATTGTAGTAAACCACTGGCCCGGCGATCCGGAAAATTTACATCCAACCAATGGCGCCACAGCAAGCCGCTCATGGATTATGCAGCTCACTGCTAATTATATATTAAGAAATGATGTAATTAATTTAAATGTTTGTCCCGATTTAGCCGTTGCAATGCCGACAGTTTCTGAAAACAATCTGGAATACACTTACATGTTGCGTAAAGATGCAACCTGGGATGATGGTAGTCCGATTACTGCTGAAGATTGTGTGTTTATGTTAAAAGCGAGTTTATGTCCGCTTACCGCAAACTCCATCACTAAACCGTATTTCACAAATATTAAAAATATCATTACCTATCCCGGTGATGCATATAAATTTACAATCGTGATGAAACAGGAGGAGATCAACAATATTAATTTCCTTTCAGATTATCCGGTATTTCAACGCAAATTTTATGACCCAACCAATGTGTTAAGTAATTATACATTCGAACAATTTGGCGACCCTGCTTTTAATACCGATGCACATGCCGATTTAACTGCATGGGCAAATAATTTTAATGATGCAAAATATGGCAACGATATTAGTTTATTAAATTATTCAGGCGCTTATAAAGTTACAGAATGGACCAGAGGTCAGTCGCTCATACTTGAACGCAAAAAAAATCACTGGACAAAGAAACTTGATAAACCAAATGAATATGAAACTGCTTTCCCTGAAAAAATAATATTCAAAATTGTAAAAGACCCAACCGCTCAAAAACTGGAATTTGGTTCACAATCGCTGGATGCTTCGGTTTGGATGAGCACAGCAACTGTTATGGAGCTGATGAACGAAACTAATTTCAGCACCAATTACAATATCGAATTTACCGATAACTACAGTTATAATTATATCGGATTAAATATGAAACCGGATGGCGCAACACGTAAGAAATTTTTTGATGATGTGAAAGTGCGTAAAGCAATGGCGTATTTAATTCCGGTGGAAGAAATCATCAGTGTGGTATCAAAAGGAAAAGCACGCCGTCAGGTAGGCCCTATTTCGCCGTTAAAAGATGAATTTAATACCAATTTACAACCCATTCCATATGACATTGCTGCAGCAGGAAAATTATTAGATGAAGCAGGCTGGAAAGATACCGATGGTGATAATATCCGCGATAAAATGGTGGATGGTGTAAAAACAAAAATGCAAATTGAATTTAAATATCAGGCCGGACAAACATTTGTTGAAGAAACTGCCATTATGATAAAAGAAGCCGTGTATAGAGGTGGTGTTGATTTAGTACTTGTTCCGGTTGAACTCAATACGCTGAAAGAACATTTACAAAAACACGATTTCGATATGTATATGAGTGCCTGGGCGGGTGGCGCAATGCCGGAAGAATTTACTCAATTATGGCATACTAAAGCTTATGCAACCGGTGGCAGTAATTATGTAGGTTTTGGCAACAGCGAAACAGATGCGCTTATCGACAAAATAAAACAAACCATTACCGAATCGGAACGTATACCAATGTCGCAAAAAATGCAACAAATAATTTATGATGAGCAGCCGTATATTTTCCTGTATTCTGCTTACCGTAAAAATATTATTCACAAACGTTTTGGTAACCAAATTATGACTTTCGACAGGCCGGGAAATTTGTTGAACAACTTGCGCTTATTATCGTTATATGGTGCACAGGGCGGAACATCAACAAAAGCCACGGAAGTTGGTCAATAAAACAGTTTTAAATAATGCGTGCCCATTACAAAATTTAATAAAATAAATGTTATAAGGTAATGGGGAAGTATTTATTAAAACGAATTTTATTTTTTATTCCGACACTTATTATTATTTCGTTGCTGGCATTTATTATTAGTATAAATGCTCCGGGCGATCCACTTGACCGCATGGTAACCGCACAGGAAAGTGGCGGAGAATTTAGCACGCAAACCGCTAACACAACTAAAGAAAAAGAAAGATGGCGCAAAAAACTGGGGCTCGATTTACCCGTTTTTTATATTAGCCTTTCAAACGCCGCAACTCCCGATACGCTTTATAAAGTATACGATGATAATGAACGTAATGCGCTCAAGCGATTAATCGGCAATTATGGCAACTGGAATTATATTGCCGAATGGAATAATAGTCTGCACAATTTAAATTCAGCATTAAATCAATTACAACCCGATTCAACAACATTACAACAAACCGGAAACGGTATTGCACTCGACACCATTATTGAGGCTAAACAAAATGTTGGTGTATTGTTATATGCTTACGATGCCGGTCAAATTGAACGTCGCTTAAAATTATTGCAGCATTATGCAGCTATATATCCTTATTTTAAAGATGCTGCACCTGCCATTCAACAAGCTGCAAATCAGTTTGATGCCATGCGCAATAATCCCAATAAAATAAAAACCTACTTACCAAA
Organism: Bacteroidota bacterium; assembly: GCA_016706255.1. Classification (NCBI taxonomy): domain Bacteria; kingdom Pseudomonadati; phylum Bacteroidota; species Bacteroidota bacterium. The sequence continues at coordinate 388,534 of JADJJZ010000006.1, read as the reverse complement.
AATTCATTTTTACGCTTACAATCAATACCACCGCTGGATATTTGGTGATGGTAATATTTTTAAAGGAAAACCGGCAACTGATTGCAAAGGATTAATTCGTGGTGATTTTGGTTATTCGTATGAAACAAAATTACCGGTTGGCGATGTAATTGGTTCGCGTATCAGATGGTCGATGTTTTTTACACTGGTTTCAGTTGTGCTCGCCTATTTAATCAGCTTACCGATTGGTATTAAAGCTGCTGCAAATAAAAATTCCAATTTTGATAAAACATCATCGGTAGTATTATTTATTTTATATGCAATGCCGGGCTTTTGGGTGGCTACTTTATTGCTGATGTCGTTTGCAAATACTGAAGCATTAAATTTATTTCCTGCTTCAGGCATACAACCTGTAACCGGCATACCTGCAGATGCGGGATGGTTTGAAGCCATGCGTTTGCGTTTACCTTATTTAATTTTACCTATAGTTGCCTTTACTTATTCGCAACTGGCATTTTTAAGCAGAATTACACGAGTATCTACCTTAGAAATAATTGGTCAGGATTATATCAGAACAGCAAGAGCGAAAGGTTTATCAGAAAATAAAGTTATTTACAAACATGCATTCAGAAATGCGTTGTTACCTATTATTACTGTTTTTTCAAATGTATTTCCACTGGCAATAGGTGGCTCGGTAATTCTGGAAACCATTTTTACCATTCCCGGAATGGGCGAGCAGGTATTTCATGCAATTTTAACCAAAGATTATCCGGTTATTATTGATGTATTTACACTTACCGGAATGCTAACGTTATTGGGATATTTATTTGCCGATATTTTATATGCCGTTGCTGACCCGCGGATTTCTTATTCATCAAAATAATTCATGCAACAAAAAAAATCCGATACCACTTTTAATTTCAGGAAATATGCTTTTAAACAATTTAAGCATAATAAACCTGCATACGTATCGGTATATATTTTGGCTTTTCTTGCATTAGTTGCTTTGCTTGCACCGGTTTTGGCAAATGAACGTCCGTTGTATATCCATTACAAAGGTGAATCGTATTTTCCTGCATTATCGTTTAAAAACAATTATTACATCAAAAATGCAGATGGCAGTACCGAAAAAATTCAATTAGATATTGCCGATTGGAAACAAATGCAATTTGATAAAGTTATTTGGGCGCCAATACCATATTCACCCGGAAAAAGTGATCGTTTAAATTCAGGTTATATCGCACCCGGAGGGCCACAGCAGTTTAAATCGGCCAACGGTGAAATTGTGCCGATGCCGGGGCGTTTCAGACATATTTTAGGCACCGGAAACCGGGGTGATGATTTAATGGCCGGATTAATTCACGGTGCCCGTATTTCATTAACCATTGGATTTATTTCTATGACCATTGCCACTATAATCGGATTATTATTAGGCTCGATGGCAGGTTATTTTGGTGATAATAAATTAGTTACCAGCAGAGGACGTTTTTGGGTTGTGGTAATTGGTGTATTTGTTGCCTGGTTTTATGCATTCCAATCGCGACAATTTATTTTGCAGGATGCATTAAAAACATCGGGAATTGCGATGCTTGGACAATTATTAATCAGCGTGCTCCTTTTTGTTGTTGTAATTTATATCCTGTCGCTGTTAGGAAAATTAATTGGCAAATTACCATGGTTAAATAAAGTGGTATTTATTCCGGTTGACGGATTGGTTTCGCGCACTATTGAAATTTTTCACAGCATGCCCACTTTTATTTTAATCATTACCATAGCAGCCATTGCACGACCATCATTAACCAATATTATGATTATTATCGGGTTAACGTCGTGGACAGGTATTGCGCGACTTACACGTGCCGAATTTTTGCGCATCCGCAATCTCGAATATATTCAGGCAGCCCGCAGTTTGGGATTTTCGGAGGTTAAAATTATGCTTAAACATGCCCTGCCAAATGGTATTGCACCGGCCTTGGTGAGTATTGCGTTTGGTATTGCTTCTGCCATTCTTGTGGAATCCAGCTTATCCTTTTTGGGCATTGGTGTTCCCTCTGATGTTGTTACCTGGGGTTCACTGGTTAACGATGGCAGAGAAAAATTCAGCGCCTGGTGGCTGGTAATATTTCCCGGTTTAGCCATTTTTATTACCGTAACGGTTTACAATTTGATTGGTGAAGGTTTACGTGATGCGTTGGACCCGAAACAAAAAAAGTAATTCCTTTATTGCAGCTCAATTCGCGGTTTATCATTTTAGTGTCATACTGACGCAGTAAGCAATTTTTATGTATTTTTGAACATATTTAACAGTGTACGGTCGTTAATCTGTTTAAAAAATGCTGAAGCGTGTTGTTATTCTCTTTCTGCTTTGTGTCGGGTGCCTGAAATATGTTGGAGCGCAGCAGATTTTTATTTCTGACCCTCAAAAAATCAGCACCGAATTAATTGGATATAATATTTTAGGTAAAAATAAAAACGGTGATGTTTTAGTGTATAAAAAATATCGGTTTAAAGATGAAATTGATGTGTATGATAAACAGATGAGCTTTAAACGCAGAAAAGAAATTACCATTAAAAATATTGATTACGAAACTGTAGAAGTATACAAATCAGGCGATCACATTTTTCATTTTTACAGTTACAAGGATAATAAAATGTTGTATTTAGCCGTGCAGCACTATAATTCCGACCTCGAAAAAAAGGGCGATCTAGTGATTGTGGATTCCACTTCGCAAAAACTGGGCGATAATTTTACTGAATTTAAAATTGCCAAAGCCAATACCACACCATATTATTTAATTTACAAATACGAACTCAGCGCCGGACGTATTGATAAATTATTTTTATCGGTGATGAATGTGGAATCACAAATTCAGCAAAAAAATGATATCAATTTACCTGATGACGGTTACAGTCCGGTATTAATTTCAGAAATGATTACCGACGAAGGTCAACCCATATTTTTGTTTGAAAACGATGAATTTAATTGCAAGAAAGATAAAACTGCCAACCAGTATACTTTTATTTTCCCAAAAAATGGCAACACCTGGGTTTCTGCAAATATTAACGGTGGTGATTATTGTTTAGATGAAATGAATTATGCATTAGATGTAATGAATAATCGGATTACGGCAATTAGTTTCCTTAAAGAAGACAGTAAAGATTACATGGTTGGTTATAAATATATGACGATAGATATTAATTCAGCCGGAATTGGTATTAATTTCAATTATTTATTTCCACCAGAAACACTGGATGAAATTGCCGGGTTAACAAAAGAAAAGTCTATTAAAAATTTGCCGGTATATCAAATCAGCACCATAATTCCGCGGGTAGATGGTGGTGCATTAATGGTAGCAGAATATTACGACAAAACCGTAGAAAATTACGAATACACCAATTACGATCCTTACTATGGCTACCGCACTTCCAGCCGCCAGGTTGAATTTTATGAGTATGATGATATTTTATTGTTTTCCATTCAGGCTGATGGATCACCAAGTTGGAATAATGTTATCCGAAAAAAACAATTGAGTCGTGAAGACCGCGGTGTGAATTCATCGTATGCCATTATAAAAGGAAAAGAAAGGCTGATTTTTGTTTTTAATGAAGATATTGAACAAAATTCGAATGTGCTGCAATATGAAGTAACTGCTGATGGCACCCTAGATAGAAAAAGTTTATTTAACGCCAATCAGCAAGAGGTGCAGATTCGTCCGCTTTCGGCAGAACAAATTTCTTCCACTGAAATTATCATACCCAGCATCTATAAAAAGAACCTGGCATTTGTAAAACTCCAAATTCAAAATTAACCAGTGCTGCGTATATTCCAACAGTCAAATCCGCTTACCTTATTACTGCTCATTTTATTTACAGCATTAATTAATTTAAAATGGATTTTACATCCGGTTGATATTTCATTGCAGGAATATTCCTTTATCGGTAATATTGTTTTTAATAACTGGCTGCATACAGCTACATGGCCTTCATCAATAGTTGTAGTTATACATATTGCGCTGGTTTTATTTACCGGTGTGTTATTATGTTTTTTAATGCAGCAATATAAAATTATCACTAAGGCATCGTTAATTCCGGCAGTGGTATTTATATCGTTATGCAGTTTTTTTCCGGATTTTTTTTACAGCACACCTGAAATTATTTGCGGAATAATTCTGGTATTTATTTTATTTAAAATATTTGGCGTTTACAATAAATCAAAAGCCGACATGACCTATTTTGATGTAGGCTTATTAAGCGGTGTATTGTCATTAATTTACTTCCCCTCATCTGTTTTTTGTTTGTTTGGTATTTTGTCGTTATTCAGAATACGGTCTACCTCGTTTAGAGAATTTTTTATTTACATGACCGGGCTCATTTTAAGTTATTTTTTGGCCTGTACTGCTTTATTTTGGTTCGATTTATTGCCTGAGTTTGCAGCAAAACAATTTCACATTCCTCAATCGTTGCAACCTGCTTCAGGTGCTTTTGGGGTTATTACTATTGTTAAAATTTCGCTCATTGGAGCGGCGTTTGTAACAGCATTGGTGTTTTTTGGCAATCGTTTTTCTACCAACCTGATACAGGTACGCAAATATTTAAGTGCTTTTGTATGGTTATTCATTTTTTCAACAGCCTGTTTGTTCCTGAATATCCCATTACATGAAGGCGCCTTGTATTTTGAAATGATTGCTGTATCTGTGTTTATCAGCTATTACTTTTATCACTCCAAAAACAAACTTGCACCCGAATTAATCTATTTAGGCCTTGTGGGCGCAACTTTACTCTTTCAATATATTAACTTTGCCTGATAATTCTATCAGCTTATGAAATTTGGCGTTGTTACCTTTCCCGGCTCTAATTGCGATCAGGACCTGATTCACGTTTTACGCGATGTAATGGGTTGCGAAGTAATTGAATTGTTTCACAAACAGCACGATTTAGGTGGCTTAACAACCAACGACTGTGTGATGCTTCCGGGAGGGTTTTCTTATGGTGATGCGCTTAGAACCGGCTCTATTGCCCGTTTTTCGCCAATTATGCAGGCCGTTATCAAACATTGTAACGCAGGAGGTTATGCCTGGGGTATTTGCAACGGATTCCAGATTTTATGTGAGGCCGGTCTGTTACCCGGTGTTTTGCTCGAAAACAATAATCAGCAGTTTATCTGTAAAAATGTTTTTTTGAAGGCAGAAAACAATGCAAGCCGCATAAATGCTACTATTCCAACAGGTCAGATATTAAAAATACCAATTGCACATGGCGAAGGCCGTTTTTATGCCGATGCCGTTACTTTAAAGGGTATAATTGACAACAATCAGGTGATTTTCAGCTATTGCGATGAACACGGAGCAGTAACCGATGCTGCCAACCCGAATGGTTCTATGCACAATATTGCAGGAATTTGTAACGCAAACCGCAATGTTTTCGGCATGATGCCACATCCGGAACGGGCTTCTGAGGAAATTTTGGGTAATACCGACGGCCGAATGATATTTGAGTCATTTTTGGCACTTGCTGCAAGTTCAGTTCGTTAAGATTAAATTTACAGTCACTTTTATGTCATGGCATTGGTGTATCACCACTGCTCATGGCTAAATAATTAAATTTGCATTCTAAATTCAACAGTCAAATGGGTAAACATTTATTCCGGCTTGTGCTCGTATTATTATTTGCACAACAGGCGCATGCTCAATTATTGCAACCGGTAAAATGGGAAATGTCTTCCATACAAAGTGGTGGGGTAAATGAATATATCCTCATTTTTAAAGCTACCATTGATGAAGGCTGGAAAGTGTATTCGAAAGATGTGCCTAAAGATGGTCCTTTACCTACTGTTTTAGTATTTGAAGATTTACCCGCAGGTGTCGAACTGGTGGGCGAAAGCGAAGAGTTGGGACGTATGGAAGAAGAAGTAGAGCCTTTGTTTAACAATCAGGTAATTAAATTTTATCACAAACGCCTTACCCTGCGTCAAAAAGTAAAAATTACAAGCAGCGTTACCATAAAAGGATATATTGATTACATGACCTGCAGTACATCCTGCATTCCACTCAGCGAAGAATTTTCATTTAACCTTGAAGCCATTACGAATCCGAATAATAATAATTACCTCGGCATTGATTATTCTAAAGTTAAAGAACCGGTAAAATGGGAAATTTCTACTGAAAAAATATCGGATACGGTTTACTGGTTGAAATTTAATGCCACAATTGCACCAACCTGGAAATTATATTCACAAAAATCAACTCAAGGTGGCGCGCGACCAATGGTTTTTCATTTTGAAAATGCCGGCACAAATTATCATTTGGATGGCAAGGTTGAAGAATTAGGACATGCAGAAACAAAAGCGGAACCATTATTTGAAAATAAAATATTAACTTTTTATCACGACAAAGCAGAAATGCGGCAAAAAATTGTGTTGGATTCTGCTAATGCAATCATTACCGGTTATATCGAATATCAAACCTGCGATGCCACACAGTGTACTTTTCCAACTAAAGATTTTAAAATTCAAATTTCGAACGGAAAAGCTGTTACTATAGAAAATACAATTGACCAGGGTAATACTGCAGTTCCGGTAAAATTTGGCGATTTTGAAGTAGATACGGCTTATGCTAATAATGCTGTTTGCGATGGTGATGTAACAGCTCAAATAACTGATGCCAGCGGTAAAAGTTTATTCAGCACATTTATTCTTGGTTTTATTGGCGGATTAATTGGTTTATTAATGCCATGTACATTCCCAATGATTCCTTTTACCATTTCATTTTTTACAAAACATGCAGGTAACCGTCGCAAGGGAATTATGAATGCATCGTTTTATGGATTTAGTATTGTATTGGTTTATTTTTTAGCATCATTACCATTTTTATTTTTTGGTGTGGGTGGTGATAAACTCAACGATTTTTCTACCAACAACGTGGTGAACCTGGTTTTCTTTTTTGTATTTATTTTATTTGCTTTATCCTTATTCGGTTTATTCGAAATTAAATTGCCAACTAAATGGGCAAACAAAGCCGACAGCGCGTCAGATGTTGGTGGATTATTAGGAATATTTTTTATGGCACTTACATTGTGTATTGTGTCGTTCAGTTGTACTGGACCTATTTTAGGTTCATTGCTTGCCAATAGTTTAAAAGATGGCGGTGTGGCATTAACCATGGGTATGTTAGGTTTTGGAACTGCCTTTGCACTTGCATTCACATTGCTGGCTTTATTCCCGCAATTATTAAATAAAATGCCAAAAAGTGGTGGCTGGTTAAATGAGGTGAAAATTGTTTTTGCCTTTATTGAATTAGCAATGGCCGTTAAGTTTTTAAGTAATGTTGACCTTGCTTATCACTGGGACTTTTTAAAGCGTGAAATATTTTTAGGTGCATGGACACTGATTGCTTTATTGATTACACTTTATATTGCGGGTGTTATTCGTTTTTCGCATGACGATAAAAAAGTGAAATGGTCGCCGGGAAGAATTGTGTTTGCATTAACGTTTTTAGTAACTACAGTTTACTTCGGACAAGGTTTGCGTAAATATGGTAATGTGCCTATGCTGAGTGGATTTTTACCGCCGCAATGGTATAGCATTTATGAATACGATACTGAATGTCCGTTAGGATTAAATTGTTTTCATGATTTAGAAGAAGGTATTGCTTTTGCGAAAGAAAATAACAAACCGATATTAATTGATTTTACCGGTTACGCCTGTGTAAACTGTCGTAAAATGGAAGAACATGTTTGGCCAAAAGATGAAATATTTAATCTTATCAGCAATGATTATGTTTTAATTAGTTTATATGTTGACGATAAAGAAGCACTACGTCTTGAAGACCAATATATTTCTGCAACTACAGGCCAAAAAGTGCGCACAATAGGTAACAAATGGAGCGATTTACAAAGCAGTCAGTTTGGCACTAATGCGCAGCCATATTATGTATTAATTGCCCCTGATGGAAAAGTATTAAATCAGCCACGAGCTTATACGCCTGATGTGGATGAATATCGTGGGTTTTTGGAATGTGGATTAGAGACTTTTGAGCAAATTGATAAGCTGGCAGTAAAATAAATCGACATTAATTATTTGGAGCAGCAACATCCCGCTTTGTAATATACTGCTGCACCGGCTCTCCCTCCAACTCCTGTTCGTTCCTCACAGGGGTTTCCGTCCGATCCGGGCTAAAATTTCATTAATTGGCAACCATTACATTTATTTTCAGTCCTATCAAGGTGCATGCCTCAACTAAAATTATTTATTCCGGCGTAACACTGCGATTATTGGAGAATACTGCCGTCTAAAAAAATTAGTTACTACAATTTAATTCAATTTATTTTACCAAAGTTTCAGATAAATAAATTTATCTTTTACCGAATCACAATCTTTTAATTTACAAGCCAATATCCTATTATAACCTGAAGTAAACACCTGCAATGGTTTATTAAGTATAATAGTTGGACAAGATTTAAATTCAGGCAACTCATACATTTCAGTAAGTTCAATTTTATAATCGTTAGTTATATATAAAACGGAGGTTTGTTTATCTTCTGATAGCCCGATTTGAATTAACTTGTAATCACCCCAATATCCCTCCATAAGCGAGTCTTCATATACCAACCAGTTGATACTCATAGTATCAAAGTTTAAAATTGCTTTTTGTGCATTTTCATCAAATTGTGTTATATCTGTGTATAAGATATCATTTAACAGTAGAGAATATGCTGAAGGTTTATTCCTTATCTTCTTCATATACAACAACGTATCTGATATCATCTTACAGATAAAATCGCCTATAAAAAAAGTGTCGGGAATCCAATAATTTTTATCTGACAAATACATTGTATCTGCATTCATCGTATATTCAGCTTCAAAAATTTCAAAATTAATCCCGCATCCTGAGCCTGGCTTTATATAGTCAAATGAAATAACAGAGTCGTTTAAAATATCAATTCTAAAACCAAAATCTCTAAAAATTGTATTCATTTCTTTACCCTGATATTGCAAGGGTTGAAAAATCCATCCACTATCAGCAGTATATTCAGAAATTCGCCAACTACCTACAGAATTATTCCTTACAGAATCACTCGGTAATATGCAACTAGTGCCAAATACAATTTGAACACAACTTACAATAACTATTACGCTGAGACAACGGAAATACAAGGTCAAAGTTTTTTAAAAGTATAAAACGAAATTTTTCTGTTTAATTGTATAAAGCTTAAAGCCAACTCGAACACTTTGTAATATATGATTTAAATAATAGATGACCAAATAAGTTACTTAAAAAACTCAGTTTGTCCAGTTAGCCCCGATTGGAACGGAAACAAGCTGATGTACCAATGTGATAATGTACCGATGTACCAATGGAACAGCCGGTTTTATCTATAATAAAGCATTAACTGCTTGTTGCAGTGGAAAGCGGGTGGTGGATGATTTGGCGGAGCGTAATGTTGCTGCTCCAAAAAAATAATTAATATTAATTTCAACGGATTACTTTAAATAAAAAAACGTGGTCAGTAAATACTAACCACGTTTAAGTACGATTTATTTTATTTATTTAAAATGTTGGTTTTTCGGGAAGGGTGTATACTCTGCCTTTATTTTGTTGTTTTAAATATTCCATTAAAGGCATAAAATAATCTAACATTGGTTTTGCGCTCATTTCGCTGCCGATTGATGCTTTTAAATGTTCACGCCAGTCTACCGTTGCACCCGGGCTCATTACTTTACGTAAAAAATCGCCGGTTTCTTTGCTGCCCCAATAATTTGTTGCGTGCGGGTCCTGATGTAAAATATTTTTTGCAATATAATCGTGGAATTGAAATAATAAAACGTTGCTGATAGAATAATCGTAATACGAACCCGGGTCATCATTAATATGTGTTTTGGTTGCAGCATCACAATATTCTTCGCCACGTGTTGTTGGTGGAACAATACCCTGATATTTTTTCACTAATTCCCACCATTTTGCATTGTATTGGTCTTCAGGTAAATTTTGAGCATATAATGCATATTCAAATTCTGTCATAACACCACTACCCCACGGAATATGTACAATATAATCTAATGCTTCGCTCATTAATTTCATTGTTTCATCTGTTTTTACGCCGGCAGGAATTAATCCCTGACTTTCCAATAATGGTTTTTGTAAACTGGCTAAACCGATCATGGTTCCGAATGCTTCGTGGTAACCACGGTTTGCACCGGTGCGTAATACAAAAGGCACATCAGGATTTGAATAACTCATGTAATAATAAATATGTCCGAGTTCATGTAACACGGTGCTCCACCATTCGGTATTTGGTTCAACACTCATTAATGAACGCACATCTTTATCTAAATTCATGTGCCATGCACTTGCGTGATTATTTTTTGAATAATCGGCTCCCGGAGGCGCAGGATATAATGATGATTTTTCGTAAAAACTTGCAGGTAAAGCAGGGAAACCTAAACTCATCCAAAATTCTTCACCTTTTTTTACTACCCATTCGGCATCGTGTTTTTTTAATTCAGGATCTATATCCATGCCTTCAACATTTACGAGTGCGGTCCAGTCTTGCCCCCAACGATTTGGCAACCAGTGTGCAGGTAAATATTCCGGAACGGGTTGTTTATATTTTGCAGCCAGTTCGTAACGTGCCCAGGTATGTAATTCGCGATACAGCGGCCAAACATCGTTAATCATACTATGTGTTAATTCGAGCATTTCTTCGCTGCTCATACTATATTCGCTGGCCATGTAATCAAAAAAATCTTTATAACCGAGGGGAGTAACACTTTGATTGCGCAGTGCCTGTAAATTTGCCAGTCCGTCTTTTAATGTTTTACCAACTTCTTTACTGGAATTCCATGCAGCTAAACGTTGATTCATGTCGTTAGATGAACGCAATATTTCATCTATCGCATTTGGTGTAACCGCTTTACCATTTAAGGTATATTTAAATCCAAATAATTTTTCTGTTTGTGCATTGGTAGCATCAATTCTTTTTTTAATTATTTCGCCGGCAGTTTCAGGATTATTTCCTGCAATAAATAAAATGTATTCCAATTGTTTTACCTGAATTGCTGTCAACTTTTCTTTTTCGGCAAGATATTTTTTTGCTGCATCAATATTGGTTTTACTGCCGGTAAATTTTGCATAAGCTTCATCTGAAATTGCTGCCGCTTTGCTGGCGGTAGAGTCGCCTTCTACAATATGTGTGTTTAACACCCATTGGCCTTCGGAGGCAGCAGTGGCTAATTTTTGATACTCAGCATTGTAACCTTCCAGATAAGTTTGCACTTCGGCCTGAATTGCATTGTTGTCGGGTGCTTTTTCCTTTTCCTTACAGGAAACCAGCGCCATAGGAACAGCAATAACTAAAAAGAGTAATTTTCGCATGTAGTTGAATTTTAATGCTAAAATACCCAAATTGACCGGAGCTAGTTAATTTTTTAACAACCTTTGACTTTTAACATAAAACCGAAATGAACCGGAAACTGGGTTATAAACGGCTTTGGCTAGTAATTTCGGACTATTAAGCGTTTAGGGATAGTTTAGATTTTTTAACATGTATAAAATATGTGCATTGTGTGAAAAAATAATACAAAATGCCTCAATAAATATTTAGCTTCGCAGATGTTTTGGTTCGGAATGCCTGAAACAAAACGCAAACATTTATAAACCTTAAAAACAAAAAAAATTATGGCAGAAGCAACAAATGAAAAAGTGAAAGCCTTAGGGCTTGCGGTTGACAGCATCAACAAATTGTATGGCAAGGGCACGATTATGAAGCTTGGGGATTCACCCGAACGTGGTGAAGAAATTATTCCTACAGGTTCAATTGGTGTTGACTTAGCACTGGGTATTGGTGGAATTCCAAAGGGAAGAATTATTGAAATTTACGGGCCGGAAGCTTCGGGTAAAACTACGCTGGCTATCCATATCATTGCGGAAGCGCAGAAAAAAGGCGGAATTTGTGCCATTATTGATGCGGAACATGCATTTGACAAAGGTTACGCCGAAAAATTAGGGGTAGATGTAGAAAACCTGCTGATTTCACAACCTGATTACGGTGAGCAGGGTTTAGAAATTGCCGATCATTTGATTCGTTCGGGTGCATTAGATGTGGTAGTTATCGACTCAGTAGCAGCATTGGTGCCTAAAGGCGAGTTAGAAGGTGAAATGGGTGAAAGCAAAATGGGTTTACAGGCGCGTTTAATGAGTCAGGCTTTGCGTAAACTTACCGGTACCATCAGCAAAACAGGTTGTTGCTGTATATTTATTAACCAGTTACGTGAAAAAATTGGTATTATGTTCGGTAACCCGGAAACAACCACCGGTGGTAACGCATTAAAATTTTATGCTAGTATTCGTATCGATATTCGCCGTATCGGACAATTAAAAGATAAAGAGGAATTAATTGGTAACCGTGTTAAAGTTAAAATTGTAAAAAATAAAGTAGCTCCTCCTTTCCGTCAGGCTGAATTTGATATTATTTACGGAGAAGGTATTTCTAAAATAGGTGAAATTATCGATTTAGGTGCTGAATGTAACGTAATTCAAAAAAGCGGAAGCTGGTATAGTTACGAAGGCACAAAATTGGGCCAGGGTCGTGATGGTGTAAAAGAATTATTGAAAGATAATCCTGAACTCGCGAATGAAATTGAGAAAAAAATTAAGGATAAATTGAATCCACCTGTTGAGGTTAAAAGTTAATAAATTTACAAACGAACAAAACGCTGTCTCATTGCAAAATGAGGCAGCGTTTTTATTTTGCATTCCTAGTAGTATTTAATATAATTAATAGAAAAAAACTTATCTATAAACATTTTTTAAAATTACTTTCATGTTAATATTTGCAGTAATTATTTATTTAATTGATTATTATTTTTTGTGAATGTTTATAGCCATTTAATATGAATTCCACAATGTATGTACCAGCCGGTAAATTCACATTAACTTCTGCATGTTGCCCATTAAATTTCCCTGAAAAAACAGCACTTCCCGCCAAATTATATATTATATAATCCGTATTACCGATAGAAAGTGGTAAATTAAAATAAAGCATATTATTAAAACTATAAACCAGGGTTTTATTTTCAAGCTGAACTGTTATATCAGTTTGCAATACTTCAGGATTAAATGTAACATTTGGCTCAATTCCCAATAAATCCCCTGCAACAATCGCGGAATCAACAAATCGTTCATAGGCATAATCTTTTATGATTAGTGTCCTGCCTGAATCCAAAACACTGCATCTTATCCAACCATAATGATATTTTTCATCGCCGTCAACAAAGTGAATGCCTAAGTAGTGGTCTGTTTTTTCAGGAAACCAATAACCACCTGACTGCACTATGTAAACAGAACCACCTCCCCAAGTATGATTAGTATGAGTAATTTTCCACGCCATTCTTTGATAACCCCAGTTCTGGAAACTCATCGCACTATTAATAATTAAGCCTTCTTCTATAGCATATGGCTTATAATACATAGTGACTGGGTAAAGCATTTCGCCCGCTATTTCATTTCGAGAATCTCCGATAGCACCTGCCCAAAGCTTTTCAATATAATTCATACCCGTAAATGAGGTATAGTATGAAATGTTCCAAAACCAGAAATCTCCCGTTCCATTACCATCTATATCCAAAACTGCATGATCCCAATCACTATCTAAAACATAATCTGGTTCTATATCAGTATAAACCACTTTTGCATCAGCCGAATGTAGGCATAAAAAAGTAATTGCAAATGCACTGTAGTCTGATAGCTTGTATTTATTAAACTGCTTCCTTTTCATTGCATTTTAATTAATTTTTCTACCTCAACATTATTGTATCCATTGTAAATTAATACAGTGTAAATACCAACCGGGAAATTGCTTACATCAATACTCTGACCCTCCATTACTTGTTGGTCTAGTAAAAGTTTTCCAGTTATATCAAGTATAGTCATTTTATAATAATCTTGTATTTCAAGAAATGCATCACTCATAAAAGTAAATGATGTTGATGTTGGATTAGGAAACAAAGTAAATACATTTTCCATTTCCCCTAACTTAAGCTCAAAGGGTGATAACTTGAGTTTAAAATATCCAGCCGAATAACCTGGAACTAATACACAAGCAGCTCCAGGTGGGGCAGAACCTGCACATGAAGAAGTAGTAGTTGATGAACTTATATCAATAATTTCATAGCGATTTTCATAAACACCAATCTCTTGACAAGGGTCGTAAGCTGTCGATATTCCAAACAATGAATTTCTTCCTGAATTAGAATATAATTGTTCGGCATCAATTGCAAATATTTCAATTGGATATAAATCAAGCCTAACCGCATCAGCATATGGATAAAAAGCTAGCAAATTTGCAGGATTAATTACATATTTTTGCTGTGTAGATTTTATATTCGTAAAATAAACATACATGTTTTCTCTTTCCTGATCAATAAAAATGCTAGGAGCCAAATTCATTACTCCTACTACCAATGTTGCAGAATTAGATAAATAATCTAAACTATTTGCAGATATTTCACTTAACAATTTCATTGTATGGTAAGTAGTTCTTTGAACAAAATATTCATCTATTTTATCCTCATCGCAGCCTGTTAAATCTCCCAGTTCATTTGGTAGCACGCCTAATTCAATTTGATCCTGCTTATCACTTGCATATAAGAAATCAATGGTACTACCTCCAACAAAATTTTGCCAGGTTGAAATAGTGTAAAAATTGGGATTTACAAACTCCGGGTAATAATTCATTTTGATATTCTTTAGGTTCCATTCCTGTAACAAGAAAGAATGTGCAAAGCTATTTGTATAAACACTTAATCGCATTTGCAAATCTTCTGCTGCACCTTTTTCTACATCTAATAAATTAGATTCTGTTGTCCATAATCTTTTACCTTTAGCTTCAAACTCATCAAAATGTAACACTGAATTTTGCCCTATGTAGTTTTGTTTATGTCGAGTCTTTATTAAATCTCTGAAGTTTCCAGTTGCGCCACCAATACCTATTATATTATCGAATGCGCATCTTAAAGCTTCATCATAAATTGCATAATTCCATAAGTCTGTGTAATCATCATAAATTCCTACAGTGCCGGGATCATAGTCAAGACACAATGGTATTTCACGCCAGTTTTCATTAGCCCCTACCCCATTAGATTTTGGCGTGTAATAAGGGTGCAAAATAACTGCATCAAAATCCAAGTCATCATTTAAATCATCGTCACTTTCATAGTGATTATACAAATCTTCATTCCATTCAGGTAATGCGCCACCGCCGCCGCCGGTAACATTAATATCTTCAATTGTTTTAAATGGAGCTCCTGAAGTATGTAAATTTTCTGCTGGTATCCCATAGCCTATATCAGCAAATCCGGAAACAGCATTTAAAACACCAATGAAATCATGTGCATCTGTTGCCAACATTGCAGGTGGCAAAACATTTGTAAGGTCAAAATATATTGGGTAGTCCAACCCATGAATATAATCCCAATAAAATGAAAAGGCTGACTTTGGGGTGCCACCAAGTCCTGAATTTTTGAAGCCCATACTCCTGCCATAAAATTTAGAGTAAACCTCATTACCTAATTCAATTCCTACAACATTAATACCATGCTGATTAACCAAATAATCAATGATCTCTAAATTGCGTTGGGCAGTTTCATTTATAATATCGAGGCATAAAACAACATCTAACCTATAGTCATCATCCTCATTTTCGGGGTCCTGTTCTTCAATTTGTTTTACGAGACGAATAAACTCATTGATAAATAATGGTTGTTCTTCATATGTATCAAAAGCTGGTAAAGAAGGGTCGTAAGTAGGTTGTTCTTCATAATATTGAACCAATAGGGTCTTGAAGTCTTCTTGATCTTGTGCTTCAATCCACGATAAATCTAAAGTTCCAGCTAAATATTCGGAAATCAAATCATCAACCTCTTTTTCGGGCACAGACATAACGCCATCTGTATAATCATAATATGAAATAATTTCATCAAGATTAAACCCATAACCGCCATTCCATTTCAAGTAATCTTCACTATCCGGGTCGAGGTTTTGAGAGCCGAGAAGCCTCGAAAACTTCCCTCCAGAACCATCCGGAAACCGAAGTACTTTTGGCTTTAGTTCTGTTAATAATGTCCAGGGATCTTTTGTATCCGTATATTTAACATTTTCTGATTCTGGTGCATGTTGAAACATACTAGATACGTTGACTCCAAACATATCAGGATTGACAACATTTGGTTCACCAGAAGGTGTAACGTAAATAGCAAAGGGGTCAATAAGCCAAAAATTGCTAGATGTGTCAGTGTATATTGTATAAACCGTGTCGGCACCATCAATAACAATGGAAACAGTGTCCCCAAATTCGTAAGTTTGTTCTTCTATTGAATCATTTGGAATTGAATCAGGTAGAAAATTAACGTTAAATGCAACATTCAGGTTCATAGGGTTTTCAGCCTTCAAAGCTTCCATTAAGCTTAGATTGATAAGAAAACATACAAAAATTGCTTAGCAATTTTTGTACACTGGATTTTTTGAAATCAAGTACAAAAATTTAATTTTTTTCATGGTAAGTAATTTTAGATTAAAATTAATAATTGTGGGAATAATTACTTTATACAGTAAATCTAACAAATTACCACTAAAACTAAAATAAATTGAAATTTTTTTTGGCGTGGTTTTTGATGAGATTTATACACTAAATTTGAATTTTACACTTACTTCAATTCAATTGCAACTAAATCATCAATTCAAATATTTCAATTTAATTATTTCTCTTTCGGTAAGCATTCTCCAACGACCACGTGGTAAATCGCGTTTGGTTAAACCTGCGTATAATGTGCGGTCTAATCGCTCAACATTATAACCTAAATGTTCAAATATTCTTCTTACAATTCGATTTTTACCGATATGTAATTCGATACCCACAACATTTTTTTTGGTGGCATGTGCATAGTCAATTCCATCAACAACTGCCAGTCCGTCTTCCAGTTCAACACCTTCGCGAATAGTATTCATGTGTTGAATCGTTACGGGTTTATCGAGTTCAACTTCGTAAATTTTCTTCGCCCCAAAACTCGGGTGGGCAAGCTTTTGAGCCAGGTCGCCATCGTTGGTGAGTAATAATAAACCAGTCGTATTTCTATCTAAGCGACCAACAGGATAAACGCGTTCGTTAGTTGCATTGGCAATTAATTCCATTACGGTTCTTCTGCCTTTTTCATCATCAACTGTTGTTAAATAATCTTTTGGTTTATTTAACAGGATATAAATATAATTAGTTGGCTTAACAATTTTATCGCGGTAACTTACTTTATCGCCGGGCATAACTTTATGGCCCATTTCCAACACTACTTTTCCATTTACTTTTACAAAACCCTGTGCAATTATTTCATCACATTTTCTTCTTGCAGCAACACCTGAGTTTGCAAGATATTTATTTAAACGCGAACCGGTTTCAGGCAATGCTGCCGGTTTCATATTTAATTTTGGTGGTGCACTACGTTTTTGAAAACGTTGTTTGGGCTGAATCGGTTTTGGTGCAGCAGCTTCTTTTAAACGTTTGGTATATTTACTTTCGCTGCGTTCTTCTTTTTTTTCGTAGGGTTTATCTTTTTTATCGAATTTATCGTAGGGTTTATCTTTTTTATCGAAGGCTGACTTCTTTTTATCAAATCGGTTGGTTTGGAATTCGCGTTTTTTATTGAGTTTATTCATTAAATCGCGTTCCTTTTTTTTAGGGCCTTCTTTTTCACCGTATCTTCCTGAAGTATTAGTACGGCCACCGCGTTTTGAATAATTTTCATCGCGCTCACCTTTCGATTTATCCCATTCGCTGCGTTTTTCGGTGTATTGTTTGGCGTACTTTTTAGCACGTTCCAAACGCTCCGTTTTGCGGTTAGGATTACTCTTCTGCTCAGGATTTTTTCCTGCAGTCTGAATTTTTGGTGTATCCTTTTTGGTGTAGTTACTTGTCGGACGACTCGTCGTCTCCGTCCTGTTGTTCTTCAGTTTCACTGAGGTCCTGTTGCTCTTCGGCTGACTCGTCTCCTCTTTCTGAAATCTGCTCGTCTGGCGACTGCTCGAGTTGCTCGTCGACCGGCTGTTCGAGGACTTCGATGTCCGGCTCGTTTTGTTGTAGTTCGTTTTCTTCATTTTGTTCGGTTTGGGCATCATCGCGACGCTCGTTATGTAAATTTACCTGATTATAGGCATCTTCTTCATTAATATTTTCCATAATGTCGGAAGGGCTGCCAATGCTGGAGTCGCTGTCTTTTTGTTCAAACTCCTTTAAACGTGGTAATTCTTCTAAGCCATTAATACCAAAATAATCCATAAAATACTGCGTAGTGCCGTATAACAGCGGTCTGCCTGCCGTTTCAGCTCTTCCTGTAATTTTAATCAGGTCGCGCTCCATCAGTTTTTGGATGGTATGGTCGCAATTTACACCACGAATTTGCTCCAAATCGGTTTTGGTAACCGGTTGCGAGTAGGCTATTATAGATAAACATTCCAATGCTGCAATCGACAACTTACGTTTTGCGCGGTGTTGCAACAAGGTAGTAATGGGCTTATGGTAATAAGGTTTTGATAAAAACTGGTATCCGCCGCCGGTTTTAGCGATTTCGAAAATAAAATCGTCGCTTTCATACTTCATGGTAAGCAGTTCAGCCTGCTCGGTAATTGCTTCCAGGCTCACTTCCTCACCGGAATAGGTGAACAATATTGTTTGCAGTTCAGCTGCCGAAATTGGCTGCTCGCTGCTGAATATCAAGGCTTCTAAGAGTTTCTGAAGATCGTTCATTGCGGTGCAAAGCTAAGGAATTGTTGGGGCACACAGCCATTTTTGGAGAGATTTTTGTGCAGTAAATCACCAATTCACCCTTAAGTAATAACTTTGAAGCTATGTATCGTATTGTAACACTCATTTTTACCGTTTTTATCTCCGGAAGTTTGCTTTTCGGGCAATCAATCAATTTTGAGCCGATGAGCCTCGAAGATGCGCTGACAGAATCTGGAAAAACAGGTAAACCCGTACTATTTATGGCCTACCAGAGCACCTGTTCACATTGTGAAAAAATGCTCAACGAAATATTCCCGGATACTGCAGTAAGTAATTTCTACAATGCCAATTATATTAATGTAAAAATTGACCTGCTTGATCAGGCAATGGCAAAAAAGTATATCAAACAATTTTACATTACTTCGTTTCCCACCTTTGTTATTTTAAACAGCAAAGGCGAAACTTTATATCAGTTTGTTGGTGAATTTAAAGGCAGTGAATTTGTGAAACAGGGAAAACTGGCTTTAGACCCGCAAAATCAAATTCCAACCAATCGAATTGCCTTTGAAAAAAATATGGCCGACTCAACAGCATGTTATAATTATTTGCTGGTATTATCACGTGGTCGTTTAGCTACTCAGGGAGTTGCCAATTCATATTTTGCTGCAAATAATAAGCAACTGGAAACAAATGCAACCAACTGGAAAATATTAAGCATGAGTGTGAGCGATATGGAATCGGAAGTTTTTAAATTTATGCTTGCTCACCGCAATGATTTTGCACAAGTAATGACTGCAAAAAAAGTAGACCGTAAATTTTATCTCACGGCTGCATTTAATTTACAAACACCGGCGAGCAATAACGACACCACCAATTATTTTAAAATGCGCAATATTGCTGCCACTTTTGGCATGCCTATAATTGATTCGCTTATTTTGGTGAATGATTTAAATGTGTACGAAAAAAATAAACGCTGGGCCGATTATATTAACGCTGCAAAATCGGGTGCAGAAAAATATTTGTGGAACGATTCCAATACCCTGCGCCGCATTAGTGATAATTTTTACGAACACAGCGATGATAAAAGCACATTAATGAAAGGTGCCAATTATGCAGTCCGCAGTGCTGAATTAAAACCGGAATATTTTAATAACTTAAGTGCAGCAAAAATATACTACAAAACCGGATACGACGACCTAGCAAAAAAATATGCCAAACAAGCCATTGTTGAAGGCAAAAAGAAAGGTATGAATGTAAATGAAGCGGAGATTATGGTGAATGAGTTGGGGGGATAACACTGTGATTAAAAATGATACACAAAAGTGGTATCACTTTGTGCCCAAAAAACGCCGAAACCATTTGTTATATTGGTGTAATTTAATTTAGGGTCGCTCAACAACAGCTCTATACCTTCTGTTTCTGAAATATTGGCAACATAATCGAATAGTTCTTTAGAAGTTACATTAAAGTCAAATTCACATTTTTCAAATGGAACAATATTCTCTTGGTGGTACACCTTAGAACAAATAAATTTAAAGGGAAATGTAGTTCCTGCAAAACAATTATCCGAATACAGTTTTAGAAAAGTATTATTAAATTTAAAAATACCGGGACTACAACCAAATGGTGCATCGTCAGGGCTTTCAAAAACGTCATAAAGAATTACGGTATCTTCAATATAAAAACGAAAGCCGAAAGAATAAAAATTATCATTGGAAGGGTCGTCGGTAAAAACAGGCTCTAACGAAAAAGCCGGATCACCACTAATATCTTCAAAATCAGTCTCATAGACAACTTCCTCCAAGTTTACAGGTTGAGGAAATATTACATTTTCGGAAAATGCTGTTTCGAAACCATCTGCAATCACATTTATGGAATAACTATTTCCCGGAGTCGGTAAATAGGATGTTATATAAAGACCCGGCTCAGCTTCCACTAATGTATCAACAACAATATAATTTTCAATCAGTGTGATTATTGCATCACTCACATTAACATCAATATCATCAAAATAATAGGTTCCTGTTGGAGGTAGTGTATGTGTTAAATAAATTGTCACACCATTTTCATTTGAAATATTACCAAATACCACCAGGCGGTCGCCACTATATTCCAAATCATAATTATCCAGCCGCTTACTGCAAGCAGCTAACATGTATAAACCAAAAACGACAAATAGGTATTTTGACAAATAGCGCATTTTAAAATTTTAAACTGTAACTTAAAAATGGTACAAATTTGAAAACGGTTTGCTGCGCAACATACGATTCATAACCAATTGGTGGATATGCGTTTATAGGCAGCCCTGTGTAACTTATCTCCAAGTACATTGGGTTGTTTCTGGCATATACATTATACACTCCAAACGTCCATTTACTGAATTTATAGGTTGAAATTTGTTTTTCCCTGATGAATGAAAAATCTAATCGATGATAATCCGGCAAACGGTTTCCATTAATTTCATCAAAAATATAAAATGGCAAACCACTTGGATCAATAAATACAGCAGATGGCAAAGTAGCCGGCCTCCCGGTTTGATAAACGAATAAAGTTTGCAACGACCATTTATCAGTCAATACAAGTCCTGCAGTTATACCAAAGTCGTGAGTAATATCATATTTCGAAGGAAAATAGTTCCCGTTATTTAATCCCCCGAATCGCCTTTTGCTGCTACCATAAGTATACTCCAAAGTGAGATTTAAATATTTAAAATCTTTTTCAACAAATAATTCTGCACCATAAGCTTGTCCTAATCCGTAAGGAATAATGCGCTCTGTCCAATCGCTGGAAGCATTAAATAAACTTGCTTGCCCCGGGACAAAGGAAACGAGGTTATGCATATTTTTATAATATACTTCTGCTGTAATTTTTAAATCAGCCTTATGAATATTTTTGAACCACCCAATACTCATTTGCGAAGCAGATTCAACTGGTGCGGATTCGGTAGCCGGAAGCCATATTTCGTTTGGCAGTGTACTTGAATTGAGTGATAAATAATGAAAGGGTTGACTCATTGTGGTTACTGCAAAATTCCAAGCTGTAAAGTCATTGGGGATTATAGACAAGCTTATTCTGGGTTCTAATAAAAGTTCGCTATATCCATCATTATAAAAATATCCTGCTCTACCTCCAATATGCATTTTGAGTTTTCGTGTTAAGAATAATTCATTATCAATATAAGCCCATGGCACCAAACTCATGAATTTATTAGAAAAAGTATCCAGCTCGTTTTCGATGTTGCCATTTATTTTTGAAACAAAATGCAATTTGTTCGGCTTAGTATAAACATCATTTAAAACATCAACCGTATTAGTGTTTTCCAGATTGGCTATAAATCTAAAGCCACTATAATTCAATTTCGCAGTTAAAAAAGTAGTATCATTTAACGGTAAACGATATAAGGCACCTGCTGCAGTGTTGCCCCATTTAAATGTTATTTCAGAGATATCATCTTTTGTTTCATCAAACTGAGAAAAATAGTCGTTATTATGAAAAAAGCTGAGCTTGAGTTTTCCTTTTTCACCTACATTAGTATTTACGTTAGCATTAACATCGTATAACCAATAATTGGTATAGGTTCCACGTTCATTCGACTTTACAATTAACATTTGAGGTAACAATATCAAACCAAGATAAGAAATGCGGCCTCCTATTGCATAACTCGCGTTATTTTTTGATAATGGCCCTTCCGAATAAACATTTGAACTTAATGTACCAATAGTAAACTCATTATTTACATACCCTTTTTTAGGACCTTCTTTAGTGGTGATATCAATTACTGAAGATAAACGCCCACCGTATTCCGCAGGAAAATCACCTTTATACACTTTTATATTGCCAATGGCTGAAGGATTAAATGCAGAGAAAAATCCAAAAAGGTGATTTGGATTAAAAAGAGGTATACCGTCAAATAATATTAAATTTTGTTCCGGATTGCCACCACGTACTACCAAAACAGATGAACCTTCCTGCGCTAAACTAATTCCGGGAGCTATAGCAAGTGCTTTCATTAAATCCGGTTCACCGGCGATGGAAGGAATAGCTTTTAATTTTTCAATATCAATATTGGTAACATTAATATGTTCATCAGGGTTTTGTGATGAACCCAAAATAGTAACAGGAGCCAGTGTTATACCTTTTAACTCAATATTCAGTTTTGTTTGTGTGTTATCTGTTATTGTAATTGTTTTGGGTTCAAAGCCGATATAAGAAACTTTAATACAAACGGTCAGACTGTCTACTATTAATTTAAAATAACCGAATTCATCCGTAACGGTTCCGTAGTTACTTTCGCATTTTTACAATTGAACCAATTAATAAGGGATTTTCCGGTTTCTTCGTATACATAACCAGATAAAATGATTGACCATGTCCTTAGGCTGGAAAATAAATACAAAAAAAAAAGGAAATAAATTAAGAGATTTCATACCAAAACCCCCCCCCCCCCCCCCCAACAAACCCCCGCCGGACCCGACGGCCCCACCCCCCCCCCCCCCGGCCCCAAAAAAAAAAAAAACAAAAAAAAAAAAAAGGAAAAGCCCCCCGCCGAAAAAAAAACCAACCCCCCCCCTTGATTAAATGAAATTTTTCAGTCTCTTACCCCTGTAAAGCAGCCGCACCACTCACAATTTCTGTAAGTTCGGTGGTAATTGCAGCCTGACGTGCGCGGTTGTATGAAATTTTTAATTCTTTCAATAACTCATTCGCATTGTCAGATGCTTTGTCCATGGCAGTCATACGTGCACCATGTTCAGAAGCATTACTGTCGAGTATATAACGGTAAAATGAAGTATTTAATATTTTCGGTACTAATTCGAGAATCATTTGTTCCTTTTCAGGATCGTAAATGTAATCGGGTTTTACTTTTTTAGCACCTGCAACAGGTTCTAATTTTTTAATCGGTAAAAATTGTTCGGTTTCAAGAATTTGTGTGGCAGCGTTTTTAAATTTATTATACACCACTTGCACCTCATCAAATTCACCTTTCAAAAATCCTTCTTTAATATAAGTTGTAGCGCGTGAAACATTTTCGAAATCTACTGCAGTAAATAAATTCATGAAATCGGTATTTAAAGCATAAGCGCTGCGTTTAAACACATCGTAACCTTTTTTACCGATGAACATAATTTTTACATTCGCTTTTGGCAAATGGCTGTATTTTTCTTCAATTGTTTTTTTGATTTGCTTCATTACGTTTGCATTAAAGGCTCCGCACAAACCTTTATCAGACGTAATTGCAACGAGTAAAACTGATTTCACTTCGCGGCTTACTGCAAAATCTATTTTCACATCCTGTCCGGCAGCATCAGCAATATTGCTAAGTAATTCACCCATTTTTAATGCATAGGGGCGCATCTGTAAAATTCTGTCTTGTGCGCGACGCAATTTTGCAGCGGATACCATTTTCATCGCTTTGGTAATCTGCTGTGTGCTGATTACCGAAGTGATTCTGGTGCGGACTTCTTTTAATTTACCTGCCATTACTTATTTGATATTGTGTTTTATTCAAACACGATTTATTATTAATTAAGCTGAATATTGTTTACTCATATCAGCAGCTACACGTTCCAGTGTACCGGTAATTTCATCTGTTAACTGACCGGCTTTTAAACCATCAAGTACTGATTTATGATGTGTTTCAAGGAAAGTTAAATAGGCATCTTCAAATGCTTTAACTTTTTCAACCGGAATTCTTCCCAACATACCTTTTGTTCCGAGGTAAATGATAGCAATTTGTTTTTCAACGGACATTGGCGCATATTGTTTTTGTTTCAATATTTCCACGTTGCGCTGACCTTTATTTAATACTGCCATTGTTGCAGCATCCAAATCAGAACCGAATTTTGAGAATGCTTCCAACTCGCGATATTGTGCCTGGTCTAATTTTAATGTACCGGCAACTTTTTTCATCGATTTAATCTGAGCGTTACCACCCACACGACTTACCGAAATACCCACGTTGATTGCAGGACGAACACCTGAGTTAAACAAGTTGGTTTCAAGGAATATCTGACCATCGGTAATAGAAATTACGTTGGTTGGAATATATGCTGATACGTCACCTGCTTGTGTTTCGATAATTGGTAATGCTGTTAAGCTACCACCACCTTTCACTTTGCCTACTAATGATGCAGGAAGGTCGTTCATTTGACTTGCAATTTCGTCGTTGTTAATCACTTTCGCAGCGCGCTCTAATAAACGGCTGTGTAAGTAAAATACGTCACCCGGATATGCTTCACGTCCCGGTGGGCGACGGAGTAATAATGATACCTCACGGTAAGCTACTGCCTGTTTAGATAAATCATCATAAACAATTAATGCAGGACGTCCCGTATCGCGGAAAAATTCGCCGATAGCAGCACCTGCAAACGGAGCGTAAAACTGTAACGGAGCAGGATCAGATGCAGAAGCTGCAACAATAATTGTGTAATCCATTGCACCGTGGTCAGTTAATGTTTTTGCAACCTGAGCAACAGTAGAGTTTTTCTGACCGCAGGCTACATATATACAAAATACCGGTTTGCCGGCTTCATAAAATTCACGCTGATTGATAATGGTATCGATTGCAATCGCAGTTTTACCTGTCTGACGGTCGCCGATGATTAACTCACGCTGACCACGACCGATAGGAATCATCGCATCGATAGGTTTCAAACCTGTTTGTAATGGTTCGTTTACCGGCTGACGATAAATTACGCCCGGTGCTTTACGCTCCAAAGGCATTTCATATAATTCGCCTGATAAAGGACCTTTTCCATCAATTGGTTCGCCGAGTGCGTTAACAACACGACCCAACATACTTTCGCCTACTTTAATAGAAGCAATATTACCTGTACGACGCACAGTATCACCTTCTTTAATTTCGTCGGATGAACCCATTAATACCACACCCACATTGTCTTCTTCAAGGTTCAATACGATAGCGCGAACGCCATTTTCGAATGTTACCAATTCTCCGGATTTAGCATTGTTTAATCCGTAAATGCGGGCAATACCATCACCCACCTGCAATACGGTTCCAACTTCTTCTAAATCAGAACTCGTTTTAAAGTTGCTTAATTGCTGGCGAAGTATCGCGCTTATTTCATCAGGTTTTACGTCTACCATGATTCTGTATTTTTAATTTTATTATTTATTAAATCTGCATTGCTGCAGTAAAAAATTCCAATTTAAAATTTGCGAACGTAATCGTTGTTATCAAATTCATCTTTCAAAATAGCCAGGCCACGTGAAATAGAATTATCAATCATTTTATCGTCCCAGTGTAAAATATAACCACCAATTAAACTTTCGTCGATTGTGGTAGTTAATTCAATTTGTTCTAATCCAACTGTTGATTTTAATTTCGCCAACAATGTTTTTTGAACATCATCAGAAATAGGATGTGCGGTTGTTATATTAACCGGAGTAATATGCATAAATGCATTGTATTGAGCGATAAATGCATCAATAATTTCCGGTAAATGTGATTCACGGTTTTTACGCATCAATATGCCGATAAAATTTTCGGTGATATCGGTAATTTTATCGTGAAACACATTTAAAACAACTGCCATCTTTTTGTCGCCATTTACAATCGGGCTTTTCAACATCATGTAAAATTCACGATTGTTGTCGATAGCGGTATTTAACATACGCATATCAGCCAATACCTCCGACATCTTGCCTTTTTCTTTGGCAAAGTCGAGTATTGATTTTGCGTATCGTGTTGCTAATTTTGTTGATGACATGGATACAGTTTTTTATTGAAAGCCAAAGGCCGGCAATAATTATTTTACTTTAATTTCTTCTACTAATTGTTTGATGTATTGTTCCTGATCCGCTTTGTTATCTAATTCTCTTCTCAGTATTTTTTCAGAAACTTCCAACACCATATTTCCAACGTTATTTTTGATTTCAATTAAAGCGGCCATTTTTTGGTTATTGATAGCGCCTTTTGCTTCATCAACAATACGATTGTATTCAGCATTTGCTTTTTCGCGTGCTTCGGTGATAATCTGGTCTTTGGCATCTTTTGCCTCACGCAACATTCTGCTTCTTTCTTCACGGGCTTCGTTCAGAATTTTTTCATTATCGGCTTTCATGTTCGCCATTTCTTCACGTGCTTTTTGCGCCTGATGTAATGCATCAGAAATACCTTCTTCACGTTTTTTTAATGCATCTTTTATTGGTCCGAATGCAAATTTGTTTAACAACCATAATAAGATAAGAAACACCAAAACAGTCCAGATAAATAAACCCGGATCCGGTGTAATAATGTCGAAAGCACCTAAAAGTGTCATTGTTGTCATATTCTATTTTTTGATGGGTTATTCCAGGAATAACCTTTTAATTTTCACTGTAAAAAATCAGCAGCAACCAACCGTTGCTACTGATTTTAATTTTTTTTACCCTTGCATAAGGGCAACAACTACTGCGAAGAGTGCAACCCCTTCAACGAGTGCTGCAGCGATAATCATGTTAGTTCTGATTTCGCCGAGAACTTCCGGTTGACGAGCCATTGACTCAAGAGCGCTACCGCCGATACGGCCTACACCGATACCAGCTCCAATAGCTGCTAAACCGGCACCAATTGCTGCAATACCTTTAACAGGTTCTGCTGCTGCCTGCATAATAGTTAATAAATCCATGTTACTGTTTTATAATAGTTAATAATAATAATCAATGATGTGCTGCACTTGCATGTTCGGCATGGTCATCATGATGATGATCTTCCTGAGCAAGTGAAATAAATAATGCGCTCAACATGGTGAAAATGAAAGCCTGTAAAAATGCTACCAGCAATTCAAGCACACTCATGAACAACGCAAATGGAACAGCAACTGCTGCACCGCCTAAACCACCACCTAAGTTTTCACCTGCATTTCCGAATACGAAAATGAGACCTACTAAGCTGATGATAATGATATGTCCCGCAGTAATGTTCGCAAACAAACGAATCATTAAGGCAACAGGCTTAATAAATATACCTGCAATTTCAATCGGCACTAAAATCACTTTCACAAAACCAGGTACTCCGGGCGGGTTAAAAATATGACCCCAGTAATATTTATTCGCATGTAAATTGGTTATCAGGAAGGTAATCAATGCCAAAGCACAGGTTACTGCGATATTTCCGGATAAGTTCGGATTCGAAATCAGCGGAATTAAACCCATCATATTCGAAATCCATATAAAAAAGAAAACGGTAAGTAAATAAGGTAAATATTTATCCGACTTTTTACCAAGGTTTGGTCGCACAACCTCGTCGCGAACAAATAAAATAAGTGGTTCCATAAAACTCTGTAAACCTTTTGGCGCTTCACCTTCACGGCGTTTGTAAGCTTTAGCAACAGAGGTAAATACCAAAAACATAATGAGTGACACTATTAATAAGGTAGCCACGTTTTTGGTTATCGATAAATCGAGGGTAAAACCACCATCTTCATGCACAATTCGTCCGCTTTCGCTGTAATAAAACCCATTATACGTTTCGTGGTCATGACTAACTACGGCAGCATGGTCGGTATGATTGCTTACAATTGTATCTGTAACATGCTCATCTTCAGCAACTTCTGTAGCTTCACCGTGGTGAGCAGCCGGCATTTTGTTGCTTAAAAATACATTTAAGCCATCGTGAATTACGATACAAGGCAGCGGAATGGTTAAACCACCCACAATATGCCATTCATGTGAATCGGCTACGTGGTGCATAGCGAACTCCTTGGCATCATATTCCCCCTCTGAGGCCGCTGAAACCTGCCCTGCCATTAGCATTACCAAGCCCAGTATAACCGACGATAAAACCTTGTTTGACGACTTCACGATAGTGATAAATTTTGAATTTCGCCGCAAAGGTAAGGCTTCAATACTAAAAAAAGAAAAAAGTAGGGGTTAACCTTACGCGGAATGCAAAAAAGTTTAACCCCTGGCGTAAAGGTTTGGTTTGTGTAGGCTAAAACTCGCATTTCGGGTGGAATTTCGTAAAAACTGTCTAATTAAAAATACATTAAAAAATCTGCAATTATTTTATCCCGGCGATAAAAAACGGTTCGGTTAAAAGGTTGAGTTCTAATGATATTTAATACATTTACCGGATGAAGTTACCGGCGATTTTGGCAGGGGTGGTTATTCTACTTTTTGGGTGCAATCAACAGGATGCTGCACCGGAAAAGTCCAACCCTGAAATTAAAGCCTCAAAAGGAGTCGATTCCACCTTGGAAAAATCGCTTCAGGCAGCAGGATTGGTAAATGTGCAGTCGGTAATACCCGAAATTCAGGTTGAATTAAAATATTCTACCACCGACAACTTTTTACATGCCGATGTATATGGTGATTTAACGAATGCTTATCTGCAAAAAGATGTAGTGGAAAAATTAAAAGCAGCTTATCAGTTTTTGCAGGAAACACATCCCAACCTCACCTTTATAATTTATGATGCGGTTAGGCCTTTGAGTATTCAATATAAAATGTGGGAAATTTTGGATCTGCCACCGGGGCAAAAAGAAAAATATTTATCTAACCCCAAAAACGGAAGTATACATAACTACGGTGCAGCCATTGATATGTCGCTGGCTGAAAAAAATGGCAACCCTTTAGACATGGGAACACCATTTGATTTTTTTGGCGAAGCAGCAGAACCACAACTGGAATATAAAATGTTGCAGGAAGGTTTGCTTACACAACAACAAATTGACAACAGAAAAATATTACGCAGCGTTATGCAAAAAGCCGGCTTCCGACAATTACCTGCCGAATGGTGGCATTATAATTCCTGCTCGCGGGAAGAAGCGAAAATTAAATATGCGGTAATTTAAAATATATAAAACTATGACAACCCCAAACAGATATCAAAAACTAAAAGCCTATTCACTTTTTTCTACGGCTTTTTTGTTTAACGGGGCAACAGGGTTTAATCAGGTTGTTTACGTTGATATTGACCCGGATATTATTCTCGACACACCCGGAGAACAATTTACTTTAGATATTGATGGTAATGGTGCTGATGATATTTCTTTTTTTAATTCCTCTTTTGACTTTTATATGGCTACACCTTGGTGGTCGTATTGGACAAGGCAGGATTTAGTTGTTTACCTACCAGATGAAAAATTAGAACTTGCAGGATTAAAACATTATGTTTATTACTGGTCGCAAAATTTTTATTATCCTTATGCATTATCAAATAGCGAAATAATTGGTGATGACTTGCAATTTAATGCTGCATCTTTTCAGGCAATAGCTGAGCGAACCTATTATCAAGATCACACCAATTTATTCTTTTGTAATCATTGTTATTGGTATAATTATTTTACAGCCGAATCAGTTAACAAGTACCTTGGATTTAAATTAAAAAATGATGGAGGTGATTTCCATTATGGTTGGATGCGCTGTGATGTATTGGACGAAGGCCGAACAATGATTATTAAAGATTACGCATACGAGCTGACGCCTGACAACCCAATATTAGCCGGTGATACAGCACATTATGTTGGCCTGTCGACACAGGCGGGAAAAATTGAGCCGGTAGTGTATTGTGAAAATAAAAAAGTATATATCTCTAATTTAAATAAAAATTGTGATGTAAGTATTTACAATTTAAATGGCGGTATAATTTTAAATAAAGAAGTTAAAACCGGTTCAGTAGAATTTGATTTGCAAAATGTTGCTACCGGAGCATATCTTGTGGTTTTTAAAAATGAAAATGATATCCGTTCAAAAAAAATTATTATTAATTAAACCGGCATATGTTAATTATCAACCGAATGGTGGCACTATAATTCCTGCTCGCGGGAAGAAGCGAAAATTAAATATGCAGTGATTTAAACGATATTAAACTATGACAACCCCAAACAGATATCTAAAACTAAAAGCCTATTTATTTTTATAAGGTTACTCTATGGTAGTCGTTTTGGACATTGCAGGATTTATGTGCAATTGTTGTTAATGATAATTTAACCTTAGCCGGACTTAAACATTATGGATATTATTCTTCGCAAACCATTTATTATCCATATGCTAATTCTGTTGAAGAAACTATCAAAAATGATTTACAATCCAATAACCTATATTTTCGACTTGAGCAATTAAATTAAATGCTTAATATATGAGGCGATAATTATGGAGTTCATGTTAATTTTGTAACCTAAGGTAGACAAAGGTATAGTGAAAAATGTTAAATTTGATGAAGCAATAAACATAATGGGTATACCAAGCGGTTATTACTTTATAGATGTAATGCTACCTGGAGGTAATACTTTACATAAAACGTTAATTAAAATTTAGCGCTAAATGAAAATTGATAATTTAGAAAGTAAGTTTAGAAATTATTCCTTATTGTCTGGGGCTTTTTTACTTTTGAATCAAAGGTTGGATTCTCAAGTTGTTTATACCGATGTTAATCCAGATACCATTTTTGATGCAGCTGGAGAGGGAGCTTATTTTGATATTGATATAAGTGGCACCTATGACTATGCAGTAGTCAACAATTCTTTTACATTTTATCATGTATATTTTTCTTCAACATGGTCTCGACAAGGATATTTTGGTTGGGCCATTAATTTGAAACTAATTCAATTGCTGGAAAATCTATTAATTATAAATACGATTACGGTGGATTTTAAGGTATTTCCCTTCCGCATTAAATTCAAATTCAATCATTTCGGATAAATTAGAATGGCATAACTGGCGTCTCAAATTTTAGCTATCCGAGATTATTTTAACTTCAGGTGCAAATATTAGGTCTTGTTTTTATTGTGAATGGTATGGTCCTGATTTGCCCGATATTATTGATCATTATTTGGGGATAAAATTTATAGGAAACGATGACGAAATGCATTTCGGATGGATTAGGTGTGATGTAAAAGATGAAGGTCGAACTTTAGTAGTTAAAGATTACGCTTACGAAATGCAGCCGAATTATCCAATAGTTGCAGGAGATACAGTAAGCTATGTTGAAATAAATAATTACGAAAACACTTTAGATGCTGTAGTTTATAGCTTTGATAAAAAGTTGTATGTTCAGACTAGACTCTATTCGAATACCTTGTTATCTATTTATGATGCCACAGGCAGAATAGTTTTCAAAAGTCAGCTAGGAAGTAATTCTGAAATAATTGATATAGCTCAATTTCCTGATGGGATTTACATTGTAACATTACGTCAAAATGAAAAAGTGTATTCTAGGAAAATCTCATTTTAATTTGATAAATTAGTTTTATTAATACTATCAGTAATTTCCTCCAGTATGGGCTGCTTCAAGCGCCTCGGCTAAAGAGCGAATACTTGAAAATACTAACACAAACCTATTTTTGAGATGAGTTCTAATTTTTTAACTGATATGTTGATGTTTGAGCATTTTAAAAATAGCCTATTTATGTCTGAAAATGTTCTGGTAGCCCGGATAGAAATGGAAACCCCGCAGTTCCGCCCGCGATAGCAATTGGGGCGGACGAGGAGTTGGAATGGATAGCCGGTACTGAAGTAAATTAGTAGGATAATGTTGCTGCTCCAATTTATTA
The DNA here is from genome assembly GCA_016706255.1 of Bacteroidota bacterium. Taxonomy (NCBI): domain Bacteria; kingdom Pseudomonadati; phylum Bacteroidota; species Bacteroidota bacterium. The sequence continues at coordinate 356,297 of JADJJZ010000006.1, read as the reverse complement.
TTCGTTTAATTTAATAAGTGAAATCGTGTAACATAATTTTTGTTATATAAATCATGTTTCAGGCGATTATTTTCTGCATGATGCAGTTTACTTTTTGTTAGAACTCATCTCAAAAATACCTTTGGCATCTTTTCTGCGTCTTCGCTCTTTATCCTTCGTTGCTTTAATTGCCCGTACTACTTCCAGTATGGGCTGCTTAAAGCGCCTCGGCTAAAGAGCGAATACTTGAAAATACTAAAACAAACCTATTTTTGAGATGAGTTCTAGCGAACATCTGCTAAAATTAAATATGTGGTGGTGATTGAATTAAATTTTAAATCGGAGTACACCAATTGCCATTGAAACATTCGGACTTGTTTCGCCAAACCAGGTTAAAGCATCGCGTGTGGCTACACCAATTTCCCAAATTTTAAAATCGAGACCGATACCTGCAGGAACATTATAGGCATATCCGCCACCTGCTGATAAACCTGCAGATAAATTTAATATTTCGAACAAGGTTAATTGTGCACCTACGCCGATAACAGGTGTTTCAATAGCACCTGCTACTTCATTCATAGGAAAAACGGCATCTAACCCAACATCTAACAAATCATTTATTTTTAATGAAGCCCCTAAACGCAATTTTGTTGGCAAACTCACTTCAAATTCGCTTAATCCTGAATATTCAATTAAATCCTGTTGATTCAGCATATCGCTGATAATTTGAATCGGGTCGGTAGATGTTACGCCACTAAATGAAACGGTATCTAAAACAACATCATTTATTTGTAAAACGTTGGCAGTGTATTTCATTTTACCGATATCTACAATTGAAGCACTTGCAGTAAGGGCATCACGAACTTTTACACTAAAGCCGAAATCCCAGCCGGTTCCGCGCCCTACAGGTTCTGCTGCACTTGCTGTTATTGGAGATGTTATTCCTGCTTCTAAATCTAAAATATCTAAACCCAATGCACTAATGCCTGTAATAGTTGAGCCATCGGAATGCATATCGAGATATCCATATCCTAAAATATATTTAAATCCGATTCCGGCATAAGCACTTATTGTTTCTTCTGAACCAAATAATTTTAATCCGTAACCGAAATTAAATGAAGTATTTACATCAAATTTAAATTCAGAATCACCAAATAATTCCGATAAACTTAACGGCTCATATGCTACACCGTAAATTTCTGTTGGTGTAACAATTACGGTATCAAAATAACCCGCATAATCATATCCTTCAAAAATGATATTTGCCGCTTCTCCATCAAATTTGGAGTTATATGCGGCATGTCCGGTTACACTAAAAGCAAGTGTACCAAATTTTGGCACTCTTAAACTAAACCCAACTGCCATAACATCCACATTAAATTGTATTCCCTCGTTTAAAAAAGCCTGCGCCAACATTTCCGACTGAGCAGCAGTTATGGAATCTTCATTATTAAACAAAATAGCCCGCACATCATCTTTTACCAGTGCTTCAGAATAAATGCCATAACCCAACTCGGCAATACCTAACGAAAAAGCATACTTTGTTTGAAACCCAAGGTTGGCAGGATTAATTCCAAGTGCTTGATAATCAGTAACAAACGAAGTGGCAGTTCCTCCTCTTCCTGTAGCACCAAACGACGATTGTTCCAATTGAGCCTGAGCACCTGTAGCTAAAATGACAGGTATAAGAATACATAGCAGCTTTTTCATTCCCGGTTGTTTTACAGCTTCAAAAATAGGATTTGTTTTAACTTAATACTACAGTTTATAAACAAATCGGGATTGGTTTTGTCTAAATTTTCGAATAAAACAAATATCATCACCCAATGCCAATCTATTTATTACTTTTACCTGTAAGAAACCGCCATACAAATGGAATGGTTTTTGACAATTGAGTTACCACTAAAAACTAAAAAACAATGCAATCACTAAAAACACTTTGTTTATCGGCCTTCCTGCTTATCGGCACGGCATTATTTGCGCAAAAAGAAGTTATGGTTTCAGAAGGCAATGCCACTATGAGCCTGGGCGAACGGACAGGTTTTACCATTACGCTGGATAAAGTATCAGAAAAAGAAACCATAAAAGCATTAAAAACCTGGGTAGGTGAAATGCAGAAAAAAGCAGACATCGAAGAATCTGCAAAACATGAACTTAAAGTAACCAGTTTTGTAAATGCGCAGTTAAGTCCCGACCCAATTAATATTTACTTTTTATTTACCGAATATTCCGACTACATTAAAGTGACCGGATTTTTTGAAATGAATTTAACATTTGTGTCTACTTCTACCCTGCCTGATAAAGTAGAACCATGCAAAAACTTTATGCGCCGTTTCGCTTTGCGTATAGAAAAAATGGCCGTTCAGGAGCAACTGGTTGCTGCACAAAAAGAATTGGACAAACGCAACGATGAACAGGCAGCATTAGAAAAAAAGAATAAACAACTCAACGAATTAATTAAAGAAAGTGAGGAAACAATTGCAAAAGCAAAAGCTGATTTAGAACAAAATGGCAAAGACCAGGATGGCAAAAAATCGGAAATTGCAAAACAAAAAGCTGCAAATGAAGCGATTGAGCAAAAGTTGAAAGAATATGAACAGTACTAATGAAACTTTTTATTAAAAAAAGCGTCTTTTCGAAGGCGCTTTTTTTTTGCGGCATACAAAATTCCTATTTTTACATTGCAGATGGCAGCTACTCAAAAAACAACAAAAAATACAATCATCAAACAATATTCGCTACCGGTTGGTGATAAAAATTTTGCTGTTTTTGTATATCTCGAAAACCGTTATGATTGCCGTGCAAGTATTGGCACAAAAGGTATTCATATCAGGCTTTCAAAACGTATGAGTGAACACGACAGGTTCGACCAGGAAATGGAATTGCTCGACTGGGCTAAAAAGTATATCGCCAAAAACGAATTACACAAAAAACCACCCCTTTACCGCCAATATCGCGATGGCGATTATATTAAAGTAATGGGCAAAGAATTTTTAATTCGTTTACATTATGTTCCTCAAAAAAATGCTTCTAACGGTCATTTAAAAAATGGTGTAATTTATTTACAGCTTTCAGAAGGCATGTCGCCCAAACAAGACCAAAAACACAAAACATATTTGGTAAGCCGTTTAATCGGGAATGAATTTCAACCACAAATTGCACAACGGGTTCAATATTTAAATGATTTACATTTTCAAAAACCCATTAAAAAATTAAGGCTGCGCGATAGCATTACGAGTTGGGGCAGTTGCAGTTGGGATGGAAATATTAATATTAGTGTACGATTATTATTTGCCCCACCTGAAGTAATCGACTATGTATTAATTCACGAGCTTGCACATTTGGTAGAACACAATCACAGCGACCGTTTCTGGAAATTAGTCGCGAAAGCAATGCCGGGTTATCAATTAGCGGAAGACTGGCTGAATATTAATGGCAGTCAGTGTATTTTTTAAGGTAAACGCAGGTTTTTTTCTTTTTGCACTTTACCGTCTTTATACCATTTCATTTTAATTAATTTGCCATTTGAGGCATATACATAAACCAAACCGGTGCCATCGCAAAATGTGCCCGGGTCAAGTACATTTCCATTTTGATCGTAATAGGCATTAATATTCCATAATTTGCCATTTACATATTCTAAACTGTGTTTTAACCTGCCATCGTTATAATAAAATAAACTAATGCCATTTAATTTCTTTTTATAATACGTTAATAGCGCCATTACATTTCCATTCGGAAAATAATTGTATTTTTTATACAAATTGCAATCACCGCTTGCTACATCACAATACCTGTCGTATAATTTATAACCATGAATATCGTACTCCGACTGCCAACCCGAAGGGATACGCTCTTTACCACTAATCAGGTATCTGGAAAGCAGCCAATTGCGGTTAATATTAAATTCTTCCACATATAATACCGAGTCGCCTTTTTCTATTGCTGTTTGATACTTTTCAAATTTTTTAAATACCGTATCACCGTTCACTAAATTATAATCTTTCACCAAAAAAAATCCATTTGGTAATTTACTCATGCTGATATCAAGCATGGGTGTTTGTGAATACACTGCATAAAAAAAACATAAATTAAAAAACAGTGTAATCCCTTTTTTCATACCATTAAAAAAATAATAGTCTAAAAATTAAAATTTAGGGCAAGGAATTTTTCTTGCTTTTTGTGGCAGACTTGAAATATAGGTAAGTGAAATTTCAGGGCCACCATTATTTTTACTTGCTTCAGATAAAGAAGAAATATTTACATCATAACTCAATCCTAAACTGATTTTATCATAATCGAGACGTGCTGATATTGCTGTGGATTCTGCTTTTGTTGCCGCTTCCACATCTCCAACCACACGCTGCCAAATACCAAATGAAATGGCATTTGAACTCCATTTCATGCCTTGCAAATAAAATTTCAGGTTAGTCCCACCAAAATATTCAGTATAAGGACCTTGGAACACCACCATTACTGCAGGCACCAGACTGGTAAGTTCACCAACCGGAATTTGAGCGCCAGCATGAGCGGAAGTGCGCATGTAGAGTTTGTCGTTTTGTGCTCCAATCGACTGGTTGGGTTGATTCACATGATACATGGAAGCACCGATATACATACTTACTTTATCTTCACGAGGCACCAGATACCACATTAAACCTGCTGATAAATCGAGGTAACCTTTCGTATCAAATCCAATAGATTCGCCTGTTCCCAGGGTTGGGTCGTAATAAACACCGTCGAACTGACTCGCAAATGTCATTGCCAGATAGTCGATACTTTTTTGTGCATATCCACCCTGAAATCCGGCAGAAAGATAACTTCTGTGGTAACGATCACCCATGGTTTTGATATAGGCAAAGGTTAAATTCACTTGCGTGCTGCTGTATCTAGTATCTCCGGCAACGTCAGAATAGGCATTCAAACCAATGCCCATCAGGTCAGTTTTCAGGAAAGAAGAACCAAAATTAGCATCAACACTGGCACCAAAAGTGTTAAAAGGAGCGAATGAATTCCACTGGTTGCGATAATTCACAATGCCGCGGATATTGCCGTTGAAAGCACCTGTTAATGCAGGGTTCAAAGTTAAAGGTGATGAAAAAAACTGACTGAAATGGATGTCCTGCGCGTGTAGCGACAAAGATGCCAAGCCAACAATAAATAGTGTGAGTTTCTTAAACATACCTGAACCCTGGTTTATTCGGAGCATGAAGTTCGTGGTTTTATGGGATATTACAAAATATGACGCCACAGTTTGGGCTTCAGTATATTGTAAGTGGTTTACACGCATTAAACGTTAACTTTGCATCAATGCAGGCAAACGACAAAATTGTAATCAGAGATTTAACCCTCGAAATGCTCACCGAAAAAATTGTAGGTTTTGGGGAATCTGCTTTCAGAGCCAAACAAATTTATGAATGGCTTTGGAAAAAAAGTGCAATGGATTTTGCCGAAATGAGCAATCTTTCCAAAAATTTACGCGCTTTATTGGAAGAAAAATTTACCATTAATCCGATTACTATTGATTTTGAACAAAAAAGTAGCGACGGAACCATAAAATGTCGGTTTAAATTGCATGACGGGCATTTGGTGGAAGGTGTTTTAATTCCGGCTGAATACCGCATGACAGCTTGTGTTTCAAGTCAGGTGGGCTGTAATTTGGGATGTACATTTTGTGCAACCGGTTTTATGAAAGTAAAACGCAACCTCGAACCTTACGAAATTTATGATCAGGTCGTATTATTAAATCGCGCAGCATTAGCGCATCACAAACAACCATTAACCAATATTGTATTTATGGGCATGGGCGAGCCTTTGCTTAATTACAATAATGTATTGGCCGGTATCGAAAAAATTACTTCTGAAAACGGATTACATATTTCATCAAAACGTATTACTGTTTCAACTGCGGGATTAGCGAAAATGATAAAAAAATTAGCCGATGATGATGTGAAATTTAATCTTGCCTTATCACTCCACGCTGCTGATGATATTAAACGCAGCAAGTTGATGCCAATAAATGAAGCCAATAATTTATCTGACCTGGTAAAAGCGCTCAATTATTTTTTCGATAAAACAGGTAACCGCATCACTTTTGAATACATTCTTTTTGATGGTATTAATGAAAGTATGGAAGATGCAAAAAACCTCGTTGCATTATGCAGTAAAGTTCCTGCAAGAGTAAATATTATTGAATACAATACCATTCGCGAAGCCGATTTTCATAAATCGAAAGAAGAACAACGCGAACGATTTATTGCCTATCTGGAAACACATCGTGTTGTTGCCAAAGTAAGGCGCAGTCGCGGAAAAGATATTGATGCTGCCTGCGGACAATTAGCCAACAAAGGATAAATTGTAATAAATTTGCCATAAGCTGAAATGTTTAAAACAAACTCCAAATCGCTGTTTATTTTTAGGCTTATGAAACCTCAATATTATTTGGTTGTAATTATTGCCCTCCTGTTCGCTACCGGATGTGATAAAACATATAGTTGCGATTGTTATCAGGATGTAATGGGTTATGATACTACGTATACATTAGTTGGTGAAGGCCGCGATGCACAAAAAGTTTGTGATGCATTTGATTCGGAAACCACTGAATTCGGAATTACCAAAACCGTAAATTGCGAACCTTATTAATTATGTTGAGCATCAGGAATAAAACATTACTACACTGTATCAGAATTTTTATCGGACTGGTATTTATTGTATCATCCGTATTTAAATTAATTGGTATTGATGCTTTTGAAATTTACATTTTTAGTTTACAGCTATTTGGTCTGCCATTTTCATCAATTATTGCACGTTTAGTAATTAGTGGAGAATTTATATTGGGTATTTTGCTCATAACGAATATAGATTTTTCTTTAGTAAAAAAAATCACATTTGCGGTATTAGGTTTATTTTCCATTTTTTTATTAATACAAATCATTTCCGGCAAAACTGAAAATTGTTTTTGTTTTGGGGAGATGATACAACTGAGTCCGGCGGAATCACTTATTAAAAATATTGTACTGCTTGCTTTACTTTGGCTTATCCGAAATGATTCCGGATTCCGAATAAAATATGCATCTTCTATTCAGCTTTTTGTTATTGTATTTGCATTATTATTGCCTGTTTTATTATCGCAACCCGACTTTATGCTCAAGTGGCCGCAAATGTCGCAGGACACATTAAGTATAGCTGCCAAACGAACTGCCAATAGTCAGGAATTACAACCACTAAAACCTACTGAAGGAAAAAAAATGATTTGCATGTTGAGTGTAAATTGTGGTTATTGCATTCATGCAGCAAATAAAATTTCAGTAATTGCAGATAAACATCAGCTCAACGATGAAATTATTTATGTTTTTGCAGGAGATGAAGCTGAGCTGCCGGTATTTTGGGAAAAAAGTAAATCAACACATTTTACATATACCTTTTTACCATTTCGCAGTTTTTTCGATATTGCCGGTCCATCCATTCCGAGTATTTATTTATCAGAAAACGGTGCATTTAAACAGCAGTTTAATTACCGCAATATTGATGAAAAAGCGATAGCAGATTTTTTTGAAAAATGAAATCATACACACTTTTATTTTTAATTTGTTGCTCAACATTTTCCCTGTTCGCACAAATTGAAAACCGCTGCACGGCAGATTCGTTATTAGCTCCTTTTTACCATGGCGTTGCCTCAGGCGATCCAACGGCAAACAGTGTTTTGTTATGGACCAGAATTACCTTACCCGATGATGAAAATCCCGAAGTAAGCTGGGAAGTAGCAACTGATACTGTTTTCACTACTGTAGTCGCATCTGGTATGGTAACAACCAATGCTGCACAAGACTTTTGTATACACGCCGATGTTAGTGGTTTAGCTGCAAATACCTGGTATTATTATCGTTTTAATTATGCCGGATTTTACTCGCTTACCGGAAGAACAAAAACATTACCGGTTGGTGATATCGATAGTTTGCGATTTGCTATTATTTCCTGCGCCAGTTTAAATGCAGGATATTTTAATGTGTATGATATTATTACACGCCGCAACGATTTTGATGCGGTTATTTTTTTGGGCGATTATATTTATGAATATGAATCGGATGGTTATGGTTTTAATGGTGCTGTTGACCGCCCTTATGAACCGGAGTCGGAAATTATTTCACTGAGCGATTATCGTACACGTCATTCACAATATAAACTGGATGAACAATTGCGCGTGTTACATCAAAATTTTCCATTTATTTGTTTGTGGGATGATCATGAATTTGCAGACAATGCCTACAACGATGGAGCAGTAAATCATCAGCCACTTGCAGAAGGCGATTGGCACGAACGTGTTGCTGCAGCAGAATCAGCCTATTTTGACTGGATGCCGGTACGCAGAAGTGATGATACGTTACATCCAAATAAAACCTATCGTTCATTTAACATGGGTAATTTGGTTGATTTATTTGTGTTGGATACACGCATTGATGATCGAACAAAACAATTAGATTATTTAGCAGCAAATTGGGATGATACTTCTCGTCATATCATTAGTTTAACACAACGCAACTGGTTATTTGAAGGATTAAAAAATTCAACTGCACAATGGAAAATTATCGGACAACAGGTGATGTTATCGCCGCTTACGGCAGTTGGTGTCCCAATTAACGACGACCAATGGGATGGATATCCGCAGGATCAGGAAGCAGTATTACAATTTTTGCGCGACAGTATAGCTAACAATAAAGTTATTTTAACGGGAGATATCCATTCGAGCTGGGCAAATGATGTAGCAACACCCAGTTACGATGCCGGTGCACATTCAGGAAGTGCTGCTGTTGAATTTGTAGGACCAAGTGTAACATCACCAAGTATGGAATTAGGCTGGGCAGAAGATGTAATTCAATTAATGAACGAACACATTAAATTTATTGATATTGAACATCGCGGATTTTTAATGCTGGATGTTACCAAAGAAAAAACACAAGGCGATTATTATTTTATTAATAACATTAATACACTTGACACAAATTACAATTATGATGATGGGTGGATGATATTAAATGGAAACAACTGGCTCTATCACGCCGATACTGCAACTGTTCGCGCCGCAAATAAAATGATTCCACTTGCTCCGGGATGCCCTGCTGCTCCTGATACTGCAACAATTGGCATACAACAATTCAATATGATAATAATGGGTGTTTATCCAAACCCATTATCAGATGTGTTAACGATGCAATATGTTTTATTCGAAAATACACCCGTTTGGATTTCGATATACGACATTAGTGGTAATTTAATTTTCACTGACCAATTTAATCAGGTTTCCGGTTTGCACATTTATAAATCGAATCTGGAAAATCTACCCGCCGGAAATTATCAGCTTACGCTAAAAACCAATAAGGGCGCAATTTCCAAAGCCATCATAAAAATGTAATCTCCCCAAAAAAAATAGTTTTGAAGGTACCATTAAAAGCAGTTACATTTGAGCCGATGAAAGTTGGATGGGTAAAATATCGGTTTGTTTTGTTTTCAGTAATGCTTCTTTTACTAATTACTACTGCTTGCGAAAAAACAACAAATTGCTACTGTGAAATTGAAACCAATGGTGTTAAATCAAATAATACCATGGTTAGTGAAGATGGAAATTGTAGTCAGTTTAACGATGTTGATACAACAATGGGCATTATTACCACCGTTAACTGCACGGTTGAATAATTCCGGGCAAAAAAAAATGTGCTATTGATACAACAGCACATTTAAATATTATTTAGCGTGAAATTTAAATCTCAACACTTTCTGCAACTACTTCTTTAACTTCCGGCACCATTCGGCGTAATAAACCTTCGATACCTGATTTTAATGTAACTGTTGAAGAAGGACATCCGCTGCAAGAACCTTGCATCATTAAAGTAACAATACCATTGTCGAACGATTTAAACTGAATTGCACCACCGTCCATTTCAACTGCCGGTTTTACATACTGATCGAGCATCTGTTTTATTTTGGCAACAATTGCATCACCATCCATTTCACCGCTGATATTATCGGTTTCAGGAATTTCGCCAACTATGGTTTTTCCTTCGCTTACCCAGTTTTTGATAAAATCAGAAATTGATGATTTTACTTCAAACCAATCAATTTCAGCGTCTTTACGAACTGTAACAAAGTTGTTCATTATAAAAACGCCCTTCGCAAAACTGAATTCATTAAAAATGGCTTCTGCCAATGGGGCAAATGCAACTGCATCACCGCGTTCAAAGTCCACACTGCGGCCGGTTAACAACATTTTGTTCATCACAAATTTGAGGGAATCCGGATTGGGAGTTGCCTCAGTGTATATACTTACTATAAAGTTGCTCATCTGGTTATCTTTTCTGCCGAACAAAATTAGCCATTTATTGGTTCATTTGTCTGAAAAATTTGAAACAAGTCTGCTAAAAAGAACGCCCGCCCGGCATATTACAGCGCAGGCGGGCGTTTTTACAATTTTATATTATCAGAATTTAAATCCGAGTTTAGTAAACAGGAATGTTCCGCCAAAGCCCATTTGAACTGCATCCCAGGCACCACCTGTTTCTGTTTCATAAGGGTCGGTTGGGTCAGGATAAGTGTTTAACAAGTTAGCAGCACCAACAGTTAAATGCATGTTGCTGGTAATATCGTAACCAACGCTGGCATCTATAGTTGTTTTAGCAGAATAAGTATATTCTAAACCACTGTAATTAATTAATGTAATTGCGCCGAAATAATTAGCACGTAAATTCACATTTAATTTTGGTGTAGCATATTCTGCATTAATATGCATTTTTACCGGAGGCGCACTCGCCAATAAAAAATATTCTTCGCGATCGCTGAAGTAATTATCTTCTTTTCCGGCAAGCAATTCGTTGGTATGAATTGCAGTAACTTCCATTTGATTAAAGTTACCTGCGTAGGTAAATGTAAGGGTATTATCTTCCATATATATTTTATAAGATATAATGGCATCTAAACCCATTGTTTTTGTATCTACGGCATTGGTAAAAAATCTTGCGTAACCAACATTTAAATCTTCCAGTGTTGAACCAATTTGATCATCATCGGTACCAAAACCATCTGTTAATACGATACGGTCGGTAATGGTAACATAATAACCATCTAAAGTAAATGAAAGTGATGCTGTTGGTTTAGCGGTAATACCAAAACTGGCGTTTACACTTTTTTCTTCCGTTAAACTTGGAATACCCAATTCGCGGGTAATGGTACTTTTATTATCTGCAATTAATTCATCCACAATAACACCATTTTCAACATTGGTATACGTTGAAGAGAAATAAACTTGCGCAAGCGATGGTGCTCTGAACCCGGTACTAAATGAACCTCTCAAAGCATAATTTTTTCCTAATGCTAAACGTGCAGCTATTTTTCCGTTAATGGTATTTCCAAAATCAGAATAATCTTCAAAACGTAATGCACCGCTCATGGAAAAGTTTTCTGTAAAATCTGCTTCCACATCAGCATAAACACCAATATTGGTTCTGAACTCATCTGTTTCATCACCGGGCTGAAAACCAGGGAAACCCTGAGCTCCGCCGGGACGGGTCGTAGTATCACCACCATCAATAAATACTTCACCATAATTATCCCATGAAGCCTGTTCGCCGGCAAAAATGATATAATTATCTATTCGGTATTCAGCACCGTAGGCAATATTTAAACCGTGTAAAGCATTATCAAAATAACGTGAAAAATCGAGACTTGTTGTTGCTTGTGCTAATGAAAATCCACCATCATCAAATTCTGTTGGTGATGCTTCACCCATTGATGCATTTAAGGTGTTACGACCATAATAATGCATTTTATTTTTTCCCATTGTGGTATTAAAATCTACATCCCATCCGCTGATATCACCACGAATACCTGCAGATAATGAATGATCATTCACAACCGAAGCAATAATTGGGTCAAATCCTTTTGGATAAATAGAATCAATATTTCTGTTTTCACCTGCTCCACGTGTATAAGCATACGATTCAACATCGCGACTGTTTGTTCCACCGAATGCATAAAAATGTGTGTTTGCATTTAAAGGTAATTTCATATTAAACCATGCCGTAAAATCGGTAACTTCTGCATCACCGTATTGATTACGCACATCGGTATTATCAGGAAAATCGCCGGTAAATTCAGCACGGTTTGTATGTCCGCGATAATGATAATCGGATGTTACATTTATAAATCCGCCATCGCCAATTTTAAATCCGTAATTTCCATTTAACTGCAAATTTTGTCCGTCGAGTGAGCCCTGATTAAAATTATCTTGTGCCATATAAGCACCTGTATTTACATTTCCGGTAAATTCATTTACATCATCTTTTAATACGATATTAATAACACCTGCAATGGCATCTGAACCATATTGTGCAGAAGCACCATCGCGTAAAATTTCGATGCGTTCAATTGCAGCGGCAGGAATGGTATTTAAATCGCTACCGGTATTTCCGCGACCGCGTGTTCCAAAAATATTGATGAGTGAACTTTGGTGATAACGTTTACCATTAATTAAAACCAATGTTTGGTCAGGGCCTAAACCGCGCAAAGTTGCCGGGTCAATATGGTCGGCACCATCTGAACCACTCTGACGGTTGGAGTTAAACGAAGGAGCAGCATATTGCAGCAACTGGTTAACATCTAATTGTCCGTTTGCAGCGGTTACCGATTTAACATCAATTAAATCGACAGGCACCATACTTTCGGTGGCTGAGCGGTTTAAGCTACGTGTACCAACCACTTCAACACCTGAAAGGTTGTACGATTCAGCTTCCATAATTACGCGTAAGGTAGTTTGTGCACTAACTTCAATTTCCTGAGTGGCATAACCCACAAAAGTGAAAACCAGGGTTCCGGGAACGGTTTTCATAGTAATGGTAAAATTGCCATCCAGGTCAGAAATGGTTCCGTTATTGGTCCCTTTTTCAACAACAGTTGCGCCCGGTAATGCACCACCATTGAAGTCTGAAATGTTGCCCTTTATCTGCGTTTGGGCGAATGTGGCCGCCGAAATCAGCATTAAAAAGGTGAATAGGTAAAGGTTATTCTTCATAGATTTTGGTTTATTATAATGCTAATCTAAATATTTTTTTAACCTGTACATAATCATTGTAAACATTGTATATCGCTGATGTTCAATTATATAGCCGAATAAACTATAGTGATATCAAAAAATCAGTACATAAAAAAAGCCGGCCTTGCGACCGACTTTGCTCTGAAAATATTTAACCCTTAAACAAAAATTATTGCAGTATAACCGATTTAGTTCCGGAATACCCATTTTGTGTAACTTTAATAAAGTAAGTACCTTTTGGTGCCGATTCCAATGAAATTGTTTTATCGTAAGCACCACTAAAATTTTTTAATGTTTCACTATATACTTCTTTCCCATTCACATCGGTAACTACCACTCTGGTATCACCTTCCTGATTTAAATTAAATTTTATATTAAACGAACCTGCACTTGGGTTGGAATAAACAATTAAATTTTGCGGGTCCATTAATGGGTGTAAACCATTGGTAGCAGTATTTTCTTTTGTTGATTCCGGCTGATCTTTTATTGCAGTTATACAAATAGAAACATTGCGTTTGCCATCCGTAGAACTGTAGCTGTACGCGCATCCCGGCGTTACTGGTGCTACATGATCAATAATAATTCCGGGCTCATATCCTTCTTCATCACCATCAATATAAAATTGATTTTTTACTTCATCTAATACAGCATCAGTTTTTTGAATTTTGCCCGCGCGTTTATATTTAATACTGATTTTTTCACCGGGTTTTGTGGTATTCATAATTTCCATTAATGCATCATAACTCACCACATTATTTCCGTTTAATTCTGTAATAATATCACCTTCTTGTAATCCGGCTTTTTCTGCCGGCGAATTTTTTTCGACACCGGTAATAATTACTTCATTTTCTTCATCTTGCAAATACACACCTAAATATCCACGATCGGGTGTACTCATTTGAAATAAATTATCGGGACTGATATTATCAAAATCAAATTGGAATGAATCGAGATTATTATTCCATTCGTTCGACCATGCACTTATTGCATTTTTATTTTCTTTTAAGATGGCATTTACGGTTTGCTCTTTGCCATCGCGCAGGTATGTAACTTTTACCGAAACACCGGGTTCATACATACCGATAACTTCAGTAAGGTTCGATGGCGATTCAATTGTTCGTTTGTCGACTCCGATTATAATATCGCCTTCCTTAAGTCCTGCTTCAACCGCAGCGCCTTCTTCAACCAATCCTGTAATTTGAGCCCCTTCAACATTTTTATCTGTGTACACACCTAATACGGCTTTATTTGGGGAAATGAACGACATTTCATCCAAACCGCTAATGCTCAGTTCCGGTAGTTCTGGAAGTTCCGGCATTTCAATATTCTGTAACCCTTCCATCATATCTTCAAAAGCAGCCTCATCCCAATTAAACTGAAAACCGGTATTGATATCAATATTCAATTGATTCAGTTCTTCTTCCACCCCTAATTCTTTAAGCAAAGCATCCAAATCAAAATCCTCCAATCCATTAATATTTGTGTCTATCTTCACTGTTTTACCGTCCACATTAGCATCAATTTTGATACGAATCTGGTTGTCCGGATTCTGTCCGAAGGCAAAAAACTGCACCGCAGCGAAACAAATAAAGGAAAATGTAAGCAGGAACCGTTTCATGACAACTTGAGTTTTTTTGGTATTAAGTGGCTAAAAGCCTTGTTATGACTAAGACATGACAAATTTAGCGACCTTAGCAAAGCGAAGTAGTTAAATGTCAATTAAAAGATGTTAATGTTGCGTTAAACAACTTTTTCCCCGATTTTAACACTTGTAAATTTGTGAAAGATGTTAAGAAACCGAATATGGTTGATTGTAATACTAATGAGCACGGCTTTGCTGGGGATCATTTTAGTTCAGGTTTACTGGATTAGAAATACCATTGCCCAAAAAGAACAGGTGTTCAGCTTCCATGTAAATGAGGCGCTTAACAAGGTGGCAGACAAGGTGGAAACCAATATTGCAGCATCGGTGGTGAGCAGTCAGATGAACCTCTTTTTTTCTGATTCCACTTATTGGAGCGTTGGCCCTGATTCACTTACTATTTATGATGGCATGATGAGCGACAGCATGATGGCCATTGCATTGGAGTCGGCAAGTGCTGCCGGGGTTGATTATTTCCGTGCTGAAGCAAGCAAAATTGAACCCTTTGGTCACGATATTTCACCAATGCCTTTAGGTGGCGACCGCCCAACCATGATTTTAGAACCGCTGGAGTATAAAGGTGATTTTAAATCGGCGGATGATGCGTTGATTACAGATATTTTAACGGATATCGACAGGCAATTACGCATTAATTCGCAGCGTATCAAAAAAGCCATGGAACAAATGATGTTTCAAATGATGCAGCGTGGTATTAAACCGGAGCAAACAATTGATACCGTATTTTTAAAAAATACCCTTTTTCATGAATTAAGCAACAGAGGAATTACTACCGATTTTAATTACGGTGTATTAATGGATGATGAATTTTTTATTACCAACGCCGGCAGCAGAGAAGCAGTAAAAGAATTGGCATCCACAACACATAAAGTAAGTTTATTTCCGGATGATATGTTTTTTAATAACGACGTGTTGCTGGTAAATTTCCCGCATCAAAAAAGTTTTATCTTAAGCAGTATCTGGTCGCTGTTAATTGGTTCTTTATTATTTACTTCAATTATTATCGGTGTATTTTATTATACGGTGGTAATTTTATTGAGACAGAAAAAATTATCGGAAATAAAAAATGATTTCATCAATAATATGACACATGAATTCAAAACACCATTGGCAACCATTTCACTCGCAGTGGATGCAGTAAATAATCCAATGATTTTGAAAGATGAAAGTAAAATAAAACACTACACACATATTATTAAAGAAGAAAATAAACGCATGAATGCGCAGGTAGAAAAAGTGTTGCAGATGGCCTTGCTCGATAAAAATGAAATTAGTTTGAGTACTGATGATATCGATATTCACGATATTATTTACCGCGCCGTTGAAAACATTAGTGTTCAGGTAGAAGAAAAAGACGGAAAGATAGACATGGAGCTGGCTGCAGAGCGTTATGAGTTAACAGGAGATGAAGTACATTTGAGTAATGTTATCAGCAATTTGCTCGACAATGCCAATAAATATTCACCTGAAAAACCGGAAATAAAAATTACCACCGAAAGTGATGACAAAGGTATTTACATCACCGTTGCCGACCACGGTATTGGCATGAGCAACGATGATGTAAAAATGATTTTCGAAAAATTTTATCGCGTGCCTACCGGCAACGTACACAATATTAAAGGCTTTGGCTTAGGATTAACTTATGTTAAAGCAATTATAGAAGCACATAAAGGGACAATCGATGTAAAAAGTCAGCCCAAAAAAGGAAGTCAATTCAAATTATTTTTACCAATAACCTGATTAAAATTATTTTATGGACGAAATTAAAACTAAAATCCTGCTTGTTGAAGACGACCCGAATTTCGGAGCCGTTTTAAAAGATTATTTATCGATGAGTGGCTACGATGTAAAATTAGCTACCGACGGAGAAAAAGGCGAAGACCTTTTCTTTAAAGAAGAATTTAATTTATGTGTACTCGATGTGATGATGCCTAAAAAAGACGGCTTCACATTAGCTGCTCAAATAAAACGTATCAATCCTGAAATGCCTGTCATTTTCCTCACGGCAAAAACATTACAGGACGATGTATTGGAAGGATTTAAAGTTGGCGCAGATGATTATATCACCAAACCATTTAACAGCGAAGAATTATTATACCGCATTGCTGCCATTTTAAAACGTGGTGGTAAACTGCGCACCAACAATCAGCAAAAAGAATTTGAAATTGGTAAATATCATTTCAATTATAAAACCCGTATGCTCAAAAATGGCACAACAGATGCCAAATTATCACCAAAAGAAGCTGAGTTGCTGCGTTTATTCTGCCTCAAAGTAAACGACATCGTTTATCGCGAAGAAGCCCTGAAACAAATCTGGGGCCGCGACGATTATTTTACCGCCCGCAGCATGGACGTTTTCGTAACCAAATTGCGCAAATACCTCAAAGACGACCCAACCCTCGAAATTGTAAATATTCATGGTAACGGATTTAGATTGAACACCGAAGAGGTGAATTGAGAATGTGCTGATGTGCTAATTAACAGCCGATTTTGAGCCGGAATTTCATTCGGAGCTCCCGTTGGGGCTAATCAATATTAGCCCGACTCGCGATTATTTAATTAATCACTAATTAACAGCCGATTTCGAGTGAGAATTTCATTCGGAGCAACCGTAGGGGCTGACCCACGTGTCAGCCCAACGCGCAGCCAATTGATTATTCCAATAATTATTACAGCAAATTTCGAAGCACTTTTGTCATTCAATTGACGAACCCACCCATCACCGAATTTACTAATCACCTAACATGTCAATTAATCCAAAAAATGCCAATCTTGGAATTCACCCCATCAGCTAATTAGCTAATTAATTCCACCGCGAATCATCAACCTCGCTGAGATAGCGATTTATTTCATCTACAATTTCCGAAACAGTTTCACGCTGAAACGGTGATTGTAAACCTGCATATTCAACTAATTCCAAAAACGATTTGCTGCCACCGGCTTTACATAATTTTACATAATCGTTAAAAGCAGATTTATTATCCTGACGCGCTTTGAGCCAGAATTGAAATGCACAAATTTGTGCGAGCGTATAATCGATATAATAAAATGGCGACTGATATATGTGCGCTTGAGTTTGCCAAAATCCGCCCTGCATTAAAAATTTATTTCCATCATAATCTTTGTAAGGCTGATATTTTTTTTCAAGGTCGCTCCAAAATGTTTTTCTTTCATCGGGCGTCCATTCAGGATGTGCGTATATGCCATGTTGAAATTCATCAACAGCAACACCATATGGTAAAAATAATAATGAATCCACTAAATGTGAATAGCGATATTTATCTGCTTCACCATTAAAAAAATTATCCATCCACGGATACGCAAAATATTCCATACTCATCGAATGAATTTCTGCACCATCGCTGGTTGGCCAATAATATTCTGCAGTTTCAAATCCGCGACTCATATACACCTGAAATGCATGACCCACTTCATGTGTAAGCACATCAATATCAGCGCTCGTGCCATTAAAATTCGAAAAAATAAATGGTGCTTTAAATCCAGAAATATAAGTGCAATAACCACCACCTGCTTTACCTTTTTTTGCAACCAAATCCATCAGCTCATTATCGAGCATAAAGTTGAAAAATGTTGCTGTTTCATCTGATAATTCAGAATACATTTTTTTTCCATTTTCAATTATCCATTCAGGCGTACCTTTTGGTGTTGCGTTGCCGCTTTTAAATGATAATGGTTCATCGTAATATTTTAATGCAGGCAACCCGAGACGTTTCGCTTGTTTATGTTTTAACGCAATAGCCATGGGCACAATTTGTGCACGCACCTGTTCGCGAAAATTTGCAACCATTTCTGCATTATAATCACTGCGCATCATCCGCAAATAACCCACAGGAATAAAATTTTCAAACCCTAATTTTATTGCAATTCGCTGACGCGTTTTTACCAACTCATCAAAAATCCGGTCCAGCGCATCTGCATGTTCAACAAAAAACTGCCAGCGCGAATTCGATGCACGTTCACGAATATTTCTATCCGTACTTCTCAAATAAGGAACCATTTCTGCAAGCGTTTTTTCTTCACCGTCAAATGGTATTGCCGCACTTGCAATTAATTCCTGATATTCAGTGCTTAATTTATTTTCAGTAATTAAATCTTCTATAATTTCCGGCTTAAATGCACGCAATTGCATTTCCGCAATTTTAAATAATTGTTTGCCGAATTTTGCTTCAATTTCAGGTCTGAATTTCGCCTGAATTAATGCCGCATAATAATCGCTCGACAATGCTTCAAACGAAGGCGAATTTTCATCAAAAAAAGTTTGTTCTTCCGCATAAAAAACATCACGCGTGTCAATCGAATGCCGAATCGAACAAATTTGATACATCGTATCAAAACCACTGCGTAAAACATTTATTTTATGCATCAAATCCAGTTGCGCTTCCGGCGTTTCCGCTCCTGTAAACTGATTGATTAAATCTTTAAATTCAAGCTGCAACTGCGCAATATCAGGCCTGCTATATGGGTATGCTGAAAATTTCATCTCCTGCAAAATTAAGGTACATGCTTGTTAATTATTACGTAATAACTCTCCGTATAAAATTATTTTTTTGGAGCAAGTACATCCCCCACACCGGCAACATCGTTCCGGCTTTCCGCTGCAACAAACCTCATTAATTTCATTTTTTCCAAGTTGTAATACATCTCCGTATGTTATTAATCACCTATAAATGTAAATCTCGCTCCAAACCGGCTGTTCAATTAGCACATTAGCACATTACCGCATTAGCACATTGGTTGTTTGTTTCCGCTGCAATCCGGGCTAGGATTTACTGTATCGATTCTATGATGCTCAAATGGGATTAGCAAATGGGGTTCAGTGGTTGGCAGCACATTGGGCTGACACATGGGTCAGCCCCTACGGGAGCTCCGAATGAAATTCTTACTCAAAATCGAGTGATTATATAGGTAATCCTGAGCCGGGCTAATATTGATTAGCCCCAACGGGTGCTCCGAATGAAATGATTACTCAAAATCGGCTGTTCCATTGGTACATCGGTACATTCGCACATTATCTAAAACTCCGAATGAAATTCTCACTCAAAATCGGCTGTTCCATTAGCACATCAGCACATTAGCACATTAGCACATTACCTCACTATCTTTGCAGCTCAATCAACAACTGGTGAACGACCCAAATTCAGCTTCAAGAAAAAAAGACCATATTGAGCTGGCCTTCGAAAGTCAGACCTCTGCATTGCAAAACGATACCCGGTTTTATTACGAACCCTTGCTGCAAGGGCATGCTGGCGCGCGTGACCTGTCGAAACAATTTTTGGGCAAAACCCTGCAAACACCCATCTGGATCAGCAGTATGACAGGTGGAACCGAGCATGCAGGTCGCATCAACCGACACCTGGCGCAAGCTTGTAACGAGTTCGGAATGGGCATGGGGCTGGGCAGTTGTCGCCGTTTGCTCGATGATGATACGTATTTTGAAGATTTTAACCTGAGGCCTATAATCGGCGAAAAACAGCCCTTTTTCGCAAATCTCGGCATCGCACAGATAGAAACCTTACTCGAAAATGGCGCAGTTGACAAAATAAACCACTTGGTGGCAAAATTGGGTGCAGATGGACTGATTGTCCATGTTAACCCTTTCCAGGAGTGGCTGCAGCCCGAAGGCGACCATTTTAACAAACCACCGCTCGAAACCATCCAAAATTTACTCGAACTTGTTGATTTTCAAGTAATTGTGAAGGAAGTTGGTCAGGGAATGGGCCCTGAAAGTATAAAGGCGCTGCTCAGACTGCCAATCGCGGCTTTAGACTTTGGTGCTTATGGCGGTACCAACTTTTCCCGTTTAGAATTGTTACGTTCCAGTGAGGGGCATGCATCCTTATATAAAAATTTAGCGTATATAGGACATACAGCAACTGAAATGACCGAATTTGTGAATGTGGCATCGCGCGAGTTGGGTAATGAGCGAAAATGTGCTGAAGTGATTATCAGTGGCGGAATAGGCAACTTTTTGGATGGGTATTATCACATGCAAAAATTGCAACTAAACAGTGTGTATGGTCAAGGGTCAGCATTCCTGAAACCTGCACAGCAGGACTATAATGCGTTGAAAACATATGTTGAAAGTCAGCGGGAAGGGTTAGCTTTGTGTTCAGCGTATTTGAAAGTGAAGTAAGAATGAAAAACACGCAAGTGTAATAAATTTAAAAAATACAACTTTTGCAAATTGGCTTTTTGCTGATTTGCTTTTATAAGATGGCAAAAATTAAAGGTTTTTCGAAACTCAGTAAAACAGAAAAAATCGCCTGGTTGGCGAAACATTTTCTTACCAGCAATCCGTTGGATATAGCAAGGGAATTTTCCAGTTATATGCACTCGAATGCTGAAATGCAAAAAGTGTTTGATGGCATTTCTGAAAATACGCTTACCAATTTTTATTTGCCATACGGTGTTGCACCAAATTTTGTAATTAACGGCCGCACTTATGTAGTGCCAATGGTTATTGAAGAAAGTTCAGTAGTGGCTGCAGCCAGCGCAGGAGCTAAATTCTGGAGCGAACGTGGTGGATTTCATGCCGAAGTTATTTCTACAACAAAAGTTGGCCATGTACATTTTTTATGGAGAGGCAACAGCGAAAAATTATTTGAATTTTTTAATGCTGAATTAAAACAAATATTAATTGCTGATGTACAACACCTCACCGAAAATATGGCAGCAAGAGGTGGTGGATTAAAAGATATTGAATTAATAGATTGTACACATTTAGAACCATTATATTATCAGTTAAAAGCCACATTCGAAACCGTGGATGCCATGGGTGCGAATTTTATTAATTCTGTTTTAGAAGAATTTGCCGCATGCTTAACTGAAGAAGTAAAATCAAATACAACATTTACCGGAGCCGAAAAAACGGTTGAAGTGGTAATGAGTATTTTAAGTAATTACACACCTGAATGTGTTGTTAAAGCCTGGGTTGAATGTGATGTAAACGAATTAGGTGTTTTTGATGAAGGTCATTTAAATGCACAACAATTTGCACGGAAATTCAGCACGGCAATACGTATTGCAAAACACGATATGTATCGTGCAACTACGCATAATAAAGGTATTTTTAACGGAATCGATGCAGTAATTCTTGCAACAGGAAACGACTTCCGTGCAATTGAAGCCTGCGGTCATGCTTATGCCAGCCGAAATGGTAAATATGAAAGTTTATCCAGTTGCGAAATAAAAGGCAATAAATTTATTTTTTCACTCGAAATTCCTTTAGCAGTTGGAACCGTTGGTGGATTAACAAAATTACATCCACTCAGCAAACGTTCACTCGAAATGTTGGGCAACCCAAGTGCAAAAGAATTAATGAAAATTATTGCTTGCGTTGGGCTCGCACAAAACTTTTCTGCTATTAAAGCATTGGTTACTTCCGGTATTCAAAAAGGGCATATGAAAATGCACCTCACCAATATTTTACGCCACTTTGGCGCTACGGACAACGAAATACAATTAGCCGCAACGTATTTTACCGACAAAACCGTTTCCTTCAGCAGTGTGAGAGCGTTTTTAGGCGATTTACGCGATGGTAAACTTGCGGTAGATAAAGCTTAATTATTTCAGAAAATATTTTATTTATAGGTGCTCTTTCTTTAGGAGTGCTTTATTACTTTGCCTTTGTATTGCATTTCATTTTAATGCAATTCTTCACAAAATATTTTTGAGTCCAATTAATTGTCTCTTTATTATTTAATTTAAATATTTATAAATATGTAAATAATAATTTAATTTAATAAGTATTTGAAATTTTGACAATTAAAATTATCTTTAAATAGAAATCAACGTGGTGCTGAGGGATTGGTAAAGTTTAAAACCCATCATTATTATGATTACCTGTTTGAAAACCTGTAGCATATTTATCCTGCTTTTCACATTTTACTCTTGTTCAAGGGTAATACATCCAACTGCCGAAACAATTTATAACACTGGCAATTGTGAAACCTATACATCAACCTCAGCTTCGGGGTTAACTGAAGTTGTTGAAACAACAAGTGCACCTGATTATTATGTTTCAACTGAAAACGATATCGAGGTATATGTTAACGAAAAACAAGCACCGGTAATAATTATTGAAAAAACGAGTACGCCTGAAACAATTAAGGCTTCAACTGATGATGAAAACACAATTGAACCTGAAAACCCCGCAAAAGCGCAAATTGGGCCTTATTTTGGGGCATTCTTGCATTAGTATTGTTCCCTTTAGGTTTGGTTTTTGGACTAATTGGAATTACGAAAAGTATTAAGGCTATCAGGCAAATAAAAGCTGACCCCGAAAATATTAAAGGTCTTGGTAAAGCAAGGGTAGGGTTAGCATTAAGTATTGTAGCCGCGTATTTAGGTTTAATTATTTTCATTTTAGCATTATTACTGCTCATGGCTTGGCTCCAATGGATTACACTTCCATTACCACAGATATAACACAATAACCAAATTGCTTGCAATTAAGATTATATCTTTGTGCTATGCAACAATTTTATGCGCACGGCAAATTGCTCATTAGCGGAGAATATCTTGTATTAAAAGGTGCAATGGCATTGGCCATACCAACAAAATTTGGGCAACGCATGGAGGTAAGTGATGATGCTTCAGGCGAAAATATTTTACACTGGCAAAGTTTCGATGTAAATAATCAGATTTGGGCCGAGGTAATTTTTTCTAAAACTGATTTATTACCATTCAGAGGAAGTGTAAAAAACATCGATGATAAAACATTAAATACATTACAGAAAATACTCGCTGTAATAAGAACTAAACACAGCAGTTTTTTACGTAATCCAGGAAAAACAACTATCACCAATCACCTCGAATTTGATCGTTCATGGGGACTGGGAAGCAGTTCTACCCTGCTCGCCAATCTGGCTAAATACGCAAATACAGATGCCTTTGCTTTAAATACTGAAATTTTTAAAGGCAGTGGTTATGATATTGCCTGTGCTCAATCGCCTCAGGCTATTTTTTATAAAATTGATGAAGAAGGAATTGTGTTTGATACCGTACATTTTGATCCACCGCAGCCTGAAAATTTTATGTTTGTGCATTTAGGTAATAAACAGGATTCAAAAACTGCAGTAGAAACGTTTTTGCTAGCAGGTGATATCACAAAAAAGTTTGCCAACGAAATTGAAATTATTTCAGAAATTTCAGAAGCACTTTTGTTTTGTGACGATTTTCCCGACTTTATGCAATTATTAGATGAGCACGAGGAAGTGATGCAATATGTTTTGCAGGAAGAAAAAATTAAAACGAGATTGTTTGACGATTTTGATGGCGTAATAAAATCACTCGGCGCCTGGGGTGGCGATTTTGTTTTGGCAGTATCTGCGCAGGGACCGGACTATATCACCGCATACTTTAAAAACAAAGGCCTGTCGACAGCCATTCCTTTTTCGGATATGGCCCTATAACCTTGTAATTACTTGAATTTCGGGCATTTCAGCCTCCACATTCCCTAAGCAGTTGTATCTTTATACTTTAAACAGCATAATGAGCAATACAACAATCACCTGGCAAAGTCCTTCAAATATCGCTTTAATTAAATACTGGGGTAAACATGGCAATCAATTGCCAAATAATGCATCTTTATCCCTAACCTTAAGTCAGGCTACCACAACCACTTCATTATCTTTAAAAAAGAAAAGGAAAAAGTCAGTTATCGAAATTGATTTTACTTTTGAAGGTGAAAAAAATGAAAAATTTGCAGAAAAAATTATTACCTATCTCGATGGTATTAAAGCAGATTTTCCGTTTATCACAGAAAATAAACTGATTATTAATTCAGAAAATAGTTTTCCGCATTCAGCAGGAATTGCCAGCAGTGCTTCTTCCATGAGTGCTTTAGCATTGTGTTTATTATCACAATCAATGATTGCCGATAAAAAAGAATACAAGCCGGAAGAATTTTATCAAAAAGCTTCCCACTACGCGCGCATTGGTAGCGGAAGTGCTTCACGCAGTGTTTACCCTGATTTTGCTGTTTGGGGTAAATCAACACATATTAAAAATGCCAACGATAAATATGCAATTCAATATCCCGATAAATTTAACAGCGATTTTAATGAATTGCAGGATAGTATTTTAATTGTAAATGAAAAAGAAAAATCTGTAAGCAGTCGCGCAGGCCACGCATTAATGCAAAACCATCCGATGGCAACGCAACGATATAAAAATGCTGAAACAAGAATGAAATCATTGTTAACGGCACTTGCAAAAGGCGATTGGGAATTATTTTGCGCTACGGTTGAGACTGAAGCCCTGGAATTACATGCATTAATGATGACCAGTAATCCTTCATTCATTTTAATGAAACCGGGCACCTTAGAAATAATTGAACGCATCAGAAGGTTCAGAGACGAAACAAAAATTCCGGTATGTTTTACATTAGATGCAGGACCAAATGTGCATGTGATTTATCCCTACTTCGAAAAGAAAAAAGTGCGCAATTTTATACAGGAAGAATTACTCGAATTTTGCACAAAGAAAAAAGTAATTTACGACAGCATGGGTAATGGCCCACAATTGAGAATCGACGAATAATTTATGTCTGTAGCATATCCTTCAAAATTGATGTTGTTTGGCGAATATGCCGTTATTGCCGGCGGTGAATGACTGGCAATTCCCTATCCCGAATTTTCTGCCTCCTGGGTAATAAATATTGAATCTCCATCCACATTTAAATCGCATTTAATTCTTTTTTTAAATTGGCTAAAGGAAAATCATTTTGAAGATAAATTAAATTTAAATGCATTTGAGCATGATTTGGCGCAAGGTTGGGACATTGAGTCTAACGTGCCAATCGGTTACGGTGTAGGCAGTTCAGGTGTTGTTGTAGCTGCCGTTTTTGATAAATACCACAAGCAGGTTCCTTCCGATTTAAATGAATTAAAATCTGAATTAGCATCAATGGAAAATTATTTCCATTCCACCAGTAGTGGTTTGGATCCATTGGTTTGTTACCTCAATAAAGGTGTGCATATAAAAAACGGTGCAGTACATGTTGTTGCCGATATGAACATCTTGAAAAACATTAACTTTCACTTGATTGATTGTGGAAATGCCAGATCTACACAACAATTGGTGACTGTTTTTAAAGATAAAATGCTGGATGCTGATTTTAAAAATATTGTTGAAGATTATGCCTATCTCTCCAACAATTGTATTTCAGCCTGGTTAAATAATGATGAGGAAACATTAGCAGCACAATTAAAACTATTATCGTATCTGCAATTAAATTATTTTGAATTTGCCATTCCGGCAGACATGCGTAACCGCTGGAAATCCGGTCTCGAAAATAATACCGAAATCATGAAATTATGTGGCGCCGGTGGTGGTGGATTTTTAATTGGGTTTAATCTATCCAGCAATTAAATAATCATCCAAACAAATTTCTCTTATTTCACAACAAACCCAACAAATACCGGTAAGTGATCGGAGTATCCGCCAATGTATTTATTTCCTGCGAATGTCCGGTCAGGAGAATCACCATATTTATCGTTATGATATAACATCCAATCTTTTTTCACAAAAATTGTTGAAGCAGGATTTACCTGCAAACCCGTGCCATCAAGTAAACTTTCCGATACAATAATTTGATCCAAAGCCTGCCAGTTGCCTTTATAATTATAAGAGCCAAGTCCCATTGCCTGCATATTAGTCATTAAATCAACCAGACTTTCATCTGCATAATTATCGCTTACACCTTTTGCCATTAAAATACGTTGAATGCTAATATCAACCGGCGTATCATTAAAATCGCCCATGATAATAATATTCGCATCATCAAACTTGGCATTTATTGAATCAACTGCACGTTTTAATGTTTCAGCAGCAGCAGCACGTTTTGGTGCACTTTGTTCCTCACCTTCAGATCTGCTTGGCCAGTGATTTACAAAAACAAATAATTGTTCTTTTTTTCCCTGAATGGAAATTTCTCCATTTACCATTAAAATATCTCGGGTGTAATCAATTGTATCACCCGGAATGGTAACATGAATTGCTTTTGAAGATTTTACTTTGAATAATTTTTCATTATATAATAATGCCACATCAATTCCACGCTCATCGGGTGAATCGTAATGCACGTATTTGTAATTTCCCGGTTTCAGGTTTGTTGTGTTTGCTAAATCCTTAACCACTTTTTCGTTTTCAACTTCGCATAATCCAACCAAAGTTGGCAACATATCAGCGCCGGTAGCAATTACTTTCGATAAATTTTCTAATTTCTTATCATATTTTGAAGCATTCCACTGACGGTCGGCATTAGGTAGAAATACTTCATCATCTTTTGCCGGGTCGTTGATAGTATCATATAAGTTTTCGAGATTGTAAAACATAACACCAAAACCTTCAGCAGCAGGCATTTCAGACGTTTGGGCAGAACAGGATAAATTAATAATTAATACTCCTGTAATTAATAATTGATATTTCATTAAAAAATTGATTTGCAAATTGTAAAAATACAAGCATTGCCAATTAATAAATCAGCATACTTATTAATTGATATAAAATTATAATTCCAATAATAATTCCGTTACATCCATGCCGAATAATAATTGCTCCGGTTTTTCTAATTGTTCTTTTACCTTCACTAAAAAACTAACCGATTCTTTACCATCAATGATGCGGTGATCATAACTAAGTGCGAGGTACATCATTGGCCTTATTACCACTTGACCATTTAGTGCAACCGGGCGATCTTGAATTTTATGCATACCTAAAATTGCACTTTGTGGTGCATTAATAATTGGTGTGCTCATTAGCGAACCAAAAACACCACCATTTGTGATCGTAAATGTTCCACCCTGCATTTCTTCCAAACTCAAAACACCATCGCGCCCTTTAACGGCTAATTCTTTTATTTTTAATTCAACTGCAGCCATGCTCATACTTTCAGCATTACGCACAACCGGAACAACTAATCCTTTTGGTGTTGAAACAGCAATTGAAATATCACAAAAATCATTGTATAAAACCGAATCTTCATTAAAGTAGGCATTCACTGCAGGAAATTGTTGTAGTGCATTACAACAGGCTTTTACAAAAAAGCTCATAAATCCTAAACCAACACCGTGTTTCTTTTCGAATGTTGCTTTATATTTTTCACGAATGGCCATAATGGCACTCATATCCACTTCATTAAATGTGGTGAGCATGGCGGTTTCATTTTTAACACCAACCAATCGTTTGGCAATTGTTTTACGCAGCTTGCTCACTTTTTCTTCCCGCTGATTTCTGGAACCACGTTTTAAAGCAGCAACAATTTCTTTTCCACCGGCACCCTGTTGCAAAAATTGCAAAACATCATCTTTCGTAATTCTTCCACCTGCACCTGTTCCCGGTACTTTATTAATATCAACCTTATTTTCTTTAGCAATATTTTCAGCTAATGGGGTTATATGTTTTTCTGCTGTATTAACAGGTTTTTCTTCAGATTGAGCAACTGGTTTTTCTGTTGTAACGGTTTCTTTTTCTGCGGCCTTATCTACAGGTTTTTCTTCTTTTGGCGCATCAGAAGTTTTCGGTGCTGCTTCCACTGCAACGGAAGTATCCAGTGTTGCAATTACATCTCCAATTTTTAATTCTTTGCCTTCTTCAACCTTTAACGTTATTTTCCCTGATTGTTCAGCTGGAAATTCTAATGTTGCCTTATCACTCTCAAATTCGCACAACGATTGGTCAAGGGCAACTACATCACCATCTTTCACCAGCCATTTCGACAAGGTAACTTCGTTTATTGATTCGCCAATTGTTGGCACTTTTAATTCGATAATCATATATTTAAGGTCTACTTTAAATTAATTAATCGGCAAATGCCTGTTCCACTATTTCCTGTTGTTCTTTAGCATGAATTTTTGCAAAACCTGTTGCAGGCGATGCACTCGATTTCCTGCTCACTTTCTTATTTATTTTAGTACCTAATAAATTCCAGATATAAAACCACGCTCCCATATTACGTGGTTCTTCCTGAACCCACATGAGTTCCGCACCTTTATATTTTTCTATTTGTGCATTTAATTGTGTCATTGGAAATGGATATAATTGTTCCAGTCGCAATAAAGCAATATCAGTACGATTATTTTTTTGCTGATATTCCAATAAATCAAAATATACTTTACCGCTGCACAAAATTATACGTTTTACTTTCGCCTGTTCAGCATAATTGTCGCCAATTAATTCATGAAATTTACCTTCCGATAATTCCAGAATATTTGATTGTACTAAAGGATGACGCAATAAACTTTTCGGACTCATAATTACCAGCGGTCGTCTGAAATCAAATGCTAACTGACGACGCATTGCATGGAAAAAATTTGCAGGTGTAGTTAGATTGGCAACAATCATATTGCCTTCTGCACATAACTGTAAAAATCGTTCCAGTCGCGCGCTTGAATGTTCAGGGCCCTGACCTTCATAACCATGTGGTAATAACATTACCAAACCACTCATACGTTGCCATTTACTTACACTTGCAGCAATAAACTGGTCGATTATTGTTTGAGCACCGTTATTAAAATCGCCAAATTGTGCTTCCCAAATAACCAGATGATCAGGTGAAGCTAAACTATATCCGAATTCAAATCCCAATACACCAAATTCACTTAACAATGAATTATAAATCCTGAATTTTCCTTGTTTTTCTGCAAGATGATTTAACCGGATATATTCTTCATTTGTATTTTCTTCACGTAAAACTGCATGACGGTGACTAAATGTTCCTCGGCGAACATCCTGACCACTCATACGCACATCTTTCCCATCCAACAAAATTGAACCATAAGCCATTAATTCTGCTATTGCCCAGTCAACTTTATTTTCCGCTATTAATTTTTTATTTGTTTCAAATAATTTTTCAATTTTTTTCAACTTCACAAATCCTTCCGGCACCTTAAACATGTTGTCAATCATTTGTTGAACATGTTGTTTAGGAATTTTTGTTTCGGGTAAATTGGCGAAATCAACCGGTATATCAATAATTTTTTTCAGCTTGCGCCATGCTTCTTCGGGAGCTTGATATTGATACGTTAATGGTTGTTGTTTTATCTGATCCAAACGTTGTTGTAATTCATTCCAGAAATCTTTTTCCATATCAGCAGCAAGTCCTTTATCAATATCGTGGCTCGCCAATAATTTCTGAACATAAATTTCACGCGGATTTTTTTTATTTTCAATCAGCTTATATAATGTTGGTTGTGTGTATTTTGGATCATCACCTTCGTTATGTCCGTGTTTGCGATAACACACCATGTCAACAAAAATATCTTTATTAAATTCCTGACGATAATCAACAGCTAATTCGCTGGCAAAAACTACTGCTTCAGCATCGTCGCCGTTTACGTGAATCACTGGCGCCTGAACAGTTGAAGCATAACTGGTGCAATAATTACTAGTGCGTGCATCATCAAAATCGGTAGTAAATCCAATCTGATTATTTATCACAAAATGTATTGTCCCTCCAACGCGGTAGCCTTTCAGGTTACTCATCTGTAATACTTCGTAAACAACACCCTGGCCAGCCACTGCTGCATCACCGTGAATTGTTATGGGCAATACTTTATCCCAATCTTCAGCATATAAAACATCTGTTTTTGCACGAACAAAACCTTGCATTACAGGATTTACTGCTTCCAAATGTGAAGGATTCGGCGTGAGTTTCAAATGCACCATTTTATCGCCGGTAGTTTTAATTTGTGATGAATATCCAAGATGATATTTTACATCACCGTCACCCATGGTAGTATCCGGAATAGTATTTCCTTCAAACTCGTTAAATATTTGCTCGTATGTTTTTCCAAGAATATTTGCGAGTACATTTAAACGTCCGCGATGCGCCATCCCAAAAACAAATTCTTCAATACCCAGGTCGGCACCGCGATTTATTATTGCATCTAATCCTGCAATCGTAGACTCACCACCTTCTAAAGAAAATCGTTTTTGTCCGATAAATTTTTTATCCAAAAATTGTTCAAATACAACGGTTTCATTTAATTTTTTTAGAATACGTTGTTTTTGTTGAGTATTAAACTGAATAGCTACAGCATTTTTTTCAATTTTATCCTGAAACCATTGTTTTTCAACCGGCTCAATAATATAATCATATTCAAAACCTAAACTTTTGCAATAAGCTGCTTCAAGAAAATTAATTATTGACTGTAATGATGCTCCGGTTAAACCCAAAATACTGCCTGTTGCAAATGTTTTGTTTAAATCTGCTTCAGTAAAACCAAGTTGCGCAAGTGATAAATTGGCATGCCGGTCTTTTCTGGGTTTCAGAGGATTTGTTATGGCAATCAAATGGCCTTTTTCACGATAAGCCAAAATAAGATTGTATACTTTTAATTCATCAGCAATTTGCTGACCGTTAACATTACCCTCTGTTGCAGCAGCATGGCCATTGGATGAAAAATTCATCTGAGCGAAATCAAATCCCTCAAAAAATTTCTTCCATTCAGCATCAACTGCCTGAGGATTAACCTTATAATTATTATAAAGCGACTCAATATAAGCCGGTTCTGCATTTGCGATATACGAAAACTGATCCATTCTCTACGGTTCTTTGCCTGTTTAACAAAGTTTTTTACACTTTGGTTTGGAGTGCAAATATCGGGGTTTTTGAGGGGAATTATACGGTTTACACCCGAAAAATGCCATTTTGGCGGCCTGAATTGAATGGAAAACACAGAGCCGCTCAATCGACTTTGAGCACAAATTTTCAGAAAAATCAGTCATTTTAAACCAGTAGCTTTGTAGTATGAACAGCAGTTTAGCTTTCCGCGACAATCAATTTCTGCAAAAATCTGATATCCGCATCGGGCTCGACGACTTGGGTTTTGAGCGGGGATTTGGGGTGTTTGATTATTGCCGGGTAAGAAATGGCAAAATCACTTTTTTGAACGACCACCTCAGTCGTTTAAACCATTCGCAGGAAGTGTTACAGTTTAACAATCCCGTTGAAATGGAAAAAATTCGTTCCATTGTACTCGAATTGCAGCAGAAAAATGGGTTACAGGATGCCTATTTTAAAATTTTGATCACCGCACGATTTAATAATCAAATTCTTGAACCAATAATTACTATTTATCAGGATGTATGGAAACCATATCCTGCCGAAATGTACAGCGAGGGTGTTTCACTCATTTTTGAAGAATATGATAAACCCTTTCCGCAATACAAAACAACTTTTTATTTAGGTTCATTCAGAGCACAAACAAGAATGAAAAATAATAATAGTGAAGATGTGTTGTTTTATTTTAATGATGCAGTTCGGGAATGTGCACGATGTAATATTTTTATTGTAAAAAACGGATTGATTTACACGCCCGAAAAAAATATGCTCAAAGGTGTAACGCGCAATCATGTTATGTTGTGTGCCAAAGAAATTACCATGGTAATAGAAAAAGATATTTCGGTAGGTGAATTATTTGCTGCAGATGAAATATTTATTACCAGCACAACGAGAAATATTATGCCAATCGTACAAATAGAAGACCGAATAATTGGTAATGGTAAACCCGGAAGTAATACAATTGAATTAATTAAACGTTTTGAACAATACTGTTTGCATTATGCTGAGTGATATTCAACAAACCTTATTAGACAATGCAGAGCCTGAATTTGCGGAAAAAATGAAAACAGTTGCCCCGGGTGCGAAACGTATTTATGGTGTGCGCATGCCGGTTTTAAATGAAATTGCCAAAACTGCCAAGCAGGGCGGCTTTGAGCTGGTTCAACAACTATGGGATGCAGGTGCTTACGAAGAAAGAATGTTAGCCGCAAAATTATTGCATAAAGTCGCTAAAACGGATCCCGATAAAGCAATACAACTGGTAAAAAAATATTCGGAGGAAATAGACAATTGGGCATTATGTGACACGCTGGGCATGCAAAGCTTAAAAGCAATTAATAAAATAAGAGCTGCAGCAATTTTCGACTTGTCAAAATCTTTATCCAAATCAAAATTGATGTGGCAACGGAGATTATCGATGGTTTTATTGGAAGATTTTTGCAAACAACCACATTTACATAAAACCATTCAGGAAATGGTAGATCAGCATAAAGGGGATAAAGAATATTACATTAAAAAAGCAGTAATTTGGTTAGAAGCAAGTTTAAAAAAACATTGAACTTTTTAGCAAAAAAATACATTTTATAAGAAAAGCTATTATGGATTGGATTGAATTAACATCAGAAACGGAATTAGATCAGCTTATTGAAAATTCATTTGAAACGCCACAGGCTATATATAAACACAGCACCAGTTGCGGAACAAGTTTTCATGTTAAAACAATGCTGGAAGAAGCCGAAGTTCCGGAAGGAATGGATTTTCATTATTTAGACCTTTTGGCACATCGCAGTTTATCCAATAAAGTTGCTGCACATTTTCATGTACATCACGAATCTCCGCAAATTTTGATTATAAAAGAAGGTAAATGTGTTTATCATACCTCGCATTTGGCAATCAGGATGGATAAAATCAAACAATATGTCGACCTGAATCCGGCATAATTTCTTGGCTGCTAAAAACTTTTGAATTCCTTAAACTATTGTTAAAATGTTTTCATTTACCAATAGTTTTCTATTTTAGCCGAACCAAATCAGGCATTTAACGTTCAAAACGTATGGTTCAGGCTCAGGCAAAATCTACTGCTTTATTGCTATTTACCCGCACTCCGAAGGAGGAAGCGCTGGTAAAGGATTTTTCTGATGTACACAGCCTGCGTTCCAACAGTATCATCGCTTCCCATTTAATCAGCCATGCAGAAAAAACTGCACGTGCTACCGGTTTACCCTGTTTTGTGATCAACTCATCGCAACAACATGGTAACACATTTGGCGAACGATTGAGTGATGCTTTTAGTCAGATTTTTAATTTGGGTTACCATCAGGTTATTGCCATTGGAAACGATTGTCCAACACTTAGTCAAAATGACCTTTTGCAGGCTGCCGCGCAATTATCCGACAATAATGCCATTCTCGGACCTGCTTCAGATGGGGGTTTGTACTTGATTGGGTTACATAAAAATGCCTTCCTGCCACAACAATTTGCCAATTTGCCCTGGGAAACAGCAAATGTGAACAGGATGATGCAGCGTTATCTAACCGAAAATCGGATAAATTTTCTGGTTGGTGAAGAAAAAACTGATATCGACTATAGCGGAGAATTTTATCCGCTTTTACACAACTATAATATCCCATATCAGTTGCGCGTGCTCATTCGCAGTATACTGGCGTCTATTGGCCTTAATTTCAAATTAATACGCCAAAATCTATCCCTAAAAAATCATCGTATATACACTTCATTACGGGCGCCACCGGCAGTTTAATTTTCCGGTAATTTTTTTATTTCACAGCACTTGCATCGCAGGTGGTGTGCATACTACTTTTTATTTATTTAATTGCTTAATAACAAACAACAATGGAAAGAACTACTTATTACGACCCGAAAGACCTTAAAAAATTTGGCTCAATTTCAGATTGGGATGCAGAATTAGGAAAAGCATTTTTTGACTATTACGGAAAAGTATTTGCAGAAGGTGCATTAACAGAACGCGAAAAAAGTTTAATTGCATTAGCAGTTGCTCATGCGATTCAATGTCCTTATTGTATCGATGCATACACTCAAGACACAATGGCGAAAGGATGCGATGAAGAACAAATGATGGAGGCTATTCATGTGGCTGCAGCAATTCGCGGTGGTGCATCATTAGTTCACGGAACTCAAATGATGAATAAATTTAAAGATTTATCGATGTAATTATAATGTGCCAATTTCAGGTTGGCACATTTTTTTAAAAATTATACTTAAGAAAAGTAAAATATAATGGCTTCTAAAAAATCATTACATGCCATGCATCACAAATTAGCTGATAACGATTATCAGTTAAAAGTATTGGAAACGCATGAAGTAACAACCGTTGATTTTGAACGATTCGATGATAAATTAAATGGCATCGGATTATTTCCATTAAAACCTACAAACACTGAAATATTTCAGGTGAATTTAGGTTATATGTGTAATCAAACCTGCGGCCACTGCCACGTGGATGCAGGTCCTGACCGCAAGGAAATAATGACAAGAGCAACCATGCAGCAATGTTTAGATGCATTGGCCTCAACCTCAATACCCACGGTAGATTTGACCGGTGGTGCACCTGAAATGAATCCTGATTTCAGATGGTTTGTTGAGGAAATTACGAAGCTGGGCAGAAAAACAATTGTACGTTGTAACCTGACCATTATTTTGGCAAATAAAAAATATCACGATTTGCCACAGTTTTTTGCTGAACACAAAATTGAAGTTGTTTCTTCACTCCCATTTTACAATAAGTCGAGAACTGATGCTCAACGTGGTGATGGTGTGTTTGAAGATAGTATCAAAGCATTACAAATGTTGAACGCAGTTGGTTACGGCATGCCCGGCAGTGGATTAATTTTAAATTTAGTTTACAATCCAAATGGCGCATTTTTACCCGGCTCTCAAAACAGTTTGGAGCAACAATTTAAAAAAGAACTCAAACGGAATTTCAATATTGAATTCAACAGTTTATTTGCCATTACCAATATGCCAATTTCCAGATTTTTAGATTACCTGATTGAAAGCGGAAATTATGAGGAGTATATGCAAAAATTAATTGAAGCATTTAATCCTGTTGCTGCACAAAATGTAATGTGTCGCAATACAATTTCAATTGGCTGGGATGGTAATTTATATGATTGCGATTTTAATCAAATGCTTGGTTTAAAAGTAAACCACGGTGCGCCAAATCATATAACCAATTGGGATTTAAACGCATTAAATACTCGTGAAATCGTTTTAAATCAACATTGTTTCGGTTGCACAGCAGGAAGCGGAAGCAGTTGCGGCGGAAGTGTTGCTTAATAAACGTTTCAACATTGATAAACTTCTTCAATCATAAAAATGGAAAATAAAAAAGCGCTTGTTATTATGCTCAAAAATCCGATAGCCGGTAAAGTAAAAACCAGGCTTGCCGCGGATATTGGGGAACAGAAAGCATTATTGGTGTATCAGGAGCTTTTAAATCACACCCACAATATCACTAAAAATTGCTCCGCCGATAAATTTATTTTTTATTCCGACACCGTTGAACGCAACGATCAGTTTGATAATGTTATTTATAAAAAATATACACAATGCAGTGGCGACTTAGGTGTTAGAATGGATTATGCTTTTTCCATTCCGTTTAAAAATGAATATAAAGACGTAGTAATGATTGGCGCCGATTGTTATGATTTAACCGCAAATCATATTGAACAGGCCTTTGAAGCATTAAATAATCAAAACGATTTTGTATTAGGCCCGGCTACCGATGGCGGTTATTATTTAATTGGTATGAAAAAATGGAATCGCTGGGTTTTAGAAAATAAAAACTGGAGCACAGCAACATTATTTACAGAAACAAAAAATGATATTTCCGGCAGAAACGGTAAGTTATTTGAGCTCGAAACGCTTTCAGATATAGATACAATAAACGATATTCAGTCACACTCAATCCTGTTAAATTTATGATAGAAATAGTTATAATTCTTGCCGCCTGCTTTCTCGCATTTTCGAATGGAGCAAACGACAATTTTAAAGGTGTATCAACCTTATTTGGAAGCGGCACAACCGGCTATAAATCAGCCCTAAACTGGGGAACCATTACCACACTGGCTGGATGTATTTTTGCCATCTTTATTGCTCAAGGTTTAATGAAAAACTTTTCCGGAAAAGGATTAATTCCCGATGAAGCACTTAAAGATCCTGCTTTAGCAATTGCAGTAGCGTTAGGTTCAGCCAGCACTGTTTTTTTAGCAACTAAAATCGGAATACCAATTTCCACAACACATGCTATTGTTGGCGCGTTGGTTGGAGCCGGATTTATTTCTGTAGGCAGTGAATTAAATTTTAATCAGTTAGGTGAAGTATTTCTTAAACCATTATTATTAAGTCCGTTTATCGCCTGCGGTTCGGCAATTGTTTTATATTTCATTTTTAAACAACTCCGGTTATTATTAAAAATTGACAAAAAAACCCATTTGGTTGTTGATGCTCCTGGTGCTAACAATAATATTGCTGCTTCAGGAATTAGTTTAACCAACAATTATCGCGAAAGTTATTCCGGAAAAATAATCGGTATCAGCGCACAAAAAATATTAGATGTATTACACTATATCAGTGCAGGAGCTGTAGGATTTGCAAGAGGTATGAATGATGCACCAAAAATTGCAGGTTTATTATTACTGGTTAATTTTTTAACAGTGCCATGGATGATTATTATGGTTGCTGTTATTATGGCTGTGGGTGGATTACTCAATGCAAAAAAAGTAGCTCAAACCATGAGTAAAAAAATCACTTATATGAATCCCGGGCAAGGATTTACTTCAAATTTAATTACTGCTGTTTTAGTTTGGACTGCCAGTTCAAGCGGTTTACCGGTATCTACTACGCACGTTTCAGTGGGTGGTATTTTTGGTATAGGTGTAGTAAATAAAAAAGCAGATTATAAAACCATTGGTAAAATTGCAGGTTCATGGGTATTAACATTACCAATCGCAGCAGTTTTATCAGGATTATTATTTTACATTGTTTCCAATATTATTTAAAATTATAAATTAATACAAAATGTCAACTACTTATTTAG
This sequence comes from Bacteroidota bacterium, assembly GCA_016706255.1. Lineage (NCBI taxonomy): Bacteria > Pseudomonadati > Bacteroidota > Bacteroidota bacterium. The sequence goes on along the minus strand of JADJJZ010000006.1, from coordinate 318,916 downwards.
AAACTACAAAAAACGTTTACAAAGAAGCAGCAGAAAATCCACAGAAAGGTTTATGCTGCACAACTACTCCCGTATGGCAATTGCCAGGGTTGGTAATCCCACAAAAAATGCTGGAAATGAATTATGGTTGTGGCTCAACCGTTAATCCACGCGATTTGGTTAATAATCCGAATATATTATATGTTGGTGTTGGCGGCGGAATGGAATTATTGCAATTTGCGTATTTTTCACGCAAAGTAGGTGGCGTAATTGGTGTAGATGTTGTAGATGAAATGTTGGAAGCTTGTAATGAAAACTTATTGGAAGCAGAAAAATTAAATCCTTGGTTTAAACGCGATTTTATTGATTTAAGAAAAGGTGATGCCTTTAACTTACCTGTTGAAGATAATAGTATCGATATTGCAGCACAAAATTGTTTATTTAATATTTTCAGAGATGCCGATTTAAAACTTGCATTGACTGAAATGTATCGCACATTAAAAAAACACGGCCGACTTGTAATGAGCGACCCTACCTGCGAACAAGAAATTCCGGAAAATTTACGTGATGATGAAAAACTGCGTGCTTTATGTTTAAGCGGCTCATTACCACTGCAGGAATACATCAACAGAATTACCGATATCGGATTCGGCACTATTGAAGTGCGTGCGCGTCGCCCTTACCGAATTTTAGACCCGGTGAATTATGATACACCTGAATTAATATTTATCGAAAGCGCTGAAGTTTGCGCTATTAAAGACCCTATGCCTGCAGACGGTCCTTGTGTGTTTACAGGTAAAACCGCAATTTATTATGGTAATGAAGAGTTTTTCGACGACCATAAAGGCCATGTACTGATGCCGAATCAACCACTTGCCGTTTGTGATAAAACCGGTGGCAATTTAGCCGATTTGGGCAGAAACGACATCTTTATTTCCGGCTCAAGCTGGTTTTATGATGGCGGCGGATGCTGCTAATCAAATAAAATTTATAATCGCCTCTCAGCAATGAGGGGCTTTTTTTATGCCAAAACCTGAAAAGCATCCTGTATATTTACGTTTGTATTTTTAAAAATCACGAACACCAATATGAACAAAAACTGGTCTAATAATAGTATCATAAAATCTACCATACTCATTTTAATTACACTAGCTGTTGTATTTGGTGTGGTTTGGTTATTATTACAAATTACTACCATCCTGTTTTATTTTATCATTGCAGCAATAATTTCCATTGTCGGAAAACCAATTTGTGATTTTATTCAAAAATTTAAGATAGGAAAATTTGCAATTCCCGATTCACTTGCAGCACTCCTTACAATTATTATTCTTTTTGGCGCACTTTTCGGCATTGTAAAAATATTTACCCCACTGGTTGTTGAGCAAACAAATAACATATCGCATATCGACACCGAACGAGTAGCAGAAAGTTTACAAAACCAAATTGTTGTACTCGATTCCATGATTATTCAATTTCAGGACCCTGAAGCACCGGCACAATCTGTTGAACAGGTTATAAATGAAAATTTACGTAATTGGATAAATGTTACATCTATAACCCATATTTTTAATAACATTATGGGTGGCTTGGGAAATATTTTGGTTGCCCTGTTTTCTATTACATTTATCACCTTCTTTTTTCTTAGAGATGATAAATTATTTTACAATATCGTTATGACCTTAACCCCAACAAAATTTGAAGCGAATGCCAGGCGTATTTTACATTCGAGTAAAATTTATCTGACGCGGTATTTTGTGGGATTAATTATTCAGTCATTAGTGGTATTTATTCTGATTGCATCCGGCTTACTCATTTTAGGCTTTGGTGCCAACAGTTGGTTAATTGCCTTATTCGCCGGAATTATAAATATCATTCCTTATATCGGTCCAATTATCGGAATGTTGTTTGGAATGCTGATTGGCATTACAACCAATTTAAGTGTAGATCCGGGTTTTGATATTACACCAATGTTAATTCAACTCTTTATTTTATTTCAGGGTGTGCAACTCATCGATAATTTTGTTTCACAACCTATTATCTATTCCAACTCCATAAAAGCCCATCCTTTAGAAGTATTTTTTGTGGTATTGGTATTTGGTAATCTGGCCGGTGTGCCGGGAATGATTGCCGCTATGCCGGTTTATGCCTTCTTTAGGATAATCGCCAAGGAGTTTTTCAGCGAGGCTAAAATTGTAAGAAAAATGACACAGGGACTCGATTAGTGACCTGCAAAAAAGGTTGTTTTATCTCCCCCAAAAAACCAAACCCTTACCTGTTAAGGCTTTGGCGAATAAGCACTTATAATTTTGTGTATAGCACTTATCCGAAATATTTGTATAAACATAGATTTTTTTGCACTTTTATGCTTAATTCTCTCCACAGGCATACACAAGTTATTTAACCCTAAATAAATTGAATTATGAAAAAGTTTTACAAACAATTTTTATTTACTACCGGCTTGCTGATGATCACCCTAGGTGTTTTTGGTCAGGATGCTGCATTAAAACCGGTAGCAAAAATGGTAGCAGAAACCAGAAATGCAGGTATACCATTTAAAAAAGCTGAACCGTTCACACCACAAATTAATTCACCTTACAAAATAAGCACTTCAACATTTGCAAAGGATATCACGTTTGCAAGTTTGAGTAGCGAATCTGTTAAAACACTTTTTACCAATAAAAGTGAAGCAATAGAATTATCTATTCCTTATAAAGAAAGTGCAATAACACTTGATTTAGTGCAGGTAAATATTTTTGCTGATGGTTTCGAAGTACTTTCTAGTGCTGACGGTGGTAAAGTAGAAAATTTTAATCCCGGTGTTTATTATCAGGGAACAATTAAAGATGATCCTTCATCTATTGTTGCCATCAGTATTTTTGAAGATGAAATTATGGGTGTAATTTCTTCTTCCGATAAAGGCAATATTAATGTCGGTCGATATGGTAAAGGATTAAAATCAGATTATATGATTTATTCCGATTGGGATGTAATTGTAAATCCTGCAAGTTTAGGATGTGCAACAGCAGATAATCCTGATTACCTCGATGAATTTCATCAGCTCATGGAAATTGAAGGCAGTTCACGTATTACCAATTGTCCGAAAATTTATTTCGAAGCAGATTATCAGTTATATCAAAATAAAGGAAGTGTAACTGCAACAGCAAATTATATTACCGGTATTTATAATAACTCAGCAGTAATTTATACCAATGAAAGTGTACCAACACAAATTTCAACCATTTTTGTTTGGAGTACTGCTGATGGTTATGCAAGTGGTTCATCGTATGATGCATTAAATTCATTTATGGCATTTCGCACATCATTTACCGGCGATATTGCACATTTAGTTGCATTGGATCCAGGCGGACTTGGTGGAGTTGCAGCTACAATAAATGGCTTGTGTAATTCATACAAATATTGTTACAGCGATATTGATGCAACATATAATGATTTTCCAACTTATAGCTGGACGGTTATGGTTGTAACACATGAAATGGGCCATTTATTCGGAAGTTATCATACACAAAATTGTGGCGCATGGGTTGGTGGTGCTTTAGATAATTGTTATACAACAGAAGGCGGTTGCCCGGCAGGTCCTGCACCGGTTGGCGGCGGAACAATTATGAGTTATTGCCATTTAACCGGATACGGAATTAATTTAGCAAACGGATTTGGTGTTCAACCGGGAAATGCAATTCGAAATACCATTTCTGCAGCAGGTTGTGTTACTTCTTGCGGTGGTGTTCCTGCATATTGTTTATCTAAAGGATTAAGTACTGCCGATGAATGGTTGCAAACTGTTACAATGAACGGCACCACAAAAAATTCCGGTAATAATTCAGGTTATGCCGATTTTACTGCAACTACAATTAATTTAACGCCCGGTGTATCAGCAGGATTTACATTAACACCTGGTTATACCGGGACTGTATATCCTGAATATTTTTCTATTTGGATAGATTATAATAAAGATCTTGATTTTAATGATGCAGGTGAAAATGTATATAATTCAGGTGCAGCTACTGCGGCAGTTTCAGGAAGTTTTGTGGTAACTGCAGGCATGACAGGCACAACAAGAATGCGTGTATCAATGAAATATAATGCATTGGCTACATCATGCGAAACTTTTGATTACGGTGAAGTTGAAGATTATACTGTTTCATTTAATCCGGTAATTACTTATTGCAGCAGCGCAGGTACATCATCAACTACACGTTATATCGATTATGTAAAATTAAATACCATTAACCGGACCTCCGGCAGCGATGGCGGATATTACAACGGCACAGGAACATTAACCAATATTGTAAAAGGAACTACCTATACGTTAACTTACAGTGCGGGATTTTCAGGCACCATTTATCAAATGTATTGGAGAGGATGGATTGATTATAATCGTGATGGTGATTTTAGCGATGCAGGCGAACAAGTTTTTCAGAAAAAAGCAACAACAGCCGCTTCTTTAACCAAAAATATTTTAGTGCCTACAACTGCAAGTACAGGAACTACTCGTTTACGCATTAGTGCTAAATACGGTGCATATCCTACAGCATGTGAAACATTTGCCAATGGCGAGGTTGAAGATTATACGGTTAATATTATGCCGGCATTACCTTCAGGTGAAGTAATACCGTTTAGTCTGACTGTTTTCCCTAATCCTGGATCAGGCGTATTTAATATTGAATTTTTAAATGCCATTTCAGGCGGTGTCCAATTAGATGTATTTGATATTACAGGAAAAATAATCAGTTCCGAAAATATTGAAAGTGAAAATGGTATGATTGTACTGGATATTACGAATGCAGCTCCTGGCTTATACTTCGTAAAAACTACTCAGGCCGATGGAACAACAGCGGTGAAACAGATTGTTAAACAATAAAAATCTTAAATAGTCGAAAAAGCGGGTTGTTGACCAAACAACCCGCTTTTTTTATGACATAAACCACAATGCAGAAATACTTACAATAATGTATTTAGCACCGTTTTGTACGTTACCTTTGAATTTATAGTCAGGCAGACTCGCATTTATTTATTTGGTAATTTTTTAATATGGCAAATACACGATCTGCTCTGGTTTTAATATTTTCTGTTTGTTCACTCCATTTGTACTGTCAGGTTAACGGAACAAAACCTGTCGCTCAAAAAATTGTTGAATCGCGAAGCGAGGGATTTGACTTTAAAACAACCAGCCCATTTAATGTTCAAACTGATGCAACATATAAATCTACATCATCACCTTTTGCCAACAACATTACATATGCAAAATTAAATGTGGACGAGATTCAAAATTTATATAATTCAAAGCACAATGCTATTTCACTGACTTTACCCTTTAAGAATGAAAATTTAATTTTAGATTTAGTAAGAGTTGATTTATTTGCAGAAGATTTTAAAGTGTATACCAGTGGTCAGGAATCGCCGGTTGATTATCATCCGGGAATTTATTACCAGGGAATAATTAAAGATGACCCAACGTCTTTAGTCGCCATTTCAATATTTGAAGATGAAATGATGGGAACCGTTTCAAAATTAAATTCCGGTAACATTAATATCGGGCGATATAAAAAGGGCTTTATTGATGATTATTTAATTTATTCTGATGCTGATATATTAGTTGACCCTCAACTTGGGACTTGTGAAACAACTTTTGATCCGGATTATCTTGAAGCTTACAACGAAATAATGCAAAATGTTGAAGGTAGTCGCGATGTAAAATGCCCTAAAATTTATTTTGAAGCCGATTATGATATTTATTTAAATTACGGCTTAGGAACAGTATCGGGAACAGCAGATTATGTTACCAATTTATTTAATAATTCGAATGCAATATTTACCAATGAATTTGTTTCTACCGAAATTCAAACAATTTTTATTTGGACTACACCGGATATTTATTCTGATTTATCTTCCGGTGATAAATTGGCATCATTTAGTGCATACCGACCTTCATTTACAGGTGATATAGCCCAATTATTAGCAATTTATGGCGGTGGTGGTGGTTTAGCCAGTACCGTTAACGGATTATGCAACGGATATGGATATAGTGTTAGCTGGATAAGCGGAACATATTCCGACTATCCAACATATAGTTGGCCGGTATTTGTAGTGACACATGAAATAGGGCATTTATTTGGAAGTGCTCATACACAAAGTTGTTTTGCGTGGGTTGGCGGAGCACTTGATAATTGTTATACTACAGAAGGTGGTTGTCCCCTTGGCCCTGAGCCTATAGACGGTGGAACAATTATGAGCTATTGTCACGTTACCGCTTACGGTGTAAATTTTGCAAATGGCTTTGGACCACAACCCGGTGATGCAATTAGAAACACAATTGCTGCCGCTTATTGTATTGATGCTTGCGGTATTTATAATTATAATCCATATTGTTATCCATTTCCATTTAATACAGATAATGAATGGATTCAATCGGTAAAAATGGCCGGCGTTGCATCAATTACAGGCAACAATGGAGGATTCGGCAATTTTATTGGAACAACATTTAATTTAACACAGGGAATTAATAATACAATTAAAATAACACCGGGTTATCCGGGTACACCTATTGATGTTTCAATTGGTGCGTGGATTGATTTTAATAAAGATGGTGACTTTTTTGATGCGGGAGAAGAAATTGTAAATAGCGCAGCAATAACATCAACATTAACTGCTGTATTTTTTTGCCCAACCGGCTTAAGTGGAACAACCCGCATGCGCATTTTATTAAAATATGGGGGTCCAATTACTACGCCCTGTGATATATTTTTTGGAGAAGCTGAAGATTATACTATTTCATTTGATACACCTGTAATTTATTGCACTTCTTCAGGTTTAGATGCTACCAACCGATATATTGATAATATAAAACTAAATGAAATATCAAGAGTATCAGCCAGTGATGGCGGATATTATGACGGAACAGCCACTTCAACAAATTTGACACAGGGAACAACCTATACCTTTACCTACAGTGCCGGATTTACCGGTATTGCAGAACAATTATTTTGGCGCGCATGGATTGATTTTAATGGGGATGGCGATTTTACGGATGCCGGAGAAAAATTAATTCAAAAAAAAGTAACAAGTGCTGCGAATTTGAATAAAAACATTACCATTCCAATTTCTGCAATACCCGGAACTACAAGATTAAGAGTAAGTGCTAAATATGGTGCATATGCATCACCATGCGAAAATTTTGCATCAGGCGAAGTAGAAGATTACACCATAAATATTCTTCCTGCTTTAATCCCTCAAAACAAACCGCTTTTCGAATGGAATATTTATCCAAATCCAACAAACGGAGAATTAATTATAAATTATAAAAACACATTTAAAGGTGGTGTTGTAGTTTCAATATTTAGTATTACCGGTGTAAATTATTTTAACTCCAATAGCACGGGAGAAAATGGAGAAATTTATATCAATATCGAAAATGCACCCGCAGGAATTTACTTTATTAAACTTACTCAACTTGATGGCAGCGTTTCCAATAAACATTTTGTTAAATTTTAATTGCCTTTCTGCTTTTTGTATTGGAGAAACCTAATACCTGTTTATAAGTATTAGAATCCCCCGCCAAGGGAACCGGAATTGATTCAATTTCGTATATTTATCCATAACAGACATACTATGCGAAACCTGATACTTGTAAGTTTAATTGCACTTTGCACCTCGTGCACCCTCCCGTCGTGCCGAACATTAAACGGAATTCAAACCGATGCCAAACCATTTACACATGAATTATGGACCGATTTACTGCAAAAAAATGTAAATGCCGACGGATGGGTTAATTATGAAGGATTTATGGCCGATAGTATTAAACTCAATAATTATCTCCAATTAATTGAAGCAAATTATCCTAATGAAAAAACCTGGAGTCGTGAAGAAATTCTTGCTTATTGGATAAATGCTTATAATGCGTATACCGTTCAATTAATTATTCGCAACTATCCTGTTGTAAGTATTAAAGATATAAAACCCGGTGTTGCATTTGTAAATTCGGTTTGGGATATAAAATTTATTACCATTCAGGGTCAGGAACTCGATTTAAATAATATCGAACATAATATTTTACGGAAAATGGATGAACCAAGAATTCACTTTGCCGTAAACTGCGCAAGTTACTCTTGTCCGAAATTATTAAACGAAGCCTACGAAGCAAAAAAAATAGATAAACAACTGCAACAGCAAGCCGAAGATTTTATCAACGACCCTACCCGTAATAAAATTACAGCTGAAAAAGCAACGGTAAGCAGCATATTTAACTGGTTTACCAGCGATTTTACAAAAGATGGTTCTTTGAAAGATTTTTTGAACCAATACAGTAAAATTAAACTTACCGAATCAACCGAAGTGGAGTTTATGGATTACAACTGGAATTTGAACAAACAATAAACGATACTGACAAAATATAACGTAAGGTTATTTTTCAGTTAAAAGAACGGAACTATTCGTTTTTTGTTCTTAATTTCATACCGCAATCATTTTACCTTCGCCGCCACTCGCTTATGCATATTGTAATAATTGGAAATGGAATAACAGGTATCACAGCCGCAAGAACTATCCGAAAACATTCGGATCACGAAATAACTGTGATTTCAGGAGAAACAGATTATTTTTTCAGCAGAACTGCCCTCATGTATGTTTACATGGGCCACATGAAATTTAAAGATATTCAGCCTTATGAAAATTGGTTCTGGGAAAAAAATAGAATCAATCTCAAAAAAGGTTGGGTGCAAACTATCGACATTCAAACAAAACAAGTTGTATTCGACAACGCTGAAAGGCTTTCTTACGATAAATTATTAATTGCATCAGGCGCTAAACCAAATAAATTCGGTTGGCCGGGGCAAGATTTAATTGGTGTTCAGGGATTATATTCCTCCCAGGACCTCGAATCGCTCGAAGCCAACACAGCCAATGGTATTAATCGCGCAGTTATTGTGGGGGGAGGTTTAATCGGAATAGAAATGGCAGAAATGCTACATTCAAGGCATTATCCGGTAACATTATTAGTGCGTGAAAGTAATTATTGGAATAATATTCTGCCCGAACAGGAATCGCAAATGATTACCAGCCATATTCGTGAACATGGTTTCGATTTGCGATTAAATGAAACATTAAAAGAAATAAAAGGTGATGCAAATGGCCGCGTTAGCAGCATCATAACAGGTAACGACGAAGAAATTCCTTGTCAGATCGTTGGCCTTACAGCAGGTGTTTCTCCAAATATTCAATTTTTAAAAGACAGTGGTATCAAAACCGATCGCGGTGTGGTTATCAACCAACATATGCATACTAGTATAGATGATATTTTTGCCGCCGGCGACTGTGCACAGTTTCAACATGCATTGCCCGACAGGCGTGTAATTGAACAGGTTTGGTATACCGGTAAATTACAGGGTGAAACCGCAGCATTTAACATGATGGGGCATCCACGCGTTTATGAACCCGGCTATTGGTTCAACAGTGCTAAATTTTTAGATATCGAATATCAAACCTATGGAACTGTACTTAATACCTTACGCGAAGGCGAAGCAGAATTTTATTGGGAAAGTGCCGATCATCAAAAATGTGTGCACGTAGTTTATCGCGAAGCAGACCATTTATTTATCGGTATTAATGTATTCGGTATCAGAATGCGACACGAAATATTTAATCGCTGGTTACTGGAAAAACGAAATGTGGAACATATCATGGCACATTTAAGTGTGGCAAATTTCGACCCTGAGTTTTTCAAAACATTTGAAGCTGAAATTATCGAGGCATGGAATACACAACATCCGCAACTTCGCGTTCAATTAAAACCAAAATCAGCTTTCAAAAAATTGATTTTTGGCAATTAAATTTAAAAAAAATTAAATCACTGTTCGCTAAACATATATAAAATGGCACAGGCAAATTCAAGTTTATCGTTATCTAATCCGCATCCTGCAAATTTTAACAATACCCAAAAAGCAGGTTTGGCAATAACCGGCATTGGTTTATTGGCATTTTTTATGGCCTGGGCGGGTGCTGCCAACCATCAGCCACTCATATTTTTAATTATCACCCTGCTTTGTTTTTTCGCAGGCGGAATTATTTATACCATCGGCACTTATGGACATCTGCCCCCGGGCATAAAAAATAACCGCACCATGTTTACATCGATGTCGGCACGCGGTGCATTAGCCTGGATTAGCGGCATCACCATTACCGGTTTTTACATTTTACTCTACTGGCGCGACTACTGGAAAAATTTATTCGGAGCCGATTTATTTGTTGGGCTCGTAAATTTATTTAACCCGCTGAGTATGGCTTTGCGCAACACAAAAGCCGACCAATGGTTTGTTTACGGTTCATTATATACCATTGCTGTTTTGGTAATGGGATTCAAGTTCATTTATAAATACCGCCATAGTAGCTATCAAATTATCCGAACTTCATCTGTCATGTTTTTTCAGTTAGGTTTTGCCTGGCTGTTACCGGGAATTATGAAGTCGCTTTATAATTATGAACCTTATCTCACCTATTTCTGGCCGCTTGATTATGATGCCATTTTTCCAAGCACTTTAAGTTATTTCCAAACACAGGGCGCTTTTGGTCAGTTTTTCATTTTTTGGGGTTTGGTGATGACATTTGTTGCAACACCGATACTTACCTATTTTTTTGGCAAACGCTGGTATTGCAGTTGGGTTTGCGGATGTGGTGGATTGGCAGAAACAGCCGGAGACCCTTTTCGTCACCTCAGCGATAAATCTTTAAAAGCCTGGAAAATTGAAAGATGGCTGATTCACAGCGTTTTGGCTGCCATTATTATCATTACCGTTTTATTATTGGTAGATAATAGTTTTAAAAATCAACTTTTAGGCGATTCTGCAAAAACAATGGCTAAAGGATACAGTTTTGTGATTGGGATGGTATTCAGTGGTGTAATCGGAGTTGGTTTTTATCCTTTAATGGGCAGCAGAGTATGGTGCCGTTTTGGTTGCCCAATGGCAGCGTATATGGGCTTGATTCAGCGATTTAAATCAAGGTTTAGAATCACTACAAACGGCTCACAGTGTATATCTTGCGGCAATTGCTCCACCTATTGTGAAATGGGAATCGACGTGCGTTCTTACGCCCAAAAAGGCCAGAATATAGTGCGCGCAAGTTGCGTTGGCTGTGGTGTTTGTGCTGCCGTTTGTCCGCGTGGTGTTTTGAAGCTGGAAAACGGCTCCGACAATAAAAACGCACCGAAATTTTGTTTACTTCCGAAGATTTGAAAATTCTATCTTAACAATATTTAAATATCATTTACAATTCACGTAATTTTGTGCACTTTTTCAGGGTTGCACCTCAAAGATGAACATGCAGAAAATCGTAGTAATAATTCCGGTTTTTAATGAAAGCGGATCGATTGGGCATGTTTTGAAGGACATACCCGCTGATTTGGTTACAGAAGTTATCGTAGTGAACAATGGTTCAACCGATAATACTGCTGAAATAGCCCGATCAATGGGAGCCACCGTGTTGCTGGAAGAAAGAAAGGGCTACGGGTCCGCTTGTTTGAAAGGTATAGCCTACTTAAAACAGCTTCCCGCAGAAAAGCAACCTGAAATAGTAGTGTTCATTGACGGTGATTATTCCGACTACCCCGAACAGATGCGGGAACTTGTCAGCAAATAGTATCAGGTAATGCTGATATGGTTATTGGCAGCCGCGCAAAAGGTAAACGCATCAAAGGGTCTATGGCTCCACAACAAATTTTTGGCAACTGGCTCGCAACCACGCTGATCAAATTGCTGTTTGGCGCCCGTTTTAGCGACCTCGGTCCGTTCAGAGCCATAACCTGGACAGCCCTGCTGGCGCTTGAAATGAAAGATACCAATTACGGGTGGACGGTGGAAATGCAAATTAAAGCAGCCAAAAAGAAACTGAGATTTACCGAAATAGCCGTAGATTACAGACCAAGAATTGGCGTTTCCAAAATTACAGGCACCGTTAAAGGCACGATTATGGCCGGTTATACAATTATAACTACCATTTTTAAATATTATTGAACCTAACCGATTGACATGTCAATCACTATAATAGTAATTTATACCATAGCCATTACCCTGCTGTTCTTTTACTGCATAATGCAGTTGAGTTTAGCCATTCATTACATCAAGTTCAAGCGGAACCTGAAGAAGGAAGAAACAATTTTTACCATTCCTGAATCAGAATACCCGCATGTTACCGTGCAACTGCCGGTTTTCAACGAATTGTATGTTGTGGAACGTTTAATCGACGCTATCGCAGCATTCGACTATCCTGCCGATAAGTTAGAAATCCAGTTGCTCGACGACTCAACCGACGAAAGTTTTGAGATTGCCCGCAAAAAAGTGGATTTCTATCACCAAAAAGGTATCGATATCAAACAAATTCGCCGCCCTGAACGCAAAGGTTTCAAAGCCGGCGCCCTCGAATATGGTTTGAGAGAAGCAAAAGGCGAATACGTAGCCATTTTTGATGCCGACTTCGTTCCTTTTCCCGATTTCCTCAAAAAAACAATACCACATTTTTTATTGGATGATAAAATTGGCGTAGTTCAGGCCAAATGGGATCACCTCAATAAAGATTACAGCATACTCACCAAAATGCAGGCTTTTGCTTTAGATATGCATTTTACTATCGAGCAACAAGGCCGAAATGCTGCCGGTTATTTCATCAATTTTAACGGCACTGCCGGTGTTTGGCGTAAAGCAACTATTGAAGATGCAGGTGGATGGAAAGCCGATACCCTTACCGAAGACCTCGATTTAAGTTATCGTGCGCAATTACGCGGCTGGAAATTTAAATATGTAGAAAATGTTGTGGCTCCTGCAGAATTACCAACAGATATGAATGCACTTAAATCGCAACAATTCCGTTGGAACAAAGGTGGCGCTGAAACAGCTAAAAAAATTGGTTTACGTGTTATTAATGCCGAATTACCACTGCGTATCAAATTACATGCAGTTGCGCATTTATTTAATACCACCAACTATATCTTTATTCTCATCACTGCAATTTTAAGTGTTCCCCTGTTATTCATTAAAAATCAGGTTATCGATTTTAACTATTTCAAATACGCCAGTATCTTTTTAATGGGTTCTATTGCTATTGCGTATGCCTATTATATTTCAACTTTACAGCGCGAAAAAACAATGCGTAAAACACTGAGCGTGTATATTACACGTTTCCCTGTGTTCCTCGCTATTACAATGGGTATGAGCCTCCACAATGCCTGGGCTGTATTCAGAGGCTGGTTAGGTCAACAAACCGCATTTGTGCGCACTCCGAAATTTAATATCGTAAACGGAAAAGATATCTGGAAAAATAAAAAATATACAGCATCTAAAATCAGCCCGATTACTTATTTGGAAGGCCTTTTTAGTTTGTATTTTTTGAGCGGTATCATCATGGGCTTTTATTATGAAGACTATGGTTTATTACCTTTCCACATGCTCGCATTCTCCGGTTTCGCAATTATTTTCTACTTTTCGCTTAAACATTCAAGGTTTAACTCTTAGAAAATGAACAAAACAACAATCACCGGACCATGGAGATTTGTTGTTTATGTGTTGTTTGCAGGTTTGTTTTTGCTGATTAACTACAGCACTCAACGAACCGAATTCATTCAACTCATCAGCCTGTATTGCTGTGCATTTTTGTTATACATTGTTATATGTAAAACTGGATAACCCCTGCCCTTGCTGATGAAGGAAAATGGTTGGGTATACTTATCCGATTTAGCATTTTATTCAGCATGCCCAATTTAACTGACGATTTTTATCGTTTTATTTGGGATGGACATCTCACCATAAATCATATTAACCCTTATGCCTATACACCTGATATGGTGAAAGCACAACATTATTTGGGTGCAGATAATATGGTACTGAATGACAGTTTATACAACGCACTCAATTCAAAACCGTATTTTACAATTTACCCGCCCTTAAGTCAATTCCTGTTTTCTGTATCAGCACATCTTTCAGGTGGCAATTTATTGTGGAATCAGATTATTCTAAAAATCTTTATTTTTTTTTTGAAATAGGCAGCATTTTACTCATTCCTAAAATATTAAAACAGCTTAATCTCAATTCCAATTTACAATTATTATACACCTTAAATCCGCTTGTAATTTTAGAGCTGACCGGCAATTTACATTTTGAAGGTATTATGATATTCTTTTTATTGCTGGCTATTTATTTTCTCAATAAACAAAAACTAACCTTTTCTGCAATTGCATTCGGATTTGCCATTGGTGCAAAGTTGTGGCCCATTATGCTGATGCCTTTATTATTTAAACGATTGGGCTTTAAACAAACAATTATTTATTCAATTATTAGCGGTGTAGTGAGCATCATTATTTTATTCCCTATGCTGCTGCAGTATGCTAATATTTTTTCCAGTTTAAATTTATACTTCCAGCAATTTGAATTTAATGCTTCAGTATATTATTTATTACGTTGGATTATTAATAAAGATGAAAATTTTGAAACGTTTACCCTCATGCGGCAATTGCTGCCATTTGTAACTATAATTGCCATAAGTGTTTTAAGTTATTTCTACCAAAAAGATAAGTTCATTACTGCACTTCAATTAGCTTTTTCTATTTACTGTTTATTCGCCACAACCATGCATCCATGGTATATTACGCCACTAATTATGTTGAGTGTATTTTCCGGTTACCGATATGCAATTTTGTGGTCGCTGCTTATTTATTTCACTTACATTACCTATGTCGATATCACCTACCCGGAAAATTATTTTGTGGTGGTGATGGAGTATTTAGTTGTAATCGGTTTTTGTTTGTATGAAGTATTTAAATTACAAAAAAGGCCGGAAAAATATTGAATTAAAATTTTGGTATGTAGTTAGGACCGGGATTTTAAATTCGCAGCGGCTTTTAAAAAAAATAGTATAGATTAATTTATATTTAATAAAAGCGCCCTATAAAAAACACTTAAGTCTTTTTCATTCGGATGCAAAAGCAATTTATTGCCAGAATTTTGAAAATCATCATATTTTAATCTGATTTTATTTGAATCAACTCCCTCACCTATCAAAAAGTTAGCAACATAATACATTCTAATAATTCCTAAATCACTGTTTTCTATATCATAGTCATAATTACCATCTATTTCAATAGTTAGATTTGGGTTATGGATCAATAAGTCAGCTGTTCTGTTCAAGAAATCTAAACTTACTGAATCCGGAATATTTGAATTAAAATCAAAAATATTATTGGCAAAATCCATTCATCATAATTGCTTCCTAACATAGATTTGCAAGGATAACCACTTTCGCGAATTATTGAATCCATCATTTTATTTGATAGCGTGTCAATAGGTAGAACTCCATCATTATCGAAACAATCCAAAACCCCATCTCCATCACTATCAACAGCCACACCATTTGAATCAACGGGTGCAAATGCCGGTGTATTTAATTGTAAATCAAAAACATTAAATACACCATCTGCATCATCATCTTTAAAATATGTTTCCGGATCAAATTGAGTGATTTCGCAACTGCTGCAATAAGGTGTCCAGGTAGCTTCCTGTTTATGTTTTTTATGCTTAAAGAATGAGCGTTTTGTTTTAATGGTATCGTTAGGTACAGATCGAGCTAAAAGCAATGAAGCTGTAAGGAGTAAAAAACACAGCAGACTGAATTGTTTCATGCTTTACGAATATACTGCGAAATAAACATTTTGGGAAACTCAAGTACATAAAAAAAGGGGTGGATTGCTCCACCCCTTTGGCTGTCATGATTATATGTATATATCAGTTCTTAATTATATGGAATTCAACACGACGGTTCATTTGGTGTTCCGCTTCTGTGTTAGCGTCTTTAATCATTACATCAGATTCACCTTTGTAAACGATTTTCAAACGGCTTTCTGCAACACCTTTACCAGTTAAGTAAGTGATAGCAGCTCTTGCGCGATTTTCAGATAATTTTAAGTTATAATCTTCAGATGCGCGAGTATCAGTGTGACCAACAACTTCAACGTTGATAGAAGTGTAACGTTTCATGATATCAGCAACCTGATTTAATTCAGGAACCGCATCAGGACGAATAGATGCACTGTTTAAGTCGAAGAAGATATAAGGAAGAATCCAGTCAGAAGCTGCACCGTTTCCACCTTTTTGATAATCTTTCAATCTTTGGTCAACATAGTTTTCAACCCAATCTTGAGTTAAGTGAACGTTCTGACAGTTTTCCATAGGTAATACTGGAGATGAGAATGGTTCTGGATCTTCAGAGTCAGGGCAACCATCTTTATCGCTGTCTAAGCTAACACCGTGAGTATCTACTGGAGTTCCTTCCGAGTGCTTGGTTCTTTATCTAAACGATCGATAACACCATCGTTATCTGAATCTTTTAATAAGTTGTCAGGGTCAATTTCATTTACTTTATCATACAAGTAAGTTAACGGGTTAACCATCCAAAGTGGGTCAACAGATTCGTCGCCACCTAAGCTGATACCTACGTTTAAGCTTGTATATTGGAATAAGTCATAGTGAGCGGTATAAGAACCGTCAAACTGCCAACGCTGACCGTCAGCTAAGTCATCAAAATAGTGAGTAGCTCTTTCTTCAAGGCCTATTTCTAATTTAGTACCAATTTTGTAAGAGATACCAAGACCACCTGATAATGAAGGGTTACGTACCCAAGTTGCACGAACTTCACCGGCGTCACGAGCTGCAGGGTTGGCTACCTCAGCCTGAGTTTCATATTCACCGTCTAATATACCGTGAATAGCGTCGATACGTTCTTTTTCAGATGTGTTCTGAGAACCAAAACCGCTAAGGATAGTTTGGAAATCGTAAGGATTACCTGCAGCATCCAAAGCATCGTAAGATGTATTAAACATTAAACCACCAACACCTACGAAAGCATACACTAAAAATTTAGGATCAGCTTTGTGGAAGTTGATGTTGTTAAGATTAACTAACAGGTCTAATGAACCGTGAGCAATCTGAGTTTTGTAGTTAGGAACCCAAACGTTACCTGTATAGTCAGCACCTTCCGAGTAATTCGTTGTAGGGCTGTTTGAAAAGGCACCATTTAAAGTTTTGTTGTAAGCATATGAACTTTCAATGAAATCTTGTCCATAAGCATTTGCATACATACCGTGTAAACGGAGTGATGTAACATATCCAAGACCTTTACGGATATTTAAACCAACACCAAATGCAGGTGAGTGGCTACCGCCGAATGGTTCTGACTTAATATCACCCTGGATTGCAGGAAGACCTAAGTTTAATCCAATTTGCCATTTGTTGGCTGGTTTTGGAGGAAATGAGCTCGATTGAGCGTTGGTGAAGGTAGCAATGCTTAAAAAGCATCAATACCGCTAACGTGAGTTTTCTACTAATCATGACGTATTAATTAATGTTTACAATATAATCGGTTATTAAAATATAATTTTTCAAATATGTTTATGCCGCAAAGCTATAACCCTTAGTCCGCTTATGCAAGTGTTTTACCGCAATTTGTGGAATTTTTCCTCAAATTCACGGAAAACAGTCAAGCCTGACGGAATATAACACAACCTTACATACGTGGAAATGTGTGTTATAGATCTTATGGCACTAGCATTGCGTGCTAGATTGAAACAAAGCTATGGTACAAAATGTAAAAACCAAAAAAAAAATGATTTTTTTTTAGAAATGATGCAACCAAACTTAAAATTTCAACATTGAAAGCCCTTTTTCAGGCCTTATAGCCTACCGGAGTAAGGTTATGGTGCGGTTTTTTAAGCGGCGTGTTCAGCGTTGTTACCGATTCTATATAATATATATAGGTGCCAATTTCCTGTGGTTTGTCATTTACATTGCCGTCCCAACCCTTGCCGATATCATCAGAAGTAAATACTAATTCGCCCCAGCGGTTATATATTGTAATATGGTAAGAAATCAGTAAATCGGTTTGAATATTAAACATATCGTTTAAACCATCACCGTTTGGTGTAAAAGCGTTGGGCACATTAAAATCAATATTTACCCAAACATACATTGAATCTACCGCTTCGCATCCATTTTCATCCGTAATCGTAATATAATAAACGGTATTAAAAGTTGGCTGTGCTGTGGGTTGCATACAATCGGTGCACGACAATCCTTCAGCGGGTTCCCATACAATACTTATAATCGGGTTAATGGCAGTAGCTGCCTGAATAATAACCGAACTGCCGTATTCAATAGTAAAATTCGGGCCTGCATCTACAACCGTTGGTTCAGGTTGAGATACAATAATGTTGTCAAATGTTTGTGTACAACCATTAGCATCCTTTACGGTAAATGTATATAAACCGGCTTCCATCGCAAGAAAATTGCTGTCTGTTTGCCAGTTAGTACCATCATACGTAAATATATATGGTGTAACACCGCCGCCGCCGTTGAGCTATCCTGACCATCACTACCCCCAAAACAAGTAACATCAACTGTTGCAACCGTGTCAAGCGTTAATAATGGTGGTTCCGTCAGGGTAATTTCCTGCACATAAGCACATCCGTCTACTTCCTGAATGGTAATTGTGTAAACACCCGGACCTAAGTCATAAATACTGTCTTCAACCGATCCTGTTGACCAAATGTAACTTACCGGATTAGTATTTCCGGTTACATCAACATCTATCCAGGCATTATTATCTCCGTTACAAACTATATTCTGAATATCCACGCCAACATCATAAGGGGTGGAAATGGTTACAATAACTTCATCGCTGTATGTAGTGCCATCGCATAAGGTAACCTCTGCTGTATAACTAGTTGTGGACGCGGGATTCACTTCAATACTGTCACCCGTTCCGATTACAGTGCCGGTTGCAGTTTCATACCAGGTAATTGCACTTGGCAACCATACCCAACTTTCATCATCTGCCGACCAGTCGGTTGCATTTCTGCCCACAACAGCATACCCCTGAGTGCCATCTTCATTTAAAATGCCCTGGGTGGCGATACCTAAATCCCATCCCGGACAAACATCAACATGTGTCAGGTGATTTTCTATTTTATTGGAAGTTTCGTAAAGCACAATCTGAAACGAACCAAGAAAACCGGTGCATGAAAACAGCGGCACATCATCATAACTCACAATCAATTTACGATTTGGCGCCACACCAACTACTTCGTGATAAATACAATTTGTACATAAACCCGAATGCCAGTCGGTCCAGGGCGCAAAAATTGCAGCTTTTGGCACATCTGCTGCCGCATCCGGAATAGGCCCGTCGGGTGTCCAGTTTACATCCATTCCGCCGGAGGGCGCTAAAAAACTAATCCATCCATTGGAAGCGATATAAAATTTATCATATATCTGACCGAAATAACAAAAATCGAAGCCGATGGAAAACGGGCCAACGTGGGTATCATCTACCATATTATGCACAGTGCCACCAACGGGTTCGGGGGCGTATGGGATAGATTGATATTCGTAGGTTGCTGTTCCGAAACTGCCATCTACATCGGCATGCAGCCAAACCGGCTGGGCACTGCAAATGGTGGTATCGGGATAAGCTACGATGCCCTGAGCGTTTAACACATGATTAAACAAA
The DNA here is from genome assembly GCA_016706255.1 of Bacteroidota bacterium. NCBI lineage: Bacteria > Pseudomonadati > Bacteroidota > Bacteroidota bacterium. Next base: position 299,383 of record JADJJZ010000006.1, on the reverse strand, counting down.
AAAATAACCGGGATGAGGAGGAGTTTTCGCATCGCCTATATAATTATTGGAAGTTGGCAACTCAAATTTACTTATTCTAAAGCATTATTTATAAATTTTACCAATGGAAATGCGGTTTTAAATGTAGCAACTACAGTTTTAATGAAAGCAGGGTCGGTAACCTCCGCATCAGTAAAGGTGTGTGACACTACAAAACTTTTATGTTTCAGATATTCCAAAGCCGCATTATCAGCATTGTAGCCCTTCGGCACCGTTTTTAATTTTTCAATTTCATCTAAAGTTTCAAACTGTTTTTTGAATGCAGCGGATTCCACTATTTTTTTGAAATCTTTAAAATTATAATCGATTTCCTGTCTGATTTTTGCGAGATTTTCAGGAATCGGCATGTAGGAACCGGCGGCGGCAAAACTTTTATTACCGGGCTGAATCTGGAAATAATATCCTGCCGTTTGCATGTTTTTTCCACCCATACTAAGCGTAGCCCCGAAATTGTTTTTGTAAGGACTTTTATCCTTCGAAAATCGCACGTCACGGTTGATTCGAAATATTGTTTTTTTAGCTTCCAATCCGGCAACACCTGAATCGATAGCGCCCATTTTGGTAATTAATTCGCCAATAAATTCAATAAAATTGGCTTTTGCCGCTTCATAATCAGGTCGGTTGGCATCAAACCAGGCTTTATTGTTATTTGCTGCAAGCTGTTTTAAAAATTTTAGCGAATTTTTTTGGATTTGTGACATGAAATATTCAATTTTATAGTTATGAATCAACAATACTTGCTCCTCTTCGTATTGTAAAACCAAAATTAGATATATGAAACAACATCTCACAATTATGTTGTTTTCATTTGTCGGAATTTGCAGCGGCCAGGAAGTTTCATATAGCCGCATACCGGAAGGATTTGTTTTAGCAGATGAAAACAATAGAGCTGGCAGTTGCGCCTCACCAAACGGGCCAATTGTATGTACCGAATTACCCGATTATCCAACCTATACTGAGGTATTCGATGCCGGGTGTTGCTATACGATCAATCCTGCAGTAAAAAATGCCACTTACTGCTATACGTTTACCAGTCCGGGCACAACTGCAACGCTCGATGCAGCTTTCACATTTACTTATGGCGGCGGATTTTCGTTGTGGTTTTCCGACTTCGAATTATTTACCTGCGCGCCGGGTTGTGTGTTGTTTGGGACGGGCCTGGTGTTTACCGGATTAACTCCCGGGCAGTGTTATACCTGGTGTTTCGACACCCATTTTACAGGCGGTGGCGGCGGGGCCGGATTTACTTCAATGTGCCCGTATTTTATTTATACTGCGCCGCTTCCAATAGAACTGACGGATTTTACGGCATCAGCTGAAATAGATAAAATTTTACTCAAATGGACTACAATTTCTGAGTCAAATTGTGACAGCTATACAATTTACAGGTCAAATGATGGAATTTTATTTCAAAGCTTAGGCAGTATTAGTGGTTCAGGGACAACAACTATTGAAAAAACATACTATTTTGAAGATAAGAATCCGGTTGCCGGAATAAATTACTACTATTTGCAGCAAACCGATTTTGGAGGTAATACAGTAAATTCGGAGGTAATATCCTGCAATTTTGACCAATTGCCCGTAGTTGTAAATTATTTTACGCTTAGCGGGCAATTAATTGATTATGAATCAGTTATGAGTGGAGTTTTATTGTTGAAATCTTCTTGTAACGAAAATTGTGTCTATCAGTTGGTGGTTAAATAACTTTCTATCCGGGTCAATCTTAGCTGTTTTTTCTAAAAAGAGGCTCCGGAATCTTCAAAAATTTTGCTGAAGTGTAAGAAAACCAGTATTTTTATTGGCTGAATTGGGGTGTAATCCTTCATTCAAACACACATAACGTCGAACTATTTTATGAAAAAGCAGTATTTATTTATTGTTTATTTACTTGTATCGTTTTGCTTGCAAAGCACCTATGCACAGCAAGGAAATAAGCCTTTGTTTTCAAAAGAATATAATTACACAACTTTTAGTAATTCCCGGGTTTTAATAAATGGAGAACTTGAAAAAAATTCAAGTGCTTATGCAAAATCGCATGAAGAATATGGTATTTTACCTTTTAATGCCGGTTGCGAAGACTGCAGTGAAATAATTGATCAGCGTACGGTAAATACAAGATATTATGTTGGTAATGATCCAAGCGAAAGGGATGTTTATGCGCAAACATCTTTAAACGATTTACATTATAAAAATGCAAACGGCGATTGGATAACTATTGATTACAGATTGCATCCCACAGACAATGAAAATATTTACAGTGCAATAAAACAAGAACAGCCTACTGCAATAAATTTTAATACAAATGCTACTTCTATCCAATTGACAGAAGCGTTCAGTTTTATTTTTAATAAAAGTTGGTTATTAAGTGGGAGCAACACACCGGAAATAACTAAATTAATGCAACCTTCAAATCATACTGTTGGCAACGATGGCGCAATTTTATATAACGCTTGGAATGGTATTGATATTCGCCATACATTTTCAAAAGGTAAAATTAAAACTGATTTTATTTTACATAATTTAAATGCAATTGATGCAGGTAGCGATTACAGTATTTTTAAAGAAACAATTACTTTACCCGAAGGATTTTCCATTATTCGCGATATTTATGAAGGTGAAGAAACCCCGAGTGGCCGTTGGAGTGGCGATTTAATTTTAGTTGATGCATTTGGAAATGAATTTGCACGTTTTGATCGTGTATTTACCTACATGGAAAATCCTGTTGATGAAGAAATGGCTGCAAACAATTTAATTGGTGAATATGCTGTTGAGCAAGTTGGAAATCAAGTGACTGTTTCATTGTATTTAGATAATAGCTGGTTAACAAACCCGGAAAGAACTTTCCCTATTGTAATTGACCCAACCGTTAGCGGCACGCCTGCATCCATAGCCGGAACACCACTTGGGTCGCGCTATTGGCCGGAATATTGTATTCACACCATGAACGTTTCTACTCCTGCAAATGCAACGTTAACTACAGCAAACGTTTCGTTAGATGTTGAAGCAAAAAATGGCGGTTGTACGCCAAGCGGAAATTGCGCAAAAAATTTCACAGTAGTCTATATATCGACAAGTTGCGGAGTTGATCCTATTGGAGCTCCCGGAATTATTTACACTTGTGTTGGCGGTGGAACTTGTTTAATTGCGGGACATTTAGTTTTAGCAACTACCAGTATGCCACATTTAGTATCCGGATGTTTTACACCAAGTTGCGCATCATTTACAATTCCATTTAATGTGCACTTACAACGATTGGCTTGTGTTAATACCGATCCGCTTTGTGATGTGCCTTGTATTCAATTAGATGATTTTGATGTTACTATAAAAGGAAAAACAGTAGAGGCAACAGCAACTGCTGCCGGAGGAACTTCTTACACGATTTTAAATTGCGCTGATCAATCAGATTGGCTAGCTCCAACAACTCCAATTTATGGGGTACCAGGTTATACTTATTCATGGTCACCAATTGGTGCAACAAGCGATAGCGTGTATGTAACTTTTCCTCTAGGTACAACATCATATACTTTGACAATTACAGACGCGTGCGGAAATACCGCTACCGATGTTGTTACTGTTACAAACAATTGTTTATTATTGCCATTACCTTTAACTGAATTTAGTGGCTATCATCTTGAAAAAAATAACTACTTAAGTTGGAGCACCCAATCTGAAATTGGCACAAATTATATTATCGAACGTTCAACTACCGGTAACGACTTCTATTCAATCGGTACCGTAGAATCTAAAAATAATTCCGGATTTCAAAATTATACCTTCGTTGATTTGAGTCCCGAAAGTCAGATTATTTATTACAGACTGAAACAAACAAATTCAAATAATGAAGTTATGTATTCAGATGTGATTGCAATTAAAACTTCATATCAACCGGGTAATGAAATAACTTCAACAATTTTTGATGCTGAAAGTAATACCCTGCACGTTAGTGTTAATTCTACAAACAATGGATCAGCAGTTATGACTGTTTACGACCTTTCCGGCAAAATAGTATTTACTAATTCAATTGCGCTGTCACAAGGAACTACAGTTGTTAAAACAACTTTACCTGAACTTGCCAAAGGAGCTTATTTAATTAATTTGCAATTAGCCGATACTAATATGGAAGGCAAGTTTGTCAATTAACAAGCTACTTTTCCTTACTTGAAAAAAAGTATCTTGTCATAAAGGGTTATATTTACTATGGAATGGACTTCCTTCGGTTCATTTATAAAATCAGGCACACATGAAGAAATTTATTTTGATTGTATTAATCCTGGTGTACGGAATTGTCGTCAAGGCGCAATCCTGCGAAGGATCCTTTATTCGAAAGGATCAAATTGAACCTGGTGAGGGCTCGAGAGCCGGAAGTTGTGCATCGCCTGATGGTGCATTTTTAGGGCCCTCAATGGCAGCGTACCCGCCCGATTATGCCTACCTAACTGCAAATGGATATTGTTTTGCCTATGCACCTGTTAAAAAAAATGCTACTGTTTGTTACACATTTACAGCACCGGGCACTGATATAGACATAAATGCCGGATTTAGCACCACGGGTTGTGTAGCAGTTACATTTACAAATTTTAATCTTTATACCTGCGCTCCTGCTTGTACATTATTTGGCACAGGTATTACATATACGGGCCTTACTATAGGTACCTGTTATACATGGTGTGTAGATATTAAATGTATCGGAGGCGGTCCAACAGCCGGTTTCAGCAATTGGTGTCCTTATGTTGTTTATGCTGCTCCACTCCCAATAGAACTAACCGCTTTTACCTGTTACGCAAGTAATAATACTATTATTTTGAACTGGAGCACTGCTTCAGAAGAAGATTCGCGGTTTTTCGAAATTGAACGTTCGTCGGATGGTGTCAACTTTGAAATGATTGGGTTGGTAGATGCCGCCGGAAATTCCACTTCAGATAAATATTATAACTTTCAGGATACTCAACCTTTTGAACAAAACTATTACCGCTTAAAACAGGTGAATGGCGATTTTTCTTATTCATTGTCTGATATCATTACATGTAATATTGACGAAACTATTATCAGCATCAATTATTACAACATGTTGGGTCAAATAATTGAATATAACGCTGCAGTTAACGGTATTTATGTGAAAGAAACCATTACAAGTGTCCGAAAAACACGTGAATTGGTTTATAAGAAAAATTGATAGAATCGGCTGTTACCCGCTATTTTTAAGAATTCCACCGCTTTTTCAAAGCATCTGCTTACCTTTGCGCCATGATTTCAGTGCAGAACCTGTCCATTCACTTTGGCGGTATTTTTTTATTTGAAGATGTTTCCTTTGCCTTAAAAGAGAACGACCGTGTTGGTTTAGTTGGTAAAAACGGTGCCGGTAAGTCCACCCTCATGAAAATAATGAGCGGATTACAAAAACCGGATTCAGGACAGGTTGTATTACCAAAAGACAGCTTAATCGGATTTTTACATCAGGATTTGAGTAAAATGAAAGGTAAAACCGTGTTTGAAGAAACACAAACTGCCTTTAACGAAGCCTTACAGCTTGACCAGCGGATGCACGAAATTGAACATGAACTCACGGTAAGAACCGATTACGAAAGTGATTCTTACCATGATATCATTAATGAAATTCAGGAAATTTCGCATCGCCTGGAAATAATAAATGTGGCCACCATCGAAAAACAAATTGAATTGGTATTGATGGGTTTGGGTTTTATGCGCGAAGATTTTGATAAACCGGTTGAAACGTTCAGCGGTGGATGGCAAATGCGTATTGAGCTGGCAAAAATATTATTAAGTAAACCGGAATTGGTTTTACTCGATGAGCCTACGAATCACCTGGATATTGAAAGTATTCAATGGCTGGAAACTTATTTGGAAACTTATCCCGGTGCAATTATGATTGTGTCCCACGATAGAACATTTTTAGATAATGTAACAAAACGCACTATCGAAATTGTTAGTCAGAAAATATATGACTATCCTGCCAATTATTCCACGTTTGTTGAATTGAGAAAAGAGCGTATTGATCAACAACGCGCCGCACAAAAAAATCAGGAAAAATATATTGAGCATACTGAAAAACTGATTGATAAATTCAGAGCAAAAGCCAACAAGGCAAAATTTGCACAATCGCTCATTAAAAAATTGGATAAGATTGAAGAAATTGAAGTTGATGATGAAGAAACTGCAACCATTCACTTCTATTTTCCAAAACCACAACGTTCAGGAAAAACTGTTGTAACCGGTAAAAAAGTTTCTAAAACGTACGATGTAAAATTAATTTTAGATGAAATTGATTTTGAAATAAATCGCGGCGATAAAATTGCATTTGTAGGTAAAAACGGTGAAGGTAAATCTACCCTCTCAAAAATAATTGCAGGGCTGGAAAAATACACCGGCGAAATGGAATTAGGTCACAATGTAAACCTTGGTTATTACGCCCAAAATCAGGCGGAAACACTGAGTGGTGATGATACTGTATTTGACACCATCGATAAGGTTGCGGCAGGTGAAATGCGTTCGCATATCAGAACTTTATTGGGTGCGTTTTTATTTGGTGGTGAAGCTTCGTTTAAAAAAGTAAAAGTATTATCGGGTGGTGAAAAATCGCGACTGGCAATGTGTAAATTATTGCTTGAGCCATATAATTTATTGGTACTCGATGAGCCTACCAACCACTTGGACATGCGCAGTAAAGATGTATTAAAAAATGCATTAAATAATTTTGAAGGAACAGTAATTGTGGTTTCTCACGATCGTGATTTTTTAAAGGGAATTACCAACCGTGTGTTTGAATTTAAGGATAAAAAAATTAAAGAACATATCGGAGACATTTATGATTATCTGGAAGCTAAAAAATAAGTACACTGGCTGAACTCGAGTTAGCTCCAAAACCGGTAAAAGTTAAAAAAGAAACCGAATCATCTCCCATAAAAAAAGAAAATCCCGACGACAAAAAAAATCGCGACCGCGAACTTAACCGCATAAAAAAAGAAATTGAAAAAGCGGAAAAAGAAATAGCAACAATGGAAGCGGAAATTGTAACCATCGAAAAACAAATGAATGATCCTGCTTTTTACGAAAAGCCAAATACGACCGATATTTTTAATAAATACAACAGCCTGAAAGACGCCCACACCAAAAAAATGGCCGAGTGGGAAATTCTTACAGAGCAGATGGAAACTATTTAATTATCAATTGTTGTATACAACGCTGATTGTTGTTACTAATTTCCAGGAAATAAATTCCGGGACCCGTTTCAATATGTAGCGTTTGCGATTTATCAAAATTAATTTGTTGCGTCAACACTGTTTCTCCCAACACATTAAATAATTTGATATCAGCCAATCCGTTTATTTTATCGGAATTAATGGTAATTATTCCATCTGAAGGATTTGGCATTATTTCAAACAATGTGGTGGCATAATTTTCAATTGCTGTCGGACATAAAAATTCAGCTTCCGAAGTGTATACACATCCATATATATCGGTTATCGTAATGCTGTAATATCCGCAGGTATCGATAAAAATAATTTCGCTGTCAGCTTCACCCGCAATTGGATTTCCATTTAAGTACCATTGATAAGTATCCACATCCGGTGATTCTAAAGCGAGACATATCAATATTACTTGTCCATCGAACCATACTGATGGAATCAGGGCCATTCCCAATGGAGCATGCACAGTTGCTTCAACGGTATCCGACAAATAACAAAAATCATCATCAGTAGTAAATAATGTAATTGAATGAGCACCGATATCTCCTGATAAATCCAGTGTATCATTTTCGCCAATTATTGCTCCGGTTAATGTGTTTATCCAATTATAATCAGGGTCAGCATCGGTGTAAAATAATAATGTGTCACTAAAACAAACATCCAGATCAGGTGAATAATCAAAATCTATGGTTGTTGGGCTAATTGGTAATACATGAATAGTAATATTAGCCGTATCGCTGCAAAATAATCCTTTGTTAGCGATGTAGGTTGCGTTGTAAGTTCCTTCAGCAGTGTACGTATGACTTGGACTATATAAATTAGATGTATCGCCATCACCAAAATCCCAAAAAGAGGTAGCCCAAAAATCAGTGGCGTTATTGAAATCTATTTCAAAAGTATTACACGTATTAATTTCCGTATCTACACTAATTGTAGGAAAAACAGGAGTACAATTTGCAACAATAAATTCAGTTTGCAGATAAGTAGTGTTCAATAAAACCCCATCACGAAATTCAGATACTGCAATCCCAATTAAATAAAAACCTTCATTTAATGGCGTTCCGGTAATTTCTCCGGTTGCGGGATTAATTGCCAATTCGGGGGAAGCATTTAAGGGATGAATACCGGAAAATCCGGCTTCATAATTTACAGTTGCATACGGAGGAGGAAGCGCAGGAACCGGTGCCGGATTTGCAGGATTACCTCCAAGAAATGGTTCATAAAAAGTATATACCAAGGCATCGCCATCCGGGTCGGTAGCTGTAAAAATTGTAGATATTGGTTCGTCTAAACACACTAAAAATGTTTCTATCGGACTAAAAACCGGTGAACTGTTAATTGTGGTAATATCTGTACCCGGAATATGCGCAAATACGGCAAAACCGTCTTCATCGGGCTCAGATAAATTGACATATGCTGCTGATAGGCAGCAGCGGTTGTAAACGATATTGTAACCACCAACGACACCCGGCAGACTGATTGTATCAAGGTATACACCTTTTTCAATGCAGGTTGAAACAAACGGTCCTGCGCATTCAAAAGTAACATCATCTATTGAAGTAACAATTGGGTCAGAAAGTGTGAATTCTAGTGTCAATACATTGTCCAATGCAGTATATACATCCAGATAAGCAGGATTATCAAAATTGGTAAGTCCGTTGCAATCGCGGTAAATTATCAATTGAACTTCATATAAATCGGAACCCAAATCCCGGTAGGTTAATTCACCGCCAATAATATGTACCGCTTTTACCCAGGTTGAAGACACACAAATTATTGCAAACGAAAGGAGGAGCCTTTTCATAGGATAATTGATTTCTTATAAAGATAAAAAAAATGTTAAAAAATTTGGTGGGAATTTTATTCATCGTATATTTGCGATATACAATCAGATATGGCCTACTCAAAAAAACATGAATTTGACCCCGACAGCGTCCGAATTGCCGATATTGCTAAGGCTTTGGGCCATCCGGCGCGCATTGAAATACTAAAAGTGCTCTCGAACGGACAATGTGTTTGTGGTGATATTGTTGAACAATTGCCACTTTCGCAAAGCACCGTTTCACAACATCTTAAAGAATTAAAAGCAGTCGGGCTCATAAAAGGGGAAATTGACGGACCCAGAGTTTGTTATTGCTTAAACGAATCGGTTTGTAATAATGCACTGGGGTTTTTCAAACAGTTATTTAACGAAATAAAATGTTGCTGATATGATACATTTCAGAACGGCTGTTGATGAAGATTTACTGGAAGTAAAAAAACTGCTTGCCGCAAGTGCACTTCCATTTGAAGATATTGATAATTTGATTTCCGATTTTGAAATTGCTTTGGTAGATAATAAAATTATTGGCGCCGCAGGAGTTGAAAAACATTTTCCTTATATGTTAATTCGCTCAGTTGTTATTGATCCAACATTTAGAAATAAACAAATTGGCAATCAACTGATACATGCGCTTATGGATAAATTATATCCTGAAAATTACAAGGGTTTTTATTTACTTACTGAAACAGCAGCCTCATTTTTTACAAAATTAGGTTTTATGCCGGTGCAGCGCGAAAACGTTCCGGTAGAAATTCAACAAACAACAGAATTTTCTACAATTTGTCCTTCGTCAGCATTGGTTATGTATAAATTAAATTCGAATAACAATTAAAAATACGATTATGGAAAACAATCAAAATGTAAAAGAACTGGTTAAAGAAAAATACAGTGAAATTGCACTGCAATCAAAAACCACTAATGCTTCATCTTGCTGTGGTGCAGGAGGATGTTCAACCATTGACCTCGAAATTATGAGTGAAAATTATACTTCACTGGAAGGTTATTTTGCTGATGCCGATTTGGGTTTAGGCTGCGGAATTCCTACGGAATTTGCACAAATTAAAAAAGGTGATACCGTTGTAGACCTTGGCTCCGGAGCAGGTAACGATGCCTTTGTAGCACGCAGTATTGTTGGTGAAGATGGACGTGTAATCGGTATTGACATGACCGAAAAAATGATTGAACTTTCACGTAACAATGCAACTAAATTACAATTACAAAATGTAGAATTTCGTTTAGGTGATATTGAAAATATTCCCATTACATCAAATAAAGCTGATGTGGTTGTAAGCAATTGTGTATTAAATCTGGTTCCCGATAAAGTAAAAGCATTTTCTGAAATGTATCGCATTTTAAAACCGGGTGGGCATTTTAGTGTTTCAGATATTGTTTTATCCGGCACATTGCCAAATGAAATAATTAAAGAAGCAGAAATGTATGCAGGTTGTGTGAGTGGAGCCATTCAAAAAAATGATTATTTACAAATCATTCAGCAAAATGGTTTTAGTAATATTACCATTAATAAAGAGAAAGAAATTATTTTGCCGGATGATATTTTATCGAATTATTTAAGTGCTGAACAAATAGCGGCATTTAAAAACAGTGGAACCGGAATTTTTAGTATCACCGTTTTCGGAGAAAAACCTAAAGATTGTGGTTGCGGTACCGAGTGTTGTAATTAACTCATTCAATCAACTTAAAAGTGGAGTAACAAATTTGTTGCTCCACTTTTTTTGTGCGGGATAAACTTAAATGATTATCTTGCCAATCAAACCTTTTTATAACTACAAAATACCACATTGAATAAGGGAGACTGGATACAGGTTGGAGGACTCATTATTGTTTTTATGCTAATTGTACTCATTATTTTCAGTGCAATTAACTGGCCAATCTATGTAACCGGTATTATCGTGGTTTTAGCCTGTATTTTAGGCTGGTTTGTGAACCGATTTATCAAATTATGAGTTAACTCCCTACCTTTGCAACTTATTAAGATTAAAATTATGCGTAAATCAACCATTATGATGCTGTTTATTGCAGCAATTACTTTTATGAGTGCCTGTAAAAATTCAGCACAGGAAGCAGTTAAAGAAAAGCGGAAAGATGAAATGACCAACAAAGAAAACCGTGTGAGTCCGCAAGCCACTGCTACTGCAACAATTGGCACCAATACCATTACCGTAAACTATAGTTCACCTGCCGTAAAAGGTCGCCCAATTTGGGGAGCATTAGTGCCTTATGGAGAAGTATGGCGCACAGGGGCAAATGAGGCTACAACAGTAACCTTTACCCAGGATGTTACCATTCAGGGCCAAACCTTATCTGCAGCTACGTATTCATTTTTTACTATCCCAACTGATTCAACCTGGACACTAATTTTTAATAACGAAGAAACACAATGGGGTGCTTTTAAATACGACCAAAGTGATGATGCTTTGCGTATTCAGGTAACACCAGTTGCAACCGAAGTGTTAACTGAAAATTTAACCTTTACTGTTGTTGCTGATGCTCAACCGAACACAGGAATTATTCGTTTGAACTGGGAAAAATTGCAAATAGATTGTCCTTTTTCTAACTAAAGATATTTTTACAACAATATTTAAAACCACCCAAGCGGTGGTTTTTTATTTTAATAATACAACTCAACAAATGAGGTTGTATTTGCAGGTGTGCTCACTGAGTCGATTACATTACCCAAGGTCGGGTGACTGGCTCTGATATAATAATAATCTTTTTCTAAACCATTAATTACGGCATGACCAACAGAATCGGTTAAACGGGTGGCGTCAGGATAATAATCATACACCAAATCTTCGTAGCTGGAAAAAATATCGATGGTAACATCTTGTACCGTGCTGTCTAATAGTGGTGAAATACTATAAACCCGATACACATCAAAAATAATTGTTCTGTTAAAGTTTTCGCTGGCATTAAAATTATCTTCAGGAATAGCTGTTTCATTACATGCATAAAAACTGAATAGGATGAAATAAAGTAGAATTACCTGTAAACAATATTTCGCCAAAAACTTCATGTAATAAAATTAGCGTTAATTCACTGAATGAGATAATACTATTGTAATTCCAACGTAATTTTTTACAAGCAAGTAATTATCTAATGATTAATCGCAGCAAACAATTATTCTGTTGTTTTTACAAAAATATAGCCACCTGTTTCTGCTCCCCAAACCTGTTTCCCATTAACATCCCATCCGCGATCCCAGCTTAACAACTGATCTTCGGTGATAATAACTTCGCTGGTTGCATAACTGGCGCCACGCAAACTACTCGGGCAAGATGTAGCACCCGTGGAACCAACAAAACGATTGATATTGATATCTCCTACTAACTCGTGTTCGTATTTTAAAGTAATAGAACAACCATCGCGTAAAATCAATTTATCAAATGTGAGCGAATTTAATTTTGAGGCATCCTTCCATCCTCCTGCATATTGTAATGGATTTTCAAATTCATATACACGACTTTCATAAATACCCAATGTAATTTCTACTACCTGATATACTCTTTGGCGATATGGTTTATCTTGCGCACTACCTAACGCTTGTTCCACATACAGCCAATTGCCGGGTTCATTACCCATTTGAATTTCAACCATGTGCAAACGGATATCATAAAAATTGGAATCAGCTTTGCTTTGGGCTTCACTCGAAAACGAACCTGTCATATATGCCAATAAGGTTCCATAAATATTTTCAAACTGTGCTTTCGATTGAAACGAAACTAAAAACAGAAAAATAAAAACAAGTTTTTTCATTTAATCTGCTAATTGTTTTAATACAGTATTAATATCCACTTTTGCATTTACAATTTGTAATACATCAGCAATAGCAATACGTTCTTGTTGCATGCTGTCGCGTTCGCGGATGGTCACTGTATTATCTTCTAATGTTTGATGGTCAACGGTAATACAATAAGGTGTACCAATAGCATCCATACGACGGTAACGTTTTCCGATACTGTCTTTTTCTTCGTAATAACACTGGTGATTAAATTTCAGTGTATTAAATATTTCCATTGCTTTTTCAGGTAAACCATCTTTTTTAATTAATGGTAATACTGCCACTTTAATTGGGGCAAGAATAGCGGGTAATCGCAATACCACACGTGTTTCTTCACCAACAACTTCTTCATCATAAGCATTACATAACATAGCTAAAAACATACGGTCGCAACCAATGGATGTTTCTACCACGTAAGGAATATAATTTTCATTTAATTCAGCATCAAAATATTGTAATTTTTTTCCGCTGAATTCTGTATGTCGGCTTAAATCAAAATTTGTGCGTGAGTGAATACCTTCCAGTTCTTTAAAACCAAATGGAAATTTAAATTCAATATCCACAGCAGCATTTGCATAATGTGCAACTTTATCGTGGTCGTGGAATTGTAACATGCTTGCATCAGTACCTAAAGCGCGGTGCCATTGCATGCGTGTTTTTTTCCAGTAATTATAATAATTCATTTCTTCGCCCGGACGAACAAAAAATTGCATTTCCATTTGTTCGAATTCGCGCATGCGGAAAATAAACTGACGGGCAACAATTTCATTTCTGAATGCTTTTCCAATTTGTGCAATACCGAAAGGAATTTTCTGACGTGTAGTTTTTTGCACATTCAAAAAATTAACAAAAATACCCTGCGCAGTTTCAGGACGCAGGTAAACAACATCAGACGAATCGGACGCAGCACCAAAACTGGTTGAAAACATCAAATTAAACTGACGTACATCGGTCCAGTTGCGCGTACCGGAAATCGGGTCAACAATTTCGCAATCAATAATTATTTGTTTGAGCTCGTCGAGATTATTATCATTTAATGCTTTAACAAAACGCGTATGCACTGCTTCTCTTTTGGCAGCAATTTCGAGCACACGACCATTCGTAGTTCTGAACATCGTTTCATCGAAATTTTCGAAACGTTTTTTTGCTTTTTCTACCTCTTTATCAACCTTTTCATCCTGTTTCGCCAAAAATTCTTCAATAAGTACATCAGCGCGGTAACGTTTTTTAGAATCTTTATTGTCGATAAGCGGGTCGCTAAATGCATCCACGTGGCCACTTGCCTTCCAGGTGGTCGGGTGCATCAAAATAGCCGAATCGAGGCCCACAATGTTTTCATGCATCTGCACCATAGCTTTCCACCAGTATTCTTTGATATTATTTTTCAGCAAAGCCCCGTACGGACCGTAATCGTAAACCGCACTTAATCCATCATAAATTTCCGAACTCTGGAATATATAACCATACTCTTTGGCATGGCTTATCACTTTTTTAAACTTTTCTGCGTCGTTGGCAATCATGGCGCAAAGGTAAAGGGTTTAAGGGAAGATTGGAAACAGAAAAAGTGCCTTGGTTTGGCGGCGCAAAAGCTGTTCTCGAAACGTATTTTGATGCATCTTGGCCTAATGCCTTTAAGCAGTGCTAAGTGAAATGGTTGATAAAATCATTAGAAATATAGGCATTAAAATAATACTTTCTTACTAAATATTTTTCATATAAAAATAACTTTTTAATTTTCAATTATTTAATAATAAACGGATTTTCAAAGCAATTTAATTTATCCACGAATTTAACAACTTTATATTTGAGTGTTGCTCCAATAACTAACGTAAAATTTGACCAGTTAAAACGAACTTTTATAAATGGTAAGTATTCACCAGGCGTTCAATTTGCGACAACAGATTAGACAGATTACCTGGATATTTTTACATATGTTTCTGGTAATGGATTTGTAGCGACCAAGCAAGATAAATTAGAAATTATCGACGGGATGCTCACAAATAGATACTTTTTTGAAAATGAAGTTTACACATAAACAATGTATACATTTATTACAACAGATAATGTAGTTTTCTACAATGCGAGTGTTTAAAAATTTCGGGAAATAATAAAAAACAAAGGAGGCGTTGCTATAACAACGCCTCCTTTTTAATATATCAGATTGTTTATTGAACCAGAAGAATTTGTTTCGAATAACTATATTCATCTTTTTTGATAATGACTAAATAAACTCCTTCATTACAATTGATATTTAATTTATTGTTTAATTCGTCCAGGTAACCTGTATGAATTATTTTTCCTTCCAAGTTAAAAACTGTATAATTAGCTCCCACTAATTTTTTATTGAGGCTTATATTTAAAACGCCAGCGAAACTGTATATTGTAGGAACAAGCGAACTTAATTCTGCTACTTCTACAGTAGTAGTATCGCCTATAGTGTCACCAGCATAAATACCGGTTTCACATTTAGTTTCATAAGTATAAGAATCTATTATGACGCTTTCGGCTTGTGAGGTGGTAGAGCATCTAATCCAACCATAATGGAAACAATTTAGGGAGTCCTTGAATCCAACTCCGATATACTTTTCATCAAATCCTGTATACCAATAACCGCCAATAGCCCCGCTAGGTCCTGAAATATTTAATGCTAAGATTTGAAAATAATTATTTTGGAAACTTAAGCCATTATCTATTAATTGGGAAGATTCTATAACATAAGGAAAATATAACGTAAACCCACCATATGATGGATTAATTACACTTTTTATTCCTGCAACCTCATTTCCACTTTCCAATGGAGAAATTATAATAAAATTTGAATATGATAAATTATCACTCCAATATGAATAAAATGACCCGCTAAGTTTCTGCACCCTAAAATCCAGATGCCCATCATTGTCCATATCAATATCATAAAGTTCATTATCAGAAACAAGCACGATATCGGGTTCAATGTCAGTATATACTGCATTTCCTAAACTATCATTACCTAAAAGGAATATAGCAGCGAATGTGGAATAACTCGATAACTGAAGCTTCAAGTGTTGTTTCATTGCTTTATGAATTTCTCTTTGAAAATAGTCCCATCCATCATTTCTACAAATATAATGTAAATACCATTACTTAAGTTGGAAATTTCTACCTTTCCTCCATTTGTAAGAGTATTTTGGTAGCATATTTTCCCTTCAATCGTTACAATTTGAACTTTTAGCATTTCATTTGGTCTTATTTCGAAATTACTTAAGTATAGTGAGATATCAGTGCTTGCAGGATTGGGATACAAGTTGCAATTAATTACTGCGCGAGCAGTTTTTTCATATGGTGGGTAATCGGCTATAAACGGTATTTTAAAGTAACCAAAAGAGTAAGGAGGCACTTCTATTGTAGTAAAAGGGCTGCCCACAGATGGATTGTTTGTGATTGTATTAATGGTATCTATCTCAATATCATAATTTACTTCAAAGTCTTCGTCACTATAACACTCGTTTATAGTAAAAAGTGTATTTTTCCCCCGACCTGATGTTGAATAAGGTTGACGCGCTCTAACACAAAATATTGTTGCTGTATCCGTAATTTGAACATGCCCATCAGGTGGGAATATGCCAGATGTTCCTGTCAAATTTATATAATAAGACTGGGAATCTGAGCTTACATTACTGAAATAGAAATAGAAATTTTCCTTTTCAGGGTCAATAAATACTGTTGGCTGAACATTTATATTGTTTTTTGCAATGGTGAAATTTGATTGTAGGTATTTTAAATTATTTTTTGGAATTTCACTTAATAGCATCATAGTATAATATGAAGTTCTTTTCATATAATAATTTCTTCCATCAGCAGAATCAATTTTAATACTATAAGGTATAGTATCTCTATTTAATGAGTCCAATTCCGGTGTAGATGCAGGGCTTAGCATTGTGCTGTGTGAAGCACCGGCAAAATTATGCAGGTTAGTATATTTTAAAAAACCTTGGCGATAGGTATTATTATAATTAAGCTTTAAATTTTTCAACCACCACTCCTGAAGCATAGCCGACGTAAGAAAAGTTTGAGCAAAAACACCTAACATGTCCCTTTCCCCAGGTGAATATTTCCCACCAGTTTCTTTAAAGTTATATTCGGAAGTTATTACGTCCTTGCCGCCCGAAGCCACTGATAAATTAAGACCTAATGTATCACGATGAACATTCCATGATTCTAAATAACGTGTGTTTATAAATTTTTTAAAATTCTTTGCCATTTCGTCAAAAGCATCTTCAAGTCTAGGGTCATTTTCGTTATAGACCCAACCTAAAGTATCTGGGCTTATACACTCATAAATGGAATCTAAATTATTTAAAGCTATTGAATCCCAATTATGAGTGTCGTAATATGGGTGAATAACATATGCATCATAAGACCTCCTAAATGTGCCAGGAGAGCCTTCAATTTCAACTTTTTCAAATCTTTTTTCAAATAATTCATCATTCCATTCATCTAAACCTCTGCTTCCTGATGTTGAAGCAGTTCGGAATGCATAATAAGGGTCTTTTAAGTTTTCTACTGGCAATGCAACTTTACAAGTGAAAACAGCGCCACTCTTAAATTCGTTAATATAGTCATGATCAAACCAAACATCTCCGCCTATTAGAACACTATCCAAGCTGTCTGTGATACCACCATTGATGTATGTCCAATAATCTTCTAATGTATAAATACCAAGCATTGATTCAGAAAATTCAAAGTACATCTCGTTTCCCAATTCAACGTATACAACATTTACCGCACATGAGTCATGGTTTCGTAAATATTCAACAATTTCACGGCTTTTAGTTGCCGTTTCATTCATTATGTTTAGGTCAACAATTACATCAACTTTGTGGCCTGGATTGGCATCCTCAATCTGTTTGACCATATAAACAAAATCATCAATAAATAAGTGAGTTGGGGCTAATAGCTGTTGGTCAATCCATTTTTCTGCAAACCCTAGAAAATCTCCAACTTCATCTTCGTTAATCCATGAGTAAAATGAGCTATTATTTTCATCTAATTCTACGCTGTCTAAAATATCAGTAAAGGAGGGGGCATTAATTACATAATCTGTTCTATCATAAAATCGAATAATTTCCACTAAATCATAACCATATCCAGGACCATCTAATAAATGCATAAATTTGCTATCAGCTCCTCCTGGAAATCTCAGGCTTGAAGGTGCCAATTCACTCATCCATTGCCATTGGTCTGTGGCAGAGCCATCATTAGGAATCACTTTTCTTCCATAAATTCCTGCAATGTGAAAGCCATATAAGCCCTGATTTATTGTTTTTTGGTTACTACCCAAGTTTATATAAATTGTGGAGTCGGCATGGACTTTAGCGTATTGTGAATAATCACTTGAATTATGATAATTGTATGTTCCTGTCGTCCTTAAATTAATTTCTTTCGTTGTCTCATCTGTACCCCAATACCAGATAGTATCCAAACCATCTGTTAAAGTTTCTTGTATTAATCCAGTGGTGTCAAAAACCCCTTCATCAGGGAAAATTTGAGCATAAACTCTGTTTGTAAAGGTTAGAAAGACAAATAATGCTAAAAATACACATAATACCAATTTGGGATTAGAATTTTTCATTGTGGAAATTTAAGTGAAGAAAACGATTGATTCAGATTTAGGCTTTTACATTTCTCAAATTTAAAAAATCAAGCAGACAGTAGGTAGTGAATTATATTTAAAGCAATAGATTCACGGAAAACCGTTAATCAAATTAATGAAAACAAATATTTTTACAGGTCTAATTATTAAAAATGCATTTTAAAGACTCGAGAACATCGTTTACATAGAGATCTAACCTTTGGAAGGTATTTAACATCTTTAGATTCATTATAAATTAGATAATTTTAGGGCAAATAAAAATGAAAATGTTTTATTGGCAGGCACTATTAATTGAATGGAGAAAAACAGGAAGAAAAGGTCTGAGTATACCATATATCGTTGGTAGTCAAATGTATCTTAAAAATTGCTATACGCAACAATCCATTAAGGAATTAATAATTTCAATTACTGAAAATCAATTAATAAACGTATACCTTACCTATTGTTCAGATATTGATGGGTTGATTTTATGTTATAAAGATGAATATGCTACAAACTTAAAAGGGGTGTTTCCAAACATTAATGGAATTGAACAAACCAATCTATTTGTAACTAGTGTTATAGATGAATTTAATAAAGATATTAATATTTTAATTAACCAATTAATTGAAAGGCATCAAAATGATATATTAAATAGTCGTTTTTCAAGAATTGACCGGGCCTGGCAAGCCTTTTCAATAAATGAAATTAATTTTATTCAACAAACATTTAGAACCTATAACCTGTAATATGAACTCTACACAATATTGGAAAAATTTTAGCCTAGGAACTGAAATAGATATTTCTGGAGCGTTTATTTACAATGGTCTTAAAGCCTTTGATGATATTCAATTCTTTATATACGAATCTGAAATTTTCGAAGTGCTTTACAACTTGTCAGTTGGAATAGAGCGTTTGTGTAAGGTTGCCATAGTTCTTATAGAGTATAATTCATCAACAGATTCCAAACGATTTACAGAAAGTATTAAAACTCATAAAATTGAGAATTTAATAAAAAGAATATCAAAAAATAAAATAATTAATTTAAATGCCAAGGATAAAGGATTTATTAATTTACTTTCTCATTTCTACAATTCATTGCGATACGATAGGTATTCAGAGAATGAGCAGAATTATTACACTAAAGAAAAGGAAGTATTTGTGAATTATTTAAACTCAGAATTAAAATTTTTAATTGATATAAAATCTGATTTTAATCTCACTGAAAATGACAGGGTTATTAAATCAAGTTTTGGTAAGATAGTAGGAAATATTATTACCCAGCTTTATGAAATAGTTAGAAATGAAGCAGTGCGATTACACCTCTACACTTATGAGATAAGAGAGTTTTCAAAAGCGCGAAAAATATTTTATTCCGAAAAATTCGATTTTTTAGAGGAAGCCAATGCAATAAAGGAACTGATTGTATTTTTTATAAACAACAAAAATTCAAATGGCTTATTCAAAATAATAAGAAATATTACACCCTTAGACTTAGATCCGGCGCTTGCAAATGATTATATTCAAGCATTTATTCACCCACACATGTTGCAGGAGCACTTAGATGAAATAGAAGCAAACCTTGAAGATATTCCGGACAAGTCTGATAGAATTGAAATTCTTGAACTGTTAGGTGATTTAAGAAGTCAATTTGACGATAGCGATTAAAAATAAATTGATTAACTTACTAAACATATGTTTCTTGTTAAAATCCAATTAAGGCCATCCTCCGATTTAGGCGCACCATAGATCGTATGAGTCGTTTTATTCAATTGAATTACTTCACCCAAAGAACAAACATCGTCGGCCTCTCCCCGAACATCCTTATTTTCCGCCTAAAAAATAGTTTACCGGTATATTACCTTTTTTATTTACCCACTTCCAGTTCAGTTGCACATTCAAGCTCAAGTGTCAGCAAACTACCGTAGGAGCTTCGGTTGATTACCCCCCTTTGTAATCTCAAAACCTTTACCTATCTTTGCACCACTTCGGAAGAGGGGACAGTAAAAAGTCCCCTCTTTTGTTTCTGTATCATGAACAACCGGGAAATAATAGCAAACTGGCTGGCGCCCCGACTGGAAGAAATGGGCTGCTTTTTGGTGGATATCAGGATTAATCCATCTGTCAATAAGTATGAAATTTTTATCGACAGCCCAACAGGTGTAACTATTGAACAATGTTTGGTAGTGAGCCGCTACGTTGAGTTTCAGATGGATAACGACGAACGTTTTTCTGAAAAATACAGTTTAGATGTTTCCAGTCCGGGTATGGAAAATCCGTTTAAAGTGCAGGAACAGTACGACAAAAACATCGGCAAAACGGTGGAGGTAGTTTTACTGAATGGCATTAAAAAGGAAGGGATGCTGAAAAAGGCAGATGGTAAAGTGTTACACCTGGAAGTACATCACCCCCCAAAGAAAAAAGGCATGCAACCTGAAGTGGAGCTGGAAACATACGGCTTTGAAGAGATTAAAAGTGTAAAGAAAAAGATAGTTTTTTAAGTATAAATAATTGATAATCAACAAATTATAACAAACAAACATCGGTTAATCCGCCTTGGGTGGAAAAACCAACAAAAATCAAATACTATGAACAGCGTAGAACTAGTAGATTCCTTTTCGGAGTTTAAGGACGTCAAAAACATCGACCGTCCCACACTTATGAAAGTGCTGGAAGACATTTTCCGCACCTTATTGCGCAAGAAGTAAAACGACGAAAACTTCGACATCATTGTAAACACCGAAAAAGGTGACCTTGAAATTTGGCATCGCCGCGAAATTGTGGAAGACGGCGCTGTTGAAAATCCGGTTACCCAAATCGCATTATCGGAAGCATTAAAAATTGAACCCGATTTTTCGGTTGGTGAAGAAACATATGAAAACGTAAGCATCGAAAGTTTTGGTCGCCGTGCCATTTTAGCTGCACGCCAGGCTTTGGTTCAACGTATTATGGAGTTGGAAAAAGACGAGGTTTATAAAAAATATAAAGACCGCGAAGGTGAAATTATAACCGGTGAGGTTTATCAGGTTTGGAAAAAAGAAATCCTGTTACTGGATGATGATGGTAATGAATTGATTTTACCAAAAAGTGAATTAATTCATGCCGATAACTACAAAAAAGGCGAAACCCTGAGAGGTGTAGTTAAAAAAGTAGATTTCCGTAATAATAACCCCGTTGTTATAGTTTCAAGAACTGACCCTAAGTTTCTTGAAAAATTACTGGAACAGGAAGTTCCTGAGGTATTTGACGGACTCATTGTTATTAAAAAGATTGTTCGTGCACCGGGTGAAAGAGCCAAAGTTGCTGTTGAGTCATACGACGACCGTATTGACCCGGTTGGCGCCTGTGTTGGTATGAAGGGTAGCCGTATTCACGGTATTGTTCGTGAGTTACGCAACGAAAACATCGATATTATTAATTACACAAATAATAACCAGTTATTAATTCAACGTGCATTAAGTCCTGCAAAAATTTCATCTATCGAATTAGATAATGAAAAGAAAAAAGCAGCGGTTTATCTTGCACAAGATCAGGTTTCATTAGCAATTGGAAAAGGTGGTTTAAATATCAAATTGGCTTGTCAGTTAACCGGATACGATATTGATGTATTCCGTGATACTGAAGAAGAAGAAATGGATATTGACCTTGATGAATTTGCAGATGAAATTGACGAATGGATGATTGACGAACTCAAAACAATTGGTTGCGATACGGCAAGAAGCGTATTGGAATTAAGTGCTGATGAGTTGGTTCGCCGTACCGATCTTGAAGAAGAAACTGTTAAAGAAATTATCAGAATATTAAAATCAGAATTCGACGAAGATTGAGATAAACATTAATTCATATACGTTTTTGGTATATGATAAAATGTTAATCCTATCTTTGTAATCCAAGCAACTGAATGTCAGAAGAAAAAACTATAAGATTAGCTAAGGCCGCCAGCGAGTTCAACGTGGCAATGTCGCACATTGTTGATTTACTCACTGCAAAGGGTTTCTCCGTAGATGCAAAGCCTACAACAAAGCTCTCGGAAGAAATGTATACCCTTTTGCTGAAAGAATTCGGCAAGGATAAAGACCTGAAAGGCAAAGCCGATCAGTTAAGCATAGGTATTGGCCGCAAGCTGGAAAAGGAGAAATCTGAAGACACGGTTGAACCGGTTAAGGAAGTAGAAGTGAAACCTGAACCTAAGGTTGAGGTGAAACCCGAAATTAAACCTGAACCAAAAGTTGAGGTGAAACCGGAGGTAATTGTTGAGAAAAAAGAGGTTGAAAAGCCGGTTGTGGAAGAAGTTGTTGCCGAACAGGAAAAACCGGTTGAGGAAGTTGAGGTAATTAAAGCCAGAAAAGAGAAGGTTGAAGACCTGAAGGTTATCGGCAAAATTGACCTCAATAAAAAGAAAGTAAAAAAGGTTGAAGAACCGGTTGTAGAAAAAACTGAACCTGTAGTTGCCAAACGCGATTTTCAGGTAAAGAAAGCCGATAAAGATGCCAATAAGGAAATTGAAAAACGACCTGAGGTAAAAGCGCCGATTGTTGAAGAAGTTGTGGAGAAAAAGCCGGAGCGCGAAATGATTGAAACCAAAAAAGTGACGCTCGAAGGGCCGAAAATTATTGGTAAAATCGAAATTAAAGAAGAGAAAAAACCTGAAAAACGTCCGCACCAACACGGTGGTGGCGCTGAAGACCCGAACAAGAAAAAACGCAAGCGCATTAAAAAGCACGAGCGTATTAACGTTGATAAGGTTAAAGAAGAAGATGCACACCGCGAAAACCGTAGCAGAAATCCAATTGGGGTTAACCTCAAAAAGCCTGCTATTGTTGACCCGGAAGCTGCTCAACGCCAAATTCAGGAGCAAATCAGAAATACCCTCGCCAAACTGAGCGGAAACAATCAGCAGCGTGGTAAAGGTGCCCGTGTAGCGAAACAGTTAAAACGTGAAAAACGTGAAGCTGCCGAAATTGAAGCAGCAGAAGCACTTACCAGCAATGTAATTCAGGTTGCAGAGTTTACATCATTGTCTGAATTAGCCAGCTTAATGAACGCATCACCTACCGATTTGGTGCAAAGCTGTTTTAACCTCGGTATGATGGTGTCTATTAACCAGCGTTTAGATGCTGAGATTATCGAATTATTAGCCGAAGAAAACGGATTTAAAGTGCAGTTCATCAACGTAAACGAAGATGATATTGAAGAGGAAGATGAAACTGATGAGCCGGATACACTTGTAACGCGCCCGCCAATTGTTACCATTATGGGTCACGTTGACCACGGTAAAACATCATTGCTCGATTATATTCGTGAAACTAACGTAGTTGCAGGTGAAAAAGGTGGTATCACACAGCATATTGGTGCTTACGAGGTGGATTTACCTAACGGAAAACGTATTGCATTTTTAGATACACCGGGACACGAAGCGTTTACTGCCATGCGTGCACGTGGTGCCAAACTTACCGATATTGCCATTATTGTAATTGCTGCCGATGATCAGGTGATGCCTCAAACAAAAGAGGCGATTAGTCACGCGCAGGCTGCAAACGTGCCTATGGTATTTGCTATCAATAAAATTGATAAACCGGGCGCCAATGTCGATAAAATAAAAGAGCAATTGTCGCAAATGAATATTCTGGTTGAAGATTGGGGTGGAAAATTCCAAAGCCAGGAAATTTCAGCGAAATCAGGTATCGGCGTTGACACATTGCTCGAAAAATTATTATTAGAATCAGAATTACTCGACCTGAAAGCGAATCCGGATAAATCGGCTGTTGGTTCTACAATTGAAGCTTCTTTGGATAAAGGAAGAGGATATGTATGTAACATCATGGTTCAGGAAGGAACTTTACATGTTGGTGATATGATGGTGGCCGGACCATATTATGGTAAGGTAAAAGCAATGTTTGATGAAAGAAATCAACGTGTTAATGATGCCGGACCATCTACACCTGTATTAGTACTCGGATTAAACGGTGCGCCACAGGCAGGTGAAAAATTCAAAATTTACGACGACGAAGCCGAAGCGAAAGCGGTTGCGAACAAACGCAGTCAGATTTTACGCGAACAGGGTATTCGTACTAAAAAACATATTACTCTCGAGGAAATCGGCCGCAGAAAGGCATTGGGAACTTTCCGCGAATTGAATATTATTATCAAAGCCGACGTGGATGGTTCATCAGAAGCGTTAACAGACAGCTTACAAAAATTAACTACCGGGGAGGTTCAGGTAAACGTAATTTTCAAAGGTGTTGGTCAGATTACCGAAAGCGATGTAATGTTAGCGAGTGCATCTGATGCGGTAATTGTTGGTTTCCAGGTTCGTCCTAGCACACCGGTGCGCAAACTTGCAGAGAAAGAAGGTGTGGAAATCAGGATGTATAGCATTATCTACAATGCCATTGAGGAAATTAAAGCCGCAATGGAAGGGATGCTTGCTCCTAAAATGGAAGAAAAAGTTACCTGTACCGTTGAGGTGCGTGAAGCATTCAAAATATCGAAAGTGGGTACCGTTGCCGGATGTTATGTATCGGAAGGTAAAATTACCCGTAACACAAAAATTCGTGTTTTACGCGATGGCATCGTAATTCATACCGGAACGTTAAGCTCTCTCAAACGCTTTAAAGATGATGCGAAAGAGGTTACTACAAGTATGGAATGCGGTTTAACAATCCATAATTTCAACGATATAGAAGTTGGCGATATCCTGGAAGGATACGAAGAAGTTGAAGTTAAACGTACACTTTAATTAAACAAACCAAATTATAGAACCGGTATCGAAAGATGCCGGTTTTTTTATTGGCTATAATTCGGAAGATGACTTAATTTATTGTTGTAATGAAATTTAACATACTTAAATCACTACAAAACATTTTTCTATAATCTGATTATGTTTGTATACACGTGCAAGATAAATTCCCGGTTTAAACCCGTTCAAACTAATTGCAACATTTACATCATTCGGATAATTACGTTGTATAATTTCGCCTGACGCATTAATTAATTCTACATAATAAATTGTTATTGTTGTTGTATTGATATTGATTATTTCTGAAGCGGGATATGTTTTCGCATTTAAATCATTAACCACTACCTCGTTGTATTAATATTTACATCAATCTTCGCCTCACCAAATCTAATTCGTTACGGCGTATGCGAGGGCAGGTTTCATACCGCCCGTTTTACCACTAACTGCACCTTCAGGAATCGTAAATTCAAATTGTGTTGGTGATGTAGGAAATTCAAATTCAGGTGTGTTTGCGGTAACAAAACCTACCACTTCATTTGCATCAGTAAAATCTAAATCCTGATTGAAATCAATAAAAACTGCAACAAAATGTACGGCTGAACCTGAATAGGTTATTTTAATTGAATAATTAATATCACTTAACAAAGCAACAGGCTCCAAGTTATTAAAATAGGTATAACCGGGAAGTGGATTTGAGCGCCGCTCCCACCCCCCCCCCCCCCCCGCCCCGCAAATTCGGAACAATAGGAGCTGTGGCATTTATTGAAATGAAACGAAATAGGAGCTTTTTATTTTATAATTTTAATATTTGCCCAAACTGGTTTTTTTAGTAGAATTGTGTTTGCAGATCACCTTTAATACAATGATAGAAGGGTGGGGCATAAAAAAAGGCGACATGAGGGAGCCGCCTTTTTATTTTGTGTAACGATGGGGTGCATCATTACACATGAATCATCAACCCGAAATTTTCACCCCCAAAAAAATAATTTGGTTTTCATGGGCGTGTTTGCATGGAGCAAAATAACTTGTGTTTTCCTGGTATGTTTCCTTGGGATTGTGTGTGTTTCTGGGTCAAATAGACAACAATAAGGGTGAACCCACAACCCACTTTGAGTGAAATGGCCGTTTTTTAGTGTGAAATGGTGTTATAACTTAGCGAAGTGCATCACATTTATGGGTGAAATGGCATATTTTCCCTTCCAAATGTCGATTTAGGGAGCTGATTTACAGGGAACTAACCCTAATCAAGATTAATTTGAACCAAGGTCCCTTGTCCGGGCGGGTTAAAGTCCGACTTATCATGAATGGCAATGGTTGCCTGATAACCACTGAGTTTTTTAAGCAAATCGAGGCGTTCCCGTATCATTTGAATACCTAAAGAGTTGTGGCCGGATTTTTTTCGTCGTTTGCTTTCATGAACCCCAATACCATCATCATCAACCAATACCCTGATGGCATTGTCCAGTTTGGTGAAAGAGATATGCAGATTACCGTTTCTATTGGCAGGTAATATGCCATGCCATAATGCATTTTCAACAACAGGCTGAATTACCATATTCGGAATTTCAGGCTGCTCGTTCAATAATATCGGATCAATATCAATTTTAAAATTCAGTTTATTGCCAAAACGAATTTTTTCAAGTTCGAGATAATAATTTAATCGCTCCAATTCATCTTTTAGCGGAATAAATGTTTTACCACCATAATCCAGAATCATACGAATAAGGCGGGCAAATTTTCCCAGATAATCGGTTGCTTCTTCGGTATTATGTGCATTAATAAAATGCTGAATAGAGTTTAATGCATTGAAAATAAAATGTGGATTCATACTCGCTGCCAAGGCCTGATGGCGCAATTCGGCAATTTTAGATTGCAGCTCTAAACGCTCCTGCTGTTTTTTACGAACAGTTTCAAAACGTTTGCGCAATATTAAATATGCGGCAACACCAATGGCAATGCCTACAATTATTTTAAACCAAATAGTCGCCCAAATTGGTGTTTCTACAATTATAGTTAATGTAGCAACAGGACCTTCAATTTCCTGCTCACCAAACGATTTAAGTAACAAGGTATGTTTACCGTATGGCATACCTGCAAATTCAATTTGGCGACCTGTTGTTGGCTCCCATTCACCATCATCAAATTTGTATAAAAATTTAATGCCTTCCGGTGATGAAAAGTGTACTGCGGAAAACCGCACCGTGAAATTTTTTGAGGTATACGGTAACGTAATCGAATTATGAATATCTAAATCGCGATAAATAGAATCAGTTGCGCGAATGGTTTTAAAAATGGCAGTCGGCGGACTTACCGGTGTGCGATCAAACATGTTTAAATCAATACTTGATAATCCGTAAGTAGTACCTACCCAGATATAATCATTTTTTGTATCGTACTCCAGCACATTAATTTCATCAGAAAGTAAAGTGTTACGTGTATCAAACTGAATAAGTGATTTTTTATCCATTAAAAACAAACCGTTCAAAGTGCCTATCCAGACCCTGTTTTTTTTATCACGGACGATACTGGTAATATTTTCAAGATTTTTTCCTTTTACATCCCTTGCCGTACTCCAGTTGCCATTTTTATATTTAATTAATCCTTTATCGCTGCCAATCAGTAAAGTACCTTCAGCATCATATAAAAAGGCAGTAATATTTGTTTTATAAAATCCCGTATCAATTTTTTGATATTGACCATCCGGTGCAATAATATAAATACCTCGTGTGGTTCCTAACCAGATATTGTCCTCTTTATCTTTAAAAATTTTATTAGTGCGCTGCCAAAAAGCCGTTGAATCATAAAAAACAATTTTTGCGTTAGCATGCGATTTTGTTGACAGCGATGTTTTCCATAATTTTTTATCCCATCTGTTGTAATAAAAATCATCACCATCAATCATGATAGCACTATTAAAAAAGAAGGATGCTGTGGCCTTGTTTATTTGTTGACTGGAAATAAACATTCCTTCGTCGGGAACACCGGCCATAGTAACATATAAATTTTTTCCTTCTCCCTGTAATTCTTTGATAAATTCAAGTGAGCCCGGAAATAATTTTTTTGGATGTAATCCATTTTCATCTAAATAATATAACCCATTGTAAGTGCCAACAAAAACATTTCCGTCAACATGTGCTTCAATTGCCGTAATATATTCATTTTCTAATCCGTCGAAGGCAGTGTAATTAGTACAATACATGTGGTGAAAACAATATACACCTTTACCATAAGTGGCAATCCAAATATTTCCTTCATTATCTTCCATTATCTTATTTACCGAAACACCACCCAAACCCAATTTAAGCGATACATCAAGAATCCGATTATTGGATATCAGAAATAATTTATTTTCAGGAAAAGTTGCTGCCCAGATATTATTACTTCTGTCCACCAGCAATCGTTTAATATTACCGGGATTATTTATCGGGATGGCAGTAATTTTATCGCCTTCAATGGCAATTACATTTCCGGTGCTGCCCAAATACCAAATATTTTGTTGCAGACAAATACTATAAATGGGCACAGAAATATCGTTAAATACCTGTTGCGGTTTTTCGAACCCGTTTAATTGGAAAACACCTTCGCTGGTTCCGGCATAAACATTGCCATTACTATCTTTATAAAGGCAATAAGGAACAATATCTACTGAAGGGAATATTATTTTTTTAACTTCCTTACCTGCTAATTTTATTGCACTGATATAACGTGTATCTCTTAATGAATAAAAATAATCGCCTGATTTAGCAATTTGTTCATTCGAAATTTGTTTATTCTCATCAATTACTTTCACAAAATTGCCTTGCAAACGATAAATACCATCGTATTTAGTGGCTGCAAATACATCACCTTCTTCATCTTGTGTTAAACCATAAACAATTGAGCCACCTAAACCTTCTTTGTATAAATAATTGGTGAATTTATATCCGTCGAAACGGCTCACACCACGTTCGGTAGCAAACCATAAATAGCCGCGTGCGTCGTGACAAATATCATAAACGTTGCTGTTTGCCAATTCATCTTCAGTGGTGTATTGGCGAGAAGGAAACATTTGTGTAAAAGCGGGGAAACTGCTACACAATAATAACAGGAGTATGAGGTAAGTTCTCAGTTGTGTTTTCATTTAATATTTAAATTGCGATACTCAATCTCCGCATTGCTTCAATAAATTCGTTGTATCGTGCTTTTGGTAATTGAATTCTGGCATCATCATTCATTACAATTACACCACCATCTTCACGTAAAAATTCTTTTACATGATTCAGGTTTATGATGTAAGAACGGTGCACCCTGAAAAATATATTATCTTTCAAACTATCTTCAAAAACTTTAAGCGGTTTAGAAACAAAATACGAACGTTTTTCAGATACATAAACGCGTGTATAATTACTTTCAGCTTCGAGGCGAATAATATCTTTCATTTCAATTACACTAAATCCGCCGGTATGACTTAAGGTTATACGTCCGGGTTTTTGATTTTCTGTAACCAATTCCGATTTTTTCTGATCGTAGAACGATACAATTTTATTTACGGCCTGTTGTAATTCTTTTATTACAATTGGTTTCAAGATATAATCAATTGCACCTGCTTTTACTGCCTGAATACCATAATCTTTATGTGCAGTAACAAATACAACGGCAAAATCTTTTTTATTGAGTGATTCCAATAAATCGAACCCGTTTAATTCGGGCATATTAATATCCAGAAATAAAACATTAGGGCCGAGGGAAAGAATTTTTTCTTTTGCTTCAGCAGCATTGGCGGCTTCGGCTATGACTTCAATTTCGGGACAATATTTTTCGAGCAGTGCAGATAAATTGCGTCGACCCGGTTCTTCGTCATCAATTAAAATGGCTGTGTAACGATTCACGATTTTTTGGTTTTAGGGTGTGGTTATTACAACCAAAGTTAACCAAATTGACGAAAAGTAGCAGGACTCAGATAAAGCGTAAAATTTCTTCAAGGTAAATGCGCTCATTGCTCAGGCGTGGAATTTTGTGCTGCCCGCCCAGCTTGCCTTTCGACTTAAGCCATTCGTAAAAAGCACCTTTAGGCGCAACGTGCACAACCGGCATTTTTAAAGCCATGTCCTTATGCCGCTTTGCCTCATAGTCGCTATTAATCGACTGCAATGTTTTATCTAGAATACTTACAAACTGCTCCAGGTTATCCGGCCCACGACCAAACTCAATAATCCATTCGTGACCACCTTTTTCGTTGCCCTGAATATAAATTGGTGCTGCAGAATATTCTACCACTGTAGCATTGGTTTGTGCACAGGCTTCTGCAATTGCTTTATCGGTATTATCTACAATTACTTCTTCACCAAAAGCATTAATAAAATGTTTCACCCTGCCAGATACCTGAATCCGATACGGATTTTTTGAGGTAAACCGAATGGTATCTCCAATTTTATAGCGCCATAAACCCGCATTGGAAGAAATTACCACGGCATAATTTTTATTTAATTCAACCTCAGTGAGCATGATAGTTTTAGGATATTCCTTATCAAACTCTTCCATCGGAATAAATTCATAAAACAAACCATAATCAGGCATCAATAACATTTCATCAGAATTAAGCCTATCCTGAAATGCAAAAAATCCTTCACTGGCATTATACGTTTCCACATAATGCATTTTATCGGGATTAATTAACGCATTAAACTGATTGCGATACGGTTTAAAACTTACACCACCGTGAATATAAAGTTCAAGATTTGGCCAAATTTCTTTCAAATCTTTTTTACCTGTGAGGTCAAATAATCTGCGAATTAAAACGATGGTCCATGTAGGAACACCTGCTATACTGGTTACATTTTTATTTATGGTATGGTCAGCCATTGCCTCAATTTTGCTTTCCCATTCGTCCATTAATGCAATTTTTAGTGGTGGAGTCATGGCATAACGCGACAATAATGGCATATTTTGCATCATAACGGCACTTACATCGCCATATTTTGAGTGGTGATTCAGTTTGTTAATTTGGTGACTGCCACCCATGAGCAGTGTTTTGCCGGAAAATAAATTGGAGGCCGGATTATTATGTAAATACATGGCCAACACATCGCGGCTTCCTTTAAAATGGCAGTCGTCGAGCGCCATTTTGCTAACCGGAATAAATTTACTTTTATCGCTTGTGGTGCCCGATGATTTTGCGAACCAACTGATAGGTGTATTCCACAATACAAATTGCTCACCCATCATAATCCGGTCGATATATGGCTTTAAACTTTCGTAATCCTGAACCGGAAAGCGGTTTCGGAAGTCATTTATATTATTAATTGAGTTAAAATCGTACTTTTTCCCCCATTCTGTACCGGCAGCACCTGCCATAAGTGTTTCAAATACAGACTCCTGAGCACGCGCCGGATCTTGCACTGCCTGCTGTATGCGGGCAATCTGCATTTTAAAAACGGTTGAGGTTATAGAGTGAATGATGGACATCCGCGCTGCAAAATTAAGCCTGTGGTATCATATAAAGATATCTTTTATTCCACATCTGTATCAGAATGTACTGCCGAAACCCTGCCTTTTCGTAAAACAAAGTTCTGGCCGAGGTAAACTTTCCGCACCTGAGGGTCGCCGGCAAGGTCTTCTGCTGAGCCCTGCTTTAAAATTTTTCCTTCAAACAATAAGTACGCTCTGTCGGTAATCGATAAAGTTTCCTGCACATTATGGTCAGTAATTAAAACACCAATTTTTTTATATTTCAATTTTTCTACAATCAGTTGAATATCTTCCACTGCAATTGGATCAATACCTGCAAAAGGCTCATCCAGCAGAATAAATTTCGGGTCGGTAGCCAGTGCACGCGCAATTTCTGTTCTTCTTCTCTCCCCACCACTTAAAACATCACCATTACTTTTTCTGATATGGCCTAAACCAAATTCGCCTATCAGCGATTCCAACTTTTTCTTTTGGTCTGCTGCTTTCAATTTTGTCATTTGTAATACCGCCGCAATATTATCTTCCACACTCATTTTTCTAAACACACTTGCTTCCTGCGGCAAATAACCTATTCCCAATTGCGCACGTTTATACATCGGATAATCGGTAATATCTTTTGTATCCAGAAATACACTGCCCGACAGTGGTTTAATTAAACCTACAATCATATAAAACGATGTAGTTTTTCCGGCACCATTCGGACCAAGCAAACCAACTATTTCACCCTGATTTACTTCAACACTCACTTCATTTACAACAGTGCGCTGCTTATATTTTTTTACCAGTTTTTCTGAACGTAAAATCACAATCTTGAATTTAAATTAGTTTAATTTAATATCGCGGACATTCAATTGTAAATTTTTCATATCGCGAAAATTATTTTCTTCTATCGTATAACAAATATCGAACCGTGCTCCATTATTAATTGCCTCATAAAAAGCACCTTTTTGAAATGCAATAGCATCAGCATTAAAACGGTTATTATCTTTTACACCTAATTTCAAATGGTTATCACCAACAATACGCGATTTTCCATTGTTTAATAATTCAGCACTCATAAAAATCGGGTCCATATTTTGCGGACCAAATGGTGCAAATTGTTTAATAATATTATTAAACGTTGGTGTAATATCTTTTAAATGTAAAGCAGCGTCAATTTCAATTTCAGGAATTAATTGTTCCGGTTTTATACTTGCGCGCACTACATCATCAAATCGCTGACTAAACAATTCAAAATTTTCAGGTTTCAGTGATAAGCCAGCTGCATACATATGTCCGCCAAATTGTTCCAATAAATCGGCACAGGCTTTTATGGCTTCATAAATGTCAAAATTTTTCACCGAACGAGCACTTCCATACAACATACCTGCCGATTCTGTTAACAAAATTGTCGGCCTGTAATAATGATCCAGCATGCGCGATGCAACAATACCCACAACACCTTTATGCCATTTATCGCTGCATAATACTGTAGAAACACGTTTATCGGTATCGGGATTACTTTGCAACATATACAATGCATCTGAAGTAATCATTTTATCAACTTCTTTTCGGCCTACATTTTTTTCGTGTAATACGTCCGCACCATTTTTCGCATGTTCTATTGTTTCGGCAATTAACATTTTTACCGCTTTGTTAGCATCATCCATTCTTCCGGCAGCATTAATGCGCGGCCCTAAACCAAAAACGATATTTGAAATATTTAATTGTCCTTCGTACCCTGCAATTTCAATTAATGCTTTTAATCCCGGTCTTGGATTTTTATTTAATTGTTCTGTTCCAAAAAATGCCAGCACCCGGTTTTCTCCGGTAATGGGAACAATATCACTTGCAATACTCACCACAACCAAATCCAGATAAGGAATAATTTGTTCCACCGGAATTTGGTGGCGGATGGCATAAGCTTGAATTAATTTAAATCCGATACCACAGCCACTTAATTCTTTATACGGATAATTACAGTCGGGCTGATGCGGGTCGAGCACTGCATACGCCGCAGGAACAGTATCACCCGGAATATGGTGATCACAAATCACAAAATCTACACCAATTGAATTCGCATATTCAATTTTATCAACTGCTTTTATTCCGCAATCCAAAGCAATTACCAAATCGCAATTTGTTGACTTAGCGTAATCAATACCTTTAATTGAAATACCATATCCTTCCAAATATCTATCGGGGATATAATAATCGATATTTTTATAAATGCTGTTAAAAAACGAAAATGCCAGTGCAACAGAAGTAGTGCCATCAACATCATAATCGCCATAAATTAAAATGCGCTGATTATTTGTTATTGCTTTATCAATTCTGTCAATGGCTTTATCCATGTCCTTCATAATAAAAGGATCATGCAGGTCGGTTATTGCGGGTCTGAAAAATTTTTTGGCTTCTTCATAAGAATAAATACCGCGCTGAACCAATAATTTACAAATAACAGGATGCACTTTTAATTCCTGCTGGAGCGAATTCACCTTGTCCTCATCCGCATCTTTAATCACCCATCTTTTCTCCATCACAAAATGTTTTCACTTAATCATGTTGAATAATACATCCGGTAGCAAATCGTTGTCCTGTTTTTACATTGGTAATGGTAATTGCATACCAGCCATTTGCAAAATCGGCAACATTAATTCCGGATAACATCAAATTAGCATCATCGGTTATTTGTTTATAAACCTGCTGTGCTGTTTGATTATATATTTCAATAATCACTTCATCGTTAGTAATATCATTTGTTGTAATATACAACATTGCATTTGCGGGGTTTGGATGTACTTGTATCTGCAATGTTGAATTATCTACATCTTTAATACCCACCGCACAATATCCTGTTTCAACTAAATTATTAATGGCATTATTTACATTTAATCGTCCGTTACTTACGGTAATACCATTTAAATCAGGAACATAATCCACGCCGTTTAAAATATATTGTTTTAGTAATAGCGACATTGCAGCAGGATCGTAATCGTAATCTTGGAAAAACTTAGGACATGCAGCAGCAAATAATAACGCAATTGTACCTGTAACATGTGGTGCCGACATACTTGTTCCGGTTAAAAATCCGTATGAATTTTCAAGTAAAGTAGAATAAACCAAAGTTCCCGGAGCGCCAAGGTCAATGCTTGCTGCACCGTATGCTGCGTTTAATAAATTATCTGCCTTATCGGTATTGGTAACAGTAATCAGATGATCGGAACTGCAGGAAGTAGGCATATCAAAAACAATATCAATATTCGCACTGAAATTAGCAGTTGAACCAACACTAAGTATGCCGAGTTTTCCTAAAGAGTCATACATGGCACACCAAATCGGATAATCTTCAGGGTTTGCAAAATCAATTCCAAACGAAGAGTTTGTTGCAACTATATAAGCACCTTTTTCACCATCGGTATTTTCGTATAATTCGCGCATTTCGAATGCATAAGTATAAGAAGCAACGGCTTCTGCTTCATTCGAAATATTATAAACCGGCATTATTTTTAAATTCCAGTTTACACCTGTTACGCCTAAATTATTATTTCCATTTGCGCCGGCAATTCCGCCAACATGGGTGCCATGATATCGCTCAGGTATTACACCATTTCCATCGGTAACATTCCATCCGTTATAATCATCAACATATCCGTTTCCATCGTCATCAATTAAATTGAGTGGAATTTCATTTCTGTTTACCCAATAGGTTAAATCATCATGTGTTAAACTTCCGCCTTCACCAATTAATGCAACAACTATTGTATCACCCATCACGGTAACGCCCCCTGTGGTAGTTTCCCATGCTAAATCGGCATCAATATCGGCATCTTCAATACCACCTGTAGTACCATCATTAAACATATTCCATTGTTCATCAAAAGCAGTATCATTTGGAATGGAGCGTTCAGATGTAATGTGATTATACTGCACATTTGCTACATAAGGGTCAGTATAAATGGCAGCAATAATTTTATCTCCCAAAAAAACATTTGTATCATATTTTATAACCCAGATGTTAAATCTTTTAGATGCAGGGGAAATTAATTCGAGATTAAAATTATTTTTTTCGTTAATGCGCTGAATAAAATTTTCGGGTGAAGCGCCTTTAAATAGTTGCACCATTATTTCACCGGGAATACGATTAGTGGTTTGCGCCACCAAAGTATTGGTGATGAACAAAAATGTTAAATAATATAATAGTTTTTTTATCGGCATATCGCTTTAGTAAAAATACATAACAAGTTGCAGACTGAAAAGGTTACATTTTAATCCAAACAGATGTGCAGGCGTCGGTTGAAATTGAATCGGATATCAAATAGCTCCATTTTAATGAATCTGCTGTGGGGTTCATGGTTGCTGTCCCGAAAAAGTTAACTGCTGCTTTTGTGGTATCGAGGGTTAAAAATTGCGAAAATTGTCCGCTCACCGGCAAGGTAAACGCTGCTGAAAGTCCGAAATTGCTGATATTTCCAACCGTAACATTTTTGCCATAACAATCACAATCCTGAATCAGCCCGTAATAATCATAATTGCCGGATGTGCAGGTATCGTAAGCTTTCCAAGTTTGGTTGTAGTAGTCGCTAAGCGGTAAAACGATATCTACCACACGGATTTCTTCGGTTTGATTACCGGCATTATCGGCAACGGTGTAGGTGACGGTATAGGAGCCATATCTGTTTTCATCCACGGTATTTAGTACCTCCACATTGTTTTGCACGTTGCAGTCGTGGTTATCAGCTACTGTAAAACCCGCGTCATTATAGGTTGTGCCGCGGTAATGTATTGAACCATCGGTATTTAGTTCCAGCACGGGGCTATCGGTATCGGTTTTAGCGCAGGCGCTAACCAGGGCAAGGGTAAACAGTATGAATAAAGTACGCAATTGAAACATATAAGGGTTAAAATGTGCAACTAAGGTAATAATATTAATACAAAAGCCCCGACATCAGCGACATCGGGGCTTTTGAGTAAGGTTTGTTATTACAATTTTTCGAAAGTTGCATCACAAGGAATAATTACGCCTGTGTCTTCCGCAGTGTAATCAAGTGTAAACTCGATTGCGCTGGTAGTAGCAGTTGTAATTTCGCCATCTGCGTTAAAGTAGATGGTAGTTCCAGGTAAGTTGTAATCGTCAACTGAAAGTAATTCGTCGAGGTCACCTAAGAAATCAACCGGTACAACAACGATATCGCCGTAAGCACCAAAGTTTTCGAATAACAAAGTATTTGCTCCTGCAGCAGCAGTAACAGTTACAGTGTAATCGTTAATTTCGTAAGGAACACCAGCTTCACCTTTAATTCCGTCGCCGTCCATGTCACAAACTTCGTGCACCTGGTAAGTTCCAAGGTAGTTAGATTTACCAACAACCACGCGAACAATACGTGTTTCAGTGCCGGTATTTCCTGCTTCGTCAGTAACTGTATAAGATACTTCGTATTCGCCAATTTCATCGGTGTTTACTTCAGAATCATCAACTACTACATTAGCAGAAATATCGCCATCTTCATCATCAGTAGCCGAAAAACCCGGATCTGTGTAAGTGTCGCCTAATACGACAGTCATAGGTGAATCACCGTCTAAAACGATAGTTGGTGTTGAAAGGTCCTCGGTGCCGCAACCGGTAAAAATCATCGTTGAGGCAGCAATAACCGCAATGCTTAACATTGAAATTTTAGTCTTCATAAATTGTTTTTTTTAAAAAGTTCTGCAAAATTAAGGTATGAATATTTATTATTTATACCTTTGTAGTCAAATACTATTCCAAAAATCAAAAACAAACAAAACAATATGAAAATTAAAATGTTATTTTTCGTTGTGGCTGCAGGCTTAGTTTTAGCTAGCTGTTCAGACAAAGAAGCGGCAACTAAACTTGCTGATATGGAAAAAGCTATGAAAGCTGCTGATAGCGCTTGTTTAGCTGAAAAAACCATGTTAATGGACTCAATTATGAGCATGCAAACAATGCTTACAGATGCTAAAAACGCAGTAAGCGCTAACACTACATCAAAAACTACAACTACGACTGTTAAAACTACCACTCCGGTTGTTACTGACAAAAAAGTAGACGTTGGAACTAAAGTTGGTGACACTAAAAAAGGTGTTGACATTAAGAAAAAAGGTGGCGCTACAGGCGGAAACTAATTTCTGAAACCTTATATAACTAAAAAACCCGCCAATGGCGGGTTTTTTAGTTTATTGATTAAAGAGTTGATTAGCAATCTGTTCGAAGTAGATAGTGTCCCATTTTTCCCTGATTTCGGGTAAATTGAGGGCAGCCGAAAGCACTTCATCCTGCCGTTTGTATTCTTTTAAAGCCTCACTATATGGCAAATGGCTGAATGAAACCATGGTATAAACCGGAATAAACCGCTCCGGATACACTTCACTTACCTTAGCCGCAATTTTTTTCTTGAACTGGAAATCAGGGTCTGCTACCAAATCCCGCATTTCTATAAAATTCAGCTTCGCCAAATCTGCAATGCCGTCGCTATTGGGTTTACGTGCTGTTTGGTAAGCCGGTATTATCTTGCTCCAATCGTCGTTATACTGCTCCATGAGCTCATTTAACACCGTACAATCCTCAAAACCGCAATTCATCCCTTGTCCGTAAAAAGGAATAATAGCATGCGCTGCATCCCCTATCAGCATGGTGTTTCCGTTGCTCCATGGGAAACATTTTACGGTCATTAATAAACCGGTTGGATTGCCAAAAAAGTCCTGATACAACGTAGGCATCAGTTCCATAGCATCGGCAAAGTATGTTTTGAAAAATACTTCCACCTCTTTTTCTGTGGTAAGGGTTTTGAATGACTGTTCACCATCGAGATTATAAAACAGTGTGCAGGTAAAACTGCCGTCCATATTGGGTAAGGCAATCAGCATGAAGTTTTTTCTCGGCCAGATATGCAGGGCGTTTTTTTCAATTTGCCAGGTATTACCTAGGCCTGCAGGGATGGTTAATTCTTTGTATCCGTGTGCTTCATAGGTTTGATTATAGTCAAAACGCTCGGTTTTCAGCATGGTATAACGCACCAGACTAAAAGCGCCATCGGCACCAATAATCAAATCCGGTTGTAATTTATATGTTTCGCGGGTTTCAAGGTTTTCCATTATGGCATACGTGCCTGCCATATCGGTTTCAACTATCCGCTGATTAAAATGATAAGTAATGCCCGATTTTTCAGCAGCATCAACCAAAGCTATATTCAAATCGCCCCTTGAAACCGAATTAATTGCCTGACCGGGCTTGCCATAAGGCTGAAAACTGAGGTTTCCCTGCACATCATGAATCATACGGCCCGGCATTTGGATGGCAATTTTTCTGATTTCCTCTTCCATACCCACGCCGGCTAAGCCTTTCCAGCCGCGTTCACTAATCGCCAAATTGATGGATCTGCCACCTGCTGCACCGGTTTTACGCAAATCGGGTCTGCGTTCATAAACCGTTACTTCGTATCCACGTTTTTTCAAATACATACTCAACAGCGACCCAACGAGCCCTGCTCCCATAATGGCTATACTTTTTACATGTTGCATACTTACAAATTATAGAATTTGGCAAAAATAAACCTATTTACCACTTCAAATGATGATAAAACTCAAAAATGAAAATTGTTCGTAAATTTCAAACAAATTCACATACAATGAGAAAAACAACCTATTACCTGTTTTCTGTTGCACTCACAATTGCAACAATTTACGGCTGTTCTGTAAAAACGGAACACAAATCCACAACCGATGAAACCACACCTGCAGAAGATCCCGTTAAACGCGGAGCATTTTTAGTTGGGGTTGGGGGATGTAACGACTGCCATACTCCAAAAATGATGACCGACAAAGGGCCTGCATTTGATATGAGCAAAA
Source organism: Bacteroidota bacterium (assembly GCA_016706255.1). Classification (NCBI taxonomy): domain Bacteria; kingdom Pseudomonadati; phylum Bacteroidota; species Bacteroidota bacterium. Next base: position 259,876 of record JADJJZ010000006.1, on the reverse strand, counting down.
TGTTGTCGGGACATCAGGCTGCGATTGCACTTCCTACTTACGACAAAGCAGTATTAACTGATTGGGTGTTGATGCATCCGCAATTAACTGCTGCTGTTGGACCTTGGGGCACAAGTTATGCCGCCAACCTTACGCCAAGCGAAAGTGGTTTAGGTGCATGGACTGAAGAAAACTTTTTAAAAGCAATGAAAGAAGGCAAACATTTAGGTATGGATAATCAACGTCCAATTATGCCTCCAATGCCTTGGCAGGGTTTAAGCATGTGGCCGGATGAAGATTTAAAAGCCGTTTATGCTTACCTAAAAACAATTCCACCAATCGATAACGTAGTTCCGGCATATCAGCCACCGGGCATGTAATATTTATAAAAAAATAAAACCACCGAATCGGTGGTTTTATTTTTTACAAAAGTTATTTTATTTATACCGAATGAAATATTTCGGCAAATTGAAATACATCTTTAAATGAATTGTATAAAGGAACAGGTGCAACACGAATTACATCAGGTTCACGCCAGTCGGCAATAATTCCATTTTGTGTTAATGCATCAAATGTTTTTTTACCATCTTTATCCATCACAATCGATAACTGACAACCACGTTGTGTAGTATCCGATGGTGTAATTATTTTAAAATCTTTTCTTTTTCCGTTTAATAATAAATATTCAAGGTAAGCAGTAAGCACTAAACTTTTATTCGTTAATTTTTTCATTCCTGCTTCATCAAAAATTGCCAGTGAAGCGCGATGTGCAGCCATCGATAATACTTGTGCATTACTCATTTGCCATCCTGCTGCTCCCGGTTGCGGAAAAAATCCCTTTTGCATTTTAAAGCGCGTTTTTTCATCATTACCCCACCATCCGCTAAGGCGCGGTAAGGTATCATTTTCAGCATGTTTTTCATGCACAAAAACACCACTCGTTCCGCCGGGACCGGAGTTTAAATATTTATATGAACACCAAGTGGCAAAATCAACCTGCCAGTCGTGCAATTGTAAATTTACATTACCTGCTGCATGCGCTAAATCATATCCCACCATAATTTCAGGCGAACAATTTTTTGCGAAAGCAGTTATTTTTTGCATATCAAATAATTGACCGGTATAATAATTAACACCACCAATCATAATTAATGCAATTTCATTTTTATTTTGTTCAATTACCGATAAAATATCTTCCGTTCTGATACAATTTTCACCTTCTCTTGGCATTAATTCAATAATGGCATCATTGGCATCAAAACCATGAAATTTTACCTGATTTTCAACGGCATATTGGTCACTCGGAAATGCCATATATTCCATCACAATTTTATATCGCTGCTTGGTTGGGCGATAAAAACTGATCATTAATAAATTTAAATTCACAGTTAGCGAATTCATTACCACCACTTCAAGTGGTTTTGCGCCAACTAATCGCGCAGTTGATTCTGTTAAAAAATGATGATAATATAACCAGGGATTTTTTGCGTGTAGATGTCCTTCCACACCTAAATTTTGCCAATCGGTTAATTCCTGTTCCAAAAATGCACGTACACTTTTTGGTTGCAATCCCAATGAATTACCACAGAAATAAATTAATTCCTTATTATTTACAGCAGGAATATGAAATTGTGTTCTAAACGATTGTAATTCATCTGCAGCATCTAAACTTTCTGCATAAGCTAATGTTGATTCAAACTGAGGTAACATGGCACAAAGTTAAACAACTCATAATCAATAAAAAACCATATAAAATCCCAAAACGGAAATATTCAAAAAAAATTAACCGCTTATGCTCAATACAAATAACCAATTCAGCGGATGCAGGGTTTAAAACGCTTTAAAACGGGGCTGTTGCAGATATTTTTTATAGCTTTACTGCTGTTTAATCCTTAAAAACAGATTTTAAAATGGAGTATCCTGACAATTCCAATATACAATTTCGTTTAGCTGCCGAATTGGTTAATTATACCGGTCAGCATATCTTTTTAACGGGCAAGGCAGGCAGTGGTAAAACCACATTTTTGCGTTTCATTAAAAATACCATTACAAAAAATTGTGCTGTTGTAGCGCCAACCGGTGTTGCGGCAATTAATGCAGGTGGTGTTACTATGCACTCGTTTTTCCAATTGCCATTTGAAGTATTTATTCCTGTAAATGCACCTTTTAGCGGACATTTAAATGTTACCTATAAACATAATTTATTCAGCAAAGTGCAACTCAATAAACAAAAGCGCGAGGTAATGGAAGAACTCGAACTTTTAATTATTGATGAAGTAAGTATGTTGCGCTGCGATAAATTAGATTGTATAGATGCTATTTTACGTGGGGTGCGCAAAAAAAATATTCCTTTTGGGGGTGTACAGATATTATTTATCGGCGATATGTACCAACTGCCTCCCGTAGCACCGGATAACGAATGGTTAATTTTGAAGGAACATTATGACAGTCCGTTTTTTTTCGATGCACATGTATTTAAAACCACACCGGTAGTATACGTTGAGTTAAAAAAAATATACCGACAAAAAGAGCAACAATTTATTGATTTATTAAATAATGTTCGAAATAATACCATGTCGGATGTAGATTTTGAATTACTGCAAACCCGATACGAACCGGGCTTCAGGCCACCGGCGGATGAAAATTATATTACCATTGCCTCACATAATTATAAAGCAGATAAAATTAATACTGAAGAGCTGGCAAAGTTAACTACGCCTGCTGTTACTTTTCAGGGAATTATTGAAGGTGAATTTTCTGATAAATCGCTGCCGGCCGACATGCAGTTAGTAGTTAAGGAAGGTGCACAAATTATGTTTATTAAAAATGATACAGGAGAAGAACGAAAATATTATAATGGAAAAATTGCTGTAATAAAAAGTATTCATAAAGATACCATCACCGTTACCATGCGCGATGAAGGTGTAGATTTTGAATTAAAAAAAGAAACCTGGCAAAATATCCGTTATCAGTTTAATAAAGATAAAAATGCAATAGTTGAAGATATTATTGGGAAATATACCCAATATCCCATCCGACTGGCATGGGCAATAACCATTCATAAAAGTCAGGGATTAACTTTTGACAAAGTGGTAATAGATGCTGGTCAGTCGTTTGCTGCGGGGCAGGTGTATGTTGCGTTGAGCAGATGTACAACATTAGATGGTATGGTATTATTATCACGCATTTTTGGTACTGCTATCGGCACCGACCCGCGTATAATTGCTTTTGCCGAAAAGGAGATGCAGGAAGACCGGTTAGAACATATTATTTCAACCGAAAAAGTACGTTATCAGCAAAAAAAATTGTTTGATGCATTTAATTGGGACAAACCGGTAAAATTACTGGAAGCTTTTGCCGAATTTGTACCTGACCGCACACTCGAAAATAAACGTGGCGCCATATTATTAACTACCCGTTTGCTTCAGGCTATTTATGAGCAACGTGAGGTTGCAGAAAAATTTAGAGAAAAATTACCCGCATTGATTGCAGATTACGACATTAATAAATCAAATGAATTATATGAACGTGTAACCAAGGCTGTCGACTGGTTTGGTGATACCATGCAGCAACGCATATTTGCGCCTTTGGTTGATCATTTGCATGAAATAAACGGACAGGGAAAAATCAAAAAATATTATGAATATGTGTTGGATTTAATTTCCACTTTAGAGATGCATCTTAAAAATATTTTTGAAGTGCGTTATGGAGAAATAAATTTATACAGAGGCGTTAATACCTTTAAACAATATGTTCCAAATCTGCCAACCAAAACAGCAGGCAAAATTAAGGCCCCAAAGGGCAGTACTTTTGCAGAAAGTTTACATCTGTATCAGGAAGGCTTATCAGTAGATGAAATTGCGCTTGCAAGAAGTTTGTCATACGGCACTATTTTAAAACATTTATTACAATTTGTTGAAACCGGTGAAACTACTATCGAAGGAATAATACCATCTGAAAAAATAAATAAAATAAAAGCAATAGCACGCGAACTCGACACTACCGATTTAACACTTGTGCGCGGCGCATTGGGCAAGGGTTTTGATTATGCAGAAGTCAAAATTGTTTTGGGCATGATGATGGATGAGGTGTAATTACCGAAATACCACTTCCGGATATCCCAAAAATTCCATGGTGTTTTTGTCGAAGAGATAAATAATTTGTAAACCAAGTCCTTCATCAACAGGGTTTAATTTATTAATCGTTACACCATTTTCTGCATTATACAAAAGGGAGTCTATCGTTTCAAATCGATAGTTTTTTGCGGCTAAAAGGTAATTATCTACAGTGTAGAAATAAATAAATTCACCTATAACATGATTGAGTTGGTTCTTTAGCGTATCATTAATACAAATTTCAGCAATTTTTTTTCCGTGTAAAAATGAATAGGTTGTTTGATAAGTTTCAATCACGAGGGTATCCCCTATAACTTTGTTAAATCCTAGTAGTGGTAATTCACTTTCTATTACTAAAGTGTCAGTAATTTCGTTGTTATAAGTAATGGAATAATTGTAAAAACTCCGATACCCACAATTTACTTCACCGCTTGTAATTCCGATTAAATTAATATTATACTCAGTAGATAAATAAACGAGTTTAGAAAGTTCAGCATTATATCGACTTTGATGTTTTTTGCTGGACTGTGTCACGATACATCGTACATCTTTTGTGCTAATTTTAAATAAGATTTCGCCATAACAAATACGTCCATCAACATTAACTGTCCCAAAATTTTTTATAAAAATTGAATTGCTGTCGGCCCCAACGATTCTACAATTAGTAAAAATAGTAGGTATTAATAATTTATCGTTTGTTTCTAAAATTGACAATCCATTGTTTTTCCAAATATATATTTTACCACAAGCATAATAAACATCCAGATAATAGTCATCATTTTCAGTTTGACAAACTGTGACCTGATTGAGTTCATCAATTAAAAAGAAATTAAAATACAAATCATTATTAGAACGTTTTTGATAAACATGTAAATTTAAATTATCGTTTATTACTTTTTTATATAGAAACTTTGTTGTTGCATTAGTATCAATTATTAGTTGAAAACTGCTATCAGTTTTTACAATAGTTAATGCATATTGCTGCCATCTACCGAAGTCATCAACAGTTTGCTTGCGCTTGTATATACCATCCTGACGTGCACAATCATTACCTGTTTGGCAAAAAGCGGTATTGCCAAACATCAAACTCAATCCTAAAAATAATATTTGAAGGTATTTAAACATACCATTGGGTTCAGCACTACAACGTTGCCGGAAATAAAATAGTATGATTTTCAGCATAAAAACTACACTTCCGATAGTCGTCAGCTTAAATAAATTGTTCTTTTTTAACACCCAGCCATTCCAATGCAGTACCGTTTAACAAACGTTCCTGAATGGAATTATCAAGCCCTAACGATTCGATAAGTTTTCCCGGATGATGTTCACCTAAAGGGAAGGGATAATCGCTGCCAAGTGCGAGTTGATTTGGTCCGAATAATTTCAATAAATATTGCATCATCATTTCATCATGCACAAGGGTATCGAGATAAAATTTATCGAGGTAATTGCGTGGATTTACTTGATTGTCTACTGCAACTAAATCGGGCCGCACATTAAAACCGTGTTCAATACGTCCGATTGTAGACGGGAAACTACCACCACCATGTGCAAATGCAACTTTCAGGTGTGGGAGTTTTTCAAAAATACCACCGAATATCATCGAACAAATAGCCAGTGATGTTTCAGCCGGCATACCCACCAGCCAGGGCAGCCAGTATTTATTCATTTTATCTTTTCCCATCATATCCCATGGGTGGACAAATATGGCGGCGTTTAAATCGGCAGCTGCTTTAAAAAACGGAAATAATTCTTCCGCATTTAAATTCCAATCGTTTACGTGCGAACCAATTTCTATTCCAGCCAATCCTAATTCTTTTACGCAACGCGTCATTTCCTGAATACTTAATTCAGGGTCTTGGAGTGGAACTGTTCCTAAACCAATAAATCGTTTTGGATGTCGCGAAACAACTTCTGCAATAAAATCATTTTGGAAGCGGGAAGTCTCCAAGGCATATTGTGCGTTTTTTTCCCAGTAATGAAACATTACCGGAATGGCACTTAATACCTGCACATCAACTTCCGTGGCATCACAATCGTGAATACGCACTTCGCCATCCCAACAATTGGATTGAATTTCTCTAAAAAACTTATCCCCCTGCATCATCCGCGCACATCCCGGACAATGATGATCAAGATGAATATATCTGTTATCCAAAAACTTCTCACTCCACTTCGGGAGTTTATCAGGGATGATATGGGTGTGGATGTCGATTTTAAGCATAGTTTGGAACGCGGAACCCGGCGGGGCGGGTCGCAGATTTTGGCTGATTTAAACTGATTTTTTTTATTTTGGAACGCGGAACCCGGCAAGCGGGTCGCAGATTTTGGCTGATTTTAAACTGATTTTTTGGGTTTATTTTTTTTGGAACGCGGAACCCGGCGGGCGGATCGCTGATTCTTACTGATTTTGATTGATTTGTTTTAGAAAGATGAACCCCGACAAGCGGGCGTGAAATAAACTGATTTATTACTGATTTTTTTGGTTTATTAATTTTTGAACAATCATCCGAAATGTGGGGTGGTGATATGAACTGATTTAAACTGATTTTTTTGTAATATTTTTTTTGAACTGATGACTTCGATAAATCGAAGAATATGTTTAATTGATTTTAGAAACTGGTGTCTAGTTTATTTCGGAAAATTTTTCTTTTGATTTCAGGATCTTTTCCAAAATTTAATAATAATCCAACTTCAATTTGTGATGCTTTTAGATAATTTATTAATTGATAGGTATGTTCTACACATAATGCTTCGCATGCTTTTATTTCAACACCTACAATATTTTCAACAACAATATCCATTATATAATATCCTACTTCCTGGCCATTGTAGAATACTTTTATTTTTACCTGTTGTTCAACTTTTAACCCCATGGATTTTAATTCAATAACCATGGCATTTTCATAAACTTTTTCCAAAAATCCGTATCCAAGTTTATTGTAAACATTGTAATACGCTTTTATCACTTTTTGCGTGATATCGCTGTGTAAATATTCCATCATCACAAATTTTCATTCAACACAATATTCATTCAGCCCTCACAAATTCACTAAAAATCATTTTCCGTAAATCCAAATATATTAATCGCGAACCATTATTCCCTCCAACAATCCCATCAAATCCGCTCAAACAATCTCTTTCAAATGAACCGATCAACGAGTATCCCTTTTACATTATCCTATCAGCGAGCATCCCTTTCATAATCCAATCAGCGTTCATCCGCCAAAATCCGCGACCCGCTGGCGGGGTTCCGCGCCTGCCTGCCGGTAGGCAGGTTCCCTTTTTTTAAATCATCCCATCAGCGAGCATCATTTCCAAAATCCAATCAGCGTTAATCCAACAAAATCCGCGACCCGCTTGTCGGGTTCTGCGTTCCCCCTTTCCCACCATCCAATCACCGAGCATCACTTCCAAATCCCATCAGCGTGCATCCACCAAAATCCGCGACCCGCTTGTCAGGTTCTGCGTTCCCCTTTACATCATCCCACTCACTTCGGTGGCTCCATCACGTATCCGCAGTTATCGCAGGTGCGGAGTTGTTCGTTGGCGTAAAAGGAATTCATGATGGCCGGTAATTGTGTTACGATATCTTTTAAAGGAAAAGTTTCTTCATGTAATTTATGATTACACTTTTCACAAAACCACATACAGGAATCAAATTCTTTTTCGGTGCGATAACGTTCTATCACTAATCCAATTGTATTTGCCGGACGACGCGGAGAATGCGGCACATTTGGTGGCAATAAAAACATATCACCTTCTTTAATCACAATTTCACGTGATTTACCATCTTCCTGAATGGCAACCGTTATATCTCCTTCCAACTGATAAAATAATTCTTCACCATCTTCAAAGTGATAATCTTTTCTTGAATTCGGTCCGCCGACAACCATTACAATAAAATCTTCATTGGCTTTATATACCTGCTGGTTACCTACCGGTGGTTTCAATAAATGTCGGTTTTCATCTATCCACTTTTTTAAATTAAAAGGTGCTGCTACTGCCATATCTTTGATTGTTTAATTTTGAAGTAAATTTATAAAGAATAATGAATATCAGTCTGAACAATTACAACGCAATAGTTTGCGGCAGCACGCAGGGAATAGGTAAAGCCTGTGCTATGGAATTAGCCACCCTTGGCGCTGAAGTAATTCTTGTTGCACGCAACGAAAATAAATTGCAACAGGCAATAGCTGAACTACCTGCACAAAACGGTCAGCACCACCAATACATCGTCGCCGATTTTGCTGATCCCAACAACGTAAAAAATCAGGTGCACACATTTTTACAGCAATACACCAAAACCATACATATTCTCATCAATAATACCGGCGGACCGGCAGCGGGAAAAGTGAGTGAAGCAACGGAGGACCAGTTTCTTTCCGCTTTTAATGCACATCTCATCTGCAACCATATTATGGCAATGGCGGTAATACCTGAAATGAAAACAGCCGGTTACGGTCGTATCATAAATATCATCAGCACATCCGTAAAAGCACCATTACCTAATCTCGGCGTATCAAATACCGTTAGGGCTGCCGTGGCTAATTGGAGTAAAACCTTGGCAAATGAATTGGGTGGATTTAACATTACTGTAAACAATGTATTACCGGGAGCCACCAAAACTGAACGCTTAACCGGCATCATCAGCAACAATGCCGCTAAAACCCAAAGCACTGAAGATGCTATTGCACAAAAAATGCTAGCCGAAATTCCGATGAAACGATTTGGGGAGGCAAGTGAAATTGCCAATGCCGTAGCTTTTTTAGCATCACCGGCAGCAGCTTATATCAATGGTATCAATTTACCTGTAGATGGGGGCAGAACGGCTAATTTATAGTACAAACTACTGTACACGCAAATAAACAGCTGTTTTTCAGCCGTATTGTTATTAATACAAATTGAATGCCATTTCGAATATCAAACGGATATCCAAAATGGCATTTTTACATGTAAGTTATTGATTATCAATGATGATGACCGCCGGCACCGTGCACATGGCCGTGATCAATTTCCTCCTGAGAAGCTTCTCTGATATCGAGAATTCCACCTTTAAAATGGAGGTTTACACCGGCAAGCGGGTGATTGAAGTCCAGTAAAACCTCAGCTTCACCAACCTCTGCAACACGAGCTCTCACAAGGTGACCACCCTGATCGCGCAGGTTTATTACCTTATCTACCTCAAGCAGATCTTCGGCTAAAACGCCATCAATCATAAAAATGTCTTTTGGAACATATTCCATTGCTGTATCATCAAATTCGCCGTATGCGTTGGCTGCAAGAATTTGAAACTCGAAATTACTTCCGATAATTTTTCCTTCAAGATTTGACTCAAACTCAGGCAGTAAGCCGCCTGCGCCGAAAAGAAACACAAATGGCTGATCGGCATTTACCACTTCTATGAGGTCTCCGCTGGCATTATCTTCCCTCAATTCATACGTTAAGGAAACCACTTTGTTTTTTGAAATTGACATGACTTAAATTTTGTTAAAGCGCCAAAGGTAAGTATAAAATGCCGTTAATCACGCACGATTTTTGCTGTTAGGCGGCAGTGCGGGACCGTCAGGAGGCCTGGTGATTGACAGTCAAAAGCAATATAATTACCGCAATGTTGCTTAAAACTCAATAATCATTAGCTTTGCAGTCCCTTACGCAAACCAAACCTATAAAATATAATTTACCACATATGAAAATGAACATTTTCAAGACGTTAATGCTGCTGGCCGGCATGTTATTAATTACATCAGTAAACGCACAAACTCCGGGTGGAAATGAAGTGTTGTTTACCGTAGATGGCCAACCTGTTACAAAAGAGGAATTCCTTTACGTTTACAAGAAAAACAATCCCGACAAACAAAACGATTATTCGAAAGCAAGTTTGGATGAATATCTTGACCTCTACATCAACTTCAAATTAAAAGTTGCCGAAGCACGTGCCGAACATATCGACACAACCGAAAAAGTAAGAGAAGAATTACAAAAATATGGCGACCAGTTAATCAAATCGAACTTCGATAAAGAAGTACTGGAAGCAGCCGCATTAAAAATGTATAACCGCTCGCAAACAGAACGTTTGGTGTATCATATTATGATTGCCATAGATGCAAATGCACCGGGTGCAGATACAACAGGCGCAATTAAAAAACTGAATGCTGCACGTGAACGTTTAATGAAAGGTGAAGATTTTGGTAAAGTAGCTGCAGAAATTTCTACCGATAAAACCAATGCTAACGATCCGGGTTTAGTAGGATGGATTACAGCAGGTCAAATTCCGGATGCAAATTTTGAAAATGCTGCATTTGAAACTCCTGTAGGCACATACAGCAACGTAATTAAAACTAAATTCGGCTACCATATTATTAAAGTAGTTAAAGAACGCCCTTCACCGGGAATGGTAACCGTTGGACATATTTTAATTAAAACACCTAAAGATGCAAAAGCACCTGAAATTGCAAAAGCTAAAGCAAAAGCTGACAGTATTTATGCATTATTAAAAGGTGGTGCTGAATTTGAAGAATTAGCAGGAAAATATTCTGAAGATAAAGTGAGTGCTGCTAATGGCGGTCGCTTAGAACCTTTTACTACAGGTAAAATGGTATTACCATTTCAGGAAGCTGCTTTCGCATTAAAAAACCAGGGTGATATTTCCGCTCCTGTTCAAACAGCTTTCGGATTTCACATTATTCGTTTAATCGAAAGAAAACCAAATGGTACATTCGCTGAAGTAAAAGACGAATTAAAAGGAAAAATTGAACGCTCACCGGAATACAAAACCTTGCGCGCCGATTTTGTTGAGAAAGTAAAAACAAAATATCCGTTTACTGAAAATGTTGATGCCAAAAAAGAATTGCTGGCAAAATTAGATTCATCGTTTGTAAAAAACAGTTGGAATTTAAATGCTGCTGCAGGCATGAATAAAGTAATGTTTTCTATCGGCAACCGCAGCTTTACACAGGCTGATATGGCTTCATATATTGAAATCAATCAACGTGTTTCCCGCGATAAAAACATTGAAGAAAAATATAATAAATTATATACCCAGGCATTGGAGCAAACTTTAATTGAATACGATTTAAGTGAGCGCAATATCGACTTCAAACGTTTATTACAGGAATACCGCGATGGCTTACCATTATTTGCCATGTTAGAACGTAAAATCTGGAGCAAAGGCTCAACCGATTCAGTTGGTTTAGCTGCTTATTATGAAGCACATAAAACAGAATATATGTGGGAAGAAAGAATTGATGCTACCACTTATACCGTTGCTGATGCTAAAACGGCAAAAGCTGTTAGAAAAATGGCCGGCAAAAATGCTTCTGATAAATCAATCATGGATAAATACAATGTTGACTCCACACAATTAGTTACTGTTAAAACAGCGGTTATTTTACCTGGTCAGGACAGCAATGTGGATGCATTAAATAAAACACCTGGTATTGGCAGTGATATTTTAAATGCTGATGGCACTATCACATTTGTGAAAATAAATAAAATTGTTCCTCCAACACCAAAAACGTTGGATGAAGCAAGAGGATATGTAATTTCTGCATATCAGGATCAATTGGAAAAACAATGGATTGAAGAACTCCATAAAAAATATCCGGTTGTTGTAAATGAAAAAGTATTTAACTCAATGGTTCGATAAAAATCAATTGAACGTTAAAAATGTATACATAGCACTCTTTATTAGCATAGTGGCTCTTGGTTGCAACAAGCATAAGCCTGAAAAAAACCAAGAGCCACTGGCAAGAGTGTACGACAAATATTTATATGTTTCGGATATCGCAGGTTTAATAAACGACGAAACAACCCCTGAAGACAGTGCCCGGATTGTGAGCGAATACATCGACAACTGGGTGAGACAAAACCTCATTTTACGCGTTGCAGAAGATAACCTGCAATCTGCCCTCGCCAATATCAACAAACAAGCTGAAGCTTATAAAGAATCGTTAATTATTTACGCGTATGAGCGCCAATGGCTTGCCGAAAATTTGGACACCATTGTAGTGGAAGATTCCATAAAAAGTTATTTCGAGCGCAACAAAAAAGATTTTACCCTAAAAACCGACATTTACCAGCTAGCCTACGCCGTTTCACCCCGCAGCAATAAAACTGCCGATTCCATACAATATTGGTTTTCGAGAGGGCTGGAAAAATATCGCTACCCGATTGAACGTTATTGTGCGGCTAACTGTGAACGTTTTTCATTAAACACACAGATTTGGCTGAGTGAAGACGATTTGTTTAAACTGTTACCTTACGACATGTATAGTGGCGGCAGGTTCAGAACTAAGTCGCCGATTACCTATAGCGACACCAGCAGCAGGTATTTTGTAAAGGTGGAAGATTTTCATCTTGCCGGCGATATCGGCCCTTACGATTATTTAAAGGAAGGCATAAAAAATATTATTATCAATAAACGAAAAAAAGACCTGCTGGATAAAACATATCAGGATATTTATACAGAAGGATTAAAACGCGACAACGCAGAATTTTTAAAAAAAGAACAATGAAAAAAACGGTTTTCACCACCTTACTTACAGTAATCGGAATTACCTTATTTGCACAAACAGGAACCGATAAACCTGTTATCGATAAAATTGTTGGTCAGGTTGGCGACAAAATTATTTTAATGAGCGAAGTAGAATCGTTTTACTTTGAACAATTACAAAAAGGTGATGTACCAGAAGATTACCGCTGCCAGGTAATGCAGGAATTAGTTACCCAAAAATTGATGCTAATTCAGGCAGCAAAAGACAGTATTGAAGTAACCGACGATGAGGTGGAAAGTAATATTGAAAATCGTATCCGTTATTTTATTTCATTATTCGGCTCACAGGAAAAAATGGAAGAATTTTACGGTAAGTCGGTGCAAGAAATTAAAGAAGAATTCAGAGATGATGTTCGCAATTTATTATTAATTCAGCGTATGCAGGATAATATTTTTGGCGATTTATCAGTTTCCCCTACCGAAGTAAAAGCATTTTTTAATGGCATTCCTTCCGATTCATTGCCACTCATCAATGCAGAAATTGAATATGCCCAATTAATTATTATTCCCAAGGCCAATGCCGAACAAAAAGCCATTGCAAAAGCTAAGGCAGAAGATATTCGTAAACGTATTTTAGCAGGTGAAGATTTTTGTAGTCTGGCAAGTATTTATTCCTCTGATGGAACAAAAGATCAGTGCGGCGATTTAGGATGCAAAACCCGTGAAGAATTTGTTACCGAATTTTCAGCAGCTGCATTTAAATTACAACCGGGTGAAATATCTGAGGTAATAGAAACAGAATTTGGATATCATATTATTAAAATGGAAAGCCGCCAGGGCGACAAAGCTTGTTTGAGACATATTTTAATTATGCCACCTGTTACCAATTTAAATTTTGTTGCAGCAAATAAACAACTGGATAGTATTCGCGCAAATATTATAGCAGGAACCATTACATTTTGTGATGCCGTAAAAAAATACAGCGATGATGAAAACACCAATAAAACTTGCGGTGCTGTAATGAATCCACAAAGCGGAGAAAGTACATTTCAAATTTCCGAATTATCACCTGACGATTATTATTCCATCGAAAATTTAAAACCGGGTGAGGTTTCAAAAGTGGTACCTTTTACAACGGCTGACGGTAAAAAAGCATTGCGTATTATTATGCTTAACGACCAAACCGATCCGCATGCATTAAATTTAATTGATGATTATGCAAAAATTCAAAACGCAGCCTTATCTCAAAAACAAGTGGCTATAATGGGCGAATGGGTGGCAGAAAAAGCAGCAACCGAATATATTAAAATTGACCCTGCTTACGGCGATTGTGTAGATTTGAATATGTTGCTCGAAACAGCAGGTAATTAATGTTATTTAGCGTTAATTATTTTTTTAGAGACTGAATATTAATTTGATTTGTATTAAAATAGCAGAATGAAAGAATTTAAAAATGATGTGGAAGCTATCGATTCGCTGGCGGCTGACTTTAAAAAGCTGCAATCGGAAATCGGCAAAGTGATTATCGGTCAGGATGAAGTGGTGCAAAATGTTTTGATGAGCATTTTTGCTGATGGTCACAGCTTGTTGGTTGGGGTTCCCGGACTGGCAAAAACATTATTGATTAAAACAATTTCCGATGCTTTACATTTATCGTTCAAACGCATTCAGTTTACACCGGATTTAATGCCGAGTGATATAACAGGAAGTGAAATTCTGGATGATAACCGCAATTTCAAATTTTTAAAAGGTCCCGTTTTCGCCAATATTATTTTAGCGGATGAAATAAATCGTACACCGCCAAAAACCCAGGCCGCTTTGTTGGAAGCCATGCAGGAAAAAAATGTTACCATTGGCGGACATTTACATAAACTTGAATTGCCATTTTTTGTATTGGCAACGCAAAACCCGATTGAGCAGGAAGGAACCTATCCTTTACCGGAAGCCCAGCTCGACCGTTTTATGTTCAACATCATTTTAGATTACCCAAGTTTTGATGCTGAATTAAACATTGTAAAATCTACCACAACCGATACAAAAATCACACTCGATAAAATTATCGGTGCTGAAGAAATAATTGGCTACCAACATCTGGTGCGCCGCATTCCAATTACCGATAACGTGTTGAATTACGCCGTTTCACTGGTGAGCAAAACACGTCCAAACACCGACAAAGCCGACCCTAAGGCAAATCAATATTTAAGCTGGGGTGCAGGTCCGCGGGCATCTCAATATCTCGTTTTAGGTGCTAAATGTCATGCTGCCATAAAAGGCAAATATGCTCCTGATATTGAAGATGTTAAAGCAGTAGCCCTTCCGGTATTACGTCACCGCATTGTGCGCAATTACAAGGCTGAAGCCGATGGCATTGGCGTTGATGACCTGATAAAAGGTTTATTGTAAAAGCCACTCGTATTTTTCCGCTGTTTATTGACTGCACAAAGGTTTTACACCATTTGTAATTTTCTTATACACAACCCGAAGCGTGTAATTACCGTATTAAGGGGAACTTATCCTGCTTATTCATGTTTTTATGAGACATTTAAGCCGTTAATTGAGTAAATTTGCGGTTCAATTTCAGAAACATTTATTTGTGAGCGATCAAATCAAGCATGAATGCGGCATAGCCCTCATTCGTTTATTAAAGCCACTCTCCTACTACCATAAAAAATATGGCACTCCTTTGTATGGGTTGAATAAATTATACCTGTTGATGGAGAAAGAACACAACAGAGGTCAGGATGGAGCGGGTATTGCCACCATAAAAATAGATTCCGAGCCGGGTTATAAATTTTTGGACCGCAAACGCAGTGTTGCACCATCGGCTATTAAGGATATTTTCGAAGAAGTATTTAAAAAGGCCCGCAAAATTGAACGCAAAAACCCTGAATTGTATAACGATACAGAGTGGATGCGCAAAAATGTGCCGTTTACCGGTGAGGTATTAATGGGGCATTTACGTTACGGCACTTTTGGCGGCAACGATATCGACAGTGTACATCCATTTGTTCGCGATAATAACTGGATAACCAGAAATCTGATTTTAGCCGGCAATTTTAATATGGTGAACAATGAGCAATTGTTTCAGCAATTATTGGAACTTGGCCAGCACCCAAAACAATTTACCGATACAGTAACCGTAATGGAAAAAATCGGGCATTTTCTCGATGATGAAGTGCAACGATTGTTTGACGAAAGAAAAGAATATCACGACAATAAAACATTAACCAATTTAATTGCCAGCGACTTAGATATTCAGCGCATTTTAACACGTGCTTCAAAAGATTTTGAAGGTGGTTTTGCCATGTGCGGTATGTTTGGCCACGGCGATGCATTTGTAATGCGCGATCCGAACGGTATACGCCCATTATATTTTTATCAGGATGACGAAGTTGTTGTTGCAGCAAGTGAACGCCCCGCAATTATGACAACGTTTAATGTGCCGTTCGAAAAAGTAAATGAATTAAAACCGGGGCATGCCTTAATCGTTAAGAAAAAAGGTGCTGTTAAAGAAGCAATGGTAATTCCGCCGAAAGAAAAATTATCATGCAGTTTCGAACGCATTTATTTTTCGCGAGGCAACGACAAAGAAATTTACGAAGAAAGAAAAAACCTCGGTCGCTTTTTAACAGCAAGAGTTTTACAATCTGTTGATTACGATTTCGATAATACCATATTTTCATTTATTCCCAATACTGCTGAAACAGCTTTTTACGGCATGGTAAAAGGAATTGAGGAATATTTAAATAATTATAAATCGGAGGAAATAAAAAAACTCAACGGAAAATTAGATACGGCTGAGTTGCAACGTATTTTAAATTTACGTCCGCGTGTAGAAAAACTCGCATTAAAAGATGTAAAACTGCGCACATTTATTACCAACGATTCTGACCGTGGCGATTTAGTGAGTCACGTGTATGATGTAACGTACGGACAGGTTAATGATGGAAAAGATACAGTAGTTTTAATCGACGACAGTATTGTTCGTGGCACAACATTAAAGGATAGTATCATTGCCATTCTCGACCGTTTAAATCCGAAAAAAATTGTAATTGTTTCTTCGGCACCACAAATTCGTTATCCCGATTGTTATGGAATTGATATGAGTAAGATGGGAGATTTTGTGGCGTTCAGAGCAATGGTTGCGTTGTTGAAAGAACATAAAAAAGAACATTTAATTCAGGAAGTATATGATGAATGTGTTGAAGTAACCAAACTCAGCAACGAAAAATCATATAACGCCGTAAAAAAATTATACGATCAGTTTACCGATGATCAAATCTCAAATAAAATTGCCGAAATCGTAAAAGCGAAACATATTCGCGCTGAGGTTGAAGTAATTTATCAGTCGGTAGAAAGTTTACATTTAGCCTGCCCTAAAAATTTGGGCGACTGGTATTTCACGGGCAATTATCCAACACCCGGCGGAAACAAAGTTGCAAACAAGGCATTTATGAATTGGGTAGAGAAGAAAGATGTAAGGGCGTATTGAAGTAAGCATTTGATATTGTAACTATTCTTCAGTTATACGTGTTAGCATAACTTAAAATATTTATTATTCGAGTTTAAGCGCTTTTGATTCTGCGGGCAATGCAAAAGCGCCGATTCAGCTTGTTTATTAGCCAACAGTATGCTATTTAATTTCTTTATTTTACTTATAAATATAATCATTAAAAGTTATCTTAGCCTATTGATTTTTTGAATAAACAGATAATTCAATTTGTTTATTTATTAAATAACACAACGGCAATATTAACCTAATGAAAAAAGAAACGGCAATTAACCTATTCGAACAAAAACAAGTTCGGTCGGTTTGGAGTGAGGAGGAAGAGAAGTGGTATATTTCAATAGTAGATGTTATTGGTGTTTTAACGGACAGCCCCAACCCTCGAAAGTATTGGAGTGTATTAAAAACCAGGCTGAAAGCAGAGGGAAGTCAGTTGGCTACAAACTGTAGTCAACTGAAAATGCAATCCAATGATGGCAAATTTTATAAAACAGATGTAGCGGACACAGAACAGCTTTTCAGACTCATACAGTCGGTTCCTTCGCCTAAAGCAGAAACCTTCAA
Organism: Bacteroidota bacterium; assembly: GCA_016706255.1. Classification (NCBI taxonomy): domain Bacteria; kingdom Pseudomonadati; phylum Bacteroidota; species Bacteroidota bacterium. Next base: position 242,217 of record JADJJZ010000006.1, on the reverse strand, counting down.
ACTTTGGCTGGCTAAAGTTGCATCGGAAAGGCTTGATGAAATGCAAGATCCTGAATTAAGTATTGACAGAGCAATGGAGAATTACCTGGAACTGGGATATTCTGAAAATTGGATTAACCAACGTTTAAAAAGTATTGAAATCCGTAAAGAATTAACTGATGAGTGGAAAAAAAGGGGTTTAAAAGAAGGTGAACATTTTGCCACACTTACTGATATAATTACCAAAACCTGGTCGGATAAAACGACAAAAGAATACAAAATTTTAAAAGGTTTAAAAAAAGAAAACTTACGTGATAATATGACGAATACAGAACTCATATTAAATATGTTAGCAGAAGCTTCCACCAAAGATATTTCAGCAGCTACAAATCCGGAAACGTTTGAAGCAAGTAAAAAAGTTGCGAAACAAGGTGGAAATGTTGCCAAAGTTGCCTTAAAAGAACTGGAAGCAAAAACAGGCAAAAAAGTGGTTTCTTCCACAAATGCTAAAAAAATATTACCTCAAACAAAAGGAAAAATTGTAAGCCCAAAAAAAAATAAACTTCAGTAATTGAAGGCTTTTATGATGATTTAATTCAGTTGCAAATAAAGCTTTTATGAATCGAGTGGTGAAAAAAGCTGTAGGGTCGTATTAAATAATTTTCTGGTACCACATAAATTTAATTTCACTTAAGCTGATCATGCTTAGTTGATTCAGCTTATTTATTATTTGGAGCATCAACATCCTCCACGCCATCACATTTCGTTCCGGCCTTCCATTCCAAGTCCGCTCCCGTTGAAAAAACGGGATGCGGACTGTCCCGATAGCTATCGCATAGGCGTCAACTAAATTGTACAATAAAAACGCCAGGAGCGTGGATTGGTCTACATTAGAGCTTGTACAAATAAATATGGAAAACGAGTTTCGTAATTAATATGTCTAGTAAAAAAAACGAACCCATTTTCCACAAGCCAAAAATACTAAAGTTGGCTTAATAAGTAATGCTGAAATTTCTCGACAAGCCCGGCTTACGGGTTTTGCAAAGCATCAAAATAGTAAAATTAAAGCGTATCATTTATTGACATCTTTTTTCGCATTGGTAGCTAAAAGTGAAAAAAGTTATGCCAGTTGGGCAAGTGCCTTGTCCGGTGTAATAGGCCAGCCAGTAAGCAAACAGGCCCTTTTCAAAAGGATGAATACCGCTTGGGTTAATTTGTTAAAAATACTGCTCCAACTCGTTTTAACTAAACATTTAGGTGCACCAACTAAAAAGGGAAAGTTCAAATTATTTCGTAATGTTTATTTGCAAGATAGCACGGCAATTAAACTTCGGACTTTATGAATAGCCTTTTTCCGCAATTATAGTAAAGGCAAGCAAAAATCAGTTGCAAAAATCAACGTTGTTATGAATGCAATTACAGGACTATATACATTTTAATATAACTGGATTTACAACAAATGAACAATGTTTATCGGCAACCATATTGGATATTGCCAAAAAGGTGATTTAGTAATACGTGACTTAGGATATTACTCGCTGCAAGTTTTTGAAAAAATGATTGCTACAGGTATTTACTTTATAAGCAGGCAACGCTTTAATACCAATTTGTATGACCCAAAAACGATGGAACAGCTATCAGTAATGAAATTGATAAAGAGAAAAAATTATGTTGATATAAACTTGCTCTGTGGCAAAACAAATAAGTTACCAATAAGGTTGGTGGCAATAAAGCTGGATAGCAAAACAACAGAAAGAAAAATCCGCAAAGCTAGGCAGGATAGGGATAAACGGCTAAATCACTCAAAAGAATTTTATACTGCTTTAGGGTATATAATTTTTATAACCAACATTAATAAATCAGATTGTACGGCACAAGACATATCAGATTTATACCGTACTCGCTGGCAGATAGAACTATTATTTAAAAGTTGGAAAACAGGTATTAAGATTGAATCGATAATACCGAATGATCAAATAAACACAATACGAATCGAAGCTGTGTTATACATGATCCTACTTTATATTGCATGGTTTGAGGTTCACATTTACCTACCAATTAAGATTGAGGCTTATAAAAAACATAAAAAAATAATCAGCAAAGTAAAACTCGCATCATTTGTTATAAAACAGTATGGCCAATTTTACACCGCTGTTTTAAGCCTCCAAACGATAGAACAAATCATCTATTACTGTTGCCATGAAAAACGTAAGAGAATCAACGCCACTGAACATTTTAACCAATTAATGAACACTTTTGGTTGACGCCTATGCGATAGCTATCGGGACAGTCCGGGCTATGAGAGCTTACTGCCCAATTGATTTTTTACTTAGGTTGTAATTTGATAAGTAGTAAATGTACATTTTCTCATAGGTTGGTAATTTTTCTTGGCTTCTCAGGTATGTATTCTAAATCAATTAATTTGCAAAGTTTAATTAAATAGTTAATATATCATGAAGGAATCTCATTTGAAAAAGGGTGCTCATTGAGCAGACCGATTTACGAATAAGTTATATATAGTAGTTTTCCAAAATAGCTGGCGATACACAGGTCTGAAAATTAATCGTTATCTATAAAATTTACAAAACACAAACTTTATTGTTAACTTGCCGTCACATCGTAAGGCTTAAAAACGTTATTAGCAATAGCATGCCCGGTCATAAACAGTCAGAAAAATGACAACGACAAAAATCATAACCAACACAATTTACTTGGGGGCATTTGTCTCTGCTATAATTTTAGACATACCCAATTTTCCGATTTATTTTGGAATCGTTTTTGTAGCTATTCAAGTCATTAATATTTATGCTACGTATGTCATTACAAATAGGGCAATTTCAAATGAATTACAACTTGTTAAAGCAACGTCGCCCTTTACTATAAAAAATTTGATTTTAGCAATTCCTGTGATTTTACTTTATTTAGTTCTTAATCTAATTAACCAATGGTTTTCGACAAATTTTCTGGTAACTTATGTTGCAATTATGCTCCTTTCCGTATCAGTTCAACACTTAATAATAAAAGGTAAAATCACAGCAACATTGTTAATTGACAACAACAAATTAGTCGTTAATGATTTCTTTATTAAAACTTATAATTTGGAAACGTTAACCAAGATTCGCTTTGATGGATTTAACGAGACATATATTGCTGAATTTTCAAATTCCAAAAACTTAAAAATTAAGAAAAAGGATTATATACGAGACGAGTTAGATAATTTCATTGCAATTATGACAACAAAAAGCAATTATAGTGCGGTTTTGTCTGACAATATCAAAACGGAAATTGCTGCACTTAATAATGGGATTTAACATTGCCAATCAGCACCGGAAATTCCGGTATGCAGCAGTTCGCTGCATGGTGAATATTGTTTAATATTAGTTTTTAACATTTAACTTCATCAAAAATCCAGGAAGCAGTTCGGGTTACTTGGAATAGATATTTTAGATTACACAATTCGTTCTCACTAAAAATGAATTACAACTTTTACGCAAATAAAGAAGACAAACTAGAAATCCTTGAATTCATTTTCAAAGAAACAGATCTGCATATTTACGATTTAAGTTCAGCACATGAACAACAGATTTGCCAATACAAAACAGTTGAAGAAATATCTTCAAAATTCGACTTGGTTAATGCGGGCAAATACGAAACAACATTTCAACTTTGGTCACCGAGGCATAAAGGGAAACCTATTTTTAGGAAAATCAATCTTGACCCAAAACGTTGCAATGGGCATACTTATCGTTATTCAACGGATGGATGGGGACTAATACAACTATACTTTGGTGGAATTAGAAATGGCGAACTTTATCAATCACATATTGGTCATTTTAACGAAAAGGGAGCTTTAAAATGGGAAGGCACTAATAAAACAAACGGGTTGGTAAATTTGTGGGATTGGACTGAAATACAGGTTACATCAAGAAAATTAAAATATTATATCCACAACAAATTAGCTGCAAGAAAAATTGATAGTATTGGAGTATTACCCGGGGCAGACAAACTTGAAAAACAAGGAATAAAATTTAGATAAAGTTTTTATGTTCTGCTATCCCCCTTTTGCTAATTTAAAATCGAATTGCAAAATGAATAAGTTAGATTAACGATATGACAAGCGCAGAATTATTTTCTATATAAATTAGATAGACAACATTCACAAAAAGTAAATAATGCCATAAATTGGAACTTAGCCTTCGTATTTAAATTAAAGTATCATCCTATGAAATTATTTAAATCCTCAATTGATGTAATATCAAAACTTGACCAATATTATTCAAATAGCGATTTAAGTTATATTTATAAAATAAACCGCGAAAAATTAGTCAAAATAATAAATACGTTTGAGTTAATTCAAACCACTAATCAGATTACTATTGATGATTGGGATATAATTGAAAAAGGTTTGCATGAAAACTGGTTTGAAATATATTTTACACATGTTGGAGAATATTTAGCATTATTAGAGCCTGAACATCCGGAAATTTCGAAAAGACTTTTAGCTCTTATGGCCTCAAAGAAATACATCATAAGGCGAAATATTGTAGATATCTGCATGCTTTTTATTAACAAAACCTTTTCAAGAGCAATTCTGAAAATTGGAGTTCAGGATAAAAGTTACAGAGTTTTTGAAAATGCATTTTATATAATTTCAACAAATTATATAAATGATACGGAGTTAATGTCACTGGTAAATAATCAGCTTAATTTAATACCGGAATCAGAGCAAAAAAACGATTATTTAAGGAGTTTAGAATTAGTGAAAAAAGGTTATTTAATTAACGCCATTGAAGGAAATAGAATTGAATTTGAAATTGTTATGAACCGTAAACATAACAATGAGTATTTATGTTTTTCAATGCCAAAAGAGGAATTTGAAAAAATAGTCGATATTGAAAAGTATGTTGAAGATGTTCGTATTAAACAAAGAAGGTGAATGGCATAGTATCATGATTCAAGTCTAGAATTTCTAAAAAACCGGATTCCAATTCTGTGCGCATACAATTAACTTTAATTTTTCTACTTGGTATTTGTACCTCTTTATGGGGTATTATTTATATTTATAATTGAACCCGGCATAGCGAGAACATAATAGTTGCAGTATTCCAATTCACTATTTTCCAATAGCTACTATAGCTTTTTTGAAAATATTTTGTTAGTTTTGATATAGCAGTAAAATTAGAGTAGTTTGTTCTGCTCTCTAGAAAACACCTTTATTAAACAGTACAATTAATAACCAGAATTTATAATTATGGCATTCGGTCTTTCTCCAAAACACATTGAGGACTTACCTCTGGACAACTTTACAACAGAACAATTTCTAGTAATAATGCTTGAAGCGGCCCGGAAACTGGAGTGGAATATCAGCTACACCAGTGAAACAGGTTTTATTGCCTTTACAAACTTCTCAATGAGTTCATGGAGCGAAGAAGTGAAAGTAAAAATTGAAGACCAAAGTGCAAATTTAAAAAGTGAATGTACCGGCAACCAAATGGCTGACTTTGGTAAGAATAAGAAAAATATTGAAAGTTTGATTTCGACATTCAATGAATTAAAAAACACATTTTCACTCGAAGAACTAAATCAAAAATACGAAACCCTGAAACCGGATTTAGTTTCAAAAGAACAAGATGTATTAAACCAGCCACCGGCTACAACAAAAGAAAAAATAACGGGTGGTTTTGCAATCTTTAAGCCCACCGATGGTTATTTCATCACCCCTATTTTAATAAATCTGAATATCCTAATTTTTATTTTAATGGTTATTTCAGGTGTTAATTTTATGTTGCCTGATAATGAAAGTTTAATAAAATGGGGAGCCAACTTTCGACCAATTACTTTGGAAGGACAACCCTGGAGAATTATTACTAATTTTTTTCTACATATTGGAGTTCTTCATCTATTAATGAATATGTATGCGCTACTTTACATCGGTTTACTTTTAGAACCGATTTTAGGTAAAACCAGGTTTACTGCAGCTTATCTGTTAACAGGAATAGCAGCTAGCATTGCAAGTTTATGGTGGCACGACATGACGATTAGTGCAGGTGCATCAGGTGCAATTTTTGGCATGTATGGCGTTTTTCTTGCCATGCTCACCACGAACCTGATTGAAAAATCTGCAAGAGCAGCATTGCTTACCAGTATTGGGATATTTGTTGGTTACAATATTCTGAATGGATTGAAGCCGGACAGTGGAATTGACAATGCAGCGCATTTGGGAGGATTAATCAGCGGGCTGGTAATTGGTTATGTTTTTATTCCAAGTGTTAAAAAGCCGGATAATAAAAAATTGGAATTTTCTACCATTGGTTTAATGACTGTTATAATTTTGGTTTCCTCATTTGTAGTTTTTAATAAAATGCCAAACGACATTGGAATCTATGATAAAAAAATTCAAGAATTCATTACAATGGAAACAAAGGCATTAGCAGTTTTTAATTTGCCGGCAAACACACCGAACGAACAAGTAATTAGCGAATTAAAAAACAACGGCATTTACAACTGGAAAGAAAACATAAAACTTATTGATAGCTTTAACGAATTGGATTTACCCCTGGAAATTAGAACAAGGAATAGAATTTTGAGGGAATATTGTGAACTCAGAATAAAGAGTTATGAATTAATTTGCAAAGCAATTTCGGAGGATACTGATCAATATGCAACCCAATTAGAAGATTACGATAATCAGATAACTGCGAAAATAAAACAATTAAGTGAGCAATAAATCCAATAATAAACATGAGCCAAGTTATCGCTGGACCATGAAACATCAACATTTCACATTAACAATAATATTCTTCCTAACCCACCTCAACATTTTCGGACAAACGGGTGTGATTAAGGGACATGTTTACGACAGGTTAGAAAAAAGGGGGTTAGCCTACGCGAACGTGTTGTTGGTAAACACAAATATAGGAACAGCAACAGATTTTGATGGCAATTTTAAAATTGACAGTATCCCAAACGGCATATATGATTTAAGGATAAATTACGTTATTTATGGCGATACTATTTTTAGGGGACTTACAGTAACTGCCGATACAATTCTGACAGTTAATTTAAAGTTTCCACCACCTTGCAAATACGATAAAGTTCGAAAAAACAATCATTGCCCGATTTGTGGTAAAAAAGATAAAGTTATTCCTGTTGTTTATGGCTACCCAATTGGAAAATTGGATAAAAAAAACTATTATTATGCAGGATGTGAAATTACCTATTGCGATCCTGATTGGTATTGCAAAAGAGATAAACATCTGTTTTAAGCAATGAAAAAACAATTTAGAAATATCATTCTAATTTCCACTTTGGTAGTTACCTTAAGTGGTTGCCGACTTATTGGGGCAATGATTATCATGTCGGCTTACAATGCCAAATTAAAAATCAACGACCGTTATGTTCAAAGTTCGAACGGGATGACAAACGGTATAAAATTTGAAAAACTGACCATACTAAAACTAGACGAAGATGGATTACCTGCTGAGTATATCGTTACACAGCGATTTGAATGTTATAATCCCGGTGTGGAAGGGGTGCAGGAATATTGGCCGGATAAAATATATTTCGACAAAGCAAATGGTCATTATAAATGGAGCGCCGACACCGTTGCCATACATTTTTTACAAGTTGGAAATAACAGAGAAGTTATTGTTGATTCAATTGAAAATAAAAACGACCTTAATGATACCCCGGCTGAAAGTATTGATGATTTTGTTAGTGCAATAATCATTGACTCCTACACTGATTATGAAACTTGTCCGGTAGAATTTGAATCCAACACATGGTATTACCTTAACTTTTATGACCCTGCCTTAGCAACTGTATTTTTGTATGTTGAAAGTAAAAATAAAATGCATTTATACAAATTTGGAAGTGGTGTATCGCCAATTTAAATAAAAAAACAAACTAATACATACAAAATAAGACCAATGCCAAAAACCCAATCAGTTTGTTGCTTTACAGTTTTATTCATCACTTTAATGTCATTCAGACAACCTAACAGCGAACGAACAAGGTTAAGCAAATCGCAAGCTGAACAAGAGCTCAAATCGCCATTAAGTGAGGAATCACAACACAATGTAATAGACTACAAATAATTAATCATTAAAGACAGCTCTAGTATATTAAGTATTGTAGAACCCATTATTTTCAACATATCAAACTAAGAGTTTTAAGACCAATAAAGCCATATCTCAGACAAAATTTATCATCAAATGAAAATACTAAACCAATTAAACTTAGAAGAAAGCGTGAAGCTGGAAAAGCTTGTTTATAAAGAAAATTGGTTAAATAAAATTGATACCATAGCAGTTTATTTCATATTTGGGTGTTTTATGATTGCACCTCTTCTAATATATGTTGGACAAATTCGCAATCAGGGCCACGTTGGAATTTTTTATAACCTTTTATTTGTAATTACCATTTTTGGAGCTTATGTAATATACAGAAAAGCTACAGAGAGGAAATTAATAAAAATTATCAGCAATTTTAAACTTCCGGATATTAAAATACGTGTTAGCAATTATAGTAGAGAGGAGAATTTTGCTGAATACAGAGCATTTAAAAGTGTAATGGTTTACACTGCAGATGCGGATTTCAATATAAGCTCCAACTTCAAAATTTATTATATCTTTATTTTAAAAGACAATTTAGTGCTCTTTACAATTATTAAAGAACAATTTAAATTAAATGTACCAATACTATTTACACATTTGAAAGTTAAAAAAGATTTAACAAAAATACTAAATGCTAAAAGCAAGCAATAACAAAGAAAATGTATGTTAAAATGGCGGTTGAATTCATATATCTTAGAAAAATGACACGAAACCAGAATTTTCGGACATCGCAAATAGAAATAAATTCTTAACAAGATTAAAATTTTGGAGAAACCAAATGATTCCGAAAATAACTTATATAGATGAAATTGAATTTAACAACGCGCCTGGCATTTATAAATTAATTAGCCATGAATACAACCATAAATTTGCCTCAGTTGAAATAAACAATTCTAAATACTACTTGGGTTGGCAAAGTAGCAGCATTGAGGTGGAAATTTTATATATTAAAGAGCATAATTTCCTTCTTTTTGGGGTGGATTTGCAGGTAACAGTTTTTAGCCTAACAACAAATCGTATTGTTTTTTCACTTGGCACCTCAACATATTTTCTATGTTTTACGGACAGAGACAGAATATCATTTGTCATTAACACACAAATTCAGGATATTGTCATTAATAAAAACAGTTTGAGCATTAGTCAAATTATTGGACATGATTTAATATTTTAATTTTAAAATAGAGAATAAAAAAATGTCAATGCAACCACACATTCTATTTTGTGAAAATCCGATTCAATCGAATCTGGTTGATGAGGATTTTAATGACCAATTTGTTTCGGCAAGTGAAAATGGATTTAAAACACTTTTGTTTAATTATGACGACTTAATAAGTGCCGACAGATGGTCAATTGCAACCAACCGAATAAAACAAAATGAAGAAATAGCCAGCGTGATTTATAGAGGCTGGATGTTGACTCCAGCGCAATATAAAATACTTTATAATCAGTTATTGTCAAAAAATTATAAACTGATTAACACAGTTGAAGAATATCAAAATTGCCATTATTTGCCTGATAGTTTAAAATTTATTAAAAGTAGAACGCCACATACGATTTTTGAAAACTATGAAGATGAAAGTAGTATAGAGACCTTAATAGAAAAATCGAAAATATTTGGAGATAAAGCTGTTATATTGAAGGACTATGTGAAATCTGAAAAACACCATTGGGAAACTGCGTGTTACGTTAAACATGCTTCTGACATAAATAAACTAAAACAATCGATACGTAAACTTATAGAACTCCGCGACAAATATTTAAACGAAGGAATCGTAATCAGGGAGTTTGTGGAACTTAACGATTTAACCATTCATTCAAAAAGCGGGATGCCATTAACAGAAGAATATCGGTTATTTTTTTTCAATAAAAAATTGGTAGGCATATATAACTATTGGGAGGAGGGTGAATACAGTTTCCCTAAGCCGGATATAATAGAATTTGAGGAAATTGCAAAAGGCGTGGAAAGTAATTTTTTCAGCATGGACATAGCCCGACAAAAAACTGGAGCGTTAATTATTATAGAACTAGGAGATGGGCAAGTATCAGGACTTCCTGATAGTGCAGATAGAAATGAATTTTATAAAATGCTTAAATTAGGCTTTACCTCACATCATTAAAAAGCCAAGGCAATGTATTGCAAGCCGGATTTATATTATATTTGATGTTTAATGCCCCAAACCTTAAATGAGCAATAAGACTTTTTCAGTGTTACAATATTCTTCCGTTGCCACTGCATTATTGGCAATAAGTAACGATATAAACGCACAAATTATTTATGAAGATGTTAATCCGGATTTAGTTTATGGTGATGATATTCTTATTGATTTGGATTTAGATGGCAATAATGATTTCCGCTTTACTAAATCGCATTTTTGGGACTCTACCTTGGGTTATGACCACTGCTATACTGTTGATCAGTTTGGTGTGATTCCGGTGGGTGATGGAAATGCTATAGTTGGCGTGGACCCTTCTTATGGTTCCTGCTGGGCTAACCGATTAGATTCAGGTTATTTAATTAATTCCTCAGCACAATTTGTTTCCGGTCAATATTTAGGTATTACTAAAAAACATCGGGAGGTGGATTGTGATTTTGCATCATCTATTATTGAAGATTGGCATTTTTCTTCACAATCGCCTGCAATTACTGAAGCAGACTTGCTACTTGGGTTCAGGTTAAATATTGATAATTGTTATTACCATGGATGGATGAGGTACGCCATAATTGATTCCGTAGAATTTATTAGTATTAAAGATTATGCCTTTAACACTGATTGTGGGCATGGTATTTATGCCGGAAAAATTAAAAGCGATGTGTCTACACTTACTGCGACATATAGCGGAAATGTAATATCGATTAACATTCCAGATAAAATGATTAATTCCGATATCTCTATTTATGCTATTACCGGGCAACTAATTTTCAACGACAAAATAGAAAATATTAACACTTCAATTTCTGCTGATATTTTTTTAAACGGTATTTATATTATTGTTGTTCAGAACGATAAATTTCGTTATGTAAATAAATTAAGTATCTATTAGTAGCCATGCCAAGGGTAAGTTTCAGTATGTAATGTTTAATAAATTTAATACTTACCCTTAGAAATACGTATTAAATATATTAAGGTTTAAATATAGTTTCCGACAATTTCTTTAGCGGTAGCTTCATATTTACACACAAACCTCGGGAAAGCGATTGCAGTAGAAAACCCGCATCCGCTTCGTTGGAGAGGATTTGCAGCGTAAAGCGCTGTGCTGCAGCAGAACCGGATGTAAAACTTCAGCCTATTTTAAGCGTATAAATAAGGTTCATTGTTGATTGTTAACTGCCTTATGTTTTCCAATACATGTTGCATATATTTTTTCCAAAAAATATTGGTAAATAGCCAATTTAATGGATATAATAATGGATTTCTTGAATACATGGTATAGGTGTATTCGATTTTAATTTTATTCGGTTCAAGTGTAGTGGTTTTCCACTCGCCTACAAACTTGTAAAATCCAAGCATCCAAGCCTGAAAGTTGTTTATTTCTATTTTCCAATAGGAATTTTCAATGCGTTCAATAACATTGTCTACAGAGCCAAACCCACCTTTATGTGTGAGCGATTTTGCTACAAAAACCTTTTTGTTTGAGCCCGGCTTGCCCCAATTTTCGTCGTTTGTAGTTTGAATAACTTTTGGCATTAGCCCAAAACCGGTATGAACTTTTGTAACATCGCAAAGCATAGGTGTTTTAAAGGCCCGCTCTAGTGAACAGTCAAAGGTGTCGGTGATTTTTATTTTCGTTTGCATTGCTTTTTTTAAGGCAAAGGTACATAATATTTTACAAATTAGCTCAAATGAGCTAATTTTTTTAAAAGGTATTTATACCGGGCTAATTGGCTGAGCACTGTGCTTTACTATAGGTATTTCAAATTCATTAAACCTGTTTTCCGTAATTTTACAGGCAAAATAATTTTCTTACCCGTTGAAAAATGAGATTCTAAAACATGCTGTTACCTTGTTTAATGAGCAGGGTATCAATAAAACCAGCTTTCGAGATATTGCGGAAAGTTTGCAGATAAGCGACGGGCATGTTCGATATTATTTTAAAACAAAAGAAATTTTATTGATGTCCATATTTGACCAATTGGACCATGAAATAATTGAGGCTGCTAAAATCCCGGCGCAACTTGAACAGGATATATATGCTTTGCTGATGCTTAATATTGAACAAATATTTCAGTTAGCAGTAAAGTATCGATTTTTATTTGTGGAATCGCCAAAAACGATTGGTCAGTACCCCAACCTGCTAAAATCATATAGGAACTTAATGGGACGAAGAAAGGAAATGATTTATGGTGCATTTAAAGCATTTGATGAAATGCACTTATTTCATTCCGGTTTTGATTTACAGGCCCGGGAATATGCATTCTATACCATTTTCATAGTTTCTGACGGATGGATGAGAACTTTTTTGCTCACTAATACAAAAGAACCCGATAAAAAGGCAATCAAATTTCATAGTAATTTAATTATGCAAATTTTAAAGCCATACTTAAAAATTTAATTGAGTTAAGTTTAAACTGATTTTAATTTAATCAGCAATTAAAAGTATTGACTGAAGCTTTTAATGATATTTTCTGACTGGTAATTCAGCAAAAATCAAAAAAACAAATCTGACAAATTTACAGGAAGGTTTTTTCATGCACTTTTGCCCTTTAAATTTTCGATTTTAAATCCAAAATATAATTGTAACAAAAGTGTAAGCGGTTAAGCTATATTTATTAATGCTACTTTTTGAGTCCCTAAAACCTTCCAGGTTTAAACCTGGAAGGTTTTAGGGACTCTGACAAATTTGCAGTCGCCGAAAAACGAAAAAAAGACCTCAAAACCCCGGGCAAGCGATTGCAGCGGAAAACCCGCATCCCGCTTTTTCTGCGGGAGAGGATTTGGAGCGTAAAGCGCGGTGCCGCAGCAGGATGTTTGCTTCGGAGGAAAAAGGCACTGCGGCATGCCCCCAAATTGCCTTTAGTTGCCTGTGTTTTTCCTTTTATTTAATCACCATTTTTGTTACCACAATTCCTTAACTTAGCGCCCCGAAGCGGTTGGCGATATGGCCACCGAAACAATTGAAATTAAATATGAATATTACAACGCTTGAAGATGTAGTCATCAAATTTGCCGGCGATAGTGGTGACGGTATGCAGCTTACCGGTGGGCAGTTTACAACTAACACTGCACTTTTAGGGGCCGATTTGGCCACATTTCCTGACTTTCCTGCCGAAATTCGTGCACCAATAGGTACTTTGCCGGGTGTTTCGGGTTTTCAGTTACACTTTGGCAGCCGCAAAATTTACACGCCGGGCGATGCCTGTGATGTGCTGGTTGCCATGAACGTAGCCGCTTTAAAGGTGAACTTATACGCACTGAAAAAAGGCGCTATTGTAATAGCCAATACAGATGGTTTTGACTCAAGAAACATGCGCCTCGCCAATGCGGAAACCAATCCGCTGGAAGATGGTACACTGGATGGCTATCAGGTTATTAAAATTGACGTTACGAAACTTACCCGCGAAGCCCTCTCCGATATCACGATGGGTGTGAAGGAGAAGGATCGTTGTAAAAATATGTTTGTGCTCGGCTTTTTATACTATATGTATAGCCGCACACTTGAATCGACTGAACGATTTTTAACATCGAAATTCAGTAAAAAACCGGATGTGCTGGAAGCCAACGTGCGCGCACTGAAAGCCGGTTATAACTATGCTGATACCGTTGAAGTTTTTGCTTCTCGTTATAAAGTGGAAGCTGCAAAACTGGATCCGGGCACTTACCGCAGTATAATGGGTAATGAGGCTGCCGCCATGGGTTTTGTTGCCGCCAGTAAAAAATGCGGATTACCATTGTTTTTAGGCTCATACCCTATTACGCCGGCATCGGACATTTTACATGCCCTTGCTGCGAATAAAAACTTTGGTGTGCGCACTTTTCAGGCAGAAGATGAAATTGCTGCCATTTGTTCATCAATAGGCGCCGCTTTTGGTGGTCACCTTGCATTAACTACTACTTCAGGTCCGGGTGTTGCCCTTAAAGGTGAAGCGATGGGTCTTGCAGTAATGCTGGAAATGCCGTTGGTGGTTGTGAATATTCAGCGCGCAGGTCCGTCAACCGGTATGCCTACCAAGACAGAACAAGCCGATTTGTTACAGGCATTATACGGCAGAAACGGCGAATGTCCGATGCCGGTTATTGCTGCTGCTCGTCCGAGTGATGCATTTGATGTTGCATTTGAATCGTGCCGCATAGCCTTACAACACATGACTCCGGTTATGATGTTGAGCGATGGTTATATTGCCAATGGTGCTGAACCTTGGAAATTCCCGAAATCGGCAGACCTTCCTGAAATAAAAGTGGAATTTGCTAAACCGATTGAAGATGGTTCGCCATATTTACCATACAAACGCGATGAAAAACTAAGTCGCCCTTGGGCAATTCCGGGCACCAAAGGTTTGGAACACCGCATTGGTGGTTTAGAAAAAGCAAATGAAACAGGTAACATTTCATACGACGCCGATAACCATGAATTTATGGTGAAATTGCGCGAAGAAAAAGTTGAACGTATTGCTGATTATATTCCATTACAAACAATTGAGAGTGGTCCTTCAAAAGGAAAAGTTTTAGTTGTTGGATGGGGTTCAACTTACGGCTCAATTCAAAGTGCTGTTAACCATTTATTAGCCGATGGTTATGAAGTTGCGCACGCACATATTCGTTATTTAAAACCTTTCCCTAAAAATTTAGGTGAAATTTTATTCAGCTACGATAAAGTAATTGTTCCTGAAATTAACAACGGACAATTAGTGAAGGTATTAAGAGATAAATATATGATACCTGCTATTCCGTACAATAAAATTAAAGGAACACCGATTACGAGTGGTGAGTTGATTGAGGCGATTATGGAGTTAATGTGATAATGTGCTGATGTGCTGATGTGCTAATGTGCTAATGTGCTGATTAAACAGCCGGTTTTGAGGTTAGATGGAATGAGAATTTTTAAAGTTCATTTTGATACAACAGCAAATTGATTAAAAAAAATTAAATTAAAAATATTCACTTCGGTGAATGGAAAAAAATAAAAAAATATTATGAGCGAAACGATTCAATTAACGGCGAAAGATTTTGCGACTGACCAGGAAGTTAGGTGGTGTCCCGGTTGTGGAGATTATTCTATTTTAAAACAGGTGCATACTGTGTTACCACAATTGGGTATTCCGCGTGAGAATATTGTTGTAGTATCGGGTATCGGTTGTTCTTCGCGTTTTCCTTATTATACCAATACATTTGGAATGCACAGTATTCACGGTCGCGCTACTGCAGTTGCGTCCGGATTAAAGGCTGCGCGTCCTGATTTAAGTGTTTGGATTGTTACAGGTGACGGTGATGGTTTATCAATTGGTGGTAATCACATGATTCACTTATTACGCAGAAATTTTAACGTGAACGTTTTATTGTTCAACAATGAAATTTACGGATTAACAAAAGGACAATATTCACCAACATCACCATTAGGAAAAGTTGCGAAATCAACACCAATGGGTTCGGTTGATCATCCGTTTAATCCTGCTGCTTTAGCACTTGGTGCTGATGCAACATTTGTTGCAAGAAGTATGGATCGCGACCCTGCACATTTACAGGAATCGTTAATTCGTGCTAATGCACATAAAGGCACATCGTTTTTAGAAATCTACCAAAACTGTAACATTTTTAATGATGGTGCATTTGAGGTATTTACTGAAAAAGCGAACAAAAAAACAAACGATTTATTTGTGCGTCACGGTCAGCCATTAGTATTTGGCGAAACCGATAACTGGGGTATTAAATTAGACGGATTTACACCTGTTGCCGTAGATTTGAATGCCGGTTATACGAAAGATGATTTGTGGATTCACGATGAAACTGATATTTATAAAGCGCAAATTTTAGCGCGAATTTTTGATAACCCTGCTATTGACGGTCATTTACCTCGTCCGTTCGGCGTATTTTATGCTACCGACAAACGTGCTACTTATGAGGATTTGATGAACGAACAGTTAAACGCTGCCTTAGGAAAAGGTGAAGGCGATTTAGATAAACTGATTCGTGGTTCAGAAACCTGGGAAATTAAATAAAACATTACAACCAACCCCGGCAGCGAAAGTTGCCGGGGTTTTTTTATGCCTTTTTGTGAAGATGGGCGAGCCGGCTTTTTTGCAAATAAATTGCCATTTTGTGACATCTTATTTAATAAAATAATTGCCATAATAATCTCATAAACCTGTAGGTTTTTGGGACATATTTAAAATATTGTTAACTTTCGTCACCTTTCAAAAAGGCATTAACCTCATCAACTAATTAATATGAAAAAATTATTACTCCTTTTTATGGCTGCGGCGCCATTTGTAGCTTACAATCAGTGCACCGTAACCAATGCAACGGATTGTCACTGTCTCGACGGAACAAATGATTGCGATTTATTACCTGACATGACAGCTTCTTACGACCATCTTGCAGAACCTGAAAACACGGTTGAAAACCCTGGTCAGATTTTGTTGGGTGTTGGTACGCCAAACATCGGCCACGGCCCGTTGCGCGTTGTAGCAACCGACTATTATGTATGTGGTGGCGATACGATTTACAGTCCGGGCGGATTAAGTTTATGTGACGACGGTTCTGCTCCAAAACAGATTATTAATCAGCGCATTTATCATAAAAGCGGTGAAACAATGACCAATTGGGAAAAAGCTGCGGGAACAATGACTTACCACCCTGACCACGGTCACTTCCATACTGACAACTGGGGTGTTTATACTTTACGTAAACCAATTGATGGTGTAGAAGATCCTACCGAATGGCCGATACTTGGTTACGGTACTAAAATGGGATTTTGTTTAATGGATTTGGCCAACTGTGCTTCTCCAAGTAACTACGGTTATTGTCGTGAAGATGATGGTACTGTTGTAACAAATACTATTGAAAATTACGGTTTAGGTGGTGGCGGATATAATTGCGCTATTACCAATCAGGGTATTTCTGTTGGTTATTTAGATATTTATGATTACTACCTTGATGGTATGGAAATCGTATTACCAGAAGGTGTTTGTAACGGCGATTATTATATTGTTGTTGAAATTGACCCTAACGGAAATTATATTGAAGAAAGTGATAACAATAACGTAATTGCAGTTCCAATTACGTTAACTGAACAACCTGAAGTTTTAACTGAATTAAATATTAATTCAACAGGTGGTTCTGAATTAGAAACAGGTGTTTTAACAATTTGTGCAAGCGAAGTTGTTGAATTAAGTGTTTCTCCAATTGGAACAGCTTATAACTGGTCGAGTGGTGAAACAACAAATGCGATTACGATTACTGAACCCGGTACATATTATTGTTTTGTTGAACGTGAATGTGGTGATATTTATACTGATACTATTGTTGTAGAAATGATTGAAAGCACAATGGCATCAATTGATCCTGCTGATGTAGTTTGTATTGGTTCTGCAACTGAATTAACTGCAACAGGTGATGGTGTTATTAACTGGTATAATGCTCCGGTTGGTGGAACATTATTAGGCACAGGTTCAACATTAACTACAGCAGCATTATTTGAAAATACTTCTTTTTATGCTGAGAATGTAACTGAAATTACCAGTGCAATTGACACTTATGTTGGTCAGCCAAACCATGAGGGTTCTGATTACAGCACAGGTTCTCCTTATAACGGATATGAAGTATTTGATGTGTTAGAAGATTTTACATTAGAAAGTGTAAAAGTATATACTGATTATCCGGGCGATCGTACTATTGAAGTGCGCAATGCAGCGGGAACTGTTGTAAATTCATTAACCGTAAATATTCCATCAGGAACAACAGTTATTGATTTAGGATTTGATATTCCGGTTGGCAGCAACTATCGTTTAGGCACAAGTGATGCTACTAATACTGCAACATTTGGCGATATTTCTCCGAAATTAAAACGCAGTACTGCAGGAACAAGTTATCCGTATAATGTTGATGGTTTAGTAAGTATTACCAACAGTAGTTTTGATGAATCACGCTGGTATTATTTCTACGACTGGCACGTAACAGGTAACAGCATTTTTGCTTGCCCGAGCGTTAGATCAGGTGTAGAAGTTGAAGTAAAAGTTTGTTCATCAATAGGAGAAATTTCATCATTAAATTCATTTGAAGTTTATCCGAATCCGAGCGAAGGAATGTTTACTGTAGAATTAAATACAGCACCGGTTGATGCAGTAGATATTATTGTAACAAATATTACTGGTCAGCAGGTTTACAGCAAAAACATCAGCAATGCAAATGGTGTAATTGCAGTTCCTGTAGATTTAAGCAATCAGAGTTCAGGTGTTTATATGGTAAAAGTTAGCTGCAACGGACATGTTGTAAGTTCGAATGTAGTTGTAGAATAATCAGAAAATATTATTAATAGAAAAAGCCGCGTTTAGTTAGACGCGGCTTTTTCTATTATAGTAAGTTCAATAAATTTATTTCAGGAATAAATTAATCGGCGATTAATAAATAATGAATACCAACTGATATACCACCAAATGCATTTCTTGAAGCGCCGGTATAATCGGTAGTTTCGATATCTTTTCTTCTTTCTCTTGTTGGTGCAGAATTAATATCTGTTAATCCGTAATAAAATTTTGCAGCAGGTGTAATATATAATTGTTTAGTTACAAAAATATCTGCACCGAGGTCGAGGGTAAATCCTAAATCGAAACCTGAAAAATATGCATCTGCTGATTCATTTTCTGCAGTTAGTGAAAATTCAGGTACCATATAGTCAATTGTTTCACCAGGAATAGTATATATCGTTCCGGTAAATGCAGTATCGGCTTCATAACTCATACTTGCTGCAGATAAAAATCCGAAAGAAGGACCTGCCATTGCGTGAAAAGAAATCATTTGTTTTTTTGTTCTTGTACTTTGGTAACGGAACATGATTGGAATTTGCACATAGTTTAATCCAACGTAACGGTAAGTTTCAACTTTTTCAGGTTTGTTATCACCGTTTGCATCGATATTGCAAAAGTCTTTAGATATATCAAAATAATCCTGACCCATGGTTGCATAATTGAGGTCTACCTGAATACCCATGGTATTCGTAAAATTATATCCAATTGCCAATCCGGTTGAAAAACCAAAGGTTCTGGAATAATCCAGTTCCTGAAAACCATAATTGTTTTGATTCAGAATCCAGGTACTATTAAATCCGCCTTGTAAACCAAGGTGCAATCCAACAACATCTACAACTCCTTTTTGTGCATTTGCAGTGCCTAATAAGGCAACAAAGCTGAGTAGGCTTATTAATTTTTTCATAATTCGGGTTTTAAAAAATATTTTAGGTTAGGCAAAAATAGCAGAAATCTTTTTCGATTTGCATAGGTACAACACTTGCTCCATATAAAAGCAACAAAAAAATGGCAAAATGTGACAGGCTAAAAATTACTTTTTCAACCCGATTTCCCTTAAACGTTCATCCAGATATTCGCCGGCAGTAATTGGTTCGTATGCAAGCGGATTGGATTCGGTAACACAATCGGCCAGGCAATTGAGGCTCATTTCTGATTTCGGATGAAGGAAAAATGGAATTGAAAAACGTGGTGTATGCCATTTTTCACGCGGCGGGTTTACAACACGGTGGGTGGTTGAGCGCAGAACGTTATTGGTAAGCCTTTGCAGCATGTCGCCAACGTTCACAACAATTTCGGTTGGAGCGGTTTTAACGGCAACCCAGTTTCCTGCAGTATCCATCACTTCCAGTCCGTCGGCAGAAGCGCCTACCAGCAGGGTAATTAAATTAATATCCTCATGTTGCTCGGCGCGAATTGCAGAGGCAGGCTCCTGCGTAATTGGCGGATAATAAATTGCCCTGAGAATGGAATTTCCGTTATGTATTTTTTCGTCGAAATAATGTTCATCTAACCCCAAAAACAACGCAAGCGATTGTAATAATGAGCGACCTGATTTTTCAAATCCTCTATATAAATTGTAACCCAAATCATTAAATGCTGCAATCTCTTTTACCTTAACATTTGCAGGATAATTATCTGCAACCACTTCACCATCTTCAATGGTTTGCCCAATTTGCCAAAACTCTTTCAAATCGCCTGCGCTGCTGTTTTTTGCGTGTTCTTTTCCGAAAGAGGTAAATCCGCGCTGCCCTGCTAATCCGGGTACTTCATATTGCAGTTTCACTTCATCGGGCAAGGCAAAAAATTGTTCCACTGCCTTATAAAAATCGTCGACCAATTGTTGGTTGATGCCATGATTTTGCACGGCAACAAAGCCCACTTCCTGGTATGCTTTACCAAGGCTTTGTACGAAATTATTTTTCCTTTCTGCATCGCCCGATAAAAAATCGGCGAGATTTACGGTAGGTATGGTATTCATTGTGGCGGTTTTTGCAATGCAAGTATAATGAATATTGGGGAATGGGATTTTGTCGATAGGATATATCGATAAAAAAGGCATGCTAAGCCGGGTGAATGTTGATTCGCCCGTACTTGCTTATACAATGATAAATCCCTTTATTTGATTATGGTTCGAGGCGACCGTAAAAACGTGGGAAAGGAATTGCTTCGCGGATATGTGTTGCGCCGCTGATCCATAACACCATACGTTCTAAACCTAATCCAAAACCTGCGTGCGGAACGGTTCCGTATTTGCGTAAATCTAAATACCAGTCGAATGCTTCCACCGGTAATTGTTCATGTTTAATACGCTCGAGCAACATTTCATAATTGTCTTCACGTTCGGCACCACCAACTATTTCACCATAACCTTCAGGTGCTAAAACGTCAACACCTTTTACATAACGCGGATCGTTCGGGTCGCGCTTCATATAAAATGCCTTAACGGCTGCAGGCCAGTTGTACACCATGATTGGGCAGGCGAATAAACGTGTCAAAACTGTTTCATCGCTACCACCAAAGTCGTTGCCGTGCACAAAATTTCTTGCAGAATTTAACCATTGTGGAATATTATCTGCTTTTTCCTGCAAGTCTTTTATTTCGTTTTTAAGTGTATCGATTTTGTTTTTATTAAAATTAATTTCACCTGCTTTTAAAGCACCGGAAGCAATTTTATTTTCGCGTTCGGTAATTTCATTTTGTAAGCCGGCAATTTTTTCATTTAATTCTTTCAAATCATTTTCCAGCGTTACAATACTGTTTTTTCCATCTACATCTTTTTCACCGCGAATAATGGCCACTGCATCATCGTAATGAATTCTTGGAAACTGCATTTTAATTGCATTTTGCAGAAAATCGGTATTGCGCTCTAAAATGGTGAGTTCTTCTTTACAAAACTCAGTAACATCTGCCACCACAAATTTTAAAAATTGCTCGATCAGGTCCATGTTCATGTCCAGATTATAAAACGCCATTTCGGGTTCTATCATCCAGAATTCAGACAAGTGACGACGGGTTTTTGATTTTTCGGCGCGGAATGTTGGTCCGAACGTATAAATTTTGCCGTGTGCAAATGCCAGTGCTTCACCATATAACTGACCACTTTGACTTAAATAAGCGGGACGGCCATAAAAGTCGGTTTCAAACAAAGTTGATGTGCCTTCGCAGGCGTTGCCGGTAAAAATCGGCGCATCCATTTGCAGAAAATCGTTTTGCTGAAAAAAGTTGTGAATCGCAAAAATTACGCGATTACGGACGCGCATCATCGCCCACTGTTTTTTACTTCTCAGCCAGAGGTGACGGTTGTCTACTAAAAATTCAACACCGTGTTCTTTTTTTGAAATCGGGTATTCATCTGCAACCTGAATTATTTCGATATTGGAAATTTGCATTTCGTAACCACCAATCTGGCGTTCATCTTTAACCACAGTTCCTGTAAGGGTTACAGAACTTTCCATGGTAAGGCGTTTTGCAGCCTCAAACTGTTCGGCGCTCAATTTTGCGGCGTCGGCCACACATTGTGTAAACCCGCTGCCATCGCGCATTACTAAAAATACAAGTCCTTTGCTGTCGCGTTTATTACTCACCCACCCTTTGATGGTTACTTCACGGTTTTCATACTGACTGAATTCTCTGATGTATTGAAATTTTTCAATTCGCATGCTAAAAAAGATTAAGGGTGCAAAATTACAATGAATTTTCCGTGAAATCCACCCCTGTTGGTGTTTTCATTAATAAATAAAAACTTACCACACAATAGTAAATTTATTCCTGTCACAAATAATTTCGGCTTAAATTTGGCGCAGGAACTGTACGACAATCATGTTAAACCAGCGTTTAAGTCAGAAATTATTACAAAAGCTATCGCCACAGCAGATTCAGCTCATGAAATTGCTGCAGGTGCCAACCGACCAGTTGGAGCAACGCATTAAGGAAGAACTTGAGGCGAATCCGGCTTTGGAAGAGGGTGATACCGGGGAAGAAGAACTTACCAGCACGGAAGAAATTTTTAGAGAAGAAGAAGGTAATCAGGAAGAAAACAGCGGCGAAAGTGAAGAGTCAAACAGCAGTGATGAACTGGATCTTGACGATTATATCAACGATGATGATGTAGCCGATTACAAAACTCGTGACGATAATTATGGTGATGATGACGATGATAATAAAACCGTTCCATACGCCGTAAGCGATACATTTCATGAAAACCTGACCAAGCAGTTAGGCATGTGTGAACTGGATGAACGTTATCATAAAATAGCTGAACAAATTATTGGCAGCATTGATGATGATGGTTATTTACGCAGAGAAATTTCGGCCATTGTTGACGACCTGGCATTTTCGCAAAACGTAATGACGGAAGAACCAGAAATTATTGAATTGCTGGATTTAATTCAGGGCTTTGACCCGCCGGGCGTTGGTGCGCGCGATTTGCGTGAATGTTTATTATTACAACTGGAAAGAAAAACACAAACAAAACATATTAAACTCGCCATTAATATTATTGAAAATTATTTTGATGAGTTTACGAAAAAACATTACGATAAATTAGCACGTCATTTAAAAGTTGAAGATGATGTTTTAAAACCGGTAATTGCGGAAATCACCAAATTAAATCCGAAACCGGGCGGAAGTGCAAAAGAAGACGGCACGAATTTATATCAATACATTATTCCCGATTTTACAATTGTAAATGTAAACGGCGACCTTGAATTAAAACTCAATTCGCGTAATGCACCTGAACTTCGTGTGAGTCGCGATTTCAGAGATATGATGGTGGATTATAAAAACAGTTCATCAAAAGATAAAAAACAGAAAGAAGCCATCATGTTCATCAAACAAAAAATTGATGCGGCAAAATGGTTTATTGATGCCATAAAACAACGTCAGCAAACGCTGTGGTCTACCATGTATGAAATCATGTTGCATCAATATGATTTTTTCCTTACCGGCGACGAAACTACCATGAAGCCGATGATTTTAAAAGATATTGCTGAAAAAACAAATCTGGATATATCTACCGTAAGCCGCGTGGCAAACAGTAAATATGTTCAAACCGAATTTGGCACTTATTCATTAAAATATTTTTTCAGCGAATCGTTGTCTACCGATACCGGTGAAGAGGTTTCTACCCGTGAAGTGAAAAAGATTTTATCCGAATTAATTGAAAACGAAGATAAAAAATCACCACTGAGCGATCAGGAACTGATGGAAGACCTTCGTAAACGCGGATATAATATTGCCAGAAGAACCGTTGCAAAATATCGTGAGCAATTAGATATCTCCGTTGCGCGTTTAAGAAGAGAATTATGATAAAAAAAATATTCGGGCATTTTTTTTCGATTTTATTTCTGCCACTGTTGTTGCCGCTTTATGGAACGTTTTATGTAATTTATACCAATCCGTTTTATTTTCCTGACAGCCCTTCATACATGTTAACGGTAATTCGTATTGCCCTGTTAACGTTCTTTTTTCCGGCTTTTACCATCGGACTTTTATCAGCTTTAAAATTTATTAAATCGGTAAATATGTTCGACAGGCAGGATAGAATTATTCCTTATATCGCTGCCGGTTTCTTTTATATTTGGGCTTATGTGGTTTTTTTGCGAGAAGGATTTAATCCGCAGATAACATTTATTCTTTTAGGTTCAACAATTGCCGTGTTTGTTGATTTTATGATTAATATCTTATTTACGAAAGTAAGTATGCACGCAACCGGAGCCGGTGGTATGATTGCAGTTATTATGATATTATTACCCTATTCATACGTAAATGTGTTGCCACTTTTCTTAATCACAATTGTTTGTGCCGGATGTGTAGGTGCTGCCCGACTTGCATTAAAAGCACATACTGAACGCGAAGTATATCTTGGTTACATGACCGGCTTTGTGAGCTTTATGATTGCTGCTATTTTTTTCCGTGGGTAAATGGATCTACAGCAGTAATTTCCTCAGATTTAATCCAGCCAATATCTCCATTTGGAATTTTAACTTCCGACCAGTCGTTGTCGCTGCTTAACAATTTCAATTTTAATCCTTCGTGTAGTAAAAATAAATTCGTGCTGTTTTCTGAAGGTTCACTTTTGAGAATAGCACTTGGTGACATTACAATGGCGAATTGATAATCACGGTCATAAGTATTTCTGCCCACTGCTCCAATTAAACAGATTAATCCGAAAAACAAACCGAACACAAAAACGAAAAAGCCCGGGCGCTGATATTTTTTAAAGCGGTTTATCCGATATAATGCAAAACCGAGTAGTGCAATCCAAATAAATGTTATTGCAAGAAAACTCCAGGTATGTGCAGTAAAAATATGAGTAAAATCGGACCACCATACAGCAAAAATAGATTGTGGAATCGGGTCAATTTCATCGCGAATACGGCGGTACGATAATTCCAGATTATAGGCTGCGTCTTCATTACCGGGATTTAAATACAAAGCCCGCTCATAATTTAAAACCGCCTTGCCTATTTCATTTGTTTTATAATAACAATTACCGAGGTTATAATATATTTCATCGGAAGGTCCGTTTTGATCAATCAGATTTTGATATACACGAATGGCAGTAGCGTAACTGTTATTTTCATACATCACATTACCATATACAAATGTTGTTGTATCAATAGCTGTGGCAACTGAAATGGTATCGGCAGTTTCTTCAGCGCGTACACTATTTAATGTTATTACAAAAATGATTAACCACAATCCCTTTTTCATTTGATTTCGTTTTCCAGTTTTGTAATTAAATCAACAGCCTGCGTATATATTTGTTGCAAAGAGCCTGAACTAACAGCAGGTGCGTATAATGACATCTCACAATCGTTTAATAAATTAATTAAGGTTGCAGATGTAGTTGCTGAAACATTTCTTTTACTTAGTACCTGTTCAACATTTTCTTTCGACAATTCACTTTTATTAATTAGCAGTTTATCGCTTAAATATCCCCACAACGCTTTTATTGTTTCATCAAAAAAATCGCGGCTGTTATTTGCAGCAGCATAGGTTTCTGCTTTTGCGAGTCGCTTTTTTGCATTGGCATTTGCGTTATTTATACGCAAACTCACCACATCGCTGTTTTTGCGTTTCTGATTGTATGTGTACACAAATAATCCTGCGCCGGAAATAATGGGCAATAAAAACAGGCAATAAAAACCGATACTACCCGCAAAATCGGGTCGTTCGGAAAAGTAAGTGGGATTGTGTTTATTAATAAAACGAATATCATTTGCCAATGCTTCCAGTTCCTCTTTTTTTGTAGCGTAATTTCCTGTTGAAGGATTGTAGCCGGGGCCAGCTTCCACTTTCACATTATAGGCTTCTGAAGCTAGTGATACATATTTATTGGTTGCCGGTTCAAGGTATGACCATGTGTACGACGGAATGGTAAAATCGCCCGGTGAGCGGGGAATTAATAAATATTCAAATGTTTTTGTGCCGGATGCCGTAGTAATTTTTGGTTCATAGGTTTCCCATCCCGGAGGCAGGTTTAATTCAGGAGCGCTGAATAATTCGAGATTGCCTGTACCCGTAATTGCTATGCGATAGGTTAAAGGTTCATCTGTTTTTGTTTCTGTGGCATTTATTTGCGTTTTCATCGTGAACTTTCCAACGGCGCCATTAAAATCGGAGGGGGTATTTGGTGGAAGTTCATTTACTTTAATTTTTACCGTATTCGATTTAATATTTACCAAAACCTGTTTGGCATTTGTTGCAAACGGATTAAAATTGCGTGACTGATTGCGTAATAAAACCGCAAAAATTGCATCAATTGAAAGTGGGTCAACCTCTAAGGTTCCGGAACGTTGTGGTGTGAGCATTGTTTTTTTAATAATGGAAACCTGATAGCGCACACCATTTATTGTTTCCGTTTTTAATTGCTGATCGGGTAAATCAATTTCATCAGCGTAAAACCCATCGTATTTAGGCGTAATAATATTTTGAAATCCGCGTGGACCAATAATATCACCTTTATCAGCAACATACATTTTAAGTGTAACAGCAATATTTTCGCCTTTATACACTTCCATGTCGCTCACTTCAGTTTTTATAAAAACATTTTCTTTCACATAACTTTCAATATCGCCATTACTGCTGCTTTGCGGGTCTTGTGATTTCTGATTGGTTTGTGCAGGTGTATTTCCTGTTGAAGTCGGTTTATCAATTACTTCAATAGTTATTGGTTTGGTAGAATAAGTTTGTCCGCTCACTTTTACATAAGCAGCATTAATTGTAAACTTTCCCAGTTTTTTGGGTTGAAGTACATAAGAATAAGCAATTTGCTGTGATGTTTTACCATTAATATTCTGGTAGCTCATACTTTGATTCGGTCCGCCCAAAACAATAAAATCACTTAATGTTGGTGGTCTGAAATCTTTTGCATCAGCACTGTTATTAATGGTAATGGTATATTTAAACCTGTCGCTGAGGCCAACCTTATTACTGCTTACAGTTGCTTCAACAGAAACATTCTGCGCAACAAGGTGATGCGCAAAAAATATACTGCTTAATACAATTAACCACTTTTTCATGTTACCAATCCTTTTCTGAATCACTGCCTGCGGGTTGTGCTTTTTGTTTATTTACTTTATTCTGCACATTTTTATCATCGCTGTTGAGTGATTGTAATATTCTTTCCAATTCTTCTTTCGTGTATTCTTTTGGTTGTGCGGGTTGTTGTTCTTTTTTTTGCGGCTGCTGATTTTCCTTATTCTGGTCCTGTTGTTTTTGTTGCTCTTGTTTTTGCTGTTCTTGCTTTTTTTGATCCTGCTTTTGCTGATCCTGTTTCTGTTGTTGTTTTTGTTGCTGTTGTTTCAACATTTTTTGTGCGTAAGCAAGATTATATTTTGTATCTGCATCATCCGGTAAATTGCGCAACGATTGTTTGTATGCATTAATACTTTCTTCATATTTTTTTTGTTGGAGATAAGCATTTCCCAAATTGTGTAAAGCCTGAGCTCTGGTTTCAGGGTCTTTAGCCTGATCGGCCGCACGCTGATATTGTTCGATTGCCGCATCGTATTGCTTTTGCTCATAATAGGTGTTACCCAGATTATAAGTTCCGGCATCCGATTCAGGATCTTCCGCGAGGGCTTGCTCATAACTTTTTTGCGCGCCGGAATAATCCTGCTGATTATATTTTTCGTTGCCCTCTTTAATAATTGCATTTGCCGATTGCCCGAAAGCGGCAGCCGCAGCAAAAACTAAAAGCAATAATGTAAGTCCCTTTTTCATCATATTATTTATCATCAAATAAATTCACTTTTTCGAGCCACTTCGGTTTTTTGTCCGACAGAAAAAACTCAAGCGTCAATAAAAATAATCCAATTCCGAGAAATAACTGAAAATGATTTGCATATTCAGTAAACTCATAGGTGTCGTCGGTTGTTTTATCCAGCGCATCAATTTCGTCGTACACATCGTCAATCACTTTTTTACCGCTGCTTAAATTCATATACAATCCATTGGCATCGGTAGCCATGTTTTGTAACATTGGTTCATTCAGTTTAGTTAAAATTACATTTCCCTGCCGGTCTTTTTTAAATCCGTCCACAACATTCCCTTTTCGCAGCGGAATTGGCGCTCCGGTTGAAGTGCCCACACCAAGTGTAATAATTTTAATATCCCTATCCGCGGCTTCCTGCGCCATTTCCACAGCATTATTATCATGGCTTTCCCCATCGGTAATTATGATAATTGCCTTGCCTTTTTTATTGTCTTTATCGCCACCATTTTCAAATGCATCGAGTGCAGTTTGAATGGCACTGCCAATTGCAGTACCCTGATTGGTAATGGTTCCGGTATTAATATTATTTAAATACATTAAAGCAGCTCGTGAGTCAGAAGTAAGTGGCATTTGCACATAACTTTCTCCCGCAAAAACAATTAAACCAATTCTGTTTGATGATAAACGTTCAATTAATTGTGCTGCCGATAATTTTGCTTGTGCCAGTCTGCTTGGTTTTACATCTTCTGCAAGCATACTGTTAGAAACATCAAAACAAATCATAATTTCAGCACTTTCGCCTTTTACTTTTTGTTTTTTTGAACCCATTCTTAAATTCGCAAGACCGAGAATAATAAATAAACAGGCACCCATTAATACCATAAATTTTATCCATTTTCTTTTAACGGAATTGCGGTGCATTAATTGCTCCACCAAAGCGCGGTCACCCATGCGGGTTATAGCTTTGTTTCGCCAATTGATATAGGCATAAAACAGCATTACCAAAACCGGGATAATGGCTAAAAAGTAAAATGCTATTTTATTTTCGAATTGCATATTAAGTTAATGAGCGGAATATGGTATTAGTTAAAATTATTTCTAAAACAATTAATATTAATCCAGCCAGCGCAAAGTAAAAAAAATGTTCATCGTAACGCTGGGTAATATCTACTTCAAATTTTTGTTTTTCAATCTGGTCAATCTGCTGATATATTTCAGATAATTTTTCTTTTGAATCCGCTTTAAAATATTGTCCTCCTGTTAAATTGGAAACATCTTTTAACATCGGCTCATCAAATGAAATGCGTGGGTCGAGTTCAAATATGCGGCGGCCATTTTTATCGATAACGGGAATTGGTGCATTTGCTTCTGTTCCCACGCCAATCGTATAAACCCTAATATTTAATTGTTTAGCCGCATTAGCTGCATCAACCGGCGAATATTTTCCACCAATACGCACACCGTCAGTTAATAAAATAATCACTTTAGTAGCCAGATTAACAGTGTCTGCCAATCGATTCACAGCCATAAATAATCCGTCGCCAATGGCTGTTCCATCTTTTAAGTACCAGTTATCGGCAGTTTCAACCTGAGCTTTCAGCATTTCATGATCGAGGGTGGCGGGGCATTGTGTAAATGCTTCTCCTGCAAACACCACTAATCCGATACGGTCGTTGGGGCGACTGTCGATAAATTCGTTAGCAGCCACTTTTGCTGCTTCCATGCGGTTGGGTTTAAAATCGATGGCATACATACTTGGCGAAACGTCAAGTGCCATCATAATATCTATTCCCTGTGATGATATTTTTTTATTACTGAAACCGGTTTGCGGGCGCGCGATAGCAATTACAATTAAAACAAATGCACTAATTCTCAAAATTGGCAATAAACGCATCCATTTAATTTTAGCAGGAACTTTACCGCTAAATCCGGCAATAGATGAAATTTGAAATGTTACAAATTTTTGTTTGCTCTTTTTTCTGATATAATAAATATAAACCGGCACCAGCAGGAGCAACAGCAGCAACCAGGGATCTTCGAATCGGATATTATTTAAATAATCTTTCATTTGTTTTGCTCCGTATTTGAAACTACCGGTGTTGTTTGTTCAACAAATTGTTTAACTAGTTCCATCGCTTTTACATTCTCATTAGCCAATGGGCGCGATTTTGCAAACTTTGCCATATCTGCAAGTTGTAAAACATAGGTAATATCCGGCTCCAATTGTTTTGCTTCCGGAATATGCTGAATTTGTTCAATTATTTCATCACTGGTGCTTTCCATCGCATTAATGGTAAAACGTTTTTCCAGATAAGTGCGCAAAATATCAGTAAGCTCCGAATAATATAATTTAAGCTGATCCTGTTGCCATAATTTTTTTGCTTCGAGTTCGTTCAATTGACCCATTATTATTTCCCGCAACGATTTTTTCACAACAGGTTTGGCAGGTATAATCGGTTTTTCTTTTTTGCGAATAAAGAAATACCAAATTAATAATCCGATAATTAATAAAGCAGCTGCACCGATTATAATTTGCAAAGTGGTAAATCGTGGAACCGAAACATCTTTAATTCCTTTTATGGGTTTAATCACAGCAGTAGTATCTACATCAGGTGTAAGCACATTAAACGGCAACGAATCGGACATCACCGAATAAATTGTTGTGTCGCGCAATTTATTGTAAGGCAATTGCACTTGCGGAAAATAATAATTACCTGCCTCATACACACTGTAAATAATTTCCTGTCGGTAAGTTAATTTTCCGTTTTCGCGTAAGGTATCAATTGGTTGGGTAGATATAATTTCGTAGCTCGCAATTTCATCTGCCGCAGGCCATAAACATTTTATGGTGCTATCGGCAGAAACGCTTATTTCAACACGGATATAATCGCCGATGGCATATTCAAATTTATCGGTTGCAACATGTATATTGATTTGTGCGCGCAAACTTTGGCACAAGAGCAATATAAAACCATATGTTACAATTTTTTTCAGCATGTTATTTTTTCCGTATTCTTTTTCTGAAAAAACTGTGTAATTCCTGTATATAAGGTTTCTGGCTATGAATAGAAATTGTATCAGCGCCGCTCTTTAAAAATGTTGTTTTAAAAGCCTGCACGTTGCGCATAAAGTTTTTGCGGTATTGTTCACGCACCATTTTATTGGAAGTATCTACCAGAACGGTTGCATTTTTTTCGGGATCATACATTCTGATGATACCGGCATCCGGTAATTCTTCTTCACGCTTATCGTGAATATGTACACCGATTACATCATGTTTTTTTGCTGCAATCATAAGTGGTTTATCATATCCCGAATCCATAAAATCGCTGAAAACAAATGCAATACTTTTTTTCTTTACTACATTACTGAAATATTGTAAAGCCATGGCAATATCGGTGCCTTTACCTTCCGGAGTTAATTCCAGCAAATCACTGATGATTCTTAAAATATGTGACTTACCTTTTTTGGGTGGAATAAATTTTTCGATGCGGTCTGAAAATAATATCACCCCAACTTTATCATTATTATTTATTGCAGAAAAACTGAGCACCGCGGCTATTTCTGTAATGAGTGCATTTTTCATCTGCAATTGTGTTCCGAAAAAAGCACTCTGACTAATATCGATCAGTAACATTACTGTGAGTTCACGTTCTTCTTCAAACACTTTTATATAGGGATGACTCATGCGTGCAGTAACATTCCATTCGATATTGCGGATATCATCACCAAAACTATATTCACGCACTTCACTAAAACTCATACCTCTTCCTTTAAAAGCAGAATGATATTCACCCGAAAAAATATTCTGTGAAATACCTTTTGTTTTTATTTCAATTAGTCTGACCTTTTTAAGAAGCGTTGCTTTATCCAAAATATGATCTGTTGTTGAAAGAAATATTTCTAATTAATAAGCAGTGTTACTTTAATTATTCCTTAATTATTTAAGGCACCTCAACCACGTTTAATATTTCAGCAATAATATCTTCCGCAGTAATATTTTCCGCTTCAGCCTCGTAGGTTAAGCCGATGCGGTGACGAAGTACATCCTGACAAACAGCACGTACATCTTCAGGAATAACATAACCTCTGCGTTTAATAAATGCATACGCTTTACTTGCCATTGCGAGGTTAATGCTTGCACGAGGTGAACCACCGTAAGCAATAAGGTGTTTAATTTTATTTAATTTATAATCTTGCGGTTTACGTGTAGCAAAAACGATATCGAGAATATAATTTTCAATTTTATCGTCCATATACACTTCCCGAACCAGGTCGCGTGCTTTTAAAATTTCTTCCGTTTTTACTACCTGTGCAATTTTTGAAACAGCGCCCATCACATTCTGACGGATAATTAATTTTTCGTCTTCCTTGTTCGGATAATCAATTACCACCTTC
Organism: Bacteroidota bacterium; assembly: GCA_016706255.1. NCBI lineage: Bacteria > Pseudomonadati > Bacteroidota > Bacteroidota bacterium. The sequence continues at coordinate 210,047 of JADJJZ010000006.1, read as the reverse complement.
AACATAAAACGGTCAATCTGTGCTTCAGGTAATGGATAAGTTCCTTCCTGTTCAATCGGGTTTTGTGTGGCAAGCACTAAAAATGGTTCTTCAAGTTTGTAGGTGTTTTCACCAATGGTAACCTGTTTTTCCTGCATGGCTTCCAATAAAGCACTTTGTACTTTTGCCGGTGCACGGTTAATTTCATCTGCCAAAATAAAATTGGCGAAAATCGGACCTTTCTTTACACTGAACTGATTGTCTTTCTGATTGTAAATCATGGTACCAATTAAATCGGCAGGCAATAAGTCGGGCGTAAACTGAATTCTCGAAAATTTTGCATTGATAGCCGACGATAATGTTTTAATTGCCAGCGTTTTAGCAAGACCGGGAACACCTTCCAGCAGAATATGTCCCTGCGATAACAAACCGAGTAACAGTCTGTCGATCATATATTTCTGTCCCACAATCGTTTTCGCCGTTTCCAGCCTGAGTAAGTCGATAAACGCACTTTCCTGATGGATGCGTTCGTTTAATTCTTTAATGTCGGTAGATGCCGCAGTATCCATATTATTCAAGTTTGGTCTGAATCAAAAAACAATGCGTAAAATTAACTCCACATTGTTTGATTAAATTTAGTGTGCAAAGTTAATTAAGGTTAACGACAGGATAAACATTGTTAACCGTAGCTTTATAACAGGTAAACCTTGATTATTGTAGCTTTAGGACAGTTTAAAAACGATAACATGCAAAATAAAATTTCGGTTCGGTCAAAATCAGGTGATGTGGCTTATTTACGGGCAATTAGATGTGACTTTCAGTGCTTTCCGGCATTAGATTAAATTATTACAACTATTTTGAGGCCTTGTTGTTTGTGGATTCCAATGAAAACCCTTTACCCAATTTACTTTTTGCGCTTGGTCAGCGCTGGTATACGCGTTTTTTATTTTTGGAGCAGCAACATCCCAGTCCCAATAAACTCCCCTTCCGGCTCTTCGCTGCAACAACCAGATAATTCATAATTTACTCAAAACCGGCTGTTTAATTAGCACATCAACACATTAGCACATCAGCACATTATGTTGTTTTCGCTGCGATCCGGGCTAGGATTTACTATGTCGGTATATTCAAACTTACTATTGTGGTAATATTTAATTTACCGTATGTGAGCTACTTAAATTCAAAAGGGTATTTAATATTAAAGCTGCTTAGTATGCGGCTTTAATCATTTTCAAGAACCGTAATTCAAAAACTTCAAAGCACCGCCGGTGAAACTAAATAAAAAATTGTACATTTACTATTCCAATATGAAATCTGAAACACAGAGTTATGTATTAAAAAAGGGTTATTTGCTTGCCTTATACCCTGGTTCAACTGCTTTAGCATATGGCACAGCCACTATATATAATATTGACCCTACGCAACTGTACTCAAATAGTGGAAATAGCTATTTATATAAAATGAATGTATGTTATAACGATAGTAATCATTTACACCCATTTGAAATCCAAGGTATAACCGGGCCAACAACAAATGTTCCAGAATGCTCGGGATTAACCGGGGGTTCAATTTGCATTACGGTGCCACCAAGTTCATTTGGTTATATTGAGGTTCCTTTTTACATTGCTCCACGTGAAGGTCTTATTTTAATGGACACCCAAATTGAAATTTATCCAAATCCTACTGCAAATAGTTTTAATATTGCTTGTACAATTCCTGAGGAATTAATTAATGATTTTGAGGTTAATATATTTGATTTAAATGGTAAAATATTACTACAAACAAAAACCACACAACATGCTGATATTGATGTTAGCACTTTACCGGCAAACATTTATTTTGTTACAATTAGCAATCCACAGAAATGTTTTCTAATAACAAAAAAACTCATTAAAACGGAATAATGCAACACAAAAAATTTAGTTTAAAACAATACTCTGGTCTTTCCGGGGTATTGTTGCTTATAAATAGTCACTCTAAAGCCCAGGCTATTTACACTTCCTTTGACCCCGATGTGATGCTAAGTTTGGATGGTGACTTTACTTATATTGATATAGATTTGGATGGTACAAATGACTTCTTTTTATTAAAAAAGAGTAGTTATTTTACTAGCTCCTTCTACAGCATTTATCGTTTTAATAGAATTTTTAAATGTGGGCCTAATTTTAACCCTGACAACGAGATAGCTGCACAAATGGTGACACATAGTGCTGGTGGACCTACAACTTACTTTCCGTATGCCTTGCTCGGTGGCGATTTAATTAATAATACGTTAAGTTTTCAAGATGGTCACTACCAACTAATGGGAATTGGATTTTATAAAGTTAATGAAACACCATGGTCATGGCATTATGATAATGGCTCCTGGCAATTTAAAACTGACTCAGCCTATCTCGGTGTTCGGTTTCTTGGTGCTGATGATTGTAAACATTATGGTTGGATACGTTGTTCTGTAGGAGATTCTTTAGAAACCCTCACGGTGCACGATTTTGCTTATGAATTAAAATGTAATACACCCATTGCCGCGGGTGATACAATTGGTGATACTACAACAGTTAATATTAGTGAAATAAATAATTTAGATGCAACCATTTACACCTTTAACCAAAATATTTATATTCATTTAAATACGTCGGAAACTGCAAATATTCAGGTTTTTAGCATAACAGGAACACGAGTTTACAACATTACTTTAACTGAAAAAAATGCCGTAATTAATTTAACTCAATATCCCGCTGGAAGTTATATTGTTCAATTAAAAACAAACGACAAACAATTTTCAAAAATAATAGCATTGTAGGTTATAACACTTATACTTATTTTTAAACAACTTGGTAATTTTTTTCTTTCCAAAAAAACATTTCAATTTAAAATTTAATACATTTCAACTTCATAAAAAAGTTGAATTAATCAATTTAGCAAACAACATGAAGCCAATTATTTACTCGAACAATTTTTTTTAATAATAATGCAAAAAACAGATATTATTTCAATTAATGAAATAAAAAACGTGATTGACACTTTTTATGAAAAAGTACGTGCTGATGATGTAATCGGATTTATTTTTAATGATATTGCTAAAGTTGATTGGGAACATCATATGCCGGTAATGTATTCGTTTTGGGAATCGACAGTATTTGGCACCGGAAATTATACACGAAATGCCATGACTCCACATTTTGTTTTACAGGAAAAAATAAAATTTACATCCGCCCATTTTGAACGCTGGATTTTATTATTTACTACAACGGTAGATGAGTTATACGAAGGTGAAAATGCAGCAACCATGAAAATGCGTGCTAAAAGTATTGCCGGTATTATGGAGATGAAACTGAAGGGTTAAATTGCTTGAATAAAGCGCAAAATTATAGCCGGGAAAAATCATCTAAAATTATATAACTAATTGACTATCAATTATTTAACTTTTAATAATTGCCCATTTTATAGCCGGAAATGGTCATTATACCCGTTATTATTTCTACCCCCAAAAAACAGTTACTTTAAACCATAAATTCAAATAAAATACTTTCATTACATTTGTACAAAACAAAGGCATGCAAATTATCTATATTATTTTAATGGTTATTGGAATTATAGTTTCCATCATTTTAGTTGTGACATTATTTCTTCCAAAAAAATATTCCATTTTAAGAGAAGCAACCATAAACCAACCGCAGGAAAAAATATTTACCTATATTAAATATTTAAAAAATCAGGATAGTTTCAGTGTATGGGCAACTATGGATCCGGATATGAAAAAAGAATATCGTGGTGAAGACGGTACTGTAGGATTTGTTTCTGCCTGGGATAGTGAAAATAAAAAAGTTGGAAAAGGTGAGCAGAAAATAATTCGTATAGATTCGGGTAAAGGTGTAGTGAGTGCTTTACGTTTTATAAAACCTTTTCCGGGTGAGGCAGTTGCTCAGTTTATGACTGCACCAATTGATGCTAATACCACAAAAGTTTCGTGGCAATTGGACAGCGGAATGAAGTATCCGATGAATTTCATGTTATTGTTAATGAACATGGATAAAATGCTGGGTGGCGATTTAGAAAAAGGTCTGGCTAATCTTAAAGGCAAAATGGAAAATTAATTCCATCCTCAGCCCGGATATTCCACAAAATTATTTTCTGTTTCGTACAACTGGATTTTTACATCGAGGTTGGAGTTCAATTTCGCCCTAAACTTATCATAAATAACCTTCGCAATATTTTCTGCAGTTGGATTCAACATTTTGAACTCAGGCACATCAAGATTGAGGTTATTGTGATCAAAAGGTTCAATTACGAGGTCTTTTATTAACTCATTTACAATTTTGAGGTCCATCACATAACCCGTATCGGGTTGAATATCGCCGGTAATTTTTACAATCAGCGTATAATTATGTCCATGGTAATTCGGATTATTGCACAGTCCGAAAACCCTGTCATTGGTAGCATCATCCCAATCGGGGTTGAATAAACGGTGGGCAGCGTTAAACGTTGCGCGGCGACAAACAGTAGTTCTCATAATACCTGAACAATTTATGATGTACAAAGGTTGACAAAATACTTTAAATTTGCCCTATTGTGACGATGGTAGCAGGAGATTCAATTCATGATTTTAATTTCCCTTCAATAGAGGGCGGAGTTATTGACTTTTCAGCATTTAAAGGAAAAAAATTGCTCGTGGTAAACACTGCAAGCGATTGTATGTATACCGATCAATACAAACAATTGCAGGAATTACACGAATTGTATGGGGACAAACTGGCAATAGTGGGTTTTCCTTCAAACGATTTTGGCGAGCAGGAACCGGGCACCGACCGCGAGATTAAAAACTTTTGTTCATACAAATATGGGGTAACATTTCCGCTGGCCTCCAAGAGTGAGGTTATTGGCGTAAACAGCAACCCTATTTTCAAATGGCTTATCAGCAGAGATTTAGCAAATAATCTCAATAAGTCTGTTGTCTGGAACTTCCAGAAATTTTTACTGAACGAAACAGGTCAGCTTATCGCCGTTTTTCCTCCCGCCACCGATCCGATTAATGATGAATTGCTGGCATTGCTCAATTTAAAATGAGCTAACGGATAAACAACAAGGCGTGTTATTCAAAGATATCATAGGACAAACCCGTATTAAGGTGCAGCTTACCAAAGGTGTTGCAGACAACAGGGTGAGCCATGCACAGTTGTTTCTGGGGCCTGAAGGCAGCGGCAATCTGGCCATGGCACTGGCTTATGCGCAATATATCAATTGTGAAAACAAACAGTCTGTTGCTGCCGAAAACGATTTAAGTTACGGCGATTCCTGTGGTGCTTGTCCTTCCTGCATTAAAGCTCAAAAATTTATTCATCCCGATATTCATTTTACCTTCCCATTTGTAAAATTGGACCAGAAAGAATTGTGTGCCGACTGGATGGTAGAGTGGCGGCAATTTATGCTGAACACCCCGTACGGCGGGTATAATGAATGGATTACCCAGATTATAGATACGGAAAATAAGCAGGGAAACATCACTGCAAAGGAGTGTCAGGAGATTATGCGTCGGCTTTCGCTTAAAAATTATGAAGCAGAATATAAGGTGCTCATTTTATGGCTACCTGAATATCTAGGCAATGAGGGCAACCGTTTATTAAAAATATTGGAAGAACCGCCTGAAAACACTGTATTTCTGCTGGTTGCCAACGATCAGGAGCGTATCATTAATACCATTATGTCGAGGGTGCAGATTGTAAAATTTCCGCGTTTGTCAGACAATGATGTGATTCCGGCATTGGTAGAAAGGTTTAAACTCCCCTTACCACAAGCTAAAAAAATAGCTGCCCTGAGTGAAGGAAATTTTAATGAAGCAATACAACTGATTGATACTCATGAAGATGCGAATACAACCATGATTCGTGAATGGATGGAAGCCTGTTATCGTCAGAATGTAAAAAGTTTATTTGCCTGGAACGATCGTTTTGTAAAAATGGGCCGTGAGCAGCAAAAAAACTACTTCCAGTATTGCCTGCATTTTTTCCGTGAAGTGCTGCTTTTAGAGGCCGGAGCCGGAAAACTGTCCAAACTTTCGGACGCTGAGCTTAAAACTGCGGAAGGATTGGGTAAGGTGCTTGGGGTTGAGCGCATTACCTTTATTCTAGAATTATTTGATAAATGCATTTACTTTGTAGAAAGAAACGTTAATGCTAAGATTATGATGACGTACGTTTCTGTCACCCTTTTAAAACAGTTTCAATCAAATTCAATTAACACGAGGCCTTTTTATGAAAACTGGTCGCGCTAAATATAAATTATTATGAGTTGTGCAGGTTGTTCGGTTGGTTCAAACAGTGGCGTCCCTACGGGGTGCAAAAGCAATGGGCATTGTGCTACCGGAGGGTGTAATAAACTCAATACATACGACTGGTTACGATTTTTACCGGTTCCTGAAAGTCAGAAATTTACCATTCACGAAATCAGTTTTAAAAATGGTATTCGCAAAGGATTTTACATCAACAAAAATAAAATAGATGTAATGACAGGCGATATGGTTTGTGTGGAAACAGAAAGTGGTTTTGATGTTGGCCGCATTTCATTAAGTGGTGAATTGGTAAAACTGCAGATGAAAAAACGCAAGGTAAGTCAGGACATGCAGTTTATGCCAATTTTACGCAAAGCAACCGATAACGACCTGGAACGTATGATGGAAGGCCGCGCAATGGAAGGTGCTACGATGCTTAAAGCGAGAGTTATAGCACGCGAGTTGAAACTGGATATGAAAATTGGTGAAGTTGAATATCAGGGTGATAAACGCAAAGCAACATTTTATTATATCGCTGACGACCGTGTCGATTTTCGTGAATTAATAAAATTATACGCAAAAGAATTTCGAGTAAAAATAGAAATGCGCCAAATTGGTGCTAGACAGGAAGCAGGAAAAATTGGCGGCTTGGGTAGTTGTGGCAGAGAATTATGTTGTTCTACCTGGCTTACTGATTTTAAATCGGTGGGAACCAATGCTGCACGTTATCAAAATTTAAGTATCAATCAGTCAAAATTATCCGGTCAGTGTGGTCGTTTAAAATGTTGTTTGAATTACGAGTTGGATACTTATATGGATGCCTTACAGGAATTTCCGCGCGATGCCGACTGGTTACAAACTGAATTCGGCAATGCGCGTTTGATAAAAACTGACATCTTTAAAAAATTAATGGTGTATGAATATTCTGATGGTGGCAAACAATATCCGCTCACATTAATTAAGGTTAGAGAAATAAAACAAATGAATCAGCAGGGGCAAAAACCTGAACATTTGGAAGGATTAAAATATGAACCGGAAACTGCTGTTAAAGAAGTTGAATTTGTAAACGTAATTGAGCATGTAAGTTTAAAAACAATTGAACGTGCAGGTCAGAAAAAACGTCAGCAAAATCAGCAAAACAGAAATAAAAATCAGCAGCAACAACAACAGCGTAATCCGAATCAGAATCAGCCGCGCAATCCGCAGGTGAAACTGCAAAATAAATCGCGCGATAATAATCCAAACGAAAATAAACAGGAAGGCGATAAACGCAATTTGCAAAACAAAAATCCTAATCAGCAAAATCGCAATCCAAACCGAAATAATCCAAATCGGAATAATCCGAACCGCAATCCGAACAGGAATAATCCGAACGACCAAAATAATAATCCAAACGATAAATCCTGATTCACTTGCATCAATTTCGTTTTACATACAGTGTGTTAATCACCTTACTACTGGCAATTAGTTTTAGCAGTTGCGAACAAACGCGTGTATTTGATAAAAATGTGTCGCTCGATAAAAAAGGCTGGTATTACGGTGAAGCAAAATCGTTTGATGTAGAAATTTTAGACACTACAATGGCTTACAATTTATACATTAATGTGCGCCATACCGATGAATACCCATACAATAACCTTTGGCTGAAACTCACTACCACCATGCCCGACGGCAGTGTGCAGGAAAATAAACTGAATGTACAATTGTCGGAATTAACCGGCGAATGGACAGGCAATTGTATTGATGGCATTTGTTATAATTCTGTTTTAATTCAGCACAATTTCGCTTTAAAACAAAAAGGTAAATATACATTTACACTTGAGCAGGACATGCGTTTAAATCCGATTCCCTATTTAATGGATATTGGTATTAAGGTGGAAAAATTTATGTAATTAACCGTAACGGTGTTTATGAAAATTCGATTGTTTATTCTGGTTTTTTTAGGCGCTGTGGGTATTACAAAAGCGCAACAACCTTTTACAATTGGTGAAACCCAAACCATTTATTCTAAAATTTTAGGGGAAGAAAGAATTTTAAATATTTATTTACCTGCGTATTATTCTGACACATTAACCTATCCGGTAATTTATTTATTAGATGGTTCTGCAGATGAAGATTTTGTGCACGTTAGCGGCGTAATGCAGTTTATGAATATGATGCAGATTATTCCTGATGCAATTATTGTTGGCATTGCCAATGTTGACCGCAAGCGCGATTTTTGTTTTCCAACAACCATTGAACAGGATAAAAAAGATTTTCCGACAACGGGTGGTTCCGAAAAATTCATTCAATTTGTTGAAAGTGAATTACAACCTTTTATAGAAAATAATTATCCGGTAAATAAAAATAAAACCATCATCGGACAGTCGTTGGGTGGATTGGTAGCAACAGAAATTTTATTTAAAAAACCTGCGCTGTTCAATACCTATATTATTGTGAGCCCAAGTTTATGGTGGGATAATGAATCGTTGTTAAACATAGCAGATTCAGCCATGGCAAATTTACCTGCAGGCGATATGCAAATTTATCTTGCTGTAGGAAAAGAGCATCCAACGATGGTAAAGGATGCGAAAAAGCTGCATAAAATTTTGAAAAATTCCGGTAAAAAAAATCTGGAAATCCATTTTGAGCAACTCAAAAAAGAAGATCACGCCACTATTTTACACAATGCCGTGTATCATGCCTTTCAACTGTTATTCAGCAGTAAATAATTTACCAGTTTAGTTCCAGCATTTGCGGGCAGTGGTCGCTGTGTTTTGCATCGGGCATTATTTTAGCGCCGGTGAGATTAGATTTTAAAGCCTCACTTACAGCGATATAATCGATACGCCAGCCCTTGTTATTATTTCTTGCATTGGCTCTGAAACTCCACCAGGTATATTGATGTGGCTCCTGATTAAAATGGCGGAAACTATCTGCAAATCCCGATTCAAATAATTTATCCATCCAGGCCCTTTCTTCCGGTAAAAATCCGGACGAGTCTTTATTGCCTTTGGGGTCATGAATATCTATCGCTTTATTACAAATATTATAATCGCCACAAACTATCAGTTTTCTGCCCTGCTTTTGCAAGTCAACCAGGTAGGTATAGATATAATCTAAAAACTGATATTTCACTGTTTGGCGGATATCACCTGTAGTTCCGGAAGGAAAATAGATTGAAAACACCGATTTATCGCCAAAATCGGCACGAATTACCCTTCCCTCAGCATCAAAATTCGGGTTACCGCATCCAACAACGACATTGTCGGGCTTTATTTTCGAAAAAATGGCAACGCCGCTATACCCCTTTTTAGTAGCCGGATGCCAATAATGGTGGTAGCCCATATTGTCGAAAAGAGTGGTATCCAACTGTCCCGGCTCAGCTTTGAGCTCTTGCACACATATGATATCAAAACCATTCGCAGTAATCCAATCGAGCCAGCCTTTGCTCATTGCTGAACGAATGCCGTTTAGGTTGTAGGTTATAATTTTCATTTTTTTGCTGTCAGGCGACAAATATATAAATAACTAAAAGCAGAAATTTGGGCGGCGATGTTAAATTGGGTAAAACCGTAAAAAAACCAATTCTTACCACAAGAAAACCCCTTCGCTAAAAACATACCCTATTTCACCATGAAATTGAGCGGTTTCGCGCATTTGGTACGGTGAACCCATGAACAAATTACTAAGTTTGTATGAATTTTCGCACAATTGGTAAATAAATTACTTTTTTTAGGTGTTTTGATGTTTGGGCAAGTGGCGCTGTTTTCGCAAACAGGCGACAAGCCGAATGTAATTCTGATTATCTATGATGATTTGAACGACTGGGTGAATAATTTTGAGGGCCATCCGCAAACATCAACTCCCAATTTAGATACCATTGCTGCTTTAGGCACTACGTTTAAAAATGCTTTTACGAGTGCACCTGTTTGTGCACCTTCGCGCACTAGTTGGCTTACAGGTAAAAATCCAAGTTATACCGGTGTTTATAATAATGAAGAATATAACGAAATAGATTTCAGGGCAAATTTTCCTGCTGATAAATTAATTTTCACACTGCCCCAGTATTTAAAAGACAGTGCCGGATATTATACTGTTGGTTTAAATAAAATTTTTCACAGTGAACAACATTTTCCGGATTATGATACGACCACAACAGATAATTGCAGCCGACAATTATCGTGGAATGAAGTTGTAGTTACCGGAAATCAAGGTGGATTAATGGGTGCCGGTGATGATGCCGATCAGGATATCGATTTATTTGAATGGGCAATGGTGGATGATTCTTTTTTGGTAGATATGCAGGATTATACCGTTGTAAATGAAGCAGCTACAATTTTAAATAATTACACAACTGATCCTGGAGCTTATTGCAATAAACCATTATTTATGTGTGTTGGTTTTCACAAACCACATTTACAATTATATATTCCCGAACAGTTTTTTTTGCCGTACTATACAACAGATTATTTTGAAACACCTTATATATTACCTTATAATAACCCGGAAAACCAATTTCCTTACAATGGAGTGGTAATGCCGCCTCAGCCGACAGAAGCCTATAGCGATTACGATAGTTTGGGGTTTGTAGGGAAAAAATTAGCTGCTCCGGGTATACATAGCCAATTTACTGATTGGGGTGATAGTTTAGCCGCATTAATTAATATTAATGATACATTAAGTTTTAACGAAACATCTGAAATATTATTTAAATCGAAAATGGCCAATGCTGTTATGGCATATCTTGCTGCAGTAAAATTTGGTGATGCACAATTAGGCCGACTGTGGGATACTTTAAATACACATCCTGATATAATAAATAATTCGATAATCATTATTACAAGTGATCATGGTTATTCGTTAGATGAAAAAAAACACTGGAAAAAAAATACCTTGTGGGAGACAGATATTCGTATACCGTTTTTTGTGATTGACATGCGGGCTACTGAAACCAAAACATCATATATGCCTGTTAGTTTACTTGATATTTTCCCGACAGTTTGTGATTATATTGGCGTTGATGTTCCGAAAAATGAATTTGGCACAGATTACACTGATGGAAAGAGTATAAAAAATATCATTGAAGATACCACACTGTTGTTTGAATCTCCTAAATTAACAACCTATAAAGCAGAGGAATCAAAACAAGCAGGTTGTTTCGAACAATATTCGGTGCGTAACGACCGCTTTCATTATTTGCAATATCATTCAAATAATGTGGATGGTGTTTATGATTGTGATGCCACAGCTTCTGTATTGGAAGAAGAACTTTACGAAATTGGCAAATACAGGGATGTGGATCCAAATGAATGGAATAACCTGGCAAAGAATAATGATTATCTGCCCATAAAAAATTACCTGAGCCAGTGGTGTAACGGAAACTCCATGTATAAACAGATAACCTACAAACCGGTAATAAAATATATTCATTCAGAATGTCCGGTAAGTTTAGGTGACAGTGTCGAATTTTATTTTGATCTATACGACACCACGGGTGTGCTCAATAGTCCGCCTGCCAATTATAAATATGTTTGGAGCAATAATTATTCTGATGAGGTTGTTGAGGGCTATACCTACACCGGTATTTTTACAAATTTAGATGTGTTGGCAAATTTGGATAAAGTGATGATATATCTGACTATAGCTGATACCGTGAATAATATAACTCGAGGTTTAGATGTTTTATATATTCATTTTGATGGTAGCAGTGTTCCGGATATAAATTTTACGGCAACGATGGAAACGGCTAGTAATACCGTTTATATTTCAGATATCTTGTATCCGGTTGATAAAGACACGGTATATTGGGATTTTGGAGATGGTAGTTTTTATTATGGAGAAATACCACCGCCACATACTTATTCGGGTTATGGAAAATTTAACATCAGTTGTAATATTACTTACGGTGGCGAATCAACATGTGTTTGGCGTGAAGTGCATCAGGTAGAAACAATTCCTTTTGACAATACTATTAGTGTATTATTATTCCCTAACCCTGCGGGTTCAGATTTACATTTTGCTACTTCTGAAATTGTTACAGATGGTTTTATTTATATAACCAATGCCCTGGGTCAGGATGTAATTACCTATAAAATTGAAAACAATACCGCATTAATTCAAACAATTCCAATCCCAGGATTGTCAAAAGGGCTCTATCATTTCACTTTATCTACTGAGTTATTTGTACACACATCACCATTTATAAAATTATAGTTCCGCTTGAAAACCATTAAATATATTATACTTATCTGGGCATGCAGTTTGGCAATACCAATTTTTGCGCAAGCCGGTGTTCAGCCGAATATAATTTTTATTGTGATTGATGATTTAAACGATTACACTGATGATTTAGGGGAGTTACCGATTGTAAGTACGCCTAATATTGACAGAATTAGCGCTAATGGAACTGTTTTTATGAATGCAGTTTGTCCGGCTCCATTATGTTGCCCTTCACGCACCAGTTTTTTAACAGGAAAAGATCCCGGTTATACAAAAATTTACAGTGCCGATAATTATCACTGCACCACATTTAGTGATAATTTTTCCATTGCGGATAATAATGCAGAATATTATACACTGCCCGGATATCTGAAAGACAGTGCGGGATATTTTACTTATGGTTTAAATAAAATATTTCATTGTTATGAAGAACAACAGGAATACGATAGTATAACTGTAGACCCTTGTGCAAAAAATTTGTCGTGGAACAAATTATTATTATACGTTGACACCTCAATATTATCGCCATTTACCTGTGTAACGGAAGAAGGAACAAAAAACAATGAGTGGTCGAAAATAAATGATACTTTAGAACCATACATGATGGATGTAGTTGCGATAGACTCATCTATTCGATTCATTAAAGATTTTTCTGAAGGAGACGGCACCTGTGGTAAACCGTTTTTTATGGCCTTAGGTATTAAAAAACCACATAAGCCTTTATACATTCCGGCAAAATATTTTGTTGATGAATATGTAGAAGATTTTTCTGTAGAACCTTTTGACATTCCTTATAATTTCCCGGCAAACAGTTATCCGCCTAATGGCATAATTATGCCGCCACAACCGGAAATACCCAACTTAGATTTTTATAGCTTACCAACTGACGGATTAGCGCAAAGTATGATAAAAGGTGCCGATATCAGTTTTTATAACTGGGCTGATAACTATTCAGATAAACCTGAAATAAATCCGGAGTATAATGATTCTGTTACAACCGATATTTTAGCCTGGTCGAAACGGGCAAATTTTGTTATGGCATATGTTGCAGGAATAAAATATCTGGACACACAAATTGGTCGTTTATTGGATAGCCTTGAGGCATATCCCGATGTTTATAATAATACGATAATTATTTTAGCAGGTGACAATGGTTATAGTTTAGGGGAAAAAACACATTGGGGAAAACGGGCGATGTGGGAAACTGATGTTCGTGTGCCGTTAATAATTGCCGATTTACGGAATCCGTCACAAAACACCTCTAATACAATGGTAAATCTGTTGGATATTTTTCCCACCATTTGTGATATGGCAGAAATTCCCTATCCAACATTTTTAAATGGTGATCAATATTTGGATGGAAAATCAATTATGCCATTACTACAAAGTCCCGAATTAATGATTGAACGCCCGCAGATATCATCAGTGCGTAAAGAAATTAATTCAGAAGGATACTGTTTTCCGCAATACAGTGTGCGCAACGACAGGTTTCATTATATTAAGTACACCTCCAATGGCGGCGGACCAACTGTTTGTGATAGTGCGAATATCAGTAAAGAAGAAGAGTTATATGAAATCGGAACATTACGCACAACTGATCCTAATGAATGGAATAATTTAATAAATAATTCTGCCTATCAACCGGTTATAAATTATTTAGCACAATGGCTGCCGGAGGGTAAAATGTATCTCGAGCAAACATATAAAGCGTATATAAATAATAATAACACCGATTGTTATGTTCAACCTGACGCAATATTAAATTTAAATGCAGGCATTTTTGATACATCAGGAATTTCGGTGGAAGATATTCCGGATATGAAATTCATTTGGACAATCAATATTACCGATGATACCTTAACAGGGTTAGCGGTAGATTTTAATTTGAATACTTTGCCGGATAACGCTTTTGATAGTAACAACGATTTGTTTATTTATTTTTCTATCTTAAATCCCTTCAATAATTCCGTTATCGGTTTTGACCTGAAAAAATTTGACGTAGGTGATGGCACTATTCCTGATATTGATTTCGATTTAGTAAAAACATCCTATACTCAGGTTGTGGTTAATAATTTTACTAAAAGTACGGACATCAGAAACTGGTGGTGGGAAATTAATGGTGATAGTGTAGATTATAGTGCGGTACCCGGTTTAATTAGTTTTGGAAACAACGATACTTTAGTAGTAACCTGTTATGGATTATATGGTAATAATGATTGTATTACGACTTTAACCAAAACTGTTGTTGCCTCAGAAGTAATTACACCTGATATAAATTTACAATGTATTCCGAATCCTGCAGATAACGAAGCATTGTTGGTATTGAATAATTCCATTTTAAACGGAACAATAACGATTTATACTGTGAGTGGTATAATTGCTGATAAAATAAATTTAAACGATAATTATAAATCTACTTTTTCTATTTCAACCACTAATTTGCCTCAGGGCATGTATTTAGTTGCCTTTAAAGGAAAAGAAGAATTGTTGGTTACTAAACTTATGGTAATGCATTAACATGATAAAAAGTAATTACACATATCATTTTATAATATTGCTGCTTAGTTTAGCTGTTGGGCATAAAATAACATTTTGCCAAACAGAGAAACCCCATATATTTTTATTGTATATTGATGATATGAATGATTATTCAATGGAAATGAATGGTCATCCGCAAACAATTACCCCGGGTATTTCAACTATTGCTGCATTAGGTACAACATTTAACAATGCACACGCCTCTTCACCAAAATGTGCACCTTCCCGTACCAGTATGATAACAGGTAAAGATGTTTTTTATACCAATGTATTTAACAACCCTGCCTGTAAACAACTTACCGATTATTTTACTCCGGCATTAAACAATGAAACATTTTATACATTGCCCGGTTATTTTAAAGATAATGGATATTTCACTTATGGCCTAAACAAAATATATCATTGTTTTGATGTTTATCCTGATTTTGATTCACTTACTGAAGACCCATGTTTTAAATCCATGTCATGGAGTAAATATAGTTATTTCACAGGTGGTGATGATTCGGTTATTATAAGTTATGGCAATGTCCACAATCCGGGTTTAGATTTTATGCAAAATTCGCTGCTGCCCGATTCTATGGAAAAATATATGTACGACTATCGTGTTGTGGATTCGGTAATTAATTTTATTCGCGAAGTGCAGGATGGCAGCTATAATACTTGTGGCAATCCTATTTTTGTGAGTATCGGTTTCAGAAAACCTCACCCGCCATGGTATATTCCTGAAAAATATTATGCTGCTGATTATATCGAAAATTTTTATGCAGACCCTTTTGATATCCCGTATAACGAACCCGAAAACACCTTTCCTTATAATGGTGTAGTATTACCACCACAGCCGGATACGATATATAATGATTATTACCACTTAGGACCTTTAGCACAATCTATAGCCGATTACGACAGCATGTTCAATGTTATTGAGGATGAAGTTGCTGATTTTGATCCTAAGCCGGAATTTGGCGGTGGTTATTCAGATGAACAAGTAAATACAATTTTAGATAAATCGATTCGCTCCAATAATGTATTATCATACCTAGCGGCAACACATTTTTTAGATGCCCAGATAAATCGTTTTTTGGATTCACTATCAAATTATCCTGAAATTTATAATAACAGCATTCTGATTTTTGTGAGTGATAACGGATATAGTTTAGGTGAAAAACGACATTGGCAAAAAGGTGCACTTTGGGATGATGATTTACGTGTTCCATTTATTATCGCCGACTTACGAAATCCGGAATCACAATATGTAAACAGTGCAGTGAGTTTATTGGATTTATTTCCAACCTTATGCGAAATGGTGGATATTCCCGAACCGTTGTTTGATTCCGGTGAACGTTATCTCGATGGTAAAAGTTTAATGCCCTATTTAAATAATCCGGAAATTACTATCGAAAAACCATCGTTGGGCACTTATAAAGTACAAGGCGGACATCAGTGCAGTTGTAATCCGCAATACAGTGTGCGCTCCGATGATTTTCATTACATCTATTACACTTCTAACAATGCGGATACGATTATTGAGTGTAATTATGATTCCGTTTATCATGAAGCAGAACTATATGAAGTTGGCAATCAATTTAAAACCGACCCAAATGAATGGAATAATCTGATTAATAATCCGGATTATTTACCTGTTGTAAATTATTTACAACAATGGCTGCCCGATAGTGTTTTGTATTTGCATTCCACTTATAAAATTGTAATCAGTAACCCTACAACCGAATGTTTTTATGATTTTGATGCGACTGCCGAACTAAACTTAACTGTTTATGATACAACAGGCGCGCCAATCGCAGCACCTGATAATTATGTTTATCGCTGGACAAATAATTTAAGCGATGATACATTGGTTGGCAATACAATCAGTTTCCCAATAAATTTAATTGGGCCGGATAATTTTGCGAGCCATACCAATATTTTGTTTTTTGTTGAGATGGTGGATACTGCAAACCAACTAATAAGTGGTTTAGATCATACCCAACTGCAATTAAGTTCATCGGTGGAACCCGAAATTAATTTCAACTTAACAACCATAGCTCCAAATACCATTACGGTAACCGATTTTAGCATAACAGGTAATTACAGTGAATACTATTGGAATTTCGGTTATGGTGATATGTTTTATAATATGGTGCCCGGACCCATAACCTTCGATATTCCGGGACCTTACACATTTATTTGTAAAGCAAATTATGGAAACGGAGCAAGTTGTGAAAAGTCGTTTGAACAAACTGTGCTAGCAACCGATACCACTCCATATGATAATAATACATTACAATTATTTCCAAATCCGGGAAATGGTGTTTTACAAATACGTTTTAATGAGCCTGTAAATAATGCGAATATTTTTGTTTACAACACAAACGGTCAATTGATTGAAAAAATACCTATCCTGTATAATACCAGCACTGCAACTTTAAATACCGCACATTATGCTTCAGGCTGTTACATCATTGTGGTGCAATCAGATAAAATTCATTTAAAAAATATTTATGTAAAAACAACCCCATAATTTATCTCCTAAAACAAACTTTACATGAAAACACCACTCGCATTATTAAATAATTTTTTCCTTTGCCTGCTTCTCCTCCTGGGGATGAGATTAAATAGTCAAACCACTGATAAACCCAATATTTTATTTGTGATATCAGATGATTTAAATGATTATTTGGAAGGATATGATGCCAATATTAATACCTTAACACCAAATCTGAATTTAGTCAGGGAAAATGGAACGGTATTTTTAAATGCCTATGCTTCGGCACCCATTTGTGCACCATCAAGAACTTCTTTTTTATCCGGTAAAGATTTAGCCTATACTCAAGTTTATAAAAACTCGGATAATGACTATAAATGCATGGAGTTCAGCGACAATTTTACTGCTGCTGAAGGAAATGAAGTATATTTTACATTACCACAGTATTTAAAAGATTCGTTAGGATATTATACCTATAATTTAAATAAGGTTTTTCACTGCCAGAATAATTATATTGAATTTGATGAATTAACTGCTGACCCGTGCGCCAAATCAGGAGCTTGGAACAAGTATTTTAATTATAATGATTCCAGTATAATTCAACCGGCAGGTTTAGCGATGGGTGAAGGTGTTCCGGGTTATGATTGGGCGCCAATTAATGATACGCTTGAAAAATACATGACGGATTATATTGCAACTGACAGTGTTATTAATTTTATAAATACTTATGCTGTATCACCTGACAGCATGTGCAATAAGCCGTTTATGATTATGTTAGGTTATAAGAAACCGCACGCAAGTCAGTATATTCCTGAAAAATATTTTCTTCCTGAATATGTAAAAGATTTTTATTCGGTGCCATTAGATCTGCCATTCAATTTTCCGGCAAACAGTTATCCCCCAAATGGAATAAATTTACCACCTCAGCCTGACACACCTTTTGCCGATTTAGAAGCATTATTTATAAATACCATATCACCGTTAATGGTGAAAAAATTTGATACCAATTTTATTAAATGGCCAGAAAACCTACCAACGTTACCTGAGGTTGCACCGATGTTAACTGAAGAAGATCGTATCAATTTATTACAATGGTCGAAACGGGCAAATGCTATTATATCCTATATTGCAGCAATACAATTTATTGATGCACAATTTGGTAAAATTTATACTACCCTGCTTTCACATCCTGAAATAATGAATAACACTATAATTATTTTTATAGGTGATAACGGGTATGGTCTTGGAGAAAAAAGGCATTGGTCAAAATATGGTTTATGGGACACCGATGTTCGTATCCCGATGTTAATTGCAGATATGCGAAATCCTAATCCGCAAATTTGTAACCGAACTGTGAGCTTGCTTGATTTATTTCCAACCTTAGTTGATATCACCGGTGGAACGATGCCGAATTTTCCTGATGGCACACCTTATTTAGATGGGAAGTCCATATATCCCTTACTACAAAATGCCGACACCATATGGAACAGACCGGTTTTGTCTTCTACAAAAAAAGAATTAGTGTATGATTTTGGTGATTGTTTTCCCCATTATTCAATACGTGATGAACGATTTCATTTAATAACCTACAGAACAAATGGTGCAATTGTTGATGTGTGCGATTCGGCTACCAGTGTTTTAGAATACGAATTGTATGAACTAGGTGTAAATAGAGAAACCGATCCTTATGAATGGAATAATCTGGCTTACAAACCCGAATTTGCCCCTGTAATTCAATACTTAAATCAATGGCTGCCGGATGGACCTTTGTATTTACAAAAAACGTACACGCTTCAAATACAAAATACGATTTCCGAATGTGTGATTGAATATGGTCAGGATATCAATTTGCAGTTTAATTTATTTGACACCATCGGAACACCATTAGCTCCACCTGATTCCTATATTTATCGCTGGACGAATAACTTAAGTGATGATACTTTATTTGGAACTTCAATTAATTTCCCTACCTATTTGATTGATAACACCCTGTTTTCAACATCTAAGGAGTTATTCATTTATTTGGAGATGGTGGATACCTTTAATAATATTATTTGTGCATTTGATTTAAGCAAGATTCAAATTAATTCCGGTTCAATTCCTGAAATACATTTTACACCAGTACAATATGGAACAAATGCCATTTTAATTGAGGACTTTACCATTACCGGCAATTACGTTGGCTATTATTGGGATTTTGGGTTTGGCCCCATTTTGTATAATTCGATACCTGGTCCCGTTTATCTGGATGATATTTCAAGTGTAAATATCACCTGCACTGCAAGTTATGGCAATACTGATTCATGTTATATTGCAGCACAAGAACTATTTATAGAAAATGATACGCAAAATTTGCTCCAAAACAATTTGCACATTTTCCCAAATCCTGCTACAAATTTTATTAATATCTATTGCGATAAACCAATAAGCGGAAACACATATTCCATTTACGACGCAATTGGAAATTTAATTCATAGCAGTGTCAGCATGTCAAATGATGCGCTCGAACAAATAAATATTCAGGGTTGGCCAATGGGTATGTATCACATTGTAGTGCGAAATCAGGATACAATTTTTACGGATAATTTTATTGTGGCGAGATAAAAAAGGCGACTCAACCAACTGGTATAAGGTTAAAATTGTAATGAAACATATAAAGAATCTTTAGAAACAGGTATTTTTGTAAACCCGGCACTTTAAATCATGAGATTAGCGACAATATTTTTGCTTTTATTTGTTTTTGGCAGATTAACTGTTTCTGCTCAGGATAAGCCCAATTTCATTTTCATTGTAATCGACGACCTGAACGACTATATAGAAGGTTATACCGACCATCCGCAGGTTTTTACCCCAAACATTAAAGCCATAGCCGATTCAGGAACCCTGTTTTTAAACAGTTATTCCAATGCTGCCGGATGTGCGCCTTCACGAACAAGTTTTTTTAGTGGTAAAGATTTAGCTTATACGCAGGTATTTAACAACGAAGACTACGCAAGTAAATTCAGAGATAATTTTACTGCTGCAAAAAATAATGCCTTAGTGTATACACTACCGGAAATATTAAAAGATTCAGGCGGTTATTTTACTTATGGAATTAATAAATTATTTCACAATCCGAATAGTAATGATTTTGATAAAACCGTTGGTGTTGAAATGTGCGACAAGGGATTATCCTGGAATAAAATGACTTTTTTGGAAGATGAAGACAGCACTTTAGATTTATTATCTACTTATGCTTTTGGCAATTATTTCGATTGGGGTATGATTCCCGATTCGCTGGAGCCAATATTGGAAGATTACAAAGCTGCAGATTCAGCAATCGCATTTATTGAATCTATTGCCGATGGAACAGCAAATACCTGCGGCGAACCATTTTTTTTAGGTTTAGGTTTATATCGCCCACATTCTGAAAGATATATTCCTGAAAAATATTATCCCGAATATTTTGTGAACGACATTTATGCTGAGCCTTTTGATATACCTTATAATTATCCGTTAAATACTTTTCCTTACAATGGTATTGTAATGCCACCACAGCCCGACCCGATGTATGATGATTATTACAATTTACCCGGCGGAGGTATTGCACGTAAAATGGCAGATAACGGAAGTGTTTACGATCAGATAAATACTTATGTGGATGGTATTTCACCGTTACCGGTTATTGATGCATTATTAACAGATGCCGATCGCAAAGCAATTCTTACAGAAACTGCGAAAGCGAATTATCAAATGAATTATATTGCTGCCATACAATATATTGATGCACAAATTGGTCGCGTAATGGAAGCACTAAATGCACATCCTGAAATAAAAGAAAATACAGTAATTGTTTTATTAAGTGATAATGGTTATTCATTAGGAGAAAAACGCCATTGGACAAAATGGAGTTTATGGGAACCGGATACCAGAGTGCCAATTTTAATTGCCGATCCGACCAAAACCGGCAACAGAGTAGTCCGCCAAACGGTTACTCTGGTTGATATTTTCCCTACAATTTGTGATATTGCAGATGTTAATTATCCAACCAATCCTGATGGAACAGCGTATCTGGATGGCAATAGTTTAATTGCATTATTAGATGGCGGCGAATTAAAATATGAATATCCTGCATTAACAACGTATAAAAAAAATGTAGGAAATGGTTCCTGTTATCCGCATCATTCAATACGCAATGACAGATGGCATTATATCAGTTATCGCGAAAATAATAATGGTGCATTTGCAACAGACTATTGTGATTCAACAAATGTTTCTTACGAAGAAGAATTATATGAAATTGGTGTTGACCGCGAAACCGATCCTTATGAATGGAATAATTTAATCAGCAATAATGATTATCGTCCGTTAATAAATTATTTATCGCAATGGTTTCCGGACTCTGTTTTATATATGCAAAAAACTTTTAAAGCAGAAATGTATTCCACAGCACCAAATTGTTTTGCTACGCATGATGACAGTTTATTTTTAAGTTTTTCATTATACGATACAACCGGATTTTTAGTAACACCACCGGATTCATTTACCTATAAATGGACAAATAATATTACGGATGATATTTTATTTGGAAACAGTATTGTTTTTGATTTGGCATTATTAACTGAAGCGGAATATACTGCTAACGATAAAATTATTTTTTATTTGGAGATGTTACCACCCGATGGCAGCAAAATAGTTGGCTTCGATTTACAGTATTATTATTTAAATGAAGCAAATATTCCTTCAGCCAATTTTAATGTTTTAAATATATCAGGATTAACAGTTCAAATAATTGATTATTCCATTACCGGAAGTTATACGAACACGTGGTGGGATTTTGGTGATGGCAGTATTGTGGAAGAAATCGTACCAACACCTTATACTTATGCCGAACCCGGAACTTATACGATCACCAATTATGCAGAATATGGTAACGATAGTTGCGTGATAGCATTTAATCAGAATATTACGTTAGATACAAATTCTACCTTACCTGAAAATTTGGTAAAATTATTTCCCAACCCTGCCACCGATCATTTAAATATTTTGCTACCATTGGTCACAGATTTTGCATCGGTTACAATTTACGACATTACGGGACAGGTTGTTTTAACCAACCGCTACCTGAATGGAAACTATGCTTTTGTGTGCAGTATCGATATTTCAGCCTTCAAACAAGGCATTTATATGGTGAATCTGGAAACCGCAGATGTAAATTATTCAGCACCTTTTGTTGTAGTCCGATAAGTAAGGATTTTGGTGGAAACCGCCTATTTTAGGGGCTTGAGATGGTTTTTTTGTCGGAAAAATGGCCTTTTGTGACAAAAAAGCTTTACTTCATTATGACAAATACTCTTGTTAATTTTGTGTGGAATACTAGATTTTATTAACTTTGATAGGATAATACACGATGATACGTATGAATAGAATACTCTTAAGCCTAATTTGCGGTTTTATCGCAATCAGCTCCTCTGCTCAGGATATTCACTTTTCGCAATATTCTCAGTCCCCGTTAACACTCAATCCGGCTTTAACCGGGCTTACGCCATGTACATACCGGGGTGTGCTCAATTACCGTAACCAATGGGCCAGCGCAGTTGGTCCGGCTTCATACCAAACCTTTGCCGGTTCGTTTGATGCAGGTTTATGGCGCAACAAACTGGATGGCAATATTGTAGGTGTGGGTGCCATGATTTACAATGATGTTTCAGGTGATGGTTCATTAACTAACCTCACTGTAATGGGTTCGTTTGCTTACCATCAGAAACTTGGAAATGAAAACCATTTTCTTTCTATTGGTGGCCAGATTGGTTTAGTGCAAAAACGTGTTGACTACAATAAATTGATTTTCGAATCTCAAATTGGAAACAACGGTGTTGATCCAACTTTACCAAGTGGTGAATATGGAGATGATAATTTTTCTTATCTCGATATGAATGCCGGTATTAACTGGAGAGCGCGTTTTACAAATAAATTCGCTATGCAAATTGGTGGTGCTTATTTTCACCTGAGCGAACCAACAGAAACTTTTTATAATTACAACGATAATAAATTAAATGCCCACTATATTGGTTATGGTTCATTTAAAATCGGTTTAGGCAAAAACACCGTATTGATTCCATCTTATTTATTTATGCAACAAACTGAAGGCAGTAACGTGCAAATGAATACCGGTATGGATGTTGGTTTCCAACTTGAAAAAGGTGTTTCTATGGCATATGCCGGATTACATTATCGTTCAACCGATGATTTTAATGTTGCTGATGCTTTAATTGTAAACCTTGGTTTAGATTATAACAATATTAATTTTGGTTTGAGTTATGATGTAAACGTTTCAGGTTTATCTGCTGTAACGAATTATCGTGGCGGCATCGAATTATCATTAGTTTATTGGGGATGTTTAGATACAAGCCCAAAACAGAAACCAATTGACTGTCCGCGATTCTAATTTCTACGCCATAAAAAACCTGCCCGAAGTATTTACCTCTGGCAGGTTTTTTTTATTACTGTTAGTCCTGTTTGTTGCCTGTTCAAATTCTAATTCCGAAACAGGTGAACAAATTAAGCCTATAACAAATACTGAAGTTGTTGGTTATCAAGATGCTCTTTTACCTGAAATAGATAGTTTTTCGAGAGCAGAAATTATTACGCAGTTAAAATTAAAAACAGCAGAAAAAAACCCTTTAGTTGTTCGTGTTTTTGTTCCGCTTTGTGATAATAAAAATCAGGGCATTGTTCCTGTGAGTGCGACTTTAGGTGATGGACAAAATTTAAAAACAAATTTATACTGGGGTGCTTTGTACGGTGTAAAAACACATTTTATAAAACAAGGCTGGAAACGTGTGGGCGGACAATTGCAGGTAAACGACACCATTCTGGAACGTATTGTTTTTGAAAAAATAATTGACAGCAATCGTGTTATTATTATTGCCGATGCATTTGCAGGAAACCACATGGCGGCTTGTTTAAATCATTTTTTTGAATCGCTGGCTGATATCGAAAAATTAAATGTAACATTAGATAATAATGAAGTAATTAATTGTTATCAACCTGATCTGGTTGCCTTTACGGGTCATAACGGATTGATGGATGTGATGGTAGACATTTTATTAAATCCGAAGGCTAAAAAAAAGGATGCTATTGTATTAGCCTGTATATCAAACAATTTCTTTTCGGAGCGATTAAATTATATTAATGCTTATCCGCTTATCACAACAAAAACATTAATGGCTCCCGAAGCGTATGTTTTGCATGATGCAATAATGGCATGGGCTAAAATGGAAGCAGATGCTGTTATTTATAATAAGGCAATTACCGCTTACAGTAATTATCAGAAATGCAGTGTGAAAGCTGCTGCAACGGTATTTAAAACCGGCTGGTAATAATCATCACAAATTAAAAATTATTTCTTTTTCATCAACCCTGAACTGGTCGTGATAAATGCCTTGTGAAGTTCCCGGCCCGCAACTAATCATCATACTTATTTCATAACTATGCGGAAAATGTAAATAACGTTTTACGCGCACTGAATCGAAACCTTCCATTGGGCAGGTATCATAACCTTCTGCTTTCATACTCAGCATAAATGTTTGCGCCGCCAGTGCTGCCGATTTATGACAAACAACACGCAAATCATTTTTCGAAACCTGCCATACAACAGGGCGCCAGATTGATGATACGGCGACTACTAATTTTCTTATTAAACCGCTGATGCCAAACCAATCCTGAAAATAATACATGGGCATTAATGTAGAATAATATTTTAATCTTCGTTTTTCTCTTTTCCCTAATTCAGCAACCGGTTTATTTTCATAACGGGCATGATGAAAATCATAATTTGCTTTTGCACGTTGTTTCCATTTTGATTTAGGAACAACAAATAATACTAATTCGCGCGCAGTTCGGGCTGCACTTTGATTCATGGCATATTTTGCAAGCTGTTTTATTTTTACAGGATCGGTAATGTGATAAAATTCCCACATTTGCATATTACTGCTATTGGGTGCATACATGGCACGTTGTAAACTGCGATGCACTGCTTCACTATCAAAAGGAGCATCTGCATCGTAAACACGCATGCTTCTTCTCGCCCTTACTATTTCATCAAATTGTGCTGCACTTGGTTTCATAATGTTGCAAATTTACGAAATCGCAACATAGGGTTTTCAAATCTGATTAATCAACCCGATACCGTTTAAATCCACCTTCAGGAGAATTTACATAAAGCGATTTATTATCGTTGCTGAAAATGGTGTGATAAATGTCATCATTAAAATCTGCAAGAATAATTACTGTTTGTTTTGTTTCGGTATCCCAAATACGAACCGTATTATCTGCAGAACCTGAAGCTATACGTTTGCCATCAGGACTAAATGCAATGGAATATATTTTTTCGTTATGACCTTTTAATGTATATAATAATTTACCGGTAGCAGCTGAATAAACATCAACCGTTAATTTTTCACCTACTGCAGCAAAGGTGGTATTATCAGGAGAAAACACACACTGATAAACAGCATTCCCTGTTTTTACGGAATATAATTTCTGATAAGTATCGTTTGACCAGACAGTTATTTCACCATTTAATGCAGACCCGATAATATATTTTCCATTTGGCGAATATCCCACATGATACATCAATCCCCCACCCTTTAATTGTTTGGTCATGGAACCGGTAACAATATCCCAAATTGTTATAGTGCTATCGTAAGCTGCTGTGGTAACATATTTTCCATCAGGACTAAAAGTACATCCTGCCACCCCTGCATTTAATCCGGCAAATTCTATAGCTTTTTTTCCGGTGGTAATATCCCACACTTTTATCCTGCCTTCAAAATTGCATCCCACTATAAAATTATTATCAGGACTTATTGCTGCCGCATTCATAATACCATCAAAAGTTGGGAATTGTTTTGTAATAGTACCATCAGTATTATTCCAAACAGTAAGAATGCCGTTGTCGCCTTGTTCAACTAATAAATTATCATTTTTAGATAAAGCAAATCCGTACACATAACCATTATTTCCTGCAGGGTTGGTGTATTGAGCTGCGCGGCCTAAATCCCATGTTTTAATAGTATTATCATTTCCCAGCGAATACAAAGTTTTACCATCGGGCGATGTAATTAAATCGGAAATTAATCCTTCATGTCCGAATAATTTATTTACCGGCAAACCAGATTCTGTGCTCCAGAATATTAATGTGCCATCTGCACTTCCTGTTATCATTAAATTACCATCAGGCGTAAATGCTCCGGCATAAACTGAATTTTTATTACCAATTAATTCAAACTGCAAGGTTCCGGTATATAAATTCCATACGCGAGGAGTTCCATTTCTGTTTGTTGCCATTAAATAAGCATCATCAGCAGAAAAAATTAAATCATCAATTGCGGAGTTATCGTCTTCATTAATAAAATTAAATTCGAATTTTTTTTCTTTAGTATTTACATCCCAAACACCAACAGCCGCATTCCATCCTGCAGCAGCGAGATATTTTCCATCGTGACTGAATTTAATTGCCACAAGGGGTTTTTCGCCAAATGTAGTTTCCCATTTTAATTCACCTGATATTGCGTCATACAATTGAACCAGTCCCACAATTTTACCGGCATTGCGATACCATGAACTCAGTGCAACCCATTTACCATCAGCACTTCCTGCCACATCACAAATGCCCTGCGCTTTAGTTTTTGTTTGCCATAAGGTTAAATCGTTTCGTGTATCCCAAACGCGAATGGTAAAATCGCGTGAGCAGGAAACCAGTTTTGCATCATTGGCAAAAAAATCAACGGCATACACAGTATTTGTATGTCCGCTATAAGTTTTTGCAGACGTAAAAGTTTGGGCATCATATATATGTATAGCACTGTCGGCTCCGGCAACGGCAATAAGTTTACCATTGTTACTTACATCCAGGTCAGAAGCAGTGTATGACAATGCATGAGTTGCAGTATAGCCCTGAATGGTATGTTTCAGATAATTGTATTCCCAACCCCGGAATTCGGTTGGTGTATTATTGAGCCAGCGATTGGCTTCCTGCCCGTCGTTGAGGCGCATAGAGGCATTTGCAGCAGCAATGTGAGCCAGATAATTTTCGAAATTGGAATTTCCTTTTTTGTCTGAATTTTGTGCGTTTAAGGAAGTAACTACACTTATAAAAATGCTAAGCAGGGAAAGGGAAACAGGAAATTTTCTCATTAGTCACTCGGTTTTTCTACTGCAATATTAAATGGTAAAATTTTAGCAAACATAATTTTAGCCATTACAGCAGGGTCCTCGTTCATAATTTTTTCAGCTTCCGCCAGCGATGTGGGGTTTATAATAACCAAACCAAACATGTTAGGATCATCGGAAGGCAAAGCAACCCTGCCGGCCAGCACAATTTTACCGGATTTTGCCAATTCCTGCAATCGCACAAAATGTGCGCCAATTACTTTACTATCCGCATCGGCCCAGTTGCTGTCTGCCTGATAGTATGGCGTTAAGGTCAAAATACCGATATAAGCCGTTTTAACCGAATCTTGAGCAAAGGCACTAAAACTGCAATAAAACAAAAAACAAAAGAGGATATTTCGCATAAGTTAATTTTATTTCCAGGCGCCGATAATTATTCCCATTACCAAAAATGAAATTACCATATAACCACCATTAATAAAAATATATCTCCAACTGCGCAATTCGAATAATGCAACAATTCCAAATGCGAGTGCTATCCAACCCAAACCAACACATAAAGAATAAAAAATGGCCATGGTAAAATCGATGCTTTCATCAGATATAAACATGGCCAGATTAAATGCCATAATCAGCGAAAATAAAAATAATAAACCAAATGTTTTTGCTTTATTTGATTTTGCTAACTGTTCTTCTGTAAGGTTATTTTCTTTCATCCATACATTTGCGAACAATGCTTTGGAATACCAAACGCCGCCAATTAAAAACATTGAAACTGCTGCAGCAATAACTGCCATTAAATTTAACTTTTCCATAAATAGTATATTTGTTGTAAATTCGAAAATAGAATAAGTGCTTATTATTTAACAACATAAATAATTGAAGTTGGAAGTTTTATTACCCAAGCAGGAAAAATTAATACCGAAACCGGAAAATAAAATCCCGGCAGCGCTAAACGATCGCGGTTTACGTTTGGTATTAATACCTCTTTTTGCAATTGCCGTTCCTAATTTAACGGGACTTGCACATTATCATTATCCTGTTATTACCATTATTTTTCATTATTTATACTTTTTGTTGATTTCGGTGAGTGTATACTATGGCAACCGGTATTTATTATTTCAATTAAGCGACCGGTTTAACTGGTTTTACAGTCCGTTTCGTAAAGTATTAACTTTGCTGGCCGGTGTAATTTTATACACCTTGCCGGTTACGGTGTTTTTTATAGGGTTATTTTATGTGTGTATATTAAATGAACCATTAGATGAAACCGTTTTGCGGAATGTTTGCCTGATGAATGTAATCTGTGTAATTTTTGTCGCACATATTTATGAAACCGTATTTTTAATTAAACATACTGAAAATGAAATGGTGCGCACAGCAAAAATTGAACAAGCTAAGGCAGAAGCCGAATTGGAAGCATTAAAATCGCAGATTGATCCACATTTTATTTTCAATTCATTAAATACGCTTTCGCACCTGATTACGCAAGATCAACAAAAAGCAAAATTGTTTAATGATAATCTTGCCGATGTATATCGCTACATTCTGCAAAATAAAAGTCGCAGCCTGGTTTTTTTGAAAGATGAAATTTTGTTTTTGGAAAATTATTTTTCATTATTGCATATCCGGTTTGGCGACAGTATTCAGTTAGCGCTTTCTATTTCAGGTGATGATGCAGATAATTTTTTATTGCCTCCAATTTCACTACAATTTTTATTGGAAAATTGTGTTAAACACAATGAATTTAATCACCAGCATCCAATGGTGGTTGAAGTATTTATAGATGGAAAGATGGTTGTTTGTCGCAACAGAAAACGCTCAAAACAATATCAGCAAAAAGGAACCGAAACCGGTTTAATTAATTTATCGGGTCGATTTAAAATGCTGACCGGCGAAGCGATTGTGATAGATGATGCTGCAGAATATTTTATTGTTAAACTTCCTCTTTTATCTTCAGGTATATGAAAGTGATGCTTATTGAAGATGAACAACCGGCATTGGAGAAATTAATACTCCAACTGAAAAGTTATAACGAACCGGTAGAAATTGTTGCAATATGTGGCAGCATACAGGCAAGTATATCTCACCTAAAAACAAACAGTACGCCCGATTTAATTTTTAGTGATATCGCTTTGTCGGATGGAAATGCATTTGATATTTTTAAATCAGTTCCTGTTGAATGTCCAGTAATTTTTATAACAGCTTATGATGCGTGGTTGCTGGAAGCATTTGAAATGAACAGTATCGATTATTTGTTAAAACCGGTGAGTGAAACGCGATTGTTTGCCGCATTAAATAAATACAAATCGTTACAAAAACATTTTTCAGGCAATTTAACCCGGTTTATACAGCAGGAGTCGAATAACAGTTTAGCCAAAAGCCGTTATGTGGTTAAAAAGGGAATTAGTTATCAGGCGGTTAGGGTTGAAGATATTGCGTATTTTATTTCTGAACACAAAATAACTTTTTTGGTTGATGCAGCCGGTAATAAATATATTATCGAAAAATCGCTGCAGGAATTGGAAACTGAACTGGATAACAAACAATTTTTCAGATTAAACAGAAAATTTATAGCCAACATTACTGCTATCAGTAAATTTAAAACCTATACCAAAGGAAAAATATTAATTGAATTAATTCCGGCGCCGACAGACGAAGTAATTGTGAGTCAGGAAAATGCTTCGAATTTTAAACAATGGATAAACGGATAAAAAAATTACCGCAATAAGGTTACCGTTCCGCGAAGAATATACTGTTGTCCGGGTTCATTGGCTTTTTCGTAAGTAATCATCCAAACATACATGCCGATTTCCTGTTCTTTATCAACATAAGTGCCGTCCCAGCCTTTTAATACATCACTTGTAGCAAATACTTCCTGCCCCCAGCGATTAAATATCCTGAAAGAAAATACCGGATAAAAAATCGGATTTAAAATATGAAATTCATCATTCAATCCATCTTCATTTGGTGTAAATGCATTTGGAATAATTAATTCACTTTCTTCCATTACAACAATAATAGAATCGGGTGCCGACATACAACCATTTTCTTCACCGGTGACATAAAATACAGATTCTGCCCCAACGGTAAATGCGAGGGTGCTTGGGCAGTTAATACAGTTCACATTATCTTCCGGTGACCAATAAAAAGTAACATCTGTACCCTCAATTATTTCTGCCTCCAAAAAAGCAAGTGCACCATCGTTTACAAAAAGTGTATCAGGAATCGCATTAATTACAGGCGCTTCATAAATATTTACAATAATTGGCGATGATGTACCTTCACAACCATTGCCATCAATTACCGTTAAAAAATAATTTCCTGTTGAATCAACAAATAATGTGGAACCTGTTGCCAATACGCTGTCATTAGCATCGGTCCATACATAATTTGCATAACCGGCCGGTGCTGTAATTGTAGTTTGATAACACGCTTCGAAAGGGCCTAAATCAATTATTGGTGATGGATTTACAGTTACTTCTTGCGTTACGGTATCGGTCATATCGCAGGCATCGTGAATTACTGAAGTATAAGTACTTGTAGTTGTTGGCCACACTTCGTGAATGGGTTCTACAACGCCACCCGGAATCCATTCGTATGTGTATGGTGGAACGCCCCAGTAACCACCTGCAAATAAATCGATGGTATCACCTTCGCAAATAACAAAATCGGGATATGTAGCAGAAACAATTTGTGTTTCAACAACGGTTTCGCCTTCAATAGTAATTACCCAACTTCCACTTGGCATAAAATGGCAAAGAATTCCACATGGAGGTTGCGTACATGAACAATGCCAAGTGCGCATTTCGAAAGTGAATTCATAATCGGCGCATTGTGGTGGAATACAGGCTATTGTATTAAACATCGGCAAATCGACACCATAACAAGTACCTGCACTGTCGCCAACTGGTGGCAGACAAGTCCAGAAACCGCCTGGTGAAGGCGAGTCATCACATATTCCTAAAATACGAAATGCAGCTTCACTCATCAGGCAATCCGTAACAAAAAAACATCCGAAATTTTGTGAATAATAAGTGCCATCAAAATAGGCATCAGTTAATGTTGTTTTTCCGGGAACAGTAATATCTAAAAAATAATTACAATAATCAGCTTCATTCCAGCAGAGTCCGTCAAATTCAAAACCAATATCTCCTGCTACATAAGTTGCTTCGCCAATTAATGTTGGGTCAACAACTACAGGATATTTTCTTTCAGCGTTGAGTAACCATTTCGTATTTACACGCAAGCGAATTATAAATCCTTTTTCTGTTTTAATGATTTGATATGCAACAGCATCTACTTGTTCCTGATCATGCGTTTTTTCTTTATTCTGATCGAGCACCACCGGTTTTTCGATGCGGATATAATTTAATCCGAATTGATTTTTAATAATAATATCTCCTTTCCAATCACCATTTTTCAAATAATATCCATCAACATCTTCTTCAACAATAGTAAAGCCATCAGGTAATTCAACAGGGTCATCAATAATGAGATATTCGCTATTGGGGTCGATTAAACTTTTATCTTTAATAATAAAATTTGTTTTAATGGCATTTTGACGAAATGCAATTTCCGCATCTACACCTTTAAATACATCGGTAATCCAAACACCATCTCTACCGGCGGTGTAGGTTGACATATTTGCTTTTTGGGGTTTAGATGTATTACTTCCGTTTTGATAATATAATTGCAGATCGCGGTTGTAACGATAATCTAAATCTTTAATTCGAATGGATGTAAAATTATTTACGAGGTCAATTTTTGTTGGCGCCGGTTGCGATGCTGCTTCATAAATACCATTAACCATGGTTGGGTGCAAATAAAAATCGATTGCACGTAAATTACCTGATGGGTCGTAATAATTTATCGGACCATAAGATTTCTGAATATAAAATTTACTGCCGTTGGTATTTTTTTTAATGTAGTAACGTGAATCGGTAGTACGTTTTTGAATTAATTCAATAACACTATCCGGTGCATTAATAGGTAATATTCCGAAGTCGGGGTTGCTGTAATAATTTTCTGGAGTACTATTTAATAACTCTTCAGAAATTTCTGGATAAGCAATTGTTGTTTTACCGGAAGTAATTGAGGTATAGTCATTCTTTTTTACCTGCATCTGCTGTTGAGCTGATACCCATTGCATTGAGGAAATGCAGATAAAAAGTAGAACTATTCTTTTCATATTGACATGCCTGCGGTATTATTCAATTGAAATACAACAGGCTATTTTGCGGATGTTTGAACATCCCCCAAAAACTTAACGCACCAGTGTAATATTTCCCTGCAACTGTATGGTTTTGCCACTTCCGCCGGTTGCACTTAATTGATATACGTAGGTGCCCATTTCCTGGTCTTCATTATTTAATTTTCCATCCCAACCCAAACCGGCATTATTAATTACACCAACATCAGTGCTTTGGTAAACCAATTCGCCCCAGCGATTATAAATTCTAATTTCAAATCCAACAATTGCAGCGCCGACAATAACTAAATTATCGTTAAAGCCATCGCCATTTGGTGAAAATGCATTTGGAATATCAATTATCGGATCACAATTATCAATTACTTCATTAACGTAAATGGTTTTAGTAATATCACAGGCATCATCAGGTGTATTAATTAAAACGGTATATGTACCAAATAACGAAACTTCTATTGTTTGTGTTGTAGCACCATTATTCCATGAATAGGTTGAGCCAGGATAACCGGCATCTAAAACAACACTTCCACCAATACAATATTGTGTAGTATCTGTTTCAAATTCGGGATTTTCAACAAATACCGTTACCGTATCATAACTTGGGCAACCTTCTTCATCTTCAGCAACTAATATATAAGAACTAGTTGTGTCAGGAGTAACATTTATAACAAAATCGTCGCTGATAAATGTGCCTGTTTCTGCTTCGTACCATTCGTAATAAGGAACACCAACGGTGAGCACACTAAATGTTGCAGGATCACCAACGCATACCGTAATATCATCACTTGTTTCAACCGGAACAGTTTCAATAACATTAATTGTTTTTGAACCCGAGCCGCTGCCACATTCATTTAATGCAAAAATATTTAAGGTATAAGAACCGGCTTCATCCCAAACAATACCCACAACGTTATTTGATGTATCTACAATTGAACCACCACTTAACGACCAGTCATAATATGTCGTTAAAAAATATGGCACCGAATAATAAACCGTGTCGCCGGTACACGCTTTAATTGGTCCTGTAACAGTTACTATCGGCACATCAATAATATGGAAAGTAATATATTCACTCCAAGGTCCGGGACAATTATAATTTATTTCACGAACGCGTAATGTATAATCACCAGGCAACCCGGTGAAGTCGATAAATATCGGATTAAACGGCCACACAAATGGAGTACCAAGCCCAAACTGGAATTGATAATCGGAATTCGGATTATATGGAACAATGGTTGCGCTTCCTATTGCGCCTTCACATAATAAAGTATCTGCAGGAATTAATTCCGGAGCATTATCTGCCGGTGCACCAATAGAAAGATGGACAAGCGTTCCTAACGTATTTTCCTGCGGTGTTCCACAATTTGCAATTACGCGCATGTACCAAATTCCTGCATCTAAACCCATTGCGAGTAAATCAAAGTAACCCGGAATTTCTAAATCAATTGTCCCCGATTCAGTATCAACTGTAAATCCTAATCCGCATAAATTTGCCTGTGTAAAAAACATGGCATCTAATACTTCAACACAAAAAGTATTGGTATCACAATACGTTTCGATATCATCAAACACATTTACATCATAATTAATGGTAATTGTTACACCACTATCTTCAGTAATACATGCATAAACATCTTCAATATTATTTGTTTCAATATCACATTCCTGAATACAGACTGTTCCATAAGCAGAACCGACAGCAGCAGGATTGCTGGAAACTACACGGATATAATAATTACATCCCGGTGGAACCGTTGGCACAATACCGGAAACGGTACCCGGAGGTGAACCCAAAGCAGGATCGTAAGTTGCATTACTGGTAAATGTTCCGATTATAGAAGGTGAATCGAAATTTCCGAGCGAATCGCTCAGTTGAGCAGTATAAACATTCCCGGGATTATAAACACCCGTCGAAAAAAACGGCACATCAATTACACTGTTAACACAAACGGCATTCGAGTCGAAGGTGACTACAGGTGCCAGGGTGGTAATAATATTCGGACAATTTTCTATTGTAAAACATACACTTGCTTCACCCGTAATTTCCGGCAATGGCGAGGTGCGGTTGATGCGCACTTTATAGCAGGAACCATCTGGAATAGCACCCGGAATAGTTGCTGCAATAGCACCAATGGTATCTTCAGCTAAAATGGTAAATACACCTAAACTTGTAGGTGCAGCAAAAGCGCCGGCAGCATTTGATAATTCGATTTCATAAATACCGGTGCACAATGGGTCAGATAATGACCATCCAACAATTAAAGTGCTGAGTTTACAAACCGGGTCCGGCGAAATAAAATCGATATTGATATCAACAGGATGAATAGCTTCATCATAAGTACCCACAGCAATAATATCATCTACCGCAAACGACATGGTGCTGGAGCCTCCGTCGCTGTTATTTACCCAGCGATAACCAAAACGCAAATTGGCAACATCTTCAAAAGCCGGATCGCTGATTACTTCATATTTCCATAAAGTTTGTCCGCTATACAAAGCCATTCCCACGGGTGTCCAGGGTCCTCCGTCGGCGCTGTAATACACTTGTCCGTAGTCGCCTGCACCACCTTCACATAACCAGAAAAAAGTGTATTCAATATCTATCAAACCCAATGTACAAAAGCCTCCTGACATTTCTGCAAAGTTGTCGGATGGGTCGGTAGGGTCATAACTTGCACAGGTGATTGCCGGTGCACCTTCTTCATCATAAATGTGCAGGTAATTGCTGGTTGGGGCACCGCCAATGGTTCCGGAAACAGTTAAATCCTGCGTTGTGGTATTTGGATAACCGAAACCGCCGGTATAACTATTGTTTATTATCCATTTATTGGTTCCGGAAGCTACTCCTGCAGGGCCTGCCGTGTTTAACGTAAAGGTTGCAGTAGGTAAATTAAAATCCTCTGTAAACAACTGAAAAGTTTGGGCTTTTACGCCAAACAAAACCATGATACAAAGTAATGTGGTGTAAAATTTCATCATAGGCTTGGATAATGGCTACTAAATTAAGTAAAAATGGCAATTTTTTAAGAAAACCCGCGTTTCTCCATTAAAATACAGAGCAAGCAGCAGATTTGACGCGTTCCCGGAACAGGCACCTGCCTCTAATTCAATAATATTTAACTTTACCCTTCATGTCACTTAGGCGATTAGCTAATGTAACCGCAATTTATGGTTTGAGCACAATTTTGGTGCGGACATTAAACTATGTATTAGCCCCATTACATACAAGAGTTTTTACCAATCAGGCCGATTATGGGATTATATCTGAAATGTATGCTTATGTTACCTTTATTAATGTGATTTGCATGTTCGGTTTAGAAACTGCATACTTTCGTTTTGCTTCAAATAATAATAATGGGTTAGATAAAAATAAAGTGTTCGGATCATCACAATTGTCGCTGATTGTTTCCACTTTTTTAATTGTTTGTGCTTTAATTTTTTCATCAGGCAGCATTGCCAGCGAATTAGGTTATCCGGGGAGAAATAATTACATCGTTTTTTTTGCTTTGATAATTGGTTTCGACACATTGGTTAATATTCCGTTTGCACAATTAAGATTAGAAAATAAACCCTGGAAATATTTTATCATTAAGCTCGTAAATATTTTAATTAATATTTTATTAAACTTCTTTTTCCTTTGGCCGGCATTAAAAAATAATTATACATTATTTGAGCCATTCGGATTCACCTATCAGCCGGAATATGGAATTGCTTATGTATTTATTGCGAATTTAATTGCAAGTGGTGTTACATTTTTAATATTCATTCCATCCATGCTGCATATTAAATTTGACACAGCCATATGGAAAAAATTAATGCAATACGGTGCACCTTTAATTATTATCGGATTGGCAGGAATGATTAACGAAACACTCGACCGTGTCTTGTTGAAATACTGGGGTTCAGGTACGCTGGATGAGAACCTGAAACAAGTGGGTATTTACAGCGCTGTTTACAAACTATCCATCTTTATGACGCTTGCTGTACAAGGCTTTCGTATGGGTGCGGAGCCATTCTTTTTTAGTCGCTCCGCTGATAAAAATGCACCTGCTTTATATGCCATGGTGATGAAATATTTTGTTGTGGTTTGTTGCGTTATTTTTTTAGGGGTGGGATTGTTTCCCGACGTATTTAAAATAATAATCGGCAAAGAATATCACGAAGGTTTACACATAGTACCCATTCTGTTATTGGCGAATTTATTTTTAGGCATTTATTACAATCAGAGTGTTTGGTATAAACTTACCGACAAAACAACATTTGCAACAATAATTCCGATTTGTGGTGCAGCAATTACTTTAATTATGAATTTTTTCCTCATTCCAGTAATTGGTTATACAGGTGCTGCATGGGCAACATTTACTTGTTATTTAAGTATGGTTATTATGAGTCATGTTATCGGACAAAAACATTATCATGTGCCTTATAATCTGCGAAAAATAATTGCTTATATTGTTATTTCGGTAATTTTATGTTTAATCGGATTATGGCTGCATAATCATATCGATAATTTTATTGTTTCAATGCTCATTCGCATTATTTTTATTGCTGTATTTTTTGTTTTTGCGTGGTGGCTCGATTTAAAAAAATTAATTGTTAAAAAGGCAAATTAATCGGAGCAATTCTATTAATCCCAAAGCAATTATTTTAATAAACACCATCTTCCTATTTACCGTTTACACAATGGTCTTATCTTTACGACATGAATATCCGAATTATCAATACCTCAAATAATCCGAATCCGGGATATGCCACATCGCAATCTGCGGGTATGGATTTACGGGCTTTTTTAACTGAAGACATGGTGCTATTACCCGGCGAAAGAACCCTGGTGCCTACGGGTATTTTTATAGAATTACCTGCAGGTTATGAAGCACAAATTCGCCCCCGCTCGGGACTTGCAATAAACAGCGGCATCACCATGCTGAACAGTCCCGGCACCATCGACGCCGACTACCGTGGTGAAATAAAAGTCATCGCCATAAATCACGGCAAAAACCCCTTCACCATAAAATCCGGCGACAAAATAGCCCAAATGGTAGTTGCCAAACACGAAGTTGTTGTTTGGGAAAATACAGATTCGCTTGATGAAACTGTGAGGAAGGATGGGGGGTTTGGTTCGACCGGTTAATGTGCTGATGTACCGATGTACCAATGTACCAATTAAACAGCCGGATGATGTGCTAATTAAACAGCCGGGTGCCGCACCAAATGTGCAGATGCATCCATGAACAGCCGGAATTGTGAATATTTAGGTTTCGAAGCTAATATTAGGGGGCAATCCTAATGATGTAATATTGCACATTTTAAAAAGCCGATTTTATAATTACTGTTTAATTGTTGAAAAAACAACTACTCAAGTATGTCATTAATTTAAACACGCAGTAAATGTATCCTTGTCTTGGAACCATTTACATATGTTCCAATTGGCAATTGTTCCAATTGAAACATTCAAATATATCTACTTCTATAACATTTAAATATTCTCCAATTGGCACATCATCCCAATTGGTACATTCGCACATTGGTACATCGGTACATTAACTATCTTTGTCAAAATTTACACCTTTCTATGAATATAATCATCCCAATGGCCGGAATGGGGAAACGAATGAGGCCGCATACGCTTACTGTCCCTAAGCCTTTGATACCTGTTGCCGGAAAACCGATTGTGCAGCGTTTGGTGGAGGATATTGCGCAGACTACCGATGAAAAAATTGAGGAAATCGCTTTTATTGTCGGCAGATTTGGGAAAGAAGTGGAAGATATGCTAATTCGTGTGGCGGAGCAACTGGGTGCAAAAGGAAAAATTTGTTATCAGGATGAACCACTCGGCACTGCACATGCAATTTTATGTGCCGGCGATACATTGGTAGGCCATACCATTATTGCTTTTGCCGATACCTTATTCAAAACCGACCTGAAAATTGATACCTCAGCCGACGGAATTATTTGGGTAAACCGTGTCGACAACTGGAAAAATTTTGGTGTGGTTGAGCTTAATGATGATGGTGTAATTACCAATTTTGTCGAAAAACCTGATCATTTCGTCTCCGATTTGGCAATTATTGGTGTTTACTATGTAAAAGATGGTGCTTTATTACGCAGTGAAATGCAATATCTGCTCGATAATAATATTAAAGAAAAAGGTGAATATCAGCTTACCAATGCGCTCGAAAGCATGAAACGCAAAGGGTTTCGCTTTACACCAGGAAAAGTGGAAGAATGGCTCGATTGTGGCAATAAAGATGCAACAGTGTATACCAATCAGCGCGTGCTGGAGTTAAAATCGGGTAAAGAAAATCTGATTGCAGCATCTGTTAAAAAAACCAATACCGTGATTATCGAACCATGTTATATTGGCGAAAATGTAGTCATCGAAAATTCGGTAATCGGGCCACATGTTTCTATTGGAAGCAATTCAACAGTTAAAAATTCGTTAATACGAAATTCAATACTGCAAAATTCAGTTACTATTGCAGATAAAAATATCGCGAATTCAATGGTGGGCAGTTTTGTCATCTTGCAAGGCAAACCCGACGATTTGAGTTTAAGCGATTACAGTACTCAGGCATGATAAAAACGCTCAAATTATTCATTTTTACTGCAATTGGTGTTGCATTATTAGTAGTAACCGCTTGTTCGGGAAGTACATCTGCCCAAAAACAAACACCCACTAAAAGTACGGTTTCGGTTGCAAAATCGAAACGTCCGTTAGATTCTATTAGTATTGAACGCGATTATATTGATGCATGTAAACATATTGCACTGGGTGAATA
Organism: Bacteroidota bacterium; assembly: GCA_016706255.1. Classification (NCBI taxonomy): domain Bacteria; kingdom Pseudomonadati; phylum Bacteroidota; species Bacteroidota bacterium. Next base: position 170,439 of record JADJJZ010000006.1, on the reverse strand, counting down.
CAATAAGGCAGTAGATTTATTAAATAAAATTGTTCAGGCCGATCCTAATAATGCACCGAGTATGTATCAGCTCGGAAAAATATTTTATGAATTTGGTCAGGTTGCAGATGCGCAGGAATATATTAAAAATGCAGTGCGATTAGACCCTGTTAATGTTGAATACCAATTATTATATGCCGATATTTTAGGATACTCTGCCAACTATATTAAAGCTGCGGAAGTTTACAGTGGAATAGTAAAAGCAGGAAAAGCAACAGATGAAACTTATTATCGTTTAGCTTACAGTTATGAAAAATCGGGGAAATTAGAAGATGCAATTAAAACGATAAATGATTTACGCACGCTGAATGGAAATGATGAAGGTGTTGTATTTGAATTACAACGTTTATATGCACTAAAAGGAGATTATGATGATGCCATTAAATGGATGCAAACATTAATGGAAATGGATCCTGAAAACATGATGTATTTGCGTTACCTCAGCGAATATTATGAAAAAAATAATCAGCCAGAATTAGCTGCAAAACATTTGATATTTTACTCGCAACCGATACCAATAATACCGATTTACAATTTAAAAAAGCAAGTTTATTTCAAAAAGCAGGCGACAATATTGCTTACTATGATGCCATGCGCACAGCATTTTTAAATAAAGAAGGTAACATTGATACAAAAATATTTTATCTGGTTTTATTTGTTGATTCAATAGATAAACCCGGGTTTGTAATGAAAGACAGTGTAATCAACTGGACAAATTATCTGGTAAAAGCACATCCCGCTGATGCCAAGGCTTATGCGATGCAGGGTGATTTTTTATTTTATGCAGGTGAATTACAAAAAGCATCAGAAAGTTATAACCACTCGGTTGAAATTAGAAGTGATATTTATGATGTTTGGATAAAATTATTTTATATCTGGTCCGATTTACGCAAATATGATTCATTATTGGAAGTAACAACAACAGCAATAGAATTATATCCCAACCAACCTTTGAGTTATTATTTTAATGCTGTTGCCAATAATCAACTTAAAAATTACGAAGCCGGAATAAAAATGTTGAAGCGCGGATTACCACTTACCGTTTCCAACATTAGTTTACGTGCCGATATGTATACTGCATTAGGTGATGCTTATCACGAAACAGAAAAACATACTGAATCGGATGAAGCCTATGAAAAAAGCCTGGAATTAGTTCCGAATAATGCTTACACATTAAATAATTACGCCTATTATTTATCACTGCGCAATCAGGATTTAGAACGCGCTGCAGAAATGTCGTTAAAAAGTATTCAGTTAATGCCCGACAATGGTTCGTTCGAAGATACTTACGGATGGATTTTATATCAGCAGAAAAAATATACGGAAGCAGAAAAATGGCTGAGTAAAGCATTATTACACGGTGGCGATAAAAGTGGTGTGGTATTGGAACATTATGGCGATGCATTGTATCAATTAGGAGATAAAGAAAAAGCAGTTGAATACTGGAAAAAAGCCAAACAAGCAGGTGAGGCATCAGATTTGATTGATAAAAAAATCAATGATAAAATGTTGTATGAATAAAGCGGCTGTACTGATATTTTTTTCTACTGTAGTGTTATTGTCGTGTAAAACCACGCAAACCATATTTAACCGTAATGTTAAACCTGCATCTGCTTATGAATTAGATGATAAGCTCAGGGAAAAAGCGATAACATTTACAACATTTACCGGCAAGGCAAAAGTGGATGTAGTTGCGCCAAATATGAATCAGAGTTTTTCGGCGCAGATTGATATTTTAAAAGATTCAGTAATAGGTTTGTCGCTTCGTGTTTTAGGTGTGGAGGGTGCAAGGGTTAAAATTACCCCCGACAGTATTCAAATTATCGACAGGTTAAACCAGGAATATCTGCCCCGTTCAATTGAATTTATCAAAACCAGTTTTAATATCGACGCCGATTTTTACGATTTACAGGATTTAATTGTCGGCAATCCCGTTTATTACGACAGCGCCGTGCTTTCAACGGGCGAAAGTGACGATAAATATGTACTATTAGCCGAAAAAGATGTGTATAAAAACACCTTATGGCTGAGTTCCGATTATGACATACTCCGTATGTTTATCGAAGATTTAATCGCAAAACGCACCCTTACACTCAATTACGAAGGTTATGAGAAAATAGAAGGGCGGCAATTTGCGTTTATACGCAACATATTTATCGATGCACAAGATGACCTTACAGCACATATTGAATTCAGCAAAGTGGAATTTGACCAGCCTTTTGGCTTCACATTTAACGTCAACTCAAAATACAAACGGGTCGACTAACGGCGAGGGCAGTTTAATAATGCCCGTTTCAAATCGCCCGGTTTATTTTATTGCAGCATGTTTGGGAATATTACTTTTTGCAGGTAGTTCGTCGTTGAATGCACAAAACAGCGATAAAGCAAGCTTACAAAATAAATACAGCAAATTACAATCAGAAATTAAGGATACTGAAGATTTATTAAACTCCACTAAAAAGAAAAAAGAAAATTCACTCAGCGAATTAAAACTACTCAACAGAAAAATTGACGTTCGTGAGCAGGTAATAAATAATATTGCACAACAAATGCATAGTGTAAATGAGGAGTTAAATGAAACAACCTCAGCCATAAATGCCATGCAAAGCGATATGAGTGAATTAAAAAAACAATATGCCCAAATGGTTTATTATACTTACTTAAACGACCAGGATTACAAACCATTACATTTTATTTTCAGCAGTAATAGTATCAACGAAGCCTTTCAGCGGGTGCAATACATTCGTTCGTTTCACAGTTTCAGAAAAGAACAAATTACTGCCATTGAAGAAATAAGTGAAAGTTTAACGCATAAACTCAATATAATTGAAGAGGAAAAAGAGGAAAAGGAATCGTTGCTGACAAAAGAAGAAAAAGAGAAAAAACAATTAGATGCGGAAAAAGCTAAAAAAGATGATGCTGTAAAAAAATTACAATCGCAGGAAAAAGATTTAAAGAAACAAATCGACAAAAAGAAAAAAGATGCCGCAGCATTAAAAAATAAAATACAAAGTATAATTGCAGAAGAAATAAAAAAGGAAAAAGAAAAAGCAGCAGCAGAAGCAGCACGTATAAAAGAAGCAGAAGCTAAAAAAGCTGCTGAGCAAAAAACTACTACTACCGGAACAACAACTAAAACCACAGAAACCGCATCAGCAAAAACTGAAGAAAAGGCTACAACCGAAAAAGTAAATCTCGGATTAACCCCTGAAATGCAATTAATTTCAAAAAACTTTGCCGGCAACAAAGGCAAATTACCGTGGCCGGTAGAACGTGGCACCATAACGGAGCGATTTGGTAAACATCCACATCCCGTATTAAAAGATGTAATTGTTGAAAATAACGGTATCGATATTGCAACAACTGAAGGCACAGCAGTGCGTTGTATTTTTGAAGGTGAAGTGGTAAATGTAATTTTTAATCCTGCATTTCAAAAAGGTGTAATTATAAAACATGGTGAGTATTACAGTGTATACACCAATTTAGAAAATGTAACCGTAAAAGCCGGCGATAAAGTAACCACCAAACAAAAAATCGGCACCGCCTGGGAAGACCCCGAAGAAGGCAAAACCGAAGTACATTTAGAAATCTGGAAAAACACCGTGATTTTAGATCCTGCGTTGTGGATTAGTAAATGATGTTTTTCTTACTGCAAAGATTTTAGGCAAATTTTTAAATAATAAATATTTAGCTCAAAATATTTTGGGCGTGCCCCTATAGTGATTAATAATTTGCCCCCGCAAATTTTTAATCTACTATAGGGTCGGGCTTCCGCTACAACCCCTTTGCCGAGGCGGACAAAGGGGGTTTCCGCTGCAATCCCTCACGCGTCGTCTTCGAAATTTAATTTATTAGCAAGCAGCACAATTAAAAAATAAAAAAAGCTTAATTAAATCGACGCATTATAAATCAAATCTCCAAAATGTAAGCAACCGCAAACATGTAGGGGCGAATTGCATCCGCCCTTACATGTTTGCGGTTGCGGATTATTAGGATGAATTAAAATAAAACATTTAAATTCAATATTAACAAATGAAATTATTGATTTATGTAGGGGCGGATGCAATTCGCCCCTACATAAATCAATAATTTCCTATAAATGACAATTTAATAACACAGGAAATTTTTTGGGTAATTGATTTAATGTTGTTGTGGAGTTTGCAACTCCAGACGCCACCCCGGTCTCCCGACCGAATTGACCCCAGGAATTACGAAATAATTTGTAGTTTTATTGAGCAACAGGAGCAAAAGGATTACCTTTCCAGATTAGCGAACAGTAATTAGCATTTTGATACAACAACAAATGGAAGCACTTTCAGAATTACCATCAACAACAGCAAACAGCTTGTCACTGAATGATTTTGTGCAGATAACAGGTCATGATGGTGGGATGCATAAAACCTATGAGTGGACTAATAACACAATGATATTTGGGCTTTATTATGACAGAGGTTATTTTGATTGCAACCTTACTTCATGTAAAGAACCAATAAAGTCATTCTCTTTAATTATTCTCCTCAAATATTTAAACAATGACATTCTATTTTACGATAAGGAATTAGCGGAAGTAAATCTTTGGAATACTTTGACAACAAACGAATATTTCGAATTGTTTTTTAGGTATTACGATTTGATAAAAGAATTTTTTATTAACTATAATACAGAAAGAATAAGTGGTCTTAAACAATTTTTTGACAATCAAAACGAAACATAGCTAATTCCTATTACCTATTGTTGTCGTGGAGTTTCCAACTCCAGACGCCACCCCGGGCTCCCGACCGAATCGATTTAAATCGTATTTCATAATAATATATGACAACAAAAAAGAAAAAACTTTTAATTGACATGGATGGAGTACTTTCCGACATTTATGCCCAATTTATCAAATTTGAATCCGCCCACCTGGGTTTAACTCAAACATTAACAGAATTAAAGGGAAAGTCTGAACGCGAAGCATTTAAGTTTCACGATACGTATGTTAACGCTGAAAATTTTTTTTATTCGGCAACACCTATTCAGGATAGTATCGCTTCGGTGCGTAAACTAAATGTTGTTTATGAAGTGTATATCGTTTCATCTGCAATACAATTCCCACTTAGTTTAGTTGAAAAAATAAATTGGTTGTCAAAACACTTTCCATTTATTTCCTGGAAACAAATAGTCTTCTGCGGAACCAAAAACATCGTTTATGGCGACATTATGATTGATGACCATTTCGCAAACCTGGACATTTTTAAAGGGCAAACAATTCTATTCACCCAACCGCATAATATTGACAAACACGCCGGTAATCACATACGAGTTAATAATTGGAAAGAAATTGAGATGATGTTACTTTAATATTTAAAATTGCCAAATTTATACCAACAAATCACATATTTCTCAAACCTCCTAACCCTTCAATTTTATAATCAAGGAAGTAATAAGATATCACCGAAAAACCGGAATCGAATAGAGGGGTTGTGGTGGAGTTTTCAACTCAAGATGCCACCCCGGTCTCCCGACCGCAAGGAATTTATGATTTATTTAATTATTTGTATTTTTATTGAACATTTAAAACAGGTTATAAACCTGAGAAATTTTACAATGAGAAACTTATGTATTTGTTTCTGTTTAATATTATTAACCAGTTGCAGAGTTAATTCACATCAAGATCCACCTGTTCAATCCGGGGCATCCAATTTTAGAACTGAAAATATCGAAATAGACACGTTGCGGGATCCCATACATTTTAGCTATTTATCAGATTTACCGCTTCGGCAAGTAGCGAAATTAATCCTTAATGATTCAGTTACACCTACCGATAACGATATCACATTTAAATGTATGGATAGCATGTTAAATAAGAATGCTGAAACAAGAGATTATTTTTTTCCGGTATTCATGAAAATATTAGAGCAGGCAGATGGCGCATTAGCAGAGGTTGTCGGAAGTTATGTAATTCAATATGTTGAGCATTATTCTTATGAATTTTTCTCCAGGTGCGAACATTTAAATACAAACCAATTCGAAACATTAGCTTCTGCTGCCGGAAATGAATTATATTTTGAAGATGACAATGTCAATTATACAAAAAAATGGGGAGATTTAGTTATCAGCAATTGTGTCGATTGTTCTACAAAACAAATTGAGCTTATTCAAAAGTTTAATTCGTTGGTGCTTAGTTACGTAATGCTCAATAATGAAAAGTAGTAGTTTTCAAGATTCATTAGCCAACATTTGTGAAATATGTGGACTTTTTAGGCCAACTCATTTTTTTTATAAATGGTAGTTATAATAGATTTTGCAGACCTTAATAGGACATTAACAGCCATTTCTATTTGTATCTATAGGCAGGTTACAATAATTACATAAATTTTTTATATTAATAAATAATTTGTAGTTTTAATAAGGGTTTAATGAAGCGATACTGGAATTTTTTTAAATAGAAAAAGAATTTAAATCAACACCTCAACATGAAATATTTACAAACCATCCTATCATGCACATTTCTATTATTAATAACAAGTTGTTCAAAGGATAAACTTGAAGACAAAGGATTTCAGGTAGGACCAACTTCAGAAAACGCTGAAAATGATCAGGCAAGCGAAATAAATATTGATTCGTTGAAAATTAATACACGCCCAAGTAGCGTGTTGTTGACTGGCATTCCAAACATTAGGCTGACCACTATTTATAAGGTTAACGTTAATAAAAGGGATAACACTTCATTTATTGGGTCAAATAGATTTTATTATCTATATGAAGAATATGAGGTAGATGAAGAAAATGACAGTAACAACTGGAACAATAATTTAATCCCCGGCCTGGAAGCCTGTTACGGGTACAACATGGTTAACATTTCACATTACAGCATTCAGGAAAATAAACAAAAAAACTTATTTGAAAAACCGGTTCTTGTGAAAACGCTTTATTATCCAACATTTTCAAAAGATACCCTTAACAATAATCCTGTCAGCAGAAATTATTTAATGGTTTCCGTTTACAATGAGGATACAAATAAAGACGGATTCATTAATCTAAAAGATCTTCGTCGGTTTTTCCTTTTTAATATAAACGGCGAAAAACAAATGGCGCTAATACCAGAAAACTATTCAGTTATTAAATCAGAGTATGATCCGGATAATGACTTTATGTATGTTTTTGCAAAACTAGATGCTAATAATAATGGCCAACAGGAAGAGGACGAACCTATACATATTTATTGGATTGACCTAAAAGATCCCAGCAAAACCGGGCGGCAGTATTAATAAGTTAGAAAAACAATATTTACCTTAGTATTATAATAGATTGTCTATAATGCGATTGGGCATTTTAGATAACCTAATGGACAAATCCAAACTAAATCTCCAATGAAACCATTGTCAAACATTTATGTTTTATTTGGTTTAGTATTTTTTATACTCACTTGGCTTTTTACGGGAGTTTATCAAGATGCTGAATTTAATGAGATACATGTTTTTACAAAATATCGACCAACCTTCAAAGTAAACTTTCATTCCCCAATTGGAATGGAGGACTTAAATGTTGACGATCTATCAGCAGAACACAAAAAGGAAGAACTTGCTTTTCAGAAATTTGTTGTTCAACATCAAAGGCATTGCAATGGAAATTCGGTTATTTGGTATTTGCCCTTTGTATTGATTCAACTATCATTGTCGTTTTTTAGTTTTGGTGTGTTAAAAGTTAAATAAGGCTTGTTTTACAAGAAATGGCATTTCATGTTACATCTACTTACCTGCCTTATACCAACTATAGTTGGAATTGAATTTATGGTAACTTTTAACAAATGGTATTTAACAATTTTATCGGGTTTAATTATTTTACTTATAAATTATAGTATTTTAAGGCTATTAGTATGGCTGGAGCGAAAAAGGTGTTTCATTTAATCATATAGGATAAAAATGCGGTTTTCTCATTTATTTGAAGCTTTGAATAACTTTTATAAATTTGTGATTGAGATTTTTGAAGCTAAGAATCCCCTTATCAATTAATCCAACAGTAGGTTCGTTTTTTATATACATAAGCCTCAAATTTACAATGCACCAAGAATATATTAACAGAATAAATACAGTTTTAATATATATAGATGAAAATTTAGAAACGGATTTGTCATTAGATACTGTATCTAATATTGCATTCTATTCACCTTTTCATTTCCACAGACTTTTTAAAGCCATTACAAGTGAGCCCCTTAATACATACATCATAAGAAAAAGAATCGAACGTTCTGCAATGATGTTAATTCACAATAATGAATATAGTATAGCTGAAATTGCAATAAAACTTGGTTTTAAAAACGACTCCACATTTTCCAGAACATTTAAAAAAATATACGGACAAAGTCCTACCCAGTTTCGCAAGGCAAATCTTGGCAATCTCAGCAAGATTGGTAAAGAAGATAGCAAAATTGGTAAAGTAAATTTTATAACCGAAGAATACATTTGCAACATTAATAATCTTAAAAATTGGATTAAAATGAATGCAAAAATTGAAGTTCTCGAAATGCCGAAAATGAATTTGGCCTATGTTACACAAATTGGTAAAACCGGAATTGAAGATGCTTTTCTTCGAATTCTCAAATGGGCAACGCCAAAAGGAATATTAGCCAAAAGCCAAACACATGTGTGTAGAGTATTTCACGACAGTTTTAAAGTTACCGATGCCGACAAAGTTAGAATGAGTATTGGAATTCTATCCGTTCACAATTTAGACGTTGATAACAATGTAGGGCTTACTACAATCGAAAATGGAAAACACATTGTTGGGCATTTTGTAATTGATCAAAAAGAGTTTGAAAAATCTTGGGATAGTTTATTTATTTGGATGAATGAAAACGGTTATAAAAAATCGGACCGGTTTCCATTTGAAATTTATCATAACAATTACAATGAGCATCCCGAAAAAAAGTGTATTGTTGACCTGTGTATTCCGATTGAATAAATAAAAAACCAATTATAATAGTTGAGAATAAGTAATATCTTTTAATAATTATCATGACAACTAAAAGAAAAATAATATTGTCAGCGTTTATTGGATTGATTTTGTCAATTTATCTGGTTACTTTATTTGCTCAGGATAGCAACATCAGCAACCACGATCAAATTTATCAATACCTTATGGATAGTAGTGAGAACCTTGTTGGAACCAATTGCGGAATAGCCGGGATAGCATCAACAAACCTTAAATACGCGAAAACACTGTTTACGGATAATCGCATTGATTTATTAATAAAATTGCTTGACAGTAAAATTCCGGCAACGCAATATTTGGCAATTCAATCGTTGTTACTTGTTGATTCAAAGTATCTGGATAGTTTGACAATAACCAGATTAGGGGAACTTAAAAAAAGCAAGAATGTAGTAGGATTTTGTAACGGATGTTTTGCAGGCGGAATTTATACAATTAACAAATTAATAAATGACAAGAAGAATGATACAGGCAAATCAATAAGAAATTATCTTTTAGGCAAAAACGAAGAATAGCTTAACTTTAGACTCTAAAAGTTTAACCTACTGTAAAATGAAACGCTATGAGTAAAAATAATATTTCAAAAATAATTGGATAACTTAAACAGGTTGCTTTTAAAACACTGAATTTCCGGTTCGACTAATAAATTGCGAAAAGTACAATATGTTAAAAAGTACAATAAATTATTTTTTCAAAAAACAAAAAACACTTTTCTTAATAGATAGTATTGGAGCGCTATTAACTGCTTTTTTTTTGTTTGTAATTATGCGACAATTTAATTCCTACATTGGAATGCCGAAAACTGTTTTGACACTCCTCTCCGTAGTTGCAATTTGTTTTTGCATCTATTCAATGCTTTGTTTAATTATATTAAAGAGAAATCGAGGGCCTTTTATCAGCGTTATTGGTATTGCAAACCTACTCTATTGTTTATTAACAATCGGAATGTTTTTTAAATACCAACATTTATTAACAGTAATTGGGGAAATATATTTTTTTATTGAAATAGTGGTAATTGGTATACTTAGTTATATCGAGATAAATGTTGCAAGGTTGTTATCGTATAATAAAAGTCAGTAATCAATTATGAAGTTGATTTTATCAAAAATAATTCTAATTATAGTAGCTTTACTTATTACAGTCGACTGTTTTGCTCAAACAGACACATCAGCACACAGACATTTTGTAGGAATGCAATTTGGTGGTCAAACGATGGTGTCATATCAATACGAATATTCATTAATTACAAAAAAATATTTTTTATTAAATACCAATTTAGGTATTGGACTAAATGAACATTCAGATGATACGGATCCTGAAGACAATGCTATTTTTGGGATTCATACCGGGTTAATTTGTCTATTAGGCCCAAGAAATATTGCACTTGAACTTGGTCTTTATCCAACAACTTACTTTTATGGACCTATCACCTTTGTCAACTTAAACAGTTGGGCCGGAATTCGACTCAGTCCCAAAAAAGCACCTGAGTTTAATATGGCATTTGGTTATACACCAAGACTGTTCTATACTTATAGCGACCCGAAAAATAGTTTTTTTAATGCGTCAGTTGGTGCAAAATTTGAAATTAATTTTTAATTTAGGCTAGCCATTCGACTATCCTCAACCAATTCATTTTTAATCTAAATAAAAAAATTATTTTAGCTTTAAAATATCAATGAATCCCGCATCTGTGTTAACCTAAATTTCGGAGAGTAAAAAACCATGAGAAAAACAACCATAATTACTATTCTGTTAACCTTTGCAATTACAGCACTGCTTGGACAATCAACCATAAATAATTCCCTTCTTGGTTCTTGGAAGCTGACGGGTTATGAGGTGAAAAAAAAGTCCTGGCCGGTTACTAATACTGATATTATATCATTTTATTCTGATAGCGTTTATCAAGTTATAGTTTCGGGATATATTGCCGACAGCCTTGCAACCAGGGAAGCAGGTATTTGGTTAATTGACCGGTCGGAAAACAAAATTCTGTATTTAAACAGACACCAAATACCTCATCCTGCCAACCTTACCATGGGCGATAATGAAAATAAAATTGTTGAAATTACCGACTCTACATTAGTACTTTCGGGATACGAAGGAAAAGACTTAATCTTCATGAATTATATTAAAATTCCAGAGGTGCCAAAAATTGAAGATAATTATAATCCAACTGCAGAGCTACCAAATAATATGCTTAAACCAAACTACAATTTGTATCTGGTGAATGCTGCTGACTCTACAAAACAAGTTTTAATAAATAATACCGCTATTGATCTTGGACTTAAAGCTAGCGATTTTGACACATCCGTAATTGAATATCAGAATATACGTTTAAATGGTAATTTAGAAAATATGACTGATACTTCGGTTTCTTTCGTTGTGTGGTCAGAAAGTATAAACCTTGAACTAAAAAACGGGGCAGCTAAGAAAACTGAAACTGATTACTATTTTACAGAAAATTGGGAATATAGGGATATCAATATTAACAACATCGAATACGTAACATACACAAGTCCTGCAAAGGAAACGCTCGCTACAATCGGCACTATCATCTCTGGATATTCAGTAATTACAACATTATTAGTAGCTCCGTTAGTTAGTATAAAATATCGCGAAGGAGGATTTAATTCGGAAAGGTATTTTATTTGGGCAGGGGCCGGACTTGCGGGTTTTGCAATTGGAATTCCATTATTAACATTAACAGATGGAAAAGTATACTCAATTACAAAATACGGAAATACATCAAATGAGCATTATTGGTATTTGAAAAAAGAATACTAAGCGTATTCCTGAAGGCCTTCCTCAAAAAATTTGTTAAAAAATTTGCGCAACTCAAAAGTTGCATATATATTTGCAACCCAGAAGTTGCATAATACTATATCAGAAAATGAAACAAGACCTATTTCACGCCATTGCCGACCCTACGCGCAGAGCCATTTTAGCATTGCTCGCTATGCAGGCGCTAACACCAAACGCCATGGCAGAAAATTTTGATATGAGCCGGCAAGCAGTATCAAAACATATAAAGGTGTTACAGGAATGCGAATTAATTATACCGGAACAAGCGGGACGAGAAATTTATTACCATTTCAACCCCCAAAAAATACAGGAGTTTGATCATTGGGTAGCGCATTTAAAGAAAATGTGGGAAACACAGTTTAATCAGCTCGACAATGTGTTGTTATCCCTAAAAAACCAAAACGGGAAAAAGTGTTAATCTCAATAAACATTTAACTATTAAATCATAAAAAAATGCCAAATAATTTGTTATTCAATTTTACCGTTGATAAAGCAGCGAAAACGGTATACATCACCAGAGAATTTGATGCCGAACTTTCGCTGGTTTGGGATGCCTTTACAAAAGCAGAATTGCTCGACCAATGGGTTGCACCTAAACCCTGGACATCTAAAACAAAATATATTCATTTTGAAGTTGGTGGTAAACGTTTATATGCAATGGTTAGTCCTGATGGAATGGAGCGCTGGGCAATTCAGGAATATTTATCCATTACACCAAAAACCGCTTTTAAATTATATAATTGTTTTTCCGATAAAGATGGAAATCCGGAGTTAACCGGCTCTGAATGGAGTTATGCTTTTAGCGAAATAAATGGAAAAACAACAGTGCATATTTCTATTTATAACGAATCACTTGAACGTATGGAACGTATGATTGAAATGGGCTTCACAGAAGGATATAATGCGTCAATGCTCAATTTGGAAGCGCTGCTTGTATTATTAAAGCTTTCTTAATAATCTGGGAAATAATTTCATCAAAATAATCTTATAATAAAACAAAATAGTTAACAAAAAAACTAAATCATTATGGCAAATATCAATCCACACATTAATTACAATGGCAATGCAGAAGAAGCATTCAACTTTTACAAATCAGTATTTGGCGGCTCATTCTCAACCGTAAAACGTTTCAAAGATTTAGCAAGTGCAGATTTTCCCATTCCGGAAAATGAGGCAGATAAAATAATGCATATTGCTTTACCAATTGGCAACACCTTTCTAATGGGTAATGATGTTCCTGAAATTATGGGACGAACTAATGAAAATGAGAATAGAAGTAAAATCGTAATTAGTGCAGCAAGTAAGGAAGAAGCTGATAACATATTTAATGGATTATCAGCTGGCGGTCAAGTTGAAATGCCAATGGAAGATAGCCCCTGGGGCAGCTATTTTGGCATGTTTAGAGATAAATATGGGGTTGAGTGGATGGTGGAGTATGCCGAAAAGAATTAATATCAATACGAACTTGAACTAAATGAAAATCAGACGTGATATAAAATAAGTCTGCTTAAACTTTAGTATTTTGCTCGATAAACCTCAGTTGAAATTCTGAATATGACAAAAAACAATAAAAAAATACAGCAACCACAGCGAGGTATGTTTCGGATATTCGAAATTATTACGGAGTTAATGGGATGGTGGCAAATTGTTTTGTCACCACTTTTAATTGGATTGATAATTGGCTCTGTTCTATATTTTTATGAGCCAACAACAATTAGACTTATAATAGGTGTGATTATAGCCACCACAGGGCTTGTTATAGGAATAATTTGGGCAACTAAACAATGGAAAGGAAAAGGAACGATGTGGTTTATGTCAAACATTATGTCTACAAAGGAAATAGATAATTCTGACGATGGTAAAATAACGTCCAAAATAAATCGACCTGATGAAAATAAAGCATAAAAAAGAATAGCAAATTTACAGTGTCTTAGCTTTTGTGCTTAAACCAAATTTATGTATTATTGTAATCACAAACAAAAAATACCCTTAAACATATTTGATTAACCAAGCTAATATGCAATTTAAAGCTTCATTTTGTAACCCATTTCAAAAGGACATTATTGACCTTGGCTACATGGACCAAGACAGTATAATCGAAAATTTTAAAAAAATACCTTGGATTGAAATGTTAAAACATATGGATACTAGAAATGAAAATGAAATTTATTATTCACCATCCCTAGAAATTGAAAACACCGCTACAAAACATGGCCTTTGTATTTCAGCCGTTGGCAACCCGGAGGTTTACGAATATTACATTTTTTATAAAAGACCAAAGACGTTAAAAACATTTTTTGGGCTAAAAGAAAAATTTAATGAGAACTATATGACCGACAAAACGGAACAAACAACTCAGGATGTTATCGACTGTCTACAAGCATTAATAAATGGCAATACTGAATTTTTAGATAAAAAAATTGGTTCATAAATATTGCCCACCGAACTTCGGTTACTTGCAATATTCAGACTGCTAAAATTACATTTTATATCTTCCCAGGATGTTTAAAAACGTTAGCTATTATTTGCCTTGAATTGCATGCCCATTAAAACTTAATGGTGCTGAAAAAGGGTTTACAAATGTAAACCTGTAAATCAAAGTTTAAATTTTTCTTGATTAATTAAAGACTGACTTCAATCAGTATATGAATTGATAAATGTTTGTTTTTTAAACCACGCATAAAGATAATTTTGTAACATGCTTCATCTTTCAAAATAAAATAATGAATCATGGATATTAATTTTAAGCAAAAGGTTGTTCAGCAGCCATCAACTGTTTATGGTATTGGACTGATTGGCGCCCTCATTTATTTTATTGCGAATGCAACAAGTTTTTGGATGGGTGTTTTGGGAATATTAAAAGCTTTAGTTTGGCCGGCATTTTTGGTGTATAAGCTTTTTGAATTTTTAAATGTTTAAGCCAAGGCGGTTGAAAATTATTTACAATTATTACTGTAAATAACCCGGAAAAAAGGTTTAGACCTTAAACTGAATATATGAACGAATATAAATTTTGCCAAAGCTGTGGCTTTCCTCTAATAAAAGATAAAAAGGGAGGAGGAACTGAAAAGGATGGCACAAAAAGTAAGATGTATTGTTCCATGTGTTATGAAAACGGTAATTTTTTAACGCCGCCTGAAATTAACACAGCAAAAAAAATGCAGAATTTTTGTATTCAGGAAATGAAGAAAGACGGAATAAACGGGCTCTTCGCTTGGCTGGCAACCCGACAAATACCATCCTTGAAAAGATGGAAAAAATAATAGATAGCTCAATGAAAAATTCAGAATTTGCTGTATAAAATTTTTTAGCTGGTAAATGAACAAACAACAAATCATCAATTGGTTATTGAAGGGTGATGTTTCAATACAATACCAGGTTTGGCGTGATTTATTAGGGAAAGATAAAAAGAATTTGCAACAAAAAATTGCTACTGAAAGCTGGGGAAATAAATTTTTATCAATGCAACGCGCAAATGGGCATTGGGGCAATAGTTTTTACAACCCAAAATGGATTTCAACGCACTACACATTACTTGACCTTCGTAATTTATATCTACCCCCACAAAACAAAATTGTACAAGCGACCCTCAAATTAATAGTAGAAAATGAAAAATCAGAAGATGGTGGAATTCGGTTGGGGCCAAGCACATCGCAACATAGTGATGTATGCGTTAATGGGATGTTTTTAAATTATGCAACCTATTTTCAAGTGCCTGAAATTAAACTTCGGTCGATTGTTGACAGCATATCAGAAATAATGCCGGATGGTGGCTTTAATTGCCAAACAACAAGAAGTGGTGCTAAACACAGTTCCATGCATTCTACAATTTCTGTTTTAGAAGGGTTCACAGAATTTCAAAAAGCAGGTTTTGCATACAGAAAAAGCGCTATATCTCAGGCTGTGAGTTCAGGAATTGAATTTTTGCTCATGCACAACTTATTTTTATCAGACCATACCGGTGAAATCATTGATAAAAACTTTCTAAAGTTAACTTATCCCTCCAGATGGCGATATGACATTCTAAGAGCAATGGATTATTTTCAATTTGCTGGAATTAAATGGGACAACAGAATGGAGGAAGCATTAACCTATTTACTAAAAAAGCGAAATAAGGATGGGACATGGAATATGCAGGCCGCTCATTCAGGTCAAGTACATTTTATTATGGAAAAAGGAGGAATGCCAAGTAGGTGGAATACACTTAGAATGTTACGCGTGCTAAAACATTTTGAAATTGAATAAAAATTAAATAATTGAATAGGACTTTTGGCATATTATTTATCCTAACTGGTTTTTTTGCAATAGCCGGTGGTTTGTACACGTGGGGCGATGGAAGTATTTTTGCCCAATCCGAATTGTTAAAAGTTTTAATTCCATGGGCAGATATCATATTAACAGGTCCTGTTTCATTAGTTTGCGGTTATGGTATTCTAAAAAATACGAAATGGGGTAATATTTTAGGGTTAATGACAAGTGGCATTTATATTTTTGGGTCGGTTGTTGTTTTTATTACAATGGTTTGGAACAATGAATATTCAATTTTAGTCATAATACCGGGAACTTCCGGATTCTTAATTGGAGCTGTATTCGTAGTTTTTAATTTATTGGGAATAATTAATACAGGTTATGCTCAACAGACTCCATAAAATTCAACTTACGGACTTCTTTCACATCCAAAAATACCCTTGCCCCATACTTTTCGAAAATAGATATGCATTTTTAGTACGGAAATTTCAAACTAGGAAGTTAACAAGTAATTATATTTGTTAATTTTGTATAGGTTACAAATCTTTATCAATACAAAGAATTCAATGCCAAAATATTCCCTCATATTTACATTAGTTGTCTTCTCCATTTTAATTTCATGCAAGCCCTTTACTGATAAAGAAAAGCCGGGTATTAAAACAGCATTAAACCTTGAATTATCAGGCCAAGCATATCTTTTTGCACCCGATTTAGATACAGCAAATTGCACAGTTAAAGGCGAATGCGATTGTTGTTCTTCACATATATTGTTTGTAAATGATTCCAATTTTATAGCAATCTTCTATTGTGTTGCCGATGAGCAAATCCAAAAAGGCACTTACAATATCAAGGAAGACAAAATATATTTACAATATGATACAATCGAGGTTAATAAGAATTATAATTGGGATTTTGAAACCGATACAAGTGGTGAGGCAATTAGTGAATATATTATCACAATGCAGAAAATAAACCCACGCCAAACAACGTTAAATGCATTTCCATGTAAAAATCATATATATTTTAAAATCAAGGACATAGAAACCGCCTTTGGCACCTTAGACAAAAATGAAACTGCAGCTACGCTAATCAAAAAACTAAAAAATGAAGGTGTTTATGAAAAGCTACTATAAATCGCTTTAATTTTTGGTTTTAGCTCTAAAAACTAAATAATAATCCAAATAAAACGTTATAACACAATGAAAACAGCCCTCATTTGTTTTTATCTATTAGGAATGGGGTACACTTTTGGGCAGGATACGAGTACCCATGTTAAAGAAGTAAGAGAATATAAAGTTAGTATCATAGACAACGACACAAGCCTAAAAATAAATTCAATAATTAAATATGACAGTGCTGGGAACATACTTGAAGATATATATTTTGATAATCTTATAAACACCCTTGTAAATAATACCTTTAAATCGAAAACACTTTACACTTATGATCAAATGAATAAAGTTAAATCAGTGTCATACTTTAGCGATGGCAATGAAAATCCTAATAGGAAAACTATTTTTTTTCACATATATGATAGTGAAGGTTTAATTATTCGTGACTCCTTAAGGAGTACAGATAGCAGCGGAACTATAATTTTTTATGAATATGACCAATATAAAAACATAACAAAAAAAACATATCGGCCCTTTACCGATTATTGGTATGTTGAACCTGAAGATATCCTGGATAAAAATATAAAATATGAATATAATAAGAATTCACATGTTACAACAATAGATTATACAGGGTTAGGCCTTAACCAAAAAGAACATTTTACGTATGACAGTATTGGTAATTGCATCAGTTATAATTATGAAGGAAGGTTTTCTTGCGGAGTCGGTGCTGTATATAATTACAATTGTAAATACGACGAGTCATCAAATTTAATTGAAAAAGCGTACAACGTTTTAGAATTTCCCGAAAGCGTAACTAAATATTACTATTCCGGTAATTTGCTTATAAAGGAAATTCATTTCTCTGAAAAATTAAATTACACAAGCATTTGTATTTATGAATATGAATTTTATTGAAAATATGAAATTGCCATAATTCATAAACGGTACTTTAGAATGTTAAAAAAAGCAACATAAACTATTTTTGAATTGTAAAATGCTGCCTAAGATGCAAAAGGAATTAATTTTGAACACCAAAATAAACAATTTCCATAATTTTACTGAATAAGTCAGAAATTAGAATTGTATAAAATGCCTGCGGTTAACACTCCTCTTGTAAAATATCGGATTTTATTAGCGTTCATCCTACTGACTCATGTTGTCGTAGCACAAACCGACAGTTCAACAAGTTCCTTAATAAATGCAGAACCGAACTGTATAACTCCATTCAACAAAAACGCTCCTTTCAATAATTATGTAATTAAATTTAAAGTGTTACCGTGGATAAGCACCCCAAGCGGGAGCGGCATAAATCCATCTCTTGGTTTTGAATATGGATTCTCCAAAAATCAATCAATAGGTATCAACTTGTATTACAACCAATATAGTTTTGCAACAGATGAGGTCTATGATACAATAACAAGTCAATATTATTCAGGGCCAAGAGTTTCAAACAGGGATAAAGCTATTTTTCTGAATTATCGATACTACTTTGGCCTGAATAAAATTCGGGAAAAATCTGCGACTACCTTTTATATTGGCAGCTTTTTTCGATTTGGGTTGTTAAATTTTAAATTTGAAGAAGGTTATGTAAATCTGTCACACATAACAAATGAAACTCATTATTCACTGGGTATATTCTATGGATTAAGTAAACAAATAGCCTGTTATAAGCAAAAACAATTAAATATTGATACTTATTTTGGCATCTACTTAAAACAAAAAGTCCTGTTTATCGAATATCTAGATGCACAAAACAATTTGATTAGTGATATAAAATATCCAATTAATCCAGGAATAAGAATAGGCTTAACACTGAGTTTAATTGGAACAAGATAAAATTCAATTAGATAAAAAAACAACCATCTAAAAAGCAAAATAACAAGTTCTAAAATATTGAATCCTTTAGCCACCTAATTCCTAAAATGTTTAAATTTTAATCAAAACAATATTTATATCCAATGAAACTAAACACAATTCCGCATAAAAACTATGAAACAAATCTTCCAAATGAAGGAAATTATATTATCGGTCAAAAAAGTGGAGAAAATATTCATGTATATCAGGCTTTTAATGATAAAATAGCCGATTTCGCATGTAAAAACCAAAAATTTGGTGGCCCGGATTACAGTTTTAGCAGAATGACATGGATAAAACCCAATTTTTTATGGATGATGTACAGGTGTGGATGGGGCCAAAAAGATGTTAATCAACATCGGGTTTTAGCCTTGGAAATCAGCTTTACAGGTTTTGAAGAATTACTTTCTGAAGGGGTTATAACTAGTTATGTTGATTCAACAGAAACAATACAAGACTGGAGGGATAAACTAAATTCCAGCAATGTCAGAATTCAATGGGACCCAGACCACGATTATACAGGTAGCAAATTAAAACGAAGAGCTGTTCAAATAGGAATTAAAAATGAGGCCTTACAAAAATTTAATAATAGTTATTTAAAATCAATAACAGATATAACAGAATTCGTTAAGGAACAAAAAAGTAACATCGATAACAATAAGCCATTTTTGGTAATTGAAGAAACGGTTATTGAAGTAAATGAGGATTTAAAAAGACGGTTTTCTATTTATGATTAAAGATTTTATCTTTAAATACCAATTTAATTCCAAAACATTTAGATTTAAGGTCTAGTATTTAAAAGAATAAAGTTGCAAAAACATTGAGCAATATGATTAACAAATTATATTATAACGACGCACCTGAATACTGCCATCCTTTTTTTAATCTCGTGGCCTCAGATGATTTATTAAGTGAATTAAAACAAAGCAAAGAATTTACACTTGAACTAATACATTCAATAACAAAAGATAATGAAAATTACAGGTATGCACCCAATAAGTGGACCACAAAGGAAGTGTTACGGCATATAATAGATTGTGAACGAATTTACACATACAGGGCTCTCCGGTTTTCCAGACATGACAATACAGAGTTAGCCGGTTTTGATGAAAATTTATATATAGAAAATACAAAAACCATTGAATTCAGTTTAGCGGATTTAAGCAATGAGTTTGAAGCCGTGAGAAATTCCACAATTGCGTTATATAAACCTATGACAAGTGCTATGCTTGATTTTAAAGGTTCAGCAAACAATGCCGTCTTTACCGCAAGAACCTTAGGATTTATGACAGTGGGGCATAATATTCATCATTGTAATATTATTAAAGAAAAATACTTATGAAAATAATTAAATAAAGAATAGGTATGAAATTTAATCTTATTATAAAGCTTAATTTCAAATTGAGGTATTATATCCTGTTACCGTTTGTTTTTATTGCAGCCGATATTTGCCATGCGCAAAACAATATTTGGGGACTCTATATTAATAATGATGGCGCCTACAGGTCAATACATTTAAAGCCTGATAGTACATATTATTATGAATTTGGAGATAGATGCGGTGGTTCCTATAAAGAAACGGGTAACTATAATACAATTGCAGATACCCTTTATCTATTTAAAACTGGTGCCGATACTAACGATAAATCAAAATTTCTAATGTTAAATGAATCTAATATTCTAACTTACTATGACACAGTAATTGATTCAGAAACTTTGGAAAAATTTGCGGTTTGTTTATGGCAACCGAATTCTATTGCAGCTATTTGGGAAAGTGATAGCATTTTGCCACTTAACAATGCAGGAAGAATTTCTGATTACTTGGTTCTATTAAGCGGAAGTTATGTCAAAACATCAGCATATTATGACAATGGAAATTTAAAGTTTTATGAACAAAATAGTAGTAAGATAAAAATTGTAACGAATTACCACTTAAATGGTCAAATTAGTTTAATTGAACACTATTATAAAAATAAAAAAACCGGTGACTGGATATATTATTCAGAAACCGGAACCGTAATTCAAATTGACACTTATAAAAACGGTAGACTAAAACGGCTTAAAAGAAGTAATTTGTAATTATAAAAACTTTTATATATTTAAGCAATGATTTTTACTTGTAACATTAGAAAGGTTGATTTTTTTATTGATGAGTTTGAAGAATTAGGTCCGGTAGATTTAGACCAGGCAATACTGATTTTTCGAGAATTTCCATTTGAAGCCCAGCTACAGGAAGCTAAGGAGCTTGAAGAACTAGGCTGCCCGCCAACAGTAACATTTTTAAGCTCCGATAGTAAAGAGCTTAGTATTTGGACCATGAATGATGAAGGGTTTTCACTTTTTTATGATAATGGAACACAAATAAGCAACTTTTATATTTCAAACAATATTGAAAAAAACCCTGATGCATTATTGGTTGAGGAATTTATTGAATTATTTTTTAATGGGACAATAGAACAGGAGTTAAAACTGGCAGATAAGGATGAATACGATGTTGAGCCTTTAATAGATGCCTACGAAAATAATAATTCGGCGCCCATTGTTTCCTTCCAATACAAAGGCATGGAAAATTTAAAACCATATATATTTACATTAGTATATTTAATTGGTGCAATTATTATATTTATTTTAGACGCTAAAAGCAATTTCAAGATGGGCTGGGGTGTTCATGCAATAATTTCATTATTTTGGTTGCCCGGCACATACCTTCAATATACATTTTGGCGCAAAAACAAAGGTGCAACTGTTACTATTAATAAAGAAACCAAAACTCTTAAATATTTATCAAATTACGAAAACATTCAATTTAAAAGAACTGATATAAAATATTGTAAGGTGGTTGAGTGCACTTCAATTAAGGCTCCGTGGTCAGGATATAGCTATATTCTTTTTAAACTTAACAATGGTAAACAAGTTGTCATTACAAATTTTATAACCACTCACTCAAATATTATAAATAATCTTAAACCCCTTGTAAAATTTGAATAAGAAATTATTCCTTTTATATCTGGTTAAATCATTTGCTTAATAGTTACTTAATTTCAGTTATCCTATTTATGAAAAAGAACCCACCCATTTTACTTTTATTTATATCGTTAATACTCTTTGTTTTCTCAATAATTGTGTTCAAATTTAATTATGCAACAGACATCCGTTTACACGATACATATTTTGTAGTTTCGCATGTGCATATACTTTGGTTATTGGCCATTATTACAATTTTATTATGGATAGTATATCTAATAGCAAAGAGCTTGGTTTTATCCAAACCCCTAATTTGGGCACATGTAATTATTACTATTATCTCATTAATAGTTGTTACAATAACACTATTCAGCGGGTCGGCATCAGCGCTATCAGAAAACAATCAAACATATTTTATAAAAGTAATAACCATATGTGTATATACTTTTTTAGCTGCCCAATGTATTTTAATATTTAATATTGGTAAGGCATTTTTAAGAAAAATTAAGAATAAATGAATTAAAATGTCCTGTGTCAGGTTGTTCACAGATTATATTTATTAATTTCAAAACTAATTTAATAGTAAGATTTAATTCCTTTCATTACCTAAATTTATCAAATATGAAATCTAACAAACTCCTCAGAATGGATAACATGAGCATTGTGGTTGAATCGCTAGATGATGCTATTGCCTTTTTTTCTGAAATCGGTTTAATACTTGAAGGCAGAGGTGTTATTGAAGGAGAATGGGCCGGTAAAGTTACAGGAGTTAAAGACCAGTGCGTTGAAGTAGCAATGATGGTAACGCCTGATGGGCATAGCAAGATAGAATTATCAAAATTTATACGTCCGGAAATTGTTTCCGATCATCGCAATGCAGCTGTTAATGCATTTGGGTATCTTCGATTAATGTTTACAGTGGAAGATATTGATGAAATGGTCACTCGATTATCGCAAAAAGGCGCGGTATTGGTTGGCGAAATCGTAAATTATGAAAATATTTACCGTTTATGTTATATTCGAGGGGTTGAAGGATTGTTAATTGGGTTGGCAGAAGAAATTGGGAAATAAATATGCTAAAGTGTCAGTATTTTACCTTTTATAAATTATAGATGAATGGGATTTATCAATATTGAAAACTTCGAATCACAATATTCCGGCAAATCATTAACGGATATAAAATATTTTACTGTAAATGAAAGTATTACCCTTCTTGATGCCAACTACCTGGCAATTATAGATGGTGGTATTGAATTGGATTTTGAAGGCTCAAAATTAGTAATTGCGTGGAATGTAGATATTGAACTATTTGACACAGCCAATACATCAATAAATGAAGTTTTTGGAGATTTGGAATTTTATCAAATTGATAGCAATTCTTTACCACTAGGTAAATCCTTGTTAGGTAGGAAATTGATTGGCTTAAAACCAAAATGGGAATGGTTCAATAATTTAGATGATGAATTGGAACCAACAGGGCCAAAGCAGTATTTTTTGATTGAATTAATATTATTCTTTGAAGATCAACAATCATTACAGCTTGCCACTATAAATTATGACTTGGAAAAAAATGAAATGAAACAAGCAAGTTATGACACCGTCGGAGAGTTATTAATCGCTTTAAATCAAATACTCGATATTACAGCCACCAACTAACCACATTATTTCTTTGATTATCACATTGTTTACGTTAAATCAATGAGAAAGTAAAGCAGATTTTAAATATTGGTTTGGAGGACAATATTATATTAATTAGTTTTATTCACTCAACCAAAAAACTAAATTAGGTTATCACCATATTATATTAAATTCTTAAGCACCGATTATGATTATTCGTAACGCGAATTTAAACGACCTAGAAACCATTTACAATATAGAAATTGCATGCTTCCCACCCAATCAGGCAGCTACTTCAAAAACATTGTCTGAGCGATTAAATGCATATCCCTTACATTTTTGGGTTTTAGAAGAAAATGGTAAAATCAGAGGATTCATTAATGGAATGATTACAAATTTTGATACTGTGAAAGATGAAATGTTTAAAAATGTAGATTTACATGATAGTAATGGTTCTTGGCAGTCGGTTTTCGGTTTGGCAGTAGCACCTGAATTTCAAAAACTTGGATATGGTTCAATTTTAATACACCATTTAATCCAAGTATCAAAACAAAATAAACTTAAAGGCGTTACATTAACTTGTGAAAAACATCTTATACCCTATTATGAAAAATTAGGCTTTATTAATTCAGGAAGATCAGCATCTAACCATGGAGGAGATGTATTTTATGACATGAAATATTTAATCTCTAATAATTAAACATTAACTGAAATGCCAATTAAACAAATCAAAGCCTATATTGCCAGTCAGCCTGAAGCTAAACAAAGCGACATGGAGACATTACATCAAACCATTTTGCAAATTGAACCAAATTGTAAATTATGGTTTCTTGACGGAAAAAACAGTGAAGGTAAAATAGTATCCAATCCCAATATTGGCTATGGTGAACAAATAATGCAGACCGCAGATGGCAAATCACGTCCGTTTTATAAAGTTGGACTGAGTGCTAATACTACAGGCATTTCCATTTATATTATGGGAATTGAAGATAAAACCTATCTCGTCAAAACGTTTGGTAGTACGCTTGGTAAAGCCAGTGTAACAGGTTATTGCATTAAGTTTAAAAAATTAGAAGATGTAAATCTTGAAACCCTTAAAGCGGCCATTCATTTTGGTTTGAATTATGAAAAATAATATGATTGAATAAATTTACACTCGTAAGTAATAAATTATTTATGCAAATTAGAGAAGCCATAATTGATGATATCAGTCAAATTCAAATAATAAGAAATGCTGTAAAGGAAAATATTTTATCCAACCCCAACCTGGTGACTGATGCTGATTGTATAGAATTTATAACCCTACGAGGCAAAGGGTGGGTTTGTGAAATTGATGGTAATATTGTGGGCTTTGCCATTGCAGATTTAAAAGAAAATAATATCTGGGCATTATTTATTCACCCCGAATTTGAGAAAAAAGGAATTGGCAAACAATTGCATAACACAATGCTCGATTGGTATTTCAGTAATACTCAAACTACAGTCTGGCTTTCGACAGCCTTTAATACGCGTGCCGAAACATTTTATAGAAAAGCTGGCTGGACAGCAGTGGGATTACATGGCACAAAAGAGATTAAATTTGAAATGACATATGCGGATTGGTTGAAAATACAAAACTGACTCATCACCATTTAATACAACAATGAAATGATTGCACGGCTGTTAAATTATGCAAATATTATATACATTTTAGTTGTGTTGTTATTTCTTCTAGACGTATTTACGAATGTAGACATAAGCTTCCAACCTCTGAAAACGGGTGTTTATTGGGGAATTATGATACTCAGCCCGATAATGTTAATTTTTAATGCGTTTATAAAAATTAATTTGGGTAAAAAAATCGCACTTATTTTAATTTCAATTTTCATGCTAACTTTTATTTTTGTTATTAAACCCATAAACATTCTATTCGCTTCAGGTGTTTGGGAAACCAGGGATGTGTTATTTCGAAATACAAATAATAATAGAACAATTGAACTGCAAATTCAGGATAGGGGTGCGTTGGGTTATAATAAACGAACAGTTGAAGTATTACATTTAACTCCTTTATTTTTATTTGCTAAAAAAGCACCCCAAATTCCCGAACGAAACCCTGAATGGATACTGGTTGAATAACATTTTAAATAAACCGCTATTTTTTCGATAAATTTGTTGTTGAATAAAATGATTCTAGAAACTCCTACTCAAATTCCCGAAATTGAAAATAATGGTGACAAATCCATTCGCGACAAGTATTTCGGTTATGAATCTACTTTTATTATTTTACATCCATTTCTGAAAAATGACTCCGTTAATATAGAAAATGAAAAAGATCTAACGCGTTTAAACTGGAGTGAAATTGTTGATCTTGCGAAACTAAAAGATATTAAAGAATTGGATAGAATTTTGGCATTTCTGCATTGTGCAAGAAGTATTGCTCCAAAATCAGTTTGGTTAAAATATAAAAAAACTATTGAGTTATATAATCTACTAGACGCAGAAGTAGATAATTATCCTGTTTGTTTAGTTTATCCCACCTTAAATTATTTATTTTCTATTGGTTATAGAAACATATTCCTTTATTCAGAACATAATGAAACCAAAATTTCGTATGCAATTGAGGAGCTTATTAATAATGAAATAAACTGGCCTATGTATCAAACCAGAATATTAACTCCTGATTATAAAATATTATTTGAAACCAATGTAGATGAAAGGTTTACCTATGTATCCGGTGATAAATCAACAATTGATAAAATGGTTGAGGCAATAAACCTGGAAGGATTTTATTGTGATACCAATACTAAACCCTATTGGTCTGATGAAGTTGAAACAGGAGAAACAATTGATTGGAGCAGTGCAGCACATTAACTTTTTCGAATAATAATTTTAAGACTGCATTTTAAGTTTAAAATATCGTCGGGACTTTAATTCCTTAATTTTAATCCCTAAAAAACAAATTGAATTTCAATAGGACTAATTTTGGAGAAATTCGATGGTGAAATTGCTAGTGTTTTGTGGCATTTTTGATGACTGCAATTTTGGCAGAGTCTCTAAAACCTGTTAGGTTTAAACCTGGAAGGTCTAAACCTAACAGGTTTTAAATTTTTAACCGCTTAAGTCCCCGAAAAACCATCAAATTTTAAAAAACGCACATAAAAAACACCGAAATTTACCCACCTGTAAAATTGTCATGCCAATGGAACAAAAATTAATTCAATTATTGCGTTATGTTTATGACTTTGACGAGCAAAATTTGCAAACCTTGCTGCCTTATTTTAAACAAGTTTATGTTAAAAAAAACGATGTTTTATTACTACAAGGTGCAATTTGCAAAAATTTCTATTTTGTTATAGATGGTTGTATAAGAACTTATTTTATTTCAAAAGAAGGTTATGAAAAAACACGATACATCATGTTAGCACCATCAATGGGGACAGCTTTAACTATTTTTATTAATCAGCAACCCACGGCAGAAATTCTTGATGCCCCTGAGGATAGTTCTATGTTTGCAATAGATTATACCGATTTTAAAAATTTGGTTTTAACAATGCCGCAGTGGGCACAATTTTATCAAAGAATTTTAGAAATGGCATATACCTTTCAGAATAAAAAAATTGAAAGTTTAGTTACGTTATCGGCAAAACAACGTTATCAGCAGCTAATGCAGGAAAACCCGGCAATAATTCAAACACTATCCAACAAAATTGTAGCCTCGTATCTCGATATGGCACAGGAAACATTGAGTCGTTTAAAATCTAAATAATTTTTTGACTTATATCAATTATTTATATCACAGCAAAATATAATTTTGTTAAAAAAAATATGCGAAAGTTAACTTCATTCACATTTTTAACCCTTAATGGATTTTATAAAGGTTTAAACGAAGACACCGGCTGGCATCACCAGTTAAACAGTAAAGAAGCAGCCGATTATGCAGCAAACTCATCGTCCTCAGGAAATGCCTTGCTATTTGGAAGAAAAACTTATGATATGATGGCAGGGTTCTGGCCTTCGCCGCAGGCTGCTGCAGCATTCCCTACAGTTGCAGAAAACATGAATAAAGCACAAAAATTTGTTTTCTCCACTTCCCTAAAGTCAGCCGCATGGCAAAATACAAACATTTTAAGCGGCGATATACTTGAACAGGTAAAGCAGTTAAAACAATCACCCGGAAACAACATGACCATTTTAGGCAGCGGCAGCATTGTTAGTCAATTCGCCGATGCCGGTTTAATTGACGAATATCAGATTATGCTCGACCCTGTTATAATAGGTCAGGGCACACCTATATTTAGTAATATCACTACAAACCGCAGACTGAAATTAAAATCTTCACGACATTTTGAACAGGATGGAATACTTTTATTGGTTTATGAGAATTTTGGTATTCTCAAATAAGTTTTACGAATCAATAATTTGTATTAAGTTTTTTTCGTTTTTGCCGATTAAATGAAGTTGTATAAACCATTAAATAGTAATATATGTAGTTTATTTAGTCACTGGAAAACATCGCTTTATCTTCTAGTGGTTGGTATTTTTTTGCAAATTGGATGTTCAAATAATAAGTCTTCAGAAAATCCGAATGCCATTATAAAATCAGAAAATAGCGCTGCGGTTATTGTAGATACGGTAGTTCACAATTTGCATGAACAAACAAATTATACTGATGTTAATGGATTTAAACAAGGCATATGGGTTAAAGAGCGGAGCGGCAAGATGGTAGAAAAAGCCACCTATAAAGACGATTTATTGGATGGATATTATATTTCCTTAGAAACCGGTGGTGGAATTGAAGGAAATTATAAATTGGGTAAACGCGAGGGCATTTTTTACTATTGGTATACCTACAGACAAAAAGCTTTGGCGGTAACCTATTATATAAATGATACCATCGCATGGCAAGGTTATCCGGCAGCAAATGAAAAATATTTAATTCCATTAAAGTCTTTCCATATCTATGTTGATACTGTATATATAGTTGCTCCTTATGAAATGGGTAAAGTTTGGTATGAGGGCAATTTTTGTCAACGCCAAATTAAGTCAAGTAGTAATTTTAAATCAACTACTCCAATAGGAGTCCATAAAATATATTTTAGAAATGGTGCATTAAAAGGAATAGTTGATTACTCAAATGAAATCATTCAGGAATTTGACAGCACTGGAAATTCTTTATATAAATCAGATTTTAAGGATTTCACAACACATCATCAACCCATATAACTAACCTCTAAGCCATAACGAATCGTGGTGTCATGTTTTCATCCCATTAAATTTATAAAATTGCTAAATTATTAATATATTTGGACAACCTGGCCATTACTATATGAAAAAAGTATTGTCAATTATAATAATACTTCTGATTTATTCGTGCAAAACGAAAAACACTAGCGAATCTTCAAATGATAATTTATTTAACACTGAATCTGTACCCACTTCAAATAATCCCAATACTCAACTCGAAGCAGAACATTTAAGCCCGAAACAAATAATACATCCAAATGGTGCGAAAGAAATAACACGTTTTAAAGACACTACAATAAACAATATAATTTTTGGTGATTGCGATACTGTAAAAGCTTTATTTGGCAACCAATATGATTTATTACCTGATAACCAAGATTTACCATCTATTCAAGTATTCAACAACAAAGGGGATCAATTGTTAACAATGTTTATGATTTATGGCAGTGTAAATTGTGACTTTCAACAATATTTGGTTGAATATTCAGCTTCACTGGATACGTTCTATAAAAAGCCATTCTTACTTAATGTCGAGCAATTCAAAACAGGTCGGGGCGTGTATTTGGGGCAAGCGGTAGAACAATTACAATCAAATCTCGGCGGGCCAACTGAAGTAAAAAGAAAATGGATTAACCATTCTGATCTATGAAGAATATGATAATTTATATTTTGCAAATTATTATTTTCTCAACAACAAGTTGATTAAATTTCGTTATGGGTTTGAATATCCATAGTGGAAATTATTCCCATAATTAAACATATTTTTTTAACTTTAAATTGGTAATTAAGTATTAATGTCGCAAATTATATCAAAAGGAAGATTTCTACCCGGCCTAGGCATTTTAAGTGTAATACTTACTTTGGCACTTATTTATATAAATTTAAACTTTTGCCAAAAATTATTCAGATATGAATATTTCCAAATTGATACATTCATTTTTGCAGTCGCCTTATTCGTTTGTACATTATATTTTTTAACGAAAGCATTTGCAGAGTATAAAGCCGTGGATGTCTACGAAAAACATTTGATCATCAAATGGGTTTTCGGGTTAGTATCAGTAAAAATAGAAAAAAGTGAAATCTTGGCCTTTGGACATACCACTAAATACAAAATTAATTACTTATATTTAAAAACCGAAAAACAGGTTTATTTGTTTATTGAAAATATGACTGAAAATAACTTTCAGTTATTTGAACAATTAAACAATTGGGGTTTTCCAAGCAAAGATGAACCTCTAAAAAATAAAATTGAAATTTTCGAAATAAAATTTCTAAGTATAATTTCAGTAGTAGCTGGCTTATGTATGTTTACCTTGGTACTTTCAATAAAGAATCACTCACAACTGGATGTCAATTATGAGGATCTTTTTTTAGTAGAAGGCCACCTAAACACAACGCCAGACATCGATGACGGTAAAAATAATCGCGAAACTTCTACAATAACACTTGAATTATCAGAATACCCTGAACTAAGATTTAAAATTTATAATTTTGTTAATCCCTCTGGTTATTTCAATACTTTTGGAAGGTTTCAAAAAGGGCAACAAGCTATTTTCATGATTACGTTGAATGATTATAATAAAAAAATAATTCGAACCGAAGAACCAACTTTAAAGGAAAAACATTTTTTTTGGCCGGAAATAACTGTTTACGAAGCTATTATAAATAAAAACATGGAATTAAAATTTAATAATAAAACTTATGAGAACAATCCGATAAGCAATACTGCATATATATTTTTACTTATATTACTGTCATGGATGGGGATAATATGTATTATTTTTGGAATAAATAAAATGAAAAAGGTTTTTCGTTTATAAGAAAAACCATAGCATTAAGTTAATTCTAAATTTCTCATTGGAAATTCTAATTTCCAACATAATATTATTTATAGATTTTCGTTTACAGGTCTATTGTAATTCCTAAACAAGTATTTACCAAGTATAAACCATATGAAAACTCTGGGATCCCTATATTTTATGCTTATTTTAAATTCGGCTTCCGCACAATTTAAAAACCTCGCTCAAGAAACACTTTATTGGGCAAACGGAAATCTTAAGGCAATTTCGTATAATGACGGAGTTTACAACCAAGGCATCTGGGACTTATATGATTCAATCGGCAGCTTGATTCAACAGGACAAATATATAAATGGCAACAAATTTTATTTAAATAAATGGGTTAACGGCAATCAAATTATTATTGATGGAAATGGCGAATTGACGGAATATTATATTAATGGATTACTCAAATCTTATGGCAAAATTAAGAAGGGGAAAAAATATGGACTCTGGCATCAATATTATATAAATGGCAATATTGAAAGTATTATAGAATACGTTGAATGGGAAGGCATTTACAAAAGTGAATTGGAATATCACGCTAAATTAATTGCTTCATACGATTCGTCAGGTAACATAATTGGTAGCAAAGGTTCCGGCATAATACTCAAAATCGATTCGACAGGTTTAATTGTAGAAAAAAGTTTTTATACAAATAACTTTAAGGATAGTATGCATACCTTTTATAATACCGGTCTTTTAAAAAGTATACGACTAGTAAATAAAACCATGCACATTGAATGGGAAAGAGCAAGTTATTATCCAAGTGGGTTTATATGTTATGAAATGCTTAATTCATTGGACACCGTAATTCTTAAAAGTTATTACCCTAATGGACAGCTAAAGAAAATAGTTAAATCTTGCAAGGATTCTGAATATAGAATCTATTATAACTTTAACGGTGAAATACTTAAGGAAGAAACCTGTACTGTTACCTTTATATTAAACGATAATTTTGAAGAATATTGCGTTTTTGATTGTGTAACAAAGTAAAATTCGCCTTAAATCTGTGGTTTTAACATATCACCCACACCGCCCTAACCAATCTCAAGAATTTTTCTTACTTTTAAGGTCAACACTAATAAAATGGAACGCAAGGAGTTTTTAATAAAAACGTGGTATTATTTGTTTAGACCCGTTATAATTATTTTAGTGGTGTGTTTTTGTATTCAATTTATAGTTAATTGCATTACACAAAATGGTTCTGAAAGGTTTATCGCTATAATTGTAGCAATATATATAGGTTTAACTTTATTAGTATATTTAATTGGCTTATTATTTACCACTATTATAAGTCGAATTAATTCTAAACTAAATGAGCCAACAAGAAATTTTTTATTTATAATCGGCAAATTACTTAATTTTATATTTTGGGGTTGCTTAGCAGTTGCTATTTGTTACTTCTGTTATCATAAAAATTATATGGCTTTGCTCCCCATATTATTTGCCTCGGTCATAACTTTTAATACCCGCTACAAAATAAAGCATGAAGAAAAGCAGGAATGATTTACAGTTTATTTTATAAATTAAATAATTCTTATTTGAACACCTCATTACATAAAAAACTAGTATACATTCACTTTCTTTCCTTGATAATTATTATTTTAAATTATCTGTTAAAGCATTTTACAAACTACAGTTTAAATGGAAATATCATTTCAGGTATTAAAATATTTCTTGGGCTTAGTGGTTTATGGCTATTTTTTAAATATCGAAAACCTTTTAAAAATTTAAGTTATTATTTTTTAGTATATCCACTCCTCCCCTTAATTCTTGTAACAGGTTTTATTATACGTGGATTATTAGGTGCACTGCTCATAAGTTTTGTTTTGTTTCTATACACAGAAGAAAAAAGAGTATTTTCCAGTAAAGATTATATCATTGTTTCCCCTAAACGTGGAATATTAGCTAATTGCTGTTATTATAAACTGCAGGAACGCAAAGGCTTTTTGTTGGTTAAAAATTACGAGCCATTTGCCTTAGATGGTCCAATTGATTTTAGCACATTGCTTTTTTGCTCCACCGACAATGAGATTAAAATGATTTATTACCTCCGGTTCAAGGATACTGGAATAAGGGAGATTACATTTTCTAAATAAGAAAATTAAGAATTACTACCTTTATAGATTATTGCTTTTTGCTAATTTAAATTAATATCAAGGAATTTATTGCATGCACGATAAAATCATACATTATCTAAATCAAGTTCAGGCTGAACGCAATATTGAAATATTATTAGCTTGTGAAACCGGTTCACGTGCCTGGGGTTTCCCTTCTCCGGATAGCGATTTTGATGTTCGGTTTATTTATCGACATCCTAGAGATTGGTATCTTGCTCTTAACGAAAAGAAGGATACCATTGAGTGTATGTATGAAAATAATGAATTCGACTTATCCGGCTGGGACTTAAAAAAGACTTTAAACCTGCTATGGAAATCAAACGCGTCTTTATTAGAAAGACTGCAGTCACCAATAATATACATGGCTAATCCCGAATTTTTAAAAGGTATGCAGTCACTCTCGTTACATACCTATTCAAAAATTGCAACAATGCATCATTATTTAAATATGACAAAACGCATTTTTGAAGAAATTAATGGTGCTGAGCAAGTGAAACTTAAAAAACTTTTTTATGCACTACGCACTGCTATTGCATGCAAATGGATTTTAGAAAAATCATCACCTCCACCTATTGTATTTCACCATATGCTGGAGGGTTTATCACTATCAAATAATCTAAAAACGAAAATTTATCAGTTAATCGAACTAAAATTAACTAAAAATGAATCCTATTTTCATCTTCAGGAAACTGAATTAAATAGTTTTATTTTGGATTCCATTATGCTGGCAGAAGCCGAAGCAAATTCTTTACCCGCCTCAAAAGGTGATATCAATGAATTAAATAGTTTTTTCATTAAAATGTTGCCACACTAATGACCATTGAAGATTTACGTGAACAAAATTTAATCATTTTAGAATGTATCAGTGGCAGTAAAGCATATGGCCTCGATACTGAAAATTCTGATACAGATATTAAAGGCGTTTTTCTTGCTTCCAAGGAAAGTTATTATGGGTTACATTATACACCTCAAATAAGTAATTCAACAAACGATATTACATTTTATGAATTAGGGCGTTTTATGGAGCTTTTAGCCACAAATAATCCCAATATTCTAGAATTGTTGAGCACCCCAAAACATAGTATTATTTATAAGCATCCTTTTTTAGAAGATATTAAACCCGAAATGGTATTATCGAAATTGTGCAAATCTACGTTTGGTAAATTTGCACTTTCACAAATTAAAAAAGCGAAAGGATTAAAAAAGAAAATTATTAACCCGGTAGACAAAGAACTAAAAACCATTTTATCATTTTGCTATGTCAATCATGAAAATGGTTCAATTCCTTTGAATAAATTTCTCGAAAACAATAGTTGGATTCAGGAAAACTGCGGATTAATAAATATATCGAATATGAAAGATCTTTACGGCTTGTATTACAATCCCAATGCATTGTATAATGGAATTATAAAACACGTCGGATCTTATGATGTATCGCTTAGTTCAATAGCCAAAGGTGCAAAACAGGAAGGAATTTTATATTTCAACAAGGATGGGTATGCTGCATATTGTAAAGATTATAAAGAGTACTGGGAATGGGTTGATAACCGTAATAACGAGAGATATGCTACCACCGCTGAGCATGGGAAAGGTTATGATGCAAAAAACATGATGCATGTATTTCGTTTACTCGAAATGGCTTGCGAAATAGGTCGTGATGGTAAAATAAATGTTCAGCGCCATGATCGCGACTTTCTTTTAAATATAAAGTCAGGTAAATTTGAATACGAAGAATTATTAAAAATGGCAGATCTTAAAAAGTTAGAAATGGAAACAGCTTTCGAAAACTCGCCCTTACCGGCTAAGCCCGATATAACTTTAATAGAAAAATTAACATTTTTAATTAGAGATAAATTCTATTCTGAAAATATAAAGTAAATATTAAAACAATTTTATGTCCATTAAAGAAAACCTCAAGTCTTTTTTCGCCAAAATGTTTTTGTTGCCGGGGCAAAAGCAGACAAAACGATTTATTGATGAAATAATGGCGAAATTTCGTTTTATCGATATCGTAGAGAATGGGTTCCAAATAAAAGATAAAAGTAATGTTGTTGAACGCACCATTTTTTGGAACGAAGTAATCGACAGTACCTACAGTCCCGAACAACTCACTTTCCAATTAGCGGACGGCAAAACCATTGTTATTCCCCAAGTTTACTATGAAAACTGGCATGCACTTCTAAGAGAAATTCCGGGAGGATATAAAAGTTTTGACTACAACGCTGTAAACCTATACTTTTCAAGTTTAAAAGGATGTGCAATTTGCGGATTAGTTGCCGTAGACGAAGAAAATGAATGTCTGGCTTGCGGATATGATGTTTGGAATTCGGAATTAGCAACTGAATTTGATTCAGAACAATCTTATTTAAAACAAGCGCAATTTGAAAATTTTTTACCTGCTAATGAA
Organism: Bacteroidota bacterium; assembly: GCA_016706255.1. Classification (NCBI taxonomy): domain Bacteria; kingdom Pseudomonadati; phylum Bacteroidota; species Bacteroidota bacterium. The sequence continues at coordinate 135,239 of JADJJZ010000006.1, read as the reverse complement.
AACATTCCAATAGCGATTAATAATAATCCTGCGTTTGGATTTGAAAGTTTTGATAAGTGGATTCCTTACATTACTGAATCAGAATATAATTAAAGTTCATTTTAAATTCAGATACCCGAATAATTAATGTATAAATTCGAAGCCATATTAGAAATTATCGGTATTAATCCTTTTGTGTCGGTTCCTGAAAATATTTTAATCAAAGTGTTCAAACTGGCCGGTAAGGATAAAGGTCATATTCCAATTACCGGAACAATTAACAACAAACCATATAAACAAACGCTCATTCGCTACAGCGGCGCCTGGCGTTTATATATAAATACTTCCATGCTGAAAAATTCACCGAAACGAATTGGTGAAAAACTAAAAATCACCATCACATTTGATCCCGAACCACGCATTGTTCATGCACCCCCTGCATTTACAGCTGCACTAAATAAAAACCCGGAAGCCAAATTTATTTTCAATCAGCTGCCTGCATCCAGGAAGTTAGAAATAGTGCGTTATCTGGCCAATTTGAAAACAACTGCTACACTTGCCAAAAATATTACTAAAGCTATAAATTTTTTATTAGGAAAGGAACGTTTTGTTGGCAGAGATAAACCATGAATAAATATATTATTATAACTGAACCCATGAATTTAAATGCAAATAATTAAGCTAATTTCTATATTACTAATTCTGTGCACGCTTAATACCCATGGACAAAATGTAAGCGGCACATATAAAGATGCATACGGTTATCAGCTTGAATTAAAGTCTGATTCCACATTTTTTTCTTCTATAGGTATTGATGTAGTTTTCTTTTGGCAAACCGGCGTTTGGCAACAAAAAGGAGATATAATTTATTTGACACCAGTTACAATTAATGATACCTTATTTTGTGATTATAAATTGGAAATTATATTGTCAAAAGATACAATTGCTGAGCGATTAACCTGTGAAGAGGCGAATATGCTTTTATTCTATTCCGGTGTTCAAAAAGATTCACTTGCACCGCAAATATTGGTAATTAAAAATAATCGTTTATATCCAATAAAAAATAATGGTTCGCTGAAAAAGTTATATAAAATGAAATCGATTTTAATTTCAATCAGGAATAATAATCCAGCAAAACCGCCAATAGTTCTTTTTACACGCACAATATGGTATGACATCTATTTTAGTCAAAAAGTCCACTTAAATAAAGCAGGTGTTTACCATATTTTTAAAAATTAGTGCATTAAATCCTCTTCATCAACAAAACCTCAACCTGTTTTCGTAGCAATAAACCTTCCAAGCTAAATATTTCCAAGTTGCATTTAACCTCTGATTGCAAATAAAACGTTAGCATGCAATTAAATACCCGGATCCGGCTGTTAATCAGCATCCGCAGCGGCGGACAGATCAACACGTTAGTACATCAACTTGTTTGTTTCCAATATAAGCCGGTGCAACTTATAATTAACCAACATGGTTCAAATTTTACTAAACTTTTTTTAATTGAATAGTGTGTAGATGAGATAAATTTTTTTGTTAACTTAGTTAAATAATTAACAGGTAAAAACTTATGCTCAAAACAATCTTCATAACACTAATTCATAAATATTCATCCGATACAACTTTGCTTAATAAATTATGGGAAGATATTGAAAATAAATATTCTAATAAAAAGCGACACTACCACACATTACAACATCTTGAAAATTTGTTAAATGAATTGACTGCAGTTAAACCGCAAATACAAAATTGGGACACCATATTATTCACTTTGTTTTATCACGATATCATTTACAATACACTTAAATCGGACAACGAGCAAAAAAGTGCCGACTATGCTGAGCAAAAAATGCTGATGTTATCTGTCCCTGTCGATATCATTAGCAATTGCAAAAAACAAATTCTTGCAACGCAATCACATGTATTTTCTTCTGATCATGATACAAATCTATTTACGGATGCTGACCTTTCTATATTAGGATATTCCCACGAGGCTTATACTGGATACTACCAAAACATAAGGCGGGAGTATAATATTTACCCGGATTTAGTTTATAACCCGGGAAGAAAAAAGGTTTTATTACATTTTTTAAACATGGAAAAAATTTATAAAACTGCCTACTTTTACAACAAATATGAATTACAGGCAAGAATTAATTTAGCGGAAGAAATAAAAATATTAAGTAGTTAATCTAATTAAACTATTTTGTTTACATGCCGAAAAAAGGAAAATTAAAAATCTGCTCAAACGGTCATCAATTTTATAAAAGCAGTGATTGCCCCGTTTGCCCTGTTTGTGAAGCAGAAAAAAAACCTGTAGATGGCTATTTATCATTGCTGAGCGCACCGGCGCGGCGTGCACTTGAAAATGCCACTATTAAAACACTGCTTGATATGACAAACTTTACAGAAAATGAATTACTCAGTTTGCATGGTTTAGGCCCCTCTACTATACCGAAACTAAAAAATGCTTTAGCGAAGGCTGGACTGCATCTACGGAAATAATTTTCATCGAATACGCAATTTATTAGTTGCTTTTACCCATTCAGTTTTTTCACATTCCGGACAAATATGTTTAGCAATAGGTTGTAATTTATTGGTGAATCCACAAAACACACAGGCATAATAATCAATTTCGTTAATCACTTTCTGGGCTTTATCTAATGTGCCGGGCATAATCGGTAGTCCATATTTAACATCCTCATCCTTATAATAAAAAATACTAATGTCGCCACTACTTTCAATAATAGCCTCCTCTATTTGCCCCAAATGGGAAACACCCTGTATACGTAATTCTGCAAAAAATTCATCTGCCCCTAATGCTTCTTTTGAAAAATTATTTATAGAAAAAACACCTTCTTTAATCAGCGTTAATGGCTTGCCTTCCATCAATCGCTCAAACTGTTTGTTACGGCCAACTAAATAGGTAACTAAACTATATAAAACAATAATCACTACAAAAACCAATACAGCTGGCAAAATACCGACATCTTTGTACAACATCGGATCACCTGCTGCAGAGCCTAAACTTATTATTGCAACAAGTTCAAAAATGGATAACTGTTTTACTCCCCGTTTACCCAATAATCTAAGTCCAGCCAAAATCACAATAAACATGATAAACGTCCGTAACAATGTTTCAAGTAAAAATGGCCAGTTTTCAGCTCCCAATAGCAGTGAATTCCAATCAAATGCAGATAAAATATTTAAGACAATCATATATATTTGATTTTTAATTGTTTAAATATACGGTAAGATTCTATGAATGTTACATTACATTTCAATTTCCAAATCCTCGAAATAAATATTATCTTTAATCAATAATAAAATATTTGCTAACAAACTAATACAGTAAAAATTGAAACTTTTACTTCTCCTCTATTCGGTTTTTAGCTTCACACTAATAACCAATCCGGTTTTTAGCCAGGTGGAAGATACTACCCACGTTCATAATCACAATACACCTGATACATTTTATATTATTCATGAAAATGTGCCCAAAACTAAATTATTAGGGAATTCATGGTATGCAGGCGCTGCATACAATCGATCAGCCTGCACCGAATATAGCGCCAATATAGGCAGAACCTACGGAACTACATTCGCAAGTGGCGGTGGATTCAACCTATCAATGAAATCGTGGGGTATTGGATACAGCTATTTTTATACCAATGAATATAATAGCCAAAGTATAAGCGCTTTCGCAGAAATTTCGAACTTTTTCCTGCCACCGGGAACAGTAAGGCTGGACTACTTCTATGATTTTGAAAATAACAGTAATTATGTGCGCCCTTCGGTTGGTTTAAGTTTGTTTGCTATTGATATTTTATATGGTTATTCCTTTTTGTTGAATGGAGAAGAAAACCTGTTTAAACATGTTTTTACGCTCCGGTTTAAATATTTTATTAATAATAAAAACTGGCAAAAAGATTATCCGAATAGTTGTTGATTTTTGTTTTCCTTTAATATGTTAAAAAGATATTCAATCATGGAATTTAATCCCACGAATAAAATTATTAAATATTGTTTACAGGGAAAACAATTGGAAGAGCAAGGCAAACCTGACGAAGCTAGGTTTATTTATAAACAAGCATTAACGGAGGCTTCCAACAAATATGAAGAATTTTTAGCAACGCATTTTATTTCAGGTGTGCAGCAAAATACAAATGATAAATTAATTTTGTTAAAAAAAGCTTTAGCCCTGGCACAGGAAGTAAATGAAATAGCTATTAATAGCACCATACCGTCTTTATATGTAAATATTGCTGCATGTTATGCTCAACTAAACGACTACGAAAACGAAAACATTTATTTAAAATTAGCAGCAGCATTTAACAACATTGTTTTTGATGAAGGTCCCTTTTATCATGGCACAAAAGCAGATTTACAACCCGGCGACGAATTAATACCCGGTCGCAACTCTAACTACAAATCCGACCTTATCATGAATCACATTTATTTTACCGGTTTAGCAAACGGTGCCGGCTTAGCAGCAGCTTTAGCGTCAGGGAATGGCAAGGAACGCGTATACATTGTTGCTCCAACCGGTCCATTCGAAAACGACCCCAATGTAACAGATAAAAAATTTCCCGGAAATCCCACACGCTCCTACCGAACAACATTTCCATTAAAAATTATAGGTGAAATTACAGATTGGAACCGACAAACACCGGAAGAAATTGAAATGTGGCGCAAAAAGTTAGCTGACAACAATGGGGAAATTATTAATTAACCTGATATAATTCTAATGAGCGAAATTGAAAAAGTGATATTTAATAATAATGGCTATTTGGTGCGCGAAAATATTTACACCGAAACAGAAATAATAAATATCATACACGAAATTGAATCTGCTGACACTCAAAAAGATACATTTAGAAAAAGCAGTGAATTATTTGCCATTCGGCAATTTTTGAAAGAAATTCCAACAGCTCTCAATTTGATATTTAACAGTAAACTTAAATCTTTAATAAAAACTGTATTGGGTGAAAACTACTTTATAGTAAAAAGTATTTATTTCGATAAACCGGTAACGTCCAATTGGTATGTTTCTTATCACCAGGATTTAACTATTTCAGTAGATAAAAAATTGCCTTTGCAAAATTATGGACCATGGACAGTTAAACAAAACCAATTCGCAGTTCAACCCCCAATTCATATATTAGAAAACATAAGTACCATACGCATTCACCTCGACGATACTAACGACCTTAACGGCGCTTTAAAAATTATACCAAAATCACACATTAAACAAATTTATCGGCCCGAAACCATTAACTGGGAAAATGAAACAGAAATTACTTGTACCGTACCACGTGGTGGTGTTATGTTAATGAAACCATTACTATTACACAGCAGCAGCCGAACCTTAAATATCAACCGGCGCCGTGTTATTCATATTGAATTATCAAGTGTGATATTGCCGGAAGAACTAAATTGGGCAGAAAAAATGGAAATACCATAAGTTATTAAGTTAAATAACTATGGTTTCAATTGATTTGAGGTTGCCTACATTATTAAATTGATGTACTTTTATATCTGCGTAGCCCTAAGCGCATTATCAGGCAAATACAAATTGAATGAAGGCAATTTTAAAAGATAGAAGTTTTCAGTTATCTATTATCATTACATTAATATTCCTCGGGACCGGCATTATATTTCTTTTTATGGGCTTAGTAAATTATAGCTGGGTCCTTTTTATTCTGCTTCCTGTTGTGTTAGGCATAGCTATTGGTGCCATGCCGAATAAAAAATATATTTTAGCCGGCGTTTTTTTAACAACCGTTTTTGTGCTTCTAGGAATGTCTGTTCCGGGCTTGTCCGGGTTTTTATGCATTGTTATGGCAATTCCAATTATAGTTCCATTAATTTTTCTCGGCTATGTTATTACGCACTTAGTTAAACGATATAAAAATATTAAGGGAACAAACAATTTGTTTATTTTAATGACCCCTATAATTCCATTTTTAATAGCCGCGCCGGGCGAACACTTTTTAAATCAAAAAAACGAAACGGTAATAGCGGTGTCAACGGAACAAATTTTTAATTTCCCTCCTGAGATGGTTTACGATGCCATTAAATCAGTAGATACACTCGATGCGGAAAAACCGTATCTCATGTATTTTGATCTCCCATACCTACTAAATGTATAATGGATAAAGAGGAAGTGGGTGGCATAAGGACATGCTATTTTGAAGCGGGTAAGTCAAGTAACAATGATTTTGGAAGTGGCTACATTGTAGAAAAATTACCGAACTGGAAAGAGGCAAGATTTTGAAAATGGATGTCATCGATTATAATCTTGTCGGCCGCGACTGGCTTGGATTTAAAGAAGCGATATATTATTTTGAGCCGGTTGGCAATAACCACTGTAAAATGACCCGTATTACAACTTATACATCAGCATTAACTCCACGTTTTTATTGGGGTCCGCTTGAAAAATTAGGCATTAAACAGGAACATGACTATGTTTTTAAAAATTTAGAAAAGGATTTAGAAAATGGAACAAAGTAATATTATTATTAAAAAAGTGCAAACAAGTGATATATCTCAGTTGCAATTAATCGGTCGACAAACCTTTTATGAGACGTTTGCTGCAGGCAATACTGAAGAAAATATGCGTAAGTATTTAGAAGAGGGGTTTTCAGAAGAAAAATTACAAACTGAATTAACTAATAAAAATGCAGAAATTTATTTTGCCATTTTGGAAGAAGAAATAATTGGTTATTTAAAAGTAAATTACGGGCAATCGCAAACTGAATTAAAAGATGATAAAGCACTTGAGATAGAAAGAATATATGTTTTGAAAGCATTTCATGGCAAACAGGTTGGACAAATTTTGTATGAGAAAGCTATTAGTTTAGCGCAGGAACACAATGCCGAATATGTTTGGCTAGGCGTTTGGGAGGAAAACCCTCGTGCGATAAATTTTTATAAAAAAAACGGATTTGTAGAATTTGATAAACATATTTTTAAGTTAGGGAATGATGAACAAACAGATATTATGATGAAACTTAAACTTTAAATTGTTAAATATATTTTATATGTATAATTAAGTTATATTTAATAAGTTATCAATGATAAAATTAATTAATGAACAGATTTAAATCTAAATAATATATGACAAATAAAGAGAAAGCGGAACAATTTTTAAACCTTACCTCATCCGGTGCATCAAGAAAGGCTTTTGACTTATATGTAAGCGATAAGTTTATTCATCATAATGCCTTCTTTAAAGGCGACAGCAACACATTAATGTTAGCCATGGAAGAAAATGCAACCATAAATCCAAATAAAACATTTGAGATTCAAAGAGCATTGGAAGATGGCGATTTGGTAGCTGTTCACTCACGTGTTCAACTAGCTATAGGAGGAACCGAATTGGCTATAATGCATATTTTTAAATTTGTAAATGGCAAAATTGTTGAACTTTGGGATTTCGGACAAGCTGTACCGGAAAATATGATAAATGAAAATGGGATGTTTTAAATTAAAGTAGATAAATTATCGCATTTGATTAAAAAATATTATAAAATGATCGGTAGGCTTTTGTACTCAAATCCCTGCAAGGCTTTAGTTATAATTTGTACAACCTTATGCATATTTGTGGCTTCATGTTCAAATAAGCATTCACATGGCCATGTAAATAACCCGCAAACACGACAAATTACTGTTGATACTATTCGTTATAATAATAATTATAATCACATTAATTTGCCATTTGGTTGTGCCGGTTTAAATAACTTGACTTATCAAATGCATTGGGAAGCTGACCCGAAAAACTATGGTCACCTTGAGCAACCTGTCGGCAAAACATTTGATGAAGTTTACACATGTTTTGAAACATTGAATAACCAACCCACCCTTGATACGGTTTTAACCATTTATAATTTGCAATACATTAATATAGGAAGTGCATTTAATAATAATACTTATATTGATACCTTAGCACAACGAAACATCGACAGTTTAAAATACATGTTGCCAAATGTTAGAAACTATCAATGTTATTATTATTACTCTGAAAGCACCCTAAAATATGGCAAATACGGCAATATACTTTTACTTGATAATTCAACACAAAATGGAAAGGTTTTGAATATATACAATGAAATTGGTGGCGACCAAAACGTTAGTTACCGATATTTTTACCTCACATACGAAGGTCTGATAATTTATGAAGGCGCTTGTTATGATGATGGATGTAGTTTAAATAAAAAATGGAAAATTTTGATCTCCGAAGATGGAGAAGTCAATATAACTGAAGCCAATTAATTATAGATATTTACAAATAGTTAGAAATTAAATAACTTTAACAAAAACTTAGACACTCCGAAATAAAATGACACTAACACCAACTGTTAAAGCAGATTTAGAAACATTATACCTATTTCAACTCAATAAGGAAGCCAACTACCTGGCTGCATTCACTGGTCCTGAGCCTTTAACAAAAGAAGCTTATATTCATAAATATGAACCATTTTTGAGTAATCCAACCATTCACATGTGCACAATCAAAATTGAAGATAAAATTGTTGGAAGTATTGCCAAATACGAAATGGAAAATGAAGCAGAAATAACCTATTGGATCGACCAGGAGTTTTGGGGGCAGGGTATTGCAACAAATGCTTTACGCGATTTTTTAAAAATTGAATTAAACCGTCCTATTTATGGCCGAACAGCATTCGACAACTTCGGTTCACAAAAGGTGCTTGAAAATTGTGGTTTTATAAAAATTGGCACCGATAAAGGTTTTGCTAAAGCACGGAATGAAGAAATTGAGGAATATATATTTAGACTAGATTAAAATATATGACACCAAAACAAATACTCAATCAATGGCTCATAGCTTTTAACAACACTGATGCTCAAGCTATTTCTAGTCTTTATGCAGAAAATGCTGTAAACCATCAGGTTGCAAATGTACCAATTATAGGAAAAGAAGCCATTAAAAAAATGTTTGAAACCGAGTTTAGTGCGGCTGAAATGGTTTGCATTCCGGAAAATATTTTTGAAGATGGCGAATGGGCAATTCTGGAGTGGAAAGACCCAAAAGGTCTACGTGGTTGTGGCTTTTTCAATATTAAAGATGATAAAATAATATTTCAGCGCGGCTATTGGGATAAACTTTCATTCCATAAATTACATAATATTCCTTTAACGATTTAATAGATTTGAAAAATTAATTCAGTCATTTTAATAACAAAACAAATGAATACCACCGACTTACATAACAAAAGAATGGCAGAAATGACATTTTCTTCCGTTTACCCGTTGTATCTAACTAAGATCGAAAAAAAAGGGCGAACCAAAAATGAACTGAACGAGGTAATAACATGGCTAACAGGGTTTGACGAAAAAAAAATACAAGCCCTTATAAATGAAAAGGTTACGTTTGAAACCTTTTTCAAAAAGGCTAAACTTCATCCCAATGCCAACCAAATTACAGGAATGATATGCGGATACAGAATTGAGGAAATTGAGAATCCGTTAACAAAGCAGGTCCGTTACCTTGATAAACTAGTGGATGAATTGGCAAAAGGCAGGAAAATGGAAAAAATTTTACGCGATGCATAATCCATTTTTCAAAAGGTTTAGCTTTCGTTTTTAGGTGAAATGCCAACAGTTTTAAGCTAAAAAGTGGCTATTCTTTGTTTTAGGCGAAATTACATCCAAAAGTTGCCTCAAAACAACCAATAGTTGCGGTAATACAACCATTAGTAGCGGTCAAATGTTGTTTACAATATAGACATCAAAATAACTTTGCTGCATCAAAAAACTTAAACAAGATGCTAAATTCAAACACTATTGGCGATAAAATTGCCGCAGCAAGAAAAAACATTTTTCTATCACAAGCCGATTTGGCTCAAAAAATTTCAATTAGTCCGCAAGCAGTAGGTAAATGGGAGCGAGGTGAATCGATGCCTGATATAACAACATTAAACCGTTTGGCAGAAATTTTAGGGGTAGATCTCAATTATTTCTCTGAAAATTTTCAGTCACAACCAACGGTTAACTCAACTCTTGATTCCGGCAAAGCAGAAAATTCGAAAACCTCCAAATCAACTGTTATCAGCAACCGTGACATGTCGAAGTTAAATCTAACAGATAGTGATTTTTCCGGATTAAAAAACTTGAGTCAAAATTTTTCGTCTGCAAATATGCAGCGTTGTTTATTCATTGGTTCAAACCTATCCGGATTAACATTGAATAAAAATAATGTAGACGGCTGCGATTTTACCGATTCTGATATCAGTAAAAGTCAAATCCAAGGCTCAAACCTGCAAAAAATAAATTTCATAATTGTTCATTAAATGAAACGGTAATTACCAAATCCAATATCTTAAAATGTGATTTTTCCGGTGCCGATTTTATAGGAACTGTTTTAAAACAGGCAATTTTATGAAAAACACTTTGGAAAACATTCAATGGAATTCCACAGCATTCATAGAAATGCAAATACAAGATATTACATTTACCGGAACATTAAATGATTGTACATTTGATAATTGTGCTTTTTATGGAACAAAATTTGAAAATGCAACATTGCTAAATACATTCTTTAAAAATAACAGAAAGTTTAAACGGGTTAAATTTATAAACTGCAAAGTTGATAAAATTACCTATGCATTTCTTAAAAAATAACCTTGCTGATTTGAAGGGGGTTGTTGTCATGGAATAATTAGCAAATTTCAAATTGTTGAATTATTTTTTATACTTTTATATATATTTTACCTTAATACATAACTGAAATTAAACATGGGAGATTTAAACCACCAACCAGAAAAAACTGAACCACAAAACGACAAAACACCTAAAGTGCTTGGTATTGGGGCCATCCTCTTTTTTGCCGAAAATTTAATGGAAACCAGGGAGTGGTATGTTAAAAACTTAGGTTTAGAAATTAATGATTGGGGTTCCGCAAGTTTCGAATCCCGCGATTTACACGACCCGGAACGGATAAATTCTATTCAATGGTGCCCGTTTAAAAAGGGTGATGCCTATTTTGCACCTTCAACTAAAGATTTTATGATTAATTACCGTGTTCAAAATATAGAAGGACTGATAGAAAAACTTCGAAACAATGGCGTCAACATTGTAGATGAACTTGAAACCTATGATTACGGTAAATTTATTCATATTATGGATGAAGAGGGTAATAAAATTGAATTGTGGGAGCCAGCGTGAGAATCACTTTAATGGTAAAAACCCCCAAAATAATTATTTTAAAGGCTAATCACTAATACTTATTATGCTAAAAACCCTTCTCCTCCCGCTTCTTCTTTTTGTGTCAAACATACTCCGGGCCCAGGAAAATATTCAACTGCCATCATTAAAAGCCCAAATTGATAGCCTGTATCAGGTAGATCAGCAAGTTCAATTGGATTTTATTGCTGCTTATCAAAGAGGCGCTACCATGGATAGTATAATGATTTATGAAAATATTAAAAATGAAACCTTTAAACGGCATATTCCAATTGTTAAAAATATAATTGCAACGTATGGTTACCCTTCTATTGAAAAGGTTGGAAAAGAAAGTGCTACCAATTTTTTTCCGCTTATTCAACATGCCGATAGTGATGTGAATTTCCAATCTAATATGTTACCAATAATTAAAGAACAGGTAGAAAAGGGGCTAATTAATGGAGCAGATTATGCATTTTTATATGACCGTATTAAAGTAAATACCGGTAAAAAACAATTGTACGGCACACAACTCACTTACAATGAAAAACATATAGCGGTTCCCAAACCACTCAAATTTAAAAATGGCGTAAATAAAAGAAGAGCTGAATTAGGAATGGAATCGCTGGAAGATTATCTCAACAAAGCAACCGAATTACATAAAATAATGAACGGACTGGATTAATATTTTTTAATTGAGATAAATATTGTTCATTTTATCTTCAAAATTTGTTTTTAAAACAGTTTACTATAATTTTGAAACATGTTGTAATACATCAACAAATACTGAAACCGGTTATGCCAATGTCAATGGATTGAAAATGTATTATGAAATACACGGTTCCGGTTTTCCATTAGTCCTTATTCATGGTGGTGGTTCAACTTTAGAAAGTACATTTGGCAATGTAATTCATCAATTTGCTAAAACACATAAAGTAATTGCAGTTGAATTGCAGGCACATGGCCGCACCGCTGATATCGATCGACCTTTGAGTTTTACTCAAGATGCCGATGATGTGGCGGGTTTGCTTAAACAACTCCACATTGAAAAAGCGGATATATTCGGATTCAGCAATGGTGCCAGCACTACTTTGCAATTTGCAATCCGAAACCGAATTAACACATAAAATTATTGTTGCATCAACATTTTTAATAAAACAGGAGCACCATCCTGGTTTTGGGATATGATGGGAAATCCTTCGTTTGAAACCATGCCTCAGCAGTTAAAAGATGCGTTTTTAAAAGTAAATCCGGATTCAGCTGCGTTATATCAAATGTATAGTCGTGATGTTGCCAGAATGCAATCGTTTCCTGATATTTCGGTAGAAGAAATGTTGTCGATTAAATCACCTGCATTTATTATTATTGGCGATAAAGATGTAACAACTCCTGAACATGCTGCAGAAATGCATAAACTATTATCTAATTCCAGGTTGGCAATTATTCCCGGTGGTCATGGCGATTATATTGGTGAAATTACTACAGCATACGATAGTGTTTTAATTGCCGCGACTGTTAATATGATTAATGAATTTTTATTAGATGAAGTAAAATAGTATGGCAGAAAAAAAATCAAAACTGGTTGAAATTAAAACCAAACCAACTAATAATAATGTGGTTGCCTTTATCAATAAAATAAGCGACGAACAAAAAAGAAAAGATTGTTTTGTATTAATTGATATGATGAAAGCAGCCTCCGGTGAAGAACCCGTTTTGTGGAGCAACTCAATTGTTGGTTTTGGCAATAAAAGATATAAAAGTCCCAATACCGGGCGGGAAGTTGACTGGTTACTCATTGGCTTTGCACCGCGTAAAGCAAATCTATCGCTTTATGTAAGTGTTGGTATTCAGGAACATAGCGCAGCATTAAAAAAACTCGGTAAACACAAAACAGGTGTGGGATGCCTGTATATAAATAAGCTGGAAGATGTTGATTTAAACGTGCTGCAAGGTATTATCAAAACATCCCTCAGTAAAAAATAAGCCTGGTAATTTTGTCCAAATCACCCTCAACAGTGTCCATTTTACACACCTCTACTTACCAATTTAGCCAATACTTTTGTGCTTAAACTTGATACTATGACTACAGAAATAAAGAACACTACCGATTCTACTCAAAATGTGGCTGCACGCTTTGATGAGTTGGCAAAACAGGAAAAATGGTTCGAAATTCAGGATGAATTATTTTCTGAAAATGTAAAAAGTATTGACCCTGAACATTCACCTTATTTTGGTTACGCAGAAGGGAAAAAAGCCGTTCGGGAAAAAGGTGAAAATTTTGGAAAAAAAATCCGTGATGTACATCACGTCTATACATCGTCACCAATAGTTAGCGGAAATCATTTTGCAGTTGCAAGAGAAGTAGATATTACACTCGAAGATTTTGGGAGAATTCAAATCAACCAAATCATGTTGTACGAAGTTAAAAATGGTGAAATCGTGTCAGAACAGTTTTTTTATTAAATAATTTAATGTCGATGGAAAATATCGCAGAACGTTCACTCCACCTAAGCAGAACATTTAATGTACCACTAAAAACAATGTGGGAAGCCTGGACGATCCCTGAACAAATTGCAGTGTGGTGGGGTCCAAACGGTTTTACAAACACCATTCATATTATGGATTTCAAAGTTGATGGTGAATGGAAGTTAACCATGCATGGTCCGGATGGTCAAAATTATGCGAACAGAAGTGTTTTTCGTGAAATCATTCCATTCGAAAAAATTGTAATGGAACATTTTAATCCACATTTTATTGCTACAATAAAATTTACCGACTTGGGCAATGCTACATTAATAGACTGGCATTCATTATTCGATACAATTGAAAATTTTACCATCGTAGTAAAAACATTCAAAGCAGATGAAGGCCAAAAACAAAATCTTGACCGGCTGGAAATGTTTTTTAATCCAACCGTTTAACAGCTAATACTAAAGCAAAGCCTGGAAGCAAAAAAAATTGCTTAAATATTTGCGCAGTCAAATAACTGCATTATATTTGCAGTCAAATAGCTGCATAAATGGAAACCAGAAGAGACGTATTTCAGGCAATAGCCGACCCTACCAGGAGGGATATTATAGCCCTGGTTGCTACGCAGGCAATGACTCCGGGTGCTATTGCCGGAAATTTTGATTCGTCACGCCAAACAATATCCAAACACATTCAAATACTTTACGAGTGTGAATTGCTACATCAAAAACAGTATGGCAGAGAAATTTATTACCATTTTAATCCCCAAAAAATGAAAGAAATTGCCATTTGGGTTGAACCTTATAAGAAATTATGGGAAACCAGATTCGATGCAATTGAAACATTATTGGATGAAATGCAATCAGATAAAAAAGTTATTAAAAATAAATTCAACAAAAAGAAAAATTTAAAGAAATGACAAATCAATTGTATCCTTGTTTATGGTTCGATGGCAATGCCCGAGCTGCAGCAGAATTTTATTGTTCTATTTTTCCTAATTCCAAAATTGTGACCGACACAGGAATGGTTGTAAATTTTGAATTGAATGGCCATTTTTATATGGGCTTAAATGGTGGTGATAATTTTAAATTTAATGAAGCCATATCTTTTGTTATTCCATGTAAAGATCAGGCTGAAATTGACCACTACTGGTATAAACTCATTGCAGATGGTGGCGCTGAAAGTCAATGTGGTTGGTGTAGAGATAAATTCGGATTATCATGGCAAGTGATTCCCGCCAATTTGGGTGAATTAATGTCTGACCCCGCCCGTGCACCAAGAGTAATGCAGGCATTTATGAAAATGAAAAAGTTTGATATCGAAACATTACAAAATGCTTGATCAGGTATAAAAATTCCATTATGGCAAAACAAATTGAAGTATCACGCATATTTAATGCACCGGTTGAAATGGTTTGGAAAGTGTGGACCGATCCTGAACTGGTTAAACGTTGGTGGGGACCAAAACATTTTACAGCACCGGTTGCTAAAATCGATTTTCGCGTTGGTGGAAAATCATTAGTGAGTATGCGTGCGCCACAGGAATTTGGTGGTCAGGAACATTTTTCAATTTGGGAATATGTTGAAATTATTCAGCATATTTCTATTGAATTTATTCAGCGCATTAGTAATGAAAACGGTGAAGCAATTCCACCTGCAAGTGTTGGTTTACCGGAAGATTTCCCACTCGCAGTTAATACAATTGTTAGTTTTAAAATCATTGATTCAAATAAAACTGAGATGCGAATTACAGAACAAGCTGAATTTGGCTCAATTAGTAATTTTGCTCAATTAGGATTAGAACAAACAATGGAAAAAATTGTAGCAATATTTAATTAAATACCAATACTGATTATTTAATCAGTGTTATTTTGTTGAACAGCATTTTGTTTGAAGTTTCAAATGAAATGCTGTTTTTTTCATATAACAACTTTGATAAAACCTGTATCAAGCAGTTTTATTTGTTTTGCTTTCACAATTTCCTCAATAAAACGAGTCCCTGTTAAAAAAATATGTTAAAAAATTTGCGTAGTCACATAACTACACATACATTTGTAGCCTAATAGCTACACAATGAACCTACGAAGAGACGTATTCCAAGCGATATCAGACCCCACAAGGCGGGCAATACTACTACTGGTTGCCTCCCAAGCTATGAGCGCCGGGGCAATAGCCGCCAATTTCGATACCGCAAGGCCGACGGTAAGCCGTCACCTACACATTCTTACTGAATGTGAACTGTTAACTCAGGAACAAAATGGCAGAGAAATTTTTTATCAAACCAATATTATAAAAATGAAAGCCATTGCCGATTTTATTGAACCATTCCGTCAAATGTGGGATGAACGTTTTAACAAATTAGAAGATATTATGAAAAACATCCACGTAAAAAATAAGATATCATGGAACAAAAAACTAAAATTCATGCTGAAGATGGCAAACAGGAATTAACCATCACAAGGTCGTTCGATTTACCTGTTGACCTACTGTTCATCGCTTATACGGATCCTGAAATTGTGGAACAATGGATGGGTACGAAAGTAATTAAATTGGAAAATAAAAATCACGGAGGTTATCAGTTTGAAACTACCGATCCAATGGGTAACAAACATTTATTCAGTGGCTGCATTCATGAAATTATTGAAAATAATAGTATTATCAGAACATTCGAAATGAACAATACGCCTTTCCCGGTTCAATTGGAATATCTTCAATTTGAAGCTGTAACAGATAATACATCTTTGCTTACCATGCATGTAATTTATAAATCAGTTGCCATACGCGATCAGATTTTAAAATTACCTTTTGCTCAAGGAATAAATATGGCCCACAATCGTATTCAGGAAATTCAATCAAAAATTTAATTACATGGAAAAGCGAAATAAAATTATATACTGGATTTTTACCATCTGGTTTTCCTTTGGAATGACATTTAATGCAGTATCACAATTATTAAAAGTAGATGCTGAGGTATTGAGAGTAACACATTTGGGTTATCCAGAATATCTGCTTTACCTGTTAGGCACCCTTAAACTGATTGGTGTAATCGCATTACTTCTTCCCAAATATCCATTGGTTAAAGAGTTGGCTTACGCAGGATTTACATTTCTGCTTATTGGCGCCCTCTATTCACACATCGCATTTCATGATCCGTTTAAAGAAATTTTCCCGGCTTTATTGTTTTCAGTGCTATTGGGCTTGTCCTATTTCTTCCGTCCGGCTAATCGTAAATTAGTACTAAGTAATAAAAACTTTTAAAAACACTTTAGCGCTATTATCAAAACCGGTAACTTAGTTGAATAAATTAAATAACAATGAATCCAAAAGTAGATTTCTATTTTAATAAAGACCATAAATGGCAGGATGCAATAAAACTGATGCGGAAAATTGCACTGGATTGTCAGGTAGAAGAAGCTTTAAAATGGGGAACACCCTGCTACACGCATAACAACCATAATATTGTGCTGATTCATGTATTTAAGGAATATTGTGCTTATTTGTTTTTTAAAGGAGCATTATTAAAAGATCCAAAGGGAATTTTAATTCAACAAACAGAAAATGTTCAGAGTGCCCGTCAAATAAGGTTTACGAGTATTTCCGAAATAAAAAATTAGAAAAACAATAAAAGCATACATTTTTGAAGCCATAGAAGTTGAAAAAGCGGGTCTTAAAGTTGAGCTTAAAAAGGTGGCGGAATATAAAATGCCTGAAGAGTTTGAAACCAGGCTCAATAAAAATAAAAAACTAAAAACTGCCTTTTATGCGTTAACTCCCGGCAGGCAACGAGCTTATTTATTACATTTTGGCTCACCTAAGCAGACTAAAACGCGCGAAGCAAGAATTGAAAAAAGTATACCGGATATACTAAACGGAATTGGATTAAACGATTAATTACATAACACATAAAATAATTCGATGAAAAATAAATTAACACCGGAAGAAAGCACCTCATTATTAGCTACATTAAAACATCGGTTTGAAAAAAATAAACAACGACACAAAGGTGTAGAATGGGCTGCTATTGAAAAAAAACTCGCCGCACACCCTGAAAAATTATGGTCGTTGAACCAGATGGAAATAACCGGAGGCGAACCCGATTGTATCGGTATAGAGAAAAAATCGAACGCATTTATTTTTGTTGATTGCTCAGAAGAAAGTCCTAAAGGTCGCCGCAGTATTTGTTACGATTACGATGCACTTGAATCACGCAAAGAACATAAGCCTAAACATAATGTTATTGACATGGCTGATGAAATGGGAATAAGTGTTTTGGATGAAGAACAATACAGGGCTTTACAAGAGGTGGGTCACTTTGACAATAAAACATCAAGCTGGCTAAAAACGCCATCTGAAATAAGAGAATTAGGTGGCGCAATATTTGGCGATTACCGTTTTGGTAAAGTATTTGTTTATCACAATGGCGCAGAGTCATATTATGGGGCTCGTGGGTTTCGCGGTATGTTTTTGGTATAGTCATTATAAAAATAACTCGTAATTATCTTCCGGCGATAAAATTGTCTCCCTAATGTTTTAGCTTTATTGCTTCTTTTAATAAAATTTGCAATTATGAGCCGGCACACATTGTATATGTTTATGTTCCTGATAACTATAACGGGTGTTAAATCATTAAAAGCACAATGTGGTATTTATAGTGAAGATTTTATTAATACAACAAAGTGCAAATCATTTACTTCGTTTGAAAGTAAAATAAAAACGCTTGGCTACTCCTATTTTGATGAATTTAGTGAGGTGGGCGTAACGCTGACTTATCAATGTGATATTGCTAATGAGGATAGCAGCAGAGATATGTTGAACTTTTCAATTGGAAAAGATGAATATGGTGATTTTACTGAAGTAATTTTCGCAACCAACCGCTACTATACTTACGATGCACTTTCAAATGGTCTTTTTGCTAACGCTTTTAGAAAAGATAGCGTTTCAACTGCTGAAGCCGGATTAACCCAAACCTTTTATTATTCGCAGTTATATCCCGGATTTATAATGGTTACACAAATATTTAATACACCTACTGCCGATCTTAATATGCAGTATTATATTAATTTAAAATATTATTGGACCCTTTAATAATAATTTTATCAGCTCTCTGATTCATTCAAATTATATAACATGACCAAATATTATATCATCTTTATTTCTTGTTTCATTATTAATTTAAACCAGAATTTACAAGCTCAATTCAATATCGAATGGCAGAAATCGCTTGGTGGAAATGCGATAGATTTATTGTTATCCTCAGCACCAACAGCCGATGGAGGAAGCATTTTAGCCGGTTACTCAAATTCAAATGACGGAGATGTTAGTTTACATTACGGAACAATTGCTACATCTGATTATTGGATTGTAAAACTTAATGTTGATGGTGAAATAGTTTGGCAAAAAACATATGGTGGTACAAAAAACGATGCAGCTTACGCTGTTCAACCTACAAGTGATGGCGGGTATATTGTTGCGGGTGAATCCTATTCAAATGATATGGATGTTTCAAATCATATTGGCCTGTCTGATTTTCCTGATTACTGGATAATTAAATTGGATGGAAACGGAGATTTAGAATGGGAAAAATCTTATGGTGGTACTAATATCGATGCAGCAAGAAGTATTATGGAAACAGATGATGATGGTTTTATTGTTGCAGGATATTCATGGTCGAATGATGAAAATGTTTCCGGAAACCACGGCTTTTCAGATTACTGGGTAATTAAAATTTCAAGCGTAGGCACGTTAGTTTGGCAAAAATCATTTGGTGGTTCATCTTTTGATGCAGCAAATAGCATCATACAAAGTGAAGATGGCGAATATATTGTTGCAGGTAATACTTATTCAAATGATGGTGATGTAACTTTTCATTCAGGAACAACTGCTTTTTCAGATTGCTGGATAATTAAATTATATTCAGATGGTACTATTAATTGGCAACGTTCATTTGGAGGCACAGATAAAGATGAAGCTAGGGCTATTAAACAAACTTCAGATGATGGATTTATTATAACCGGAAATACTTCGTCATCAAATGGCGATGTTACCGTTCAACATGGGGACGGCGATTATTGGGTATTTAAAATTGGTTTGATTGGGAATTTAATGTGGGAAAAATCACTAGGCGGAACATTTATTGATATTGCACATGACGTTTTGGAAACAAAAGATGGCGAATATTGGGTAACCGGAGTATCTAATTCGTTAACTGTTGATGTTTCCGGTCATCATGGAAATGAATTTACCTCCGATTTCTGGCTTGCAAAATTGTCGCAAACAGGTGACCTGCTAGCGGAAAGCTCATTTGGTGGAAGTGGTGATGATTCGGGCTGGGCAATTTTAAATCCCGGTTCAAACCAACTGATTTTAGCCGGTACTACAAACTCAACCGATGGTGATGTAAATCCGGCTTATAGTAATGGCGATTATTGTGTTTTTAAAATAAATATCACTACAGCAATTGTTTCAAATGATTTCAGTGCTATCAATATATTCCCGAATCCTGCAAAATCAATTTTAACAATTGCTATTGCTGAAACAATTTTACATTTTAGTCCATATTTACAAATAATTGATGTAAACGGGAAAGTTGTTTTAAGTCATATTTTAGTAAATACCAATAATGCAATTCCATTCAATTTAACTGAAGGAATATATATTATTCAAATCATTGGCACACATTACGATTTAACAAGAAAATTATTAGTAGAATAATTCATATACATAGACTTTATGTTTTATACCCTTTTCATACACCTTACAGTTACCTTCGCACAATTAAACTTATTTGAATATGAAAAACAGTGTTACAATTACCACTATTTTTAATTGTTCCCTGGAACGTGCCTTTAAAACTCCAATGTTATGCGATGTTTCGAAGGTGCATACAGGTTATGGATTAATGCCGAAAGTGACACATTGCACTGAGGATACTAACTGGGGAAAACCCGGTGGTACCAAAAAGGTATTTGTAGCTAAATCGCCAACCTTCGCGGGTGGCGAATCATCAACAGATAAAGTACTAGAGCGTGTAGAAAATAAATATTGGGTTATTGAAGTAAGCGATTTTAAATCGTGGATGCTGGGCTTCACCAAATTTGTCGGCACCTGGAAAACCACCGAACTGGAACCCAACAAAATTTTGATAGAATACACTTATACCATGCATGCCAATCAGCCCATTTTTTACCCTTTTACATGGTTATTTACTAAAACTTTTTGGCGCACATACATGAAAAGGGTAGTTGAAAACATTCGTAAGATGGCTTACAACAACGAACCTTACCAATACGAATAAATATATTCCGGTATTATAAAAAGTGATTTAGTTTGCGGTAAATTTAAAATCTCATCCAAAATATTTAAATTTACTTTACAAATTGACGCTAAAAAGGCAGGATGAAAAATATAATTCATAACCGTGTTGTTTACTTCACTTTATTTATTTGTCTTACACAAACACTGTTTTCCCAAACTTCTTGGATAAAAGATCCGTCTAACCCAGTTTTAAAACGAGATACTGTAATTGCACATTTACCAAATGATCTTATTGCAATCAGCGACCCATTTGTAATTAAAGAAGGTGCCATATATAAAATGTGGTATACCTGTGGCGGTTTAAATTACCCTGCAGATACCTTATTGCGCTCGAGAATTTGTTACGCAACTTCAACCGACGGGATTGTATGGGATAAATATGATGAAAATCCTGTTTTAGATGTTTCTTATTCCGGCATGTGGG
This sequence comes from Bacteroidota bacterium, assembly GCA_016706255.1. Classification (NCBI taxonomy): domain Bacteria; kingdom Pseudomonadati; phylum Bacteroidota; species Bacteroidota bacterium. The sequence goes on along the minus strand of JADJJZ010000006.1, from coordinate 113,870 downwards.
ATTCACTGGGAGTTGAAACTGCTTCCATATTAATTGATAGCACTGCTCCTGCTGAAGAAAAATATAAAATGTGGTATGCAGGGCAATATTTTAATACCTTTCGATATGAAATTGGTTATGCTTATTCATCTGATGGCATAAACTGGGTAAAATACAATGAACCGATTATTCCGGTTGGAAGTGCAGCAAGTTGGGATAATGGTTTTTTGGAAGGGCCATCCGTTGTAAAAGTTGATGATACGTATAAAATGTGGTATTGCGGTTATGATGCTATACCTGATGGTAACAGCACAGATGGTAAAGCGAATATTGGTTATGCATTTTCATCAGACGGAATTAATTGGACAAAATATAGCGATAATCCTGTATTAATTACCGGTGCTGATAGTTGGGATAGTATTTATGTACAGGACCCACATGTTATTTATGCAGATGGCATTTATCAAATGTGGTATGGTGGTGGCGATAATGATGTAACTTATAATCAACAGGTTGGGTATGCAACATCTACCGATGGCATTAACTGGGTAAAATCACCCCTTAATCCGGTATTAAAAAAAGGCGCAACCGGCGACTGGGACGCGATTTTAGCATCATTTCCAAGTGTCATTAATGATAATGGTAATTATAAAATGTGGTATACCGGCAGAAATCTAGATCCAATACCTGAAAACAGTTTAAATTATTATTGGGAAGTAGGTTATGCAGCAGAATCATTTATTGTTGTTCAGAATTACTCCAATAATTTATTTTCAATTTCTCCTAATCCAGCTAACAATTATTTAAACATTGAACTCAATGCTGAAAATACACTAACAGAAATTACAATCTATAATTTATTAGGACAAGTTTTATATCAAACTGAATTAGTGCAAAATCTGCTACGTATAACAACCGATAAATTTAATAATGGTATTTATATAATTGAATGTAAACGCGGAAACATTTCATCGAGTCAGGTTTTTTCGATTTCAAAATAATTAATTCATTTGCTAATGCATCCAGATATTCAATCCTATAACAACAGCCTCTCAACAACGGATAGTCAAATCTGTAACAGGTTGTGCGAAATAATTAATCTAAATTTACCGAAAGCAGAAAATAAAATCTGGCATGCGCATCCTGTTTGGTTTCTGGATGGCAATCCGATAGTGGGTTACAGTAAGCTAAAAAATTGTGTACGCTTATTATTTTGGAGCGGACAATCGTTTGACGAACCTTTATTACAAGATGAAGGTAAATTTAAAGCTGCAGAAATGCGCTTTACTTCAGTAGATGAAATAATTGAAAAAGATTTAAAAAGATGGTTGCGTAAATCCAAAACTATTCAATGGGACTACAAAAATATTGTTAAAAGAAGAGGCGTTTTGGAAAGAATAATATAGTTATTCGTAACCGCTTTTTATTACGGTTAACAACAACTTAAACCTGCCATTCGGTTCAATATGACTAGGCTTATGTGCGGGAATAATTATTCCTTCACCGGTATGTAAGGTAGAAACTTTTCCGTCAATTTCTATTACCGCATCACCATCTATAACCTGAGCATAGGTATCAAACGGAGAAATTTTTTCATTCAAACCTTCACCGGTATCAAACGACAATGCGTTTATTGAACCGGTAATTTTTTTCATTAATGTTTTACTTACCACGGCATTATGTTCATATTCAATTAATTCAACTATTATATGTGCTGACCCTTTTTCAAGATGGCCATCTTTATTAGGCAAACCTTCCAATTCTTTTGTGTCCATTTATCTATATTTTAAAAATATGAATATAATAAACAAAATTGGTCAGAATTAACTCAAATCCTTTATATAATTAAATATTTCAATTGTAGAATTCCCACAAATAATGCTTAGCTACTTAAGTGAATTAAATATTAGCACGAATCAATTATTCTCACTTGTATCACTATATCCCAATAAAACTTCTCTGTTAAATTTTTGCTTATAGTCTATTGGCGACAAGCCGTTAAGTCGTTTGAAAATTTCACGAAAGGCTTTATCATCAGCATATCCCACTTCATACATAACCTCATTGATATTTTTTCTACCGAGTTCCAGCAATCGTTTTGCCGCTTCTATCTTTACGCGTTGTAAATATTCAACAGGTGTGTTTCCTGTCGCTTTAATAAATCGCCTGTCAAAATTCCTTCTACTGGTATTTAGTTGAATTGATAAATCTTCAAATGATATTTTTCAGATAAATTTTCTTCTATAAATTTTTGAGCATTCAGCACTACAACATCTCCATGGTTTTTTTGTGCTTTGAAAATGAAAAATGGCGATTGCGTATGTCTGTCAATATCAATCTGAAATACTTTTGAGCAGAAAATGGCGGTATCTCTGTCGAAATATTTTTCAACTAAAAACAACATTAAATTTAAAAACGAATAAGCCCCACCATTTGAATAAATACCATCTTCCACAGCAATTAATTTATCAATCTGTAAATCAATTTCAGGAAACAAACGTTTAAAATCAGTTGCCGCATTCCAATGTGTGGAGCAGCTTTTCCCATCTATTAACCCCGTTGCTGCCAAAAGAAAAGCACCCGTGCAGATACTGGCAATCTCAGCTCCCGTTTTGTATTGCGCTGCAATCCATTCGATTAAAGCGGTATTGTTTTTTAATACATGAGCATAATCATAGGTGAGCGAAGGAATAATAATCAAATCAACAGGGCCTAAAGTGTCAAGTTGAACAGGATGAATTGCAAAAAAACCGTTACCTAATTCAAGGGTGTCAATAAACCCACCAATTTGAATTTCCATTTTGCTATGATTGCCTTTCTTTTTCCAATAACCGTTTGCTCGGTTAAGAATTTCAAACGAGCCACTAATGCTGCTCAAATTAATATTACCCTCCGGAACAACGATGATAACCTGTTTCATAATCAAATTTTAGACAAAGTTACTGGGAAAATTTGTCCAAATCAACCCGTTAGGTTGTCTGTTTTACACCCCTTGAGCGGTATTTTCAGACAGTAATTTTGAATTAAATATCAATTGTATGCCAAATCAAGATCTTCAAATAAAATTAATTGTATCTACCAAACCCGAAGCGGTGTTTCAGGCAATCAACAATGTGCGAGGGTGGTGGTCAGAAGAAATTACCGGCTCAACTGTTCAGCTTAATGACAAATTCAACTATAACTTCGAAGATGTTCATCGTTGCGAAATAAAAATAATAACATCCATTCCCAATAAAATGGTGGAATGGTACATCAAAAACAATTATTTCAAATTTACAAAAGACAAAACAGAATGGACAGGAACAACTATTCGTTTCGAAATTATTGCAAACGAATATAATACTGAAGTTATTTTTACACATTTAGGCTTAACTGATCAATTAGAATGTTTTGAAATTTGTTCAGGTGCGTGGTCACAGTATATATTAACCAGTTTAAAACATTTAATAGAAACAGGCACCGGTAATCCAAACGGCAAAGGAAATCCTCAAACTGAAGATGAATCAAAGTTTTTGAACAATAATTAATATTCGCAACACATAAATAAATCAAAATGCAAACTCAAGACTATACGATAACCATAATTGTTCCTACCAATGAAGTATACGCATTTCAACAAATTAATGATGTCACAAAATGGTGGACACACAACCTGAAAGGCGCTTCCCATAGGCTTTTGGATGAATTTACCGTATATTTTGGCGATGTACATATATCTACACAAAAAATAACCGAATTCATTCCAAATAAAAAAATAGTTTGGGAAGTAATAAGCAGTCAGATCAATTTTGTTGAAAATAAACAGGAATGGACCAACACGAAAATCATTTTTGAATTAACGGAATTAAATGACAAAACCAGCATTCAATTTACACATCAGGGCTTAATTCCGGCAATCGCCTGTTATAAAGATTGTTCAAATGCCTGGAAAGATTATATTGAAAATAGTTTGTTCAATTTAATAACAACCGGGAAAGGAAATCCGACGGTTTAATATGAGTGATGAATGATGAGCGATGAGTGAAAAAAGTTTGAATTAAATACTTTTTTTTCATCTTTAGAAAATTTCACTTTAGAAGTTTTCATACTATAGTTTGCAGTCACCACTCATTACTCATGTTCGCCTCAGCGAACAACTCATTACTCATAAAACAGCCAATTCCCCCTGCCTCAATTCCATCAAATATGCTAATATTGTATTTCGTCTTAACAGTAAACACACCATGTACACCACTCAAGACACCGAATATTGGTCAAATTATGCTCCGCTTATACAGGGTAGATATTATGACCCTGTAGATTGGTATTCACCTAAAGTGGTAGCTAATTACCGCGGATTTGAAGTTGTGTTTAACAATTATTATCATTCCGCAGTTTCAGGCCGATATGCTTATTCAGGTTTTAGCCAATGCTTATTTGTTGATTTTGTGATGGAAAAGAAATTTGCTTTTACTTTAAAAGAAAAATCTTCATTACAAAAGTTTATTTCACAGTTCACAAAATCAAATTTTAATCAGTCGCTGGAATTGAGCAAGTACTTTATTAAAACAAATAACGCGGTGCTTTTTAATAACATTTTCGAAAACAATCATATACCCTTATTACTTCCTGTCATAAAAAATGGGGAAATTGCCATACATCAAAATCATGGTGTATTTGGCGCTCCGCTTGATGCTTACAATTTTGAATTATCTTATAACCGACCCGGTAAATTTATTCCTTACACAGAATTACTCCAGTTAACAGATTTAATTTATAAAATTATTGATGGTTTAATGCTTCAGGATATTATAGAGCCCGTCCATATAAAATAAACCTTTATGCCTCCTCATTTGTGATTTCCCCTTACCTTTGTGGCATCTAATAATCAGGCATTAATATTTTATCACAAAATGAGTAAACAACTGGTGCTATATATTGCATGTAGCGTGGATGGATATATCGCCAAACCCAACGACGATCTCAGTTTTTTAGGATTGGTTGAGCAGCCCGGTGAAGATTATGGTTATGCGGCATTCATGCAAACTATTGATACTGTACTTATAGGTCGCAAAACCTACGATTGGGTAATGAAACAGGTGCCCGAATTTCCGCATGCACATTTAAATACTTATGTAATAACCCGCAATCCACTTGCAAATCAAGGTAACATACAGTTTTATAGTGGGGATATTACTGTATTGGTAAAGCAACTCAAAACACAATCCGGAAAAAACATTTTTTGTGATGGTGGTGCAGAAATTGTAAACCTGTTATTACAAGCTGATTTAATTGATGAACTCATTATTTCCGTTATTCCGGTTTTATTAGGCGATGGTATACGTTTGTTTAAAGATGGAAGAACGGAATTAAATTTAGCGCTCATCGAAGTAAAACATTTTGAAAAAGGATTAGTGCAATTACATTATAAACGAAAACTATAATTCATGGCACAACAAATTCGTATCTTAAATTCTTCCCGTTTTAAAAATGCTGCAGATTTAACTTATTTTGAAAACTGGGTTACTCAACTTGAAACAGCAAATAATAAAAAATATGCGCCTATTTCTGTTAATACCTCCCTTGGCAAAACACAGGTTTATGCCTTAAATCATGATGAACCTGATTTAGAAACATTAGTAATTTTTCCGGGTGCAAGAACAACGGCATTAATTTGGGACTTCAACAATGGGTTGAATCAACTTAATCAAAATTAAAAATTTATCTGGTTGAAACAAATGGATTACCAAACTTAAGTGACGGGAATTCGCGGATATTAAATCGCTGGAATATGGAATGTGGGCAAATGAAGTGCTAGCAGGATTAAACATTGAAAAAGCTTATATCGCAGGCGCGTCATTTGGTGGTTTAATTTGTATGAAGCTCGCAATTGTAAATCCGGAAAAAATAAAAGCCGCATTTTTATTGAATCCGGGTTGTTTACAGCCATTTTCGTTAAGTTTCAAAAATTTATATTACAATATTTTACCCTTAGTAAAACCAACTGAAAAAAATGTGCAATTATTTTTAGAAAAAGCCGTTTTTTCAAAACCTAATCACCAACTCTCACCTTTTGCTGAAAAAATGTTAGTTGATTATGAAGTGTTTGCCATAAAACAATATCAGGACAAAACACAAAAGCCCTATTTTATGGGTAATCAGCTAAAAGAAAATACAGTCCCTACTTATTTATTGCTCGGCGACCGCGATTTATTATTTCCTTATAAAAAATCGATTAGTAACGCAAAAAAATTACTCAGCACATTAAAGGAAATTGAAATTTTCCCGGAAGTAGGCCATGGAATCGAAACCTATGGAAAGGCGATAAATTATATAGGAAATACCATTTCAAAATTAAATGCTAATCAACAATAATCAGATTTACCGTTATTTATTGGGGAACTAATATTTTTCATAACGGGTTATGAATGAACAAATTATGGAAATAGGAATCGACAGTTTTGCTGCAGCACCCAGAAATGCTGCCATTAGTCAGGCTCAGGCTATTAACGAATTATTAGAGCGTATTACCGTTGCCGATCAAGTGGGTTTAGATGTTTTTGGTCTAGGTGAACATCACCGAAAAGAATTTATGGATTCGGCTTCGCATATGTTGTTAGCTGCAGCCGCATCAACAACTAAAAACATTATTTTAACCAGTGCGGTAACAGTAGTAAGTGCTGCTGACCCTGTTCGTATTTTCCAAAATTTTGCAACATTAGATTTAATTTCAAATGGCAGAGCAGAAATTGTTGCGGGCAGAGGTTCATTTATTGAAGCATTTCCCTTATTCGGATATAATTTAAATGAATATGATGAGTTGTTTATTGAAAAACTCGATTTATTATTAAAAATTCGCGACAATGAAATAATTACGTGGAAAGGAAAATATCGTCCTGCATTAAATAATCAGGCAATATATCCGCGTCCACTTCAAAAAAAATTACCCATTTGGTTAGGCGTTGGCGGTACACCGGAATCATTTGTCCGTGCAGGTGAATTAGGTTTACCACTTATGGTTGCCATTATTGGTGGCGAAACACATCGCTTTAAACCACTTATCGATTTATATAAAGCAGCGGGTGCCGAAGCAGGACATACTGATGTTTTAAAAGTAGGATTACATTCGCTCGGATTTGTTGGCAATACCACCGAAGAAGCCATAAATGCTTATTATCCCGGTTATGCGGAAATGTTTACGCAAATTGGTAAAGAGCGTGGTTATCCTCCTGTTACACGAGGAAGATTCGATGCACAAAACGGCCTAACCGGTGCACTTGTAGTAGATAATCCCGAAGCTGCAGCAGAAAAAATTATTCGTCACAGTAAAGCACTAGGTGGAATTTCGCGTTTTACATTCCAAATGGATGCCGGATTAACGCATCAACAATTATTACAAGCAATTGAATTAATCGGAACAAAAGTAGCACCGTTGGTAAAAAAAGAGTTGATTAAATAGTTAGCTAAAAATTTTAATTAGTATTTTAATAATTATTATTTTTGACAGGTTCAGTTTTATACTCATAATTTCAATTTCATCGGCACCATTATTAAGTATAAGTTTCACGATTAAAGACGATTACGTAAATCCTAGACCGGACTGAAGCGGAAACCCCTTACCTGACTAAGATGCGGATTTTTGAAAGGCTTAAAACTGCAGTGGATTTAAGGATGGCATATTTTAATGAGTTAATTTAGCCATGCTTCAAATAAAAAGTTATTTATCGGCCAATTAGACATTGTTAAGCAGTTTTTAATTTGACGAAAATTTCATAACACCCTAGGAGTGAAAATATTTTAAAATATTTTTGGCGTAATAATTTATTTTACAAAACTAATTTGTTATGACAATCGCAAAACAAATCGCAAAAAGTTTGCGGGATGTACACTTCGGTGGAAATTGGACCGATGTAAATATGAAAGGCACATTGCAGGATGTAACCTATGCGGAGGCATTAAACAAAGTGCAGGATTTTAATTCTATTGCCACCTTAACCGTGCATACCACTTATTATATTGATGTGGTAACGAAAGTGTTGCAAGGCGGGCCGTTGGATGCCAAAGATGCTTATAGTTTTATTTTACCGAAAATTGAATCGGAGGCGGACTGGCAGGGTGTTTTGGAAAAGGCATGGCAAAATGCAGAGACCTGCGCGCTTTTAATTGAACAATTAAATGACAATCAATTATTAGAAATATTTAGTGAAGAAAAATACGGCAACTATTTCAGAAATTTAATGGGAATGGTTGAACACCTGCATTATCATTTAGGGCAAATAGTGCTATTAAAAAAATGATTCGCTCAGCAACTGCATGAATATCTTACAAACAATAAAAATAAATAAAACAAACTCAGCGGATGAAGATTTTATTCGGCTGGTTCGTTTATTAGATGCTGATCTTGCACAACGTGATGGTGATGATCATGCTTTTTTTGCGCAGTTTAATAAAATTGATGCCATTCAGCATGTAATTGTTTTATATGTTGATGGATTAGCCGTTGCTTGCGGTGCAATTAAAGAATATGCACCTGAAATTATGGAAATTAAACGCATGTATGTTTTACCGGAATACCGTGGAAAGGGTTATGCATCGAGGGTTTTAACAGCATTGGAAGAATGGGCTGCAGCACTACAGTATCATAAATGTATTTTGGAAACCGGAGAAAAACAACCGGAAGCAATTCGCTTATATCATAAAAATAACTATCACGTTATTCCCAATTACGGACAATATATACATGTAAAAACAAGTGTTTGTTTCGAGAAAGCATTAGGCTGATTTTTTAAAATTATTTCAGCACTTCAAATGTTCCGTTTAATGGAGCTGTTGCGTCATTTTTATTTATAAATGAATAAAAATACAACCCTGAAGTAAGTTCAGTTGCAGAAATATCAATCATTTGAGAATAAATATTATCAATATGAATTACTTTTTTCCCGCTGATATCATAAACAACTAATTGCGCATCAATTGCAGTTGCTGAAACCATTATATGAATTGTTTCTGTTACAGGATTAGGATATAATCGAATTGACGAACCATTATCATTTGCAGCAGGTATATTTAACGTTGCACCGGATTCATCCACATGCATTAATAAAATATCTGCATTATCATCTGTCTGATTAATGGAGCCGCAAACAATATATCCACCTGCGGCATCACGATGTACTCTTCTAACAGCATCATCTCCTTCCGCTCCATAAAAATGTAAAGCATTAATTACACCATCATCACTCAACATTAAAACTGCCGCATCCTGAGAATTATTTAAAACATTGTATAATGTTCCACATACAACCCAATTGCCATCAGGTGTTTGGTCAACTCCTGCAGCATAATCTTTATACTGTCCACCATAATTAACTTCCCAAATTGAATTTCCATCCATATCAGTTCGTATCATTAACATTGCACTGCTGCCATCAAAAGTGTTCTGACTTTTTCCAACCATTAATAATCCGTCATCACTTAATTGAATACTATATACATTATCTTTTCCGGCATGTGCATAATTTTTTTGCCAGATGATGTTTCCGAAAAAATCTGTTTTCATTAACAAAAAATTCATATCACCGTTAACAGTTATTGCACCACCCATCATAAAACCATCTTCCACTGTTTTTACTGTGCTGATATAATTTTCACCATCCCCATCCATAATTTTCGACCATTCCAATGTTCCATCTACAGCATATTTTAAAATAAACCCATTCGGATTATCTCCGATTTCACATCTACCCACAGCAACAAAACCGCCGTCTGGAGCAGCAGCACAGGCATAAGCGGCATCATCTTTTTCAAAACCGTAAGTTCTGGTCCACAGGGTATCACCAACATTATTGATCATAAAACACAAGGCATCACATTCATCTGTTCCTGTTACATCCACGTGACCGGCAATAAAATAAGTATTGTTTGCACCTTCGATAATTTCATTCCCGCCATCTTCGAAAACAGTTCCAAACGTTTGTTCCCACTCAATTTCACCATATTTATTCAGTCGTGAAAAATACGCATCAGCAGGCACACCGGCTTCCACACTCAAGGCTCCTGTAACCATTACATTACCATTTGCATCAACAATGGCATCGTGGCCCATGTCGTAATAATCTTTCCCTAAAGTAGTGGAAAAATCAACAGATTGAGCATGTAATGTGCTGATTGTCAGTAAAATAGTAAATATTGAAATGGTAAATAGCAATTTGTGTTTTTCATAATGCCTGGGTTTAAAGTGAAACAACTAATTTTAACGGTGGAGAATTTAGAATATTGCGTACACCGGGAATTATCCTTTGTTTTTTAACATGTTAAAGATATAAATTAATTATGGATTTTCAAAATAGTCAGGATAATAATCAAGGTTATACCAAAATAACATTTAGGCAATATATAAAATCACCAAGTGCTGTTGTTTGGCAATTAATTACTAATCCGCAGTTTATGGGAAAGTGGTTGTCAGATGATAAAATCCATGTGGAATCAAATTGGAAAAATGGCAGTCCAATTATTTTCAGTGGTATGATGCATGGTATATATTTATACAATAAGGGTATTATTTTACAGTTTACACCTCTAATATGTTTTAAATATAATTATATCAGCAATCTGAGTAACTTACCCGATGTTCCGGAAAATTATACCAAAATTTGTTTTACTTTAAATGAAAATAACGCAGGAGTAATACTTGAATTAGAAATTTCTGAAATTAACAGTTATGTCGATTATAAACATCTAGAAATGTACTGGAAACCAACTTTAAACATTATTAAAAAATTCGCTGAATCAGAATTACTTTTGCTAAATGAATAGAATACTAATCTTACTGAGTTTTACAATTGCACTGTTGTTTGTATCAACAAGCACAAACGCACAGTCAACGCTATATAACAATTTGCTACAACGCAGCACACTCACATTTCTGCAGCCCGAAGGTTTTGATACCATACAGGTTATTCAGAATTCAGCGATGGAATATGAATTTGCAATTAAACATCGCACAAAAAACTTTGAAGTGCGTTATGCAATAAGGCCATTAGACACTTTACTTCAGGAATATACAGAAAAAGAAAAAAACAAACAGCCGGGTGACATCAATTTAAACCCTAATAATTTATATGCTACCTTGTTAAAGGCAACCACCTTAAATATTTCCAATGGTTATTTACCGGAAATGGTTGTATTTGATAAAACTGCTGTAAAAGAAGAATTTAATGCCGACTGGGGTGGAACAACATATGTCGAGGTTGGTAAAGAATTCGGCATGGGATATAAATTTTGCATGATAGTAGCAATACATAAAGATAATGTTGCAGATGCTTATTTATTTTTTCTCTCAGATAATGCCGAAAATTTTAATGATATTATGTTAGATGCATTTCATTCTTTAAAATTCAATTGATATGTCGTTAACAAATTTTGAACGCATGTTACAACTGGCAGATGAAATTTTTGATACCAAATCAGATCCTGAGCAGTTAGATGTAAACGAAGACGTGCTAAATCGGTTAAAACAATTACACCCAGCCTCCGTTACAGAAAAAGCGAATGAAAACGGACCTATAGCCTGGATATTGCTAATTCCCACTACACGCAAGCTAATGGAATCATTTTTGTCAGGTGAGATATCAGAAAAAGAATTATTTTATTTAACCCATCCGGGCACACAATTCGATTGCATTTATTTATGCTCTGCGATGGTATTATCTGAACTTAGGAAAAAGGGAATAACAACTGATTTGACAACAGTCGCTATTATGAATATAAGCCAAACGCACAAAATAGAAGCGCTTTTTGTATGGGCTTTTTCTGAAGAAGGTAAATTATCTGCTCAAAAAATAGCTGCTCAAATAAATTTACCTTTATTTGAAAAATTGTAATTAAGTTATATTTATATAAGAAATACATGAAAAATAAATACTTTATGAAAAACTGTCTTTACGCTATGTTACTTAGTTGTTTTGCAATAATAAATGCCACTGCACAAACAATAAGTGAATATAAACAATATGATTTTGTACCTGGAAATGTTATTCTTTTTGATGATGATTTAACAAATTCCATTGTTGGTTCAAATCCGGAAAATTGGACTATAGAAGGCGGTGAGGCGAAAGTAATTAAAGAAGCCGATAACAATTGTATTTCTGTAAATGTTTATTACACTAAAATAAGTCCGAAATTATCAAAACCGGTATTACCAGATAATTTTACTATAGAATATGACACTTGGTTAGCTGATGGTTACGATGGCAATCCCGGAATAGAAATACATTTAATGCAGGGCGACCAGGAAATGATAATTACCCCAAACAAACATGAATTAACTGTTAGCTATCCAAATGATGGTCGTGCTGCCAAAGATAATCCCGAAGCCTATTTTGGAGAAAATAAATTTTACAACCGCTGGGTGCATATCGCCATGAGTTATAATAAAAAACACTTTACAGTATATCTTGATCAATACAAACAAATTGATATTGATGATTGCGCTATTACACCCGACCGAATATTAGTTACCGGAAATACAAGTGGTGAGATGAAAATATTGTTGGACAATTTTAAAGTGGCTACAGGAATTCCTAAAAGTGAGATTACATTGGTAAATGGGAAATTTGTTACACATGCAATTAAATTTGATGTCAATAAATCGGAAATAAAACCCGAAAGTATGGGAACAATTAACAACATTGTGGCATATTTAAAACAAAATCCAACAGTAAAATTTGAAATTGGCGGACATACAGATAGCGATGGAGATGACGCTGCCAATTTAAAATTATCTGAAGCAAGAGCAAATGCAGTGCTAAATTTATTAATATCACTTGGTGTCAATTCAAATCAACTAACAGCCAAGGGATATGGCGAATCTTTGCCAATTGATGTTAATACAACGCAATTAGGCAAGGCAAATAACAGAAGGGTTGAATTCACCACAATATAAATTACTTATTCAAATACCATATGAAAGCAAGTGTAAACAAAATATACGGTCCGCCGGAAGTTTTATCCGTTCAGGAAATTGACACACCGATACCGAAACCGGATGAAGTATTAGTAAAAGTGATTGCAACAACAGTAAACAGAACGGACTGTGGCTTCAGAAATCCGGAATATTTTTTCGTAAAGCTGATTAGTGGTGTTTTCAAACCGAGAAAAAAGGTTTTAGGAACCGAATTTGCAGGTGTTATCGAAGCGGTTGGTAAAGATGTTCATTTATTTAAAGCAGGTGATGCAGTTTTTGGATTAAACACTTTTCGGTTTGGCACACATGCCGAATATGTTTGTGTTAAAGCATCAGGCTCAATTGCCCTTAAACCAACAAACTTTTCTTTTTTAGAAGCGGCAGCAGTATGTGATGGACTGATGCTGGCAATAAATTACATCAGAAAAATTGACCTGAAAAAATCAAAAACTATTTTAATTAATGGCGCATCCGGTTCTATTGGCACGGCTGCAGTTCAACTGGCTAAGTATTACGGATTAACAATAACTGCTGTATGTAATACACAGAACATTGAACTAATAAAATCACTTGGTGCTTCCTCAGTTATTGATTACACTAAAGAGGATTTCACTAAAATTCCCGGGCATTATGATGTGATATTAGATGCTGTTGGGAAAAGTAGTTTCTTTAAATGCAAACATTTGTTAAATAAAGGGGGCACTTATTATAGCACTGAATTAGGTTATATGGCGCAAAACGTTTTTTTACCTATTTTAACGTTGATTACATCCAAAAAAGCAAAGTTTCCAATCCCTACTGATAATAAAAGCGATATTGAATTTTTTAGATCAATAATTGAATCCGGCGATTATCGTGCAGTAATCGATAAATTATATCCCCTTGAAAATATTGTTGCAGCAACCAAATATGTTGAGACCGGAGAAAAGACCGGTAACGTAGTAATTCAAATAGCGAAACCAAACGAATAATGATTCGATTGTTTTAATAAAAAAACTGACGGTGAAATGACAGTTGGAATTATTTACTTTCTAATTTTTGGTAAATTTGAAACACCATTTCAATTCCGATCAAAATGAAGGTTTACAATCGAACATTATTATATGCCGTTTTTGCACTAATTCTCACATTTTGTATTGCAGGTTTTGCTGCACCATTAATTTCTGATTCAAATTACCTAACATATACCGTTGACCCAAAACAGGGTAACCTTCATTTGTTTTGGAAAGATGATACAGGTAAAATCATTAATACTTTCCCGAATTTAAAGCAGCAAACAGAAAAACAAGGTAAACAATTAATTTTTGCCATGAATGGCGGAATGTATAAAACAGATTATTCTCCTCTTGGATTATATATAGAAAATGGTAAAACGCTGGTTCCTGTAAATAATGCAAATGCAGATGGCAATTTTTATCTTAAGCCGAACGGTATATTTTATATAAACTATTCAAATGAAGCCGGTGTTTGTCAGACCGGTGAATTCAGTTCAGTTACTAATGTTAAATATGCAACACAATCCGGCCCAATGTTATTAATTAACGGCAAAATACATCCCGAATTTAAAAACGGCTCAACACATGTTAATATCCGTAATGGCGTGGGCATTTTACCGGATAAGAAAATACTTTTTGTAATGTCTAAAACACCGGTAAATTTATACGATTTTGCAACCTACTTCAAAAACCAAGGTTGCGAAAATGCGTTATATTTAGATGGATTTGTTTCAAGAGTTTATTACCCTGAAGAAAACTGGATTCAAAATGATGGCAAATTTGGGGTGATGATTGGAGTTATAAAATAATAAATCATAAATTATATAATAAATCATTTTTAACATGATTAAAAGTATTGACACTTACCTAACATCTTTTCCCGAATCAACCCGCATAGTGCTGGAGGAAATTCGGAACTACATACAAAAACAAGTTCCCGAAGCAACTGAAACAATGAGTTATGGCATGCCGACATTTATTTTAAAAGGAAGTTATCTCATTTATTACGCCGGTTATAAAAATCATATTGGTATTTATCCCGCTCCTGTTAATGAACCCGGTTTTAAAGATGATTTTTTGCCGTATAAAACAGGACGTGGTTCTATTCAATTTCCTTTAAATAAACCAATGCCTTATCCTTTGATTGGCAAAATATTAAAACATAATTTACAGCAAAATTCTAAACGCGCTGCCGAAAAATCTAAAGCAAAATAATTAAAGTGGATAATCATCCTAAAGTATTAGCAATTTGTGGAAGCACCCGTGCGCAATCAGCAAACTTATTGTTGCTTCAGTATTTGCAAAAAACAGCTGCTCCATACTTTAACATCAACATTTTTACCGGTTTAGATCAACTTCCACATTTTAATCCCGATTTGGACACCGATTCTCCACCAGGTGAAATTCTGGAATTTCGGAGACTGGTTGAGGAAGCAGATGGTATTATTATTTGCACACCCGAATATGTGTTCAGCGTACCCGGCAGTTTAAAAAATGCACTCGAATGGTTTGTTTCCACAACACTATTAAATGATAAACCAACTGCACTTATAACAGCTTCTTCATCCGGAGATTTAGCACATAAGGAGCTCAAATTGATTATAGATACCCTTGGTGCCCGGTCAAACGACGATACCATTTTATTAATAAAAAGTATTAAATCAAAAATGTCGACAAACGGAGAAATAAGCAACACGGAATTAATAGAGCAGTTAAAACGAGTTGTATTATCTTTGAACGCACTTTTGTAAAACAAATTAAATCATGAGCCAAATAGGCGAAAGTATATTTGATATTTTGGGTGAGCTGTTAATACGTGGTATCATTCATCCTATTTTAAAATCAACAGGAGCTATTGTGCGTGCGCCTTTTTGTTATAAAAAATATTATTTTCATGAAGTTTACAACCTGCGTTATAATGTTTTAATCGGTTCATGTTTTTATATTATAGTAACTGCTATACTAATTTGGCTCATTTATTTTTAACGACTAGCCAGCTGCAAAGCAGTTTGTAAGTTTCCGTATTTCATCCAAAACATTGTAAATTTGCTATAAATTCAAAATTATAAAACAGAAACATCGGTTAAAACCACAACTCGTCATTATGCATAAAATAATTATTTTAATAATTGGTTTAATTTTCACCGCGACAATTATTCAGGCTCAAAATATAAATGAATCAATTAAAAA
Source organism: Bacteroidota bacterium (assembly GCA_016706255.1). Classification (NCBI taxonomy): domain Bacteria; kingdom Pseudomonadati; phylum Bacteroidota; species Bacteroidota bacterium. The sequence goes on along the minus strand of JADJJZ010000006.1, from coordinate 97,763 downwards.
AAGCGAACAATTTAATTGAGGATAAAAAATATAATTCTGCCTATGCTGAATTAGACAAAGCAGACCCGAATAACAAAAACATGGAAGTAATTCTGTTAAAAGAAAATATTTTACTGAATTATTTTGTAACCAGTATTGCACATCAAATGTTTGCACTTACCGACATTGATAAAAATGACGACATTTTAAATTACCGCGGAACAGATGGCAATTTTGATTTAAAAATGCTGGACATCCCTAAATTATTGGATAGTTTAATTAAGGTTTATCCTGATGAATGCCGCTTGTATAAAGGTTTGGGCGATTATTATATCGAAGTGCAGATGAAATATCCGGGTAACTGGTTAAAATCAGACAAAGAATTATTTATGTTGGCCGAAACGAATTTTACGAAAGCGATTGCAGGTAATTGTGCTGATTATGAATCTTATCATGCTATGGGTTATTTGAATATTGCCAACAATAAATTCAAAGAAGCGATTCCTTATTTTTTAAAATCAGTTGAGTTGAAGGGAGATTATGCATCAGCGCATTATAATCTTGCGTATGCTTATTTATATAACAATGAACAGGCTAAAGCTTTGGTTTATGCTAAAAATGCAATACCATTATACAACGACAAAAGTTACAAAGCTGACGCAGCACGCATGGCGGCCCAAATTTATACCGAACTCGCTGATGATTCCAGTGCATTAATATATTATCACATCAGCGACAGTATCGAGGCGAAAAATTATTATACATATCTCGGCATGTTAGAATCCAGCTTGCGACTTAAAAGTAAAGAGGCCCATGCCTATACCGTAAATCTTTTTGAACTCGACCCACGAAATCCAACAATTTATGGAGCAATAAACGATGCGTATATCAACTACGGCGCATTAAACGAATTACTTAATTTTTATAATGAGCAATTAGTAAAATATGCAAATGAAGATACCATCGCCGGAAGTATTTATTTCTACCTCGGTATTATTTATCTGGACCTCGACAAAGCCATCGCAAAAGCAGATTTTTTAAAGGCAAAAGAATTACTGCTCAAAGTGTTTGACAAAAACCACCAAGTGTTTACAGCAATTGAACAAGGCTTAAAAATGGCGGAGCAGTAAAAATCTATAATTTAACCAATTTAAGAATTTTATTTTATTGATTATCAACACATTATGAGATATTTGGCTCGCTGGCTTAGCTATATTTTGGGTGGATTGTACCTATGCTCAAATTTAAGCTGTTCCGTTGTGCCGAAGCATCTTTCAGATAAAATTGAAACGATTGATGTTTATTATGTCAACTACGCCTGCGATTGTCCGAATTTTATTCAGGTAACAAATTTCGACATTCCCAATATAGATAGTGTTGATGCAGAAAATCATTTATACATTACACCTGCTGCAACAGATTTATTTTTACCCGGCGATTATTATGCAGAAGATCACTTCAATTTTATACTTCGATTGACAGGTCAGTTTTACACTGACAAAGGTGTTCCGAAAACCTATTACCCAAACACTAATGAAAAGCCGGAATCAGGTTTTGTTTTTTTATATTCCGATTATCAGTTAATTCCAATTCTAAAGCCAAAAGAACCTCCTTACGATTCTATTATACTAAATAAATTGCATGGTGAATGGGTTAATGAGACAGATAGTGCAGCATACATTTCCATAAATGATTCCATCTGGACGTTTGGATATAAAGGTGAAAAAAATTATCAGGATGATAATTATAGTATATCCATTACCGATACGCTAACACAATTTGTAAAGTCATCACAGGCAAATTATTTTATTGTTTTAGACAATTTAAAAACTAAAACATATTTTGAAATTCTAACACTAACTGATACTACATTTAGTTATTTTGTTTATCCGCAATTGCATGTTCAGGCATATCGTAAATCCAATTAATTATGCAGGTAACATTTACAACTCCTCTGATAGCGGGCGAAATTGCAGATTATTATTTTGAAGATGGCATTTTATATTCCCTATCAAAAAGTGTGAAAAGAACGGTTGAGAACATTAGCAACAATGTTACCTTGATTAAAAAAATTACCGGCAATAAACCGGTTCCATTATTAATATATTTAAGCAAATCGCCGGTTCCGGATAAGGCTACCCGTAAGTTTTCATCTCAAATGGTTCCTGAAATATACACTGCAATGGCTATGGTTTCAAAACCCGGCATGGCACTGTTAGTTATGCGCATGGTGTTTGCTTTTCAAAAGCCCCCTATCCCAATGAAATCGTTTAGCAGCGATAAGGAAGCCTTATTATGGCTCCGCCAATTTGTGAAATAAGCGAGTGTTGATTATCGTTATAAGGAAATTGTATATTTATTAGAAGTATCGTATATTTGAATACCATTATTCACGAAATTTAAATTTTACCAACATGAAAAACATTTTTTTCCTAATTATTTTATGTGCTTGCACTTCAATGTTATCTGCTCAATTTGTAGCCAAAATGGTTGTAGATGAAGAAATTTCAGGCATTTGTGATAAAAATGAAGTGTATGCATTATTCGAATCTTTCAAAGGTCAGGATGAAGCTAAAAGTCAGTTCACCGAAGACCAAATTGAACAAAAATTAAATACCGATGTGGCCTTCCTTAAAGAAAATGTGAAATATAAAGACGAAGGCATGATACGTTTAATTATTAATTGTAATGGCGAAGTGGTGCAATGTGAAATGGACAATAAAACAAAAAGCGAAATTTTAGACGAGCAGATTGTTGCCATATTTAAAGCTTTAGGTCCTTGGACAGCCGGCGAACTGGACGGGAAAGCGGTGGATTCTGTTTTGCTTTTTAGTTTTGAAATAAAAAAGGGTGTACTCGAATTAAATTAACACCTCTTCTTGAAAATATCAGCCAATACAGCATTTTACCGGTTATGTGATACATGGAATATTCCGCATGATTTAAATATTTCTTGTAATTTACCTGATTCCATTACACAGTTTATTAATCGAGGCATTATAATTAATGAGATTGGATTAATTGGTCATAGTCTTTCGCAGTTAACCCTAGTTGAAGAAATTAATAACGAATCAATTGTGGAAGATGATTCCAATCATATTCATATCGACGGATTTGAGCCAAACCTGTCAGCCGAAATGCAGTTCAGGTATGGCATCTGCACCATTGTCAAACTCGCCGAGCAGGCCAGGCAATTAAATTTATCCGGCATTTGTTTTACCTATGTTTTTCAAACAGTTGAAATGGCAAATCAATTTGAGCAGCATCTAAATTTCGAAGGTTTTAAAATCGCCGGCAATATATCCGATCGAATTAGTTTCCACAAAATTAGAGATCAGCAACCCAACTGGGTGGAAATTTCAGATGAGAATGAATTTTATGCGGAAATGATGTTGATTGTATAATAATGAAATTTTGAATTGGGAATTTGTATGTGCATTTGGTTTTTTTGATATAATTTTTAGTGGCAATTGACATTTTTTGTGTCACCCCGCTGGGGTTCAATTGATTCTAGGGGGTGGGTTTTGTTAAAATATGAAACCTCTACGAGGTTTTTAATTCATCATTTAATTAGAATGTTTCTTACTAATTTTCATTATGAATAACATTGAATTTTTGATTTGGATTTTGTATGTGCCCTTGGTTTTAATGATATAATTTTTTGTTTCAATTGACATTTTTTGTGTCACCCCGCTGGGGTTCATCTGATTCTTTGGGGGTCGGGTTTTGTTACCAATCTTTCACCTCTACGAGGTTTTTACTTCACAACTTAATTAGAATACTTTGTAATGATTTACATTATGTTTAAAAGTGAAATTATGAGTTGGGTGTAATTTGCACATTCGATTTTCTTTTTTAATTTTTGTGTCGATTGACATTTTTTGTTTGAAGATATTGTGCTAGGCAGTAATGAAAAAAAATTACATCAAAACAAAAACATAAATCAACACTCCAAATTAACTCCAATTACTGAGCCTACCGCAGAGCGGTTACATATTTTTAACAAAAATGCGCCCCTTAGAATCTCCAGAACCCCAGCGGGGTGAAACAAAAAATGCACTTCAAACGAAAATCACCAATCAACACTCCACCTTAACTCCAAACAAAAACCCCAACTGCGTATCAGTGAAAGATTGCTAACAGTTTACAAAAATATTATTACATCAAACCTCCTCCTCATCCATCACCTACCATTTTACCCCAAAATTTATTATTTTAGCCATTCAATAGCAAAAAAACCAATGAAAAAAGCACTATTCCTCCTGTTTATTTCCTGCACATTATTTACTGCTAACACATACGCTCAGGACCCTGCAGCGGCTGAGGCACTTGTTGCAGAAGGCATTGCATTACACGATCGCGGCGATTATCAGGGCGCTATAAAAAAATACGATAAAGCACTTGCGGCCGATAAGGATAATGCATTTGCAATGTCTGAAAAAGCACTTACCTTATACGCTTTAGAAAAATATAAAGATTGCTCAACGCTTTGTAAAAAAACAATTGAATTACATCCCGGCGATGAAGCGCTGGAATCTGTTTACATCACATATGGTAACAGTCTCGATGCACAAGGAAAATCAGAAGAATCCATAGCCGTTTACGACGAAGGAATTAAAGCTTTCCCACAACAATATCAATTTTATTTTAATAAAGGTATTTCACTTACTACCATGAAAGAATATACACTTTCACTGGAGGCATTTGAACAAGGTGCAATGGTAAATCCCAAACACGCAAGTTCACAAAATGCCATTGCACGCGTAAATCATGATCTGGGTAATAATATTCCTGCAATTATGGCGTATGCCAGGTTTTTAGCAATTGAACCTGAAGGTGAACGCGCTGAAGGCAACCTTGCAAATATGCAAATTTTATTGGGCGGCAACGTAACTAAAACAGGAAAAAATGCCTTTACAATTAGTGTAGATGGAAGCACCCTTGGCGATACCGCTGCCGATGGAACTAATAATCCGAATAATTTCGGAATGATAGAATTCATGCTCATGATGACCTCCGCAGTTTCAATGGATAAGGAACATAAAAACAATACCGAAGCTGAAGCTTTTAAACTTACACTGGATATGCTTTGTTCGTCGTTAAGCACAGGTAAAGAAACTAATTCCGGATTTTATTGGGATTATTACGCACCATATTTTATTGAAATGAAAGAAAAAGGATTTACCGAAACTTTTTCATACATCGCATTTTCTTCCACCGGCGACGGCTACGTAAAAAAATGGCTGAAAGGCCACGAATCAGAAGTATTCGAATTCTACGAATGGTCGCGAAAATTTAATTGGTATAGTAGTATTAAAGAATAAACAAGCACATTTTTTAATAACAAATTAAATTTTTAAAAATTTGGAGCATCCACATTTTTCACCCAATGAAAATCGTTGCCCGCTCTTCATTGCAACAAGCCACTAATTTTAAATAAACCTCAAAACCGGCTGTTTCATTGGTACATCGGTACATTAATACATTGGTACATTAGCTTGTTTTCATTTCGATCGGGGCTAGAAATTACCGTATCGTTGCTATCAAAACTAAATTTGATAAGACTTATCGTTTTGAGTTATTATTTATACTTAAATATTTTAATGGAGTAATGTTTTTTTTAACACAGAGAACGCTGAGAAAATTCACACAAAGGTCACAGAGGAATTATTCGTTAAGTTAAGTTTTATGAATAAGATTTAATTAGGAAAATATAATTAAAATTTAACTCGTAATTCTCCGTGACCTTTGCGGGCTGTTTCTCAGTGCATAGCTCTGTGGTTACCCTTTTCAAATTTTATATTTTCACTCAAAATTTGTTTGTTCAATTAATATCCGCCGCTGCAGACAGATCTGTACATTGGCACATTATATTAATCTATAATTAACAACAAATAATTATGAGATTGTGCGGAAGTTGTACCCGTTATTATTTACAGAAAGTTGATGGTAAATGGGAAGTAATTGATACGCAACTGATTTGGATTAGTTAATCCATATTTTATGGATTCTTTTTAAAATTGTAATTTTATACCGGCTTGCAAATTAAAAACAACCGATAAAAATGAACATCACCATTTCAACAACAATTCAGGCGTCAATAGAAAAAGTATGGGATTGCTGGACACTACCGGAGCATATTGTTAACTGGAACTTCGCTTCACCCGACTGGCATGCACCGGCTGCAGAAAACGATTTGCGTGAAGGTGGTGAATTTATTTTTACTATGGCTGCACGTGATGGCAGTGTTGCATTCGATTTTAACGGTATTTACACATTGGTTGAACCACATAAACTAATAGAATATAGAATTGCAGATGGCAGAAAAGTAAGTGTACAGTTTTTACCGGAAGCAAATCATGTTGTGGTAACGGAAACATTTGAAACAGAAAATGAAAACAGTGCTGAAATGCAGGAGGCCGGTTGGCAGGCAATTTTGGATAATTTTAAAAATTACGTTGAGCAATTATAATTGATGCTCATCTTATAAATTATTTTAGCGCAACAGTGTTATCGTTCCACTTTTTGTAATAATTACATCGTGTAAAATATATTCTGCTGCATAAACATAAACACCCATTTCTAATAATTTGCCCTGCATAGTGCCGTCCCAGCTTACATCATTTCCGGAATTAACATAAACTAATTTCCCCCAACGATCATAGATACTGAAATTATTTAATTCGGCACCATAAAGTAATACATGATAAATATCATTTATACCATCCTGGTTAGGACTAAAGGCATTGGGAATAATTACATCGATTTCTCCAATTACAATTACATCAACCGTATCAAAAGCAACACAACCATTCACATCCATTGAATATAAAACAAATGAAGTAGTTTCAAATGGTGTAACTAATGTGTTTTGACAATTAGCGCAATCAGCAAATAATTCCGGTGACCAGTTATAATCCCCTCCTGAATTACCGCTTAATAAAGTAGATTCTCCTGCGTTAATTGTAACATCTGTGCCCGCATCTGCAAAGTTTTGATACACTTCAATTGTTGCAATTGTTTCTGCCGAGCAGCCAAATACATCTGAAACAAAATAATTAATTTCAAATGGTCCGCCAACGCCGCTTGTTGCAGGATTAAAGGTATTATCTTCTACACCAATACCTGAAAATATTCCACCACTTGGTGTTGCATTTAATAAAATCGGTTCTGCTTCCAGACAAATAAACGGTTGTATATCAAAAACCGGAATTGGTAATGGATGAACATTTACTGTAGTGTACACAACTGAATCACATCCACCCACAGCAATTAAATTTGTTGTAAAATTACCGCTGCTAGTTGTTGTGCTACCATCAGGTAATGTGTATGACGCGCCTTCACAAATATCTGCTGTTACAAATGATTCAAATGCAGCAATTAAATTTAAATGTGTGGTAATTAAACTATCACATCCGGAAACTGCTGTTAATATAGTTGAATAAGTTCCGGCAACATCCACAACAACACCATCCGGTAATGTATAAGTCGCTCCGGAACAAATTGTTACATCAACAATTGTTTCAGGAATAGTTATGAGCGATAAATTAGTTGTAATTATTGAATCACATCCTGCCGCGGAAATTAAAGTTGTATTATAAATTCCTGCGGCAGTTATGGTAATACCATCCGGTAAAATGTACATCTCCCCGGAACAAATAGCGGTATCAACAAGAGTAGTATAAAATGGAAGTACTTCAAGATTTGTTGTAATAATTGAATCGCAACCTGACGCGGTTAATAATGATGTAACATAAGTTCCTGCGGCAGTAACAATTTCACCATCAGGTAAAATGTAATCTCCCCCCTCACAAATTATGGCATCATAAATTAAATTGTAAATTGGTGCAATAAATAAATTGGTTATTACAATTGAATCCGCGCCATCATCCGCAATTAAAGTATGTGTATAGGTTCCACCAATTGCAGTTGTTGTACCATCAGGCAAAGTATAAAAAGTGCCATCACAAATTGTGGTATCAATAATTGTTGTAATTGTAGCAGGTATCACAGAAACTTCATCTATAAAATAATAAGCGGTTGTACTTGCGGCAACACCAAAACCATCCGCATCGGTAGCAGCATCATTATAAAAATTCCCGATTGTTAATCTGTCGTAAGTATCATCAGCAGTATAACTAAATGTAAAAAGCTCCCATTCGGTATTCCAGTAAATATCAGGAATTTCCAAATCCGGGGTTCCACCAATTGGTTCATGGTCGGCCTGAATTAATGGACCGTCAGAAAAACGAATACCCACATGATTACATCCGGCGCCACCGTACCAGGCTGATTCACCACTGGTAATCCAAAACGAGATTGTATAAGTAACTCCCGGCACCATAGGCTCGCTAAGTGGTGCAGATAAATATTCTCTGAAATTAGGTTCGGGGCCATGGTAAGCTATAAATCCGAAAACAGCTTCGCCTTCATGCGCCGAAACTGTTGCAAACACGGTATTTGGTAAATTTACACCAACACCTCCCGAATTGTGCAAATAATCGGGACTCGCATAAGGCCAGGCAAAAGCAGGATAACCATTCACATTATCCCAATCGTTACACCTAAACCACTCACCATAACTCACAGGCAATCCGGAATATGACTCGAAACTGGAATTAGGCACTAAATTTTGAGCGTTTAGTCCCAAGCAAGTACTACATATTAATAAAATAAGGATAACTAAATTCCTTTTCATAATGCTGAGGATCAACCTCTTTTGTTGTGCAATGCGTTTAAATGATAATTTATATTACAAAGGTATTGACTACTCAATCGCTATAAAATGACATTTAACCGGTTTTTCCGCGATTTTTCAATGATTTTAACATTTAATTTTTGTGTAACGCCTATTCTATAAGGGTTTCAGGCTTAAAACAAAAATTGAGACGAAAAAATTCAATCTTAAAAAATCAAAGTCCTGTGCCGATTTAACATTTTATCTAAACACAAACTATCTCAAATCAAATAATTATTTTTACACATACATTTTTTGTTATTTAAAAAATAATAAATGGGAAAACCTGAATTAATCATTATTGGCGCATCAGAACACGCAAAAGTGGTGATTGATATTTTTGAAAAAAGTGGCTCGTATAAATTAATCGGGTTAATAGATACATTTAAACCAATCGGTTTTGAAGTTGCTGATCATTATGTTTTGGGAGATGAAAACTCGATTCCTGCTTTGTTACATCAATACCCTGATTTACATTATTTTATTGCTATTGGCGACAATTGGGTGCGTGCGCAGGTGTATGAAAAAATTCAGTTGTTATTTCCTGATTTACCGCTGGCCACAGCCATTCACCCATCAGCGCAAATTGCAAAACATGTTCATATTGGTGCCGGAACCGCAATTATGGCCGGTGCAATTATAAATTCTGATACTACAATCGGCATTGGCTGCATTATAAACACAAAAGCAAGTATCGATCATGATGGTAATATGGGCAACTTCTCAAGCCTGGCTCCCGGAGCAACCCTTGGCGGCAAAGTGCAGGTTGGAAACTATACAGCCATATCAATTGGTGCTATAATTAAGCATGGTATAACCATCGGTGAACATAGCGTAATTGGCGCCGGAGCGCTGGTTTTGAAGGATGTTAATAGCTGTTGCGTTGCTTATGGAACGCCTGCTGTTGCTGTCCGCACCCGCACAATCGGGGAACCTTATTTATAGTAAAATTGTTTTTTCCGCACGGTGATTTTTATCAGCTTTTTTACTAAGCATTCCTTTTAATATTGTGTTGTGAAATACAAACTATTGTGTTACTAGTAAGTTATGCAAAAAATATGCTGTGTAACTTAAGTAACCAAACTTGTAAAAATTGTATCTCACTTTTGCATTTCAAATTATTAAAATCATTTTATGAAAATAGAACAAATTTATACCGGCTGTCTTGCACAAGGTGCTTATTACATTGAAAGTAATGGAGAAGCCGCAGTAATAGACCCATTACGCGAAGTGCAACCATATATCGATATGGCAAATGCACGTGGCAGCAAAATAAAATACATTTTTGAAACACATTTTCATGCTGATTTTGTTTCAGGCCATGTTGACTTATCTAAAAAAACAGGCGCACAAATTGTTTACGGACCAACAAAAATGAAAACCGGATTTGATGCATTAATTGGTGAAGACGGACAAGTATTTAACATTGGGGATGCAACAATAAAACTAATTCATACGCCCGGTCACACTATGGAAAGCAGTTGTTTTTTATTAAGTGATGAGAATGGAAAAGAAACTGCCTTATTTAGCGGAGACACCCTGTTTATAGGCGATGTAGGCCGTCCGGATTTAGCTCAACACGTAATTGCTGAAATGACTCAGGAAAAATTAGCTGCTCATTTATATGATTCACTGCAAAATAAAATAATGCCTTTAAGCGATGATATTATTGTTTACCCTGCACATGGGGCAGGTAGTGCATGTGGCAAAAATTTGAGCAAAGAAACATCTGATACACTTGGCAATCAGAAAAAAACAAATTATGCTTTGCGCGAAGGTTTAACTAAAGAGGTATTTATTAATGAATTACTGAACGGATTAATGCCACCACCGGGTTATTTTCCTAAAAATGTGTTGATGAATATTAATGGTTATGATGCAATTGATGATGTAATGGCACGCGGAAAAAAAGCTTTAAGCGTAACAGAATTTGAAGTAATTGCCAACGAAACACAAGCATTAATTATTGACACCCGCGCAGCACAAAAATTTGCAAAAGCATTTATTCCAAATTCAATTAATATTGGCATCAATGGAAGCTTTGCAGTTTGGGTGGGCACTTTAGTAAAAGATATAAAACAGGAAATTTTATTAATAACAGAACCCGGTCGCGAAGACGAAGTAATAACAAGGCTTGCCCGCGTAGGTTACGACAACGCTATTGGTTATTTAAATGGCGGAATAGATGCCTGGATACAAGCCGGTAAAGAAATAGATATTTTACCTACAGTTACTGTTGATGAATTTGCTGCTGCCGAAGTTGCTGATGCTTCAATACAAATATTGGATGTAAGGAAAAAAAGTGAATACGATTCAGAACATATTGTAAATGCAATAAATGCTCCACTTGATTTTATTAACGACAGCATGGCTGTAATAGATAAAAATAAAACCTATTATGTGCATTGCGCAGGAGGATACCGTTCAATGGTATTTGTATCCATTTTAAAAGCAAGAGGTTTCCACAATTTAATTGATGTAGATGGCGGATTTGCCGCAATAAAAGCTTCCGGTAAATTTAAAATTACTGAGTATGTTTGCCCTTCAACGATGTTATAGGAAGTACATTTAACCATTATTGTAAAATCCACTTTAGCGCGTGGATTTTTTTTATTTTATTAATTGAATTAAATTTGATAATGGAACTTAAGTTAAAGTTTACATTTTTATTTTGCTCATTTCTATTTATCCAAATCGGAATAACCCAAACTGTTTGGGAGAAATATCCCAATCCGGTTTTACAACGCAGCGCAACTTTTCCTGACTGGAAGGCCTTAGCAACAGCCGACCCTTTTGTAATGATGGATAATGATACATTAAAAATGTGGTTTTCAGCCAGTGGTTGGCTGAGTGCAGCAGATGATTGTCCTCATGTTCGAATTGGATATGCCTGGTCGCTGGATGGAATTACCTGGACAGAATACATAAACAACCCGGTTTTAGATATTAATCCGGATACCGCAAAATTTGATTCAGATGGAGTTGAAACACCAACCATTTTGAAAGATGAAACCGCTCCTGCAAGTCAACGTTATAAAATGTGGTATGCAGGAAGGAAATCTAATTGCTCACCCATAAACGATCACCGGTTTGGATATGCCTTTTCGCCTGATGGCATACATTGGACAAAATATGAAAATAATCCCGTTATGTCGCCCGGATTACCTGAAGAATGGTTTAATACATTTATTTCAAGCCCATGTGTGATATACGAAGATTTCACCTATAAAATGTGGTTTACTGCAAGCGATTTGGTTTTTAACGGACAGGAAACAGACGGACATGGAAATATTGGTTATGCAGTTTCTAGCGATGGTATTGAATGGTTAATTTATCCATACCCTATAGTAGCAGCAGGTGCACAGGATAATTGGGATTCGGCAGTGGCTGCTGAACCCAGCGTAATAAAGGTGGGCGATTTTTATCATTTGTTTTATTCAGCATTAGATAAGTGGGGTGTAGAAAATTTTCAAGTTGGATATGCTGTATCTAATGATGCAATAAATTTTACAAAAAGCACATCCAATCCTGTGCTTAAAATTGGTGAACCCGGCACCTGGGATGCTTTTTGGGCATCGCATCCAACAGTAATTTACGACGCAAATGAAAATAAATTCCAAATGTGGTATACGGGTCGCGATAAAAACGAAATTGTTGATTTAATAAATTATTTCTGGGATATTGGTTATGCTGAAACACCATATTTGGATGAAATAAAAACAATAAATGCTGCCGAATTATTTTTACAGATTTCCCCTAACCCTGCACAAACACAAATTCGAATTATCAGTAACACTAATATTTCTGAATTTTATATTTTATCCATTGATGGAATGATAGCCCAAAAAATTGAAAATACAGACAACGTGGATATAAGTGGTTTAACTCCCGGCTTATATTTTATTCGATCGTTTGAGGGTGGTAATGTAACAGGTAACTTTGTAAAATTTTAAAATGCGAAAGCCGTTATTTTTTCTTTTCATAATTATGTTTACCAACCATTTATATGGGCAGGTTTATCCAACATTTGGCCCTGAAAAACAGGTTACCATAAGCGGATTAACATTTGATGCAATGGAGCCTTTTATTACAAATAACGATAGTGTTTTATATTTTAATTCCCTTAATGCAGGCGGGAATACAAATCTTTACTATGCCACAAAAATTAACGACACAACCTTTTTATACAAAGGTCTTGTTGATGGTTGTTATGATATAACCCCGGGCCACCTCGACGCTGTTGCATCTGAAGATATTAACGGACATTTTTATTGGGTTTCATTACGCAACTATCCTATTGAATTTGAAAATTTACATACCGGCTTAAACATTGACGCATCTATCACAAATATTTCACGTGTGTATGGCGATATTAATATTTACACCATTGGATGGATAATAATGGATGCTGCAATTACACCATCTGGCGACCAGTTAATTTATTGTAATGCGTATTTTGATTTGGAGACTGAAAGTTGTGGCCCCGGTATTCCTTGTTTTGCACAAATGGGGATAGCTACTAAAGAAAATGATTCAACATTTAACAAACTGGATAATAGCGACTTACTGTTAAATAATGTAAATGATACAGCATACCTTATATATGCACCTCAATTATCGGAAAATGGACTTGAACTATATTTCACAAGATTATTGAAAGGCCATTATGAAACCGAAATATGTGTTTCGGTAAGGAACGCAGTAGATGAAAGTTTTAGCACACCATATGTAATACATACTAACGGTTTAATGGTACCGGAAGGGCCTTCAATTAGTAACAATTACAATAAATTATATTATCACCAGAAAGGTGCAGATGGGTTGTTTCATATTTATATGCGGAACAGAATGCCATTGTTATCTATTATTAGCAGCCCTCTAAACAATAATTTTTTGATTACACCTAACCCGGCTCAGCACGTTATACAAATTCAAAACAGGTCTACAGAAACAATCGAATCTGTTTTAATTTATTCTATTTCGGGCCAATTAATATTAAACCAAGCCTATAAAACATATTACGATATCAGCAATTTCCAAAATGGAATTTATCAAATGGTATTAAAAACAAATTCAAATATATATCCGTTCGTTTTTTGTATTCAACACTAATCATTACGTTATATTGTATATTTGACACCTAATTAGCTACAATGTCCGATTCCGAAAAATACATTTTAATTATTGCTGCTGGAGTTTTGATTTTAATTATTATTCTGCTTTCAAAATATCGCAACAGCAAAACCTATAAACCAACAACTTTAAATGTTATCGGCTCACTTTTGGTTTTTACTGCATTGTTTTTAAGCGACTATAGCTTATTAGGGTTTGGAATAATGGGATTAGGTATACTTTTTGCACTCCTGGATTTATATTCATCGAAAAAATAAATACATTTGGCGTATACCAATTGTAATGAAAAAATCGTTTATGGCTACATTTAAAAAAATGAAATCATTCTTTTTATTATTTATTGTTTTTCTTTCCTGCAAATTAAATGCGCAGTCGAATTTACATATTACACCCCTAACAACTAACTTTTATATTTTTACCACTTACCAGGTTGTTGGAGGAGATTTAATTCCTTCAAACAGTATGTATCTCGTTACAAATGAAGGTGTTGTGTTATTTGACACACCCTGGGACAGCACACAAACCCAACCTTTGCTAGATACGATTATGGCAAGGCATAATAAAAAAGTGATTATGAGTATTTCCACGCATTATCACGATGATCGTACTGAGGGTCTGAGTTATTTAGCATCCAAAGGGGTGAAAACATATTCATCAAAAAAGACGTACATTTTGGGTAAGGCTAATAATGAAGATACAGCGCAACATTATTTTTATAACGATACTACATTTGTGGTTGGCAATTATACCTTTCAAACTTATTACCCGGGAGAAGGGCATACAGCAGATAATATTGTAGTTTGGTTTCCATTACAAAAAGTGTTGTACGGCGGATGTTTTGTAAAAAGCACAGAGTCACCTTCCATTGGTTACGTAGGAAACGCAAATTTGGCAACATGGAAAAAATCAGTCAAAAATGTAGAACATCGTTTCAAACATCCTGCCTATATCATTCCGGGTCATTATAGCTGGGAAAGCACCAAAAGCTTGCGGTACAAAAAATTAATTCGTAAATACAATAGAACAAATAAGTTGAAATAATAAAACTTCATACATTGTCGCAATAACACCTTTAAAGGTAATAATGGCAATTCTGAAAATGAAAAAAATCATTGTTGCCAACCTGGAAAAGGCGCTTAACGATTTATTCCAACACTTATTTTGTCTTGAGTTAAAATCAACACTTTACAACAAATTATATAAGTCTTATCTTAAAAATTGACTAAAGTCAAGCAAATGAATATTTGAAGTCACTCAATAACAAGGGGAAATTCAACACCTTTAAAGTTCTTCTTGTTAAAGAGGCCAAATATGACTCAGTCGCTAGTAGGTAAATATGTAGTTCCATTTTTTTTATGGTATGGTATGATGATTATCAGCACCATCATTATTGATTATATTTTACACTACTTTGATATTGTACATTTAGGCCGTGACTTGGGTTTTAGTGGTACAGTTCTGATAATTTTATCATTCATTTATTCCCTTCGCAAACGTAAAATAATATCAACAGGGCCCGCAAAACAATATCTTAATTTTCATGAATATATTGCATGGTTAGGCTCTGTGCTAATATTGGTGCACGCTGGTATTCATTTTAACGCCTTATTACCGTGGTTGGCTATATTAATGTTGCTTGTTAATGTAGCATCGGGTCTCATAGGTAAATTTTTATTAAAAAAGGCCTCAGAGGATTTAGGTCAACACAAAAAAGCACTGCTTGAACAAGGTAAATCCAAATTGGAAGTTGACAATCAGTTGCATTTTGATATTTTAACTGTTGATGCACTGAAACAGTGGAGAAAAGTACATCTTCCTATTACGTTCTTGTTTGCCACACTTTCAATTATACATATTGTAGCAGTTTATATTTTTTAACCATGAAAAAGTATTTTGCATTTGGTATTTTAGGTATTCTGATAATTTTATCATTTGTCTCACCTCACTTAATGTTTAATTCAGGAGAGTTGATAGAGGAACACCAATTTATTGAAAATAATTGTTTCAGTTGTCACACCGCCTTCCATTCCATACCAAATGAAAAATGTATTACTTGTCACAAATTAGAAGAAATAGGGTTAGACACTAGCGCAACGGCGCAGGAGCAAATCAGTATTAATTTTCATATCGGTGTTCAAAATTTAAAATGCTCAGAATGCCATACTGATCACAAAGGAAAAATAACATCTCCACTACAACATCAATTTAACCACAGTGTATTAGAGTTAGCTGTATTAAACAACTGTGTAACATGTCACAATATTCCTTCTAACAATTTGCACCAAGTTGTTGGAACTAAATGTGTAAGTTGTCATAACACAAAATCCTGGAATAGTGTGGCAGCCTTTGATCATAGCACCTTAAATGAATCAATTAAATCCAATTGCATTAGTTGCCATCAGCAACCTAACGACAATCTGCATAACAATTATACTATTTCGTGTGCAACTTGTCATAACACTCAAAAATGGAAACCTTCTGATTTTAACCATAATAATTATTTTATCCTTGACAAAAATCACAACGTTACTTGTAACACTTGTCACACAAGTAATAACGTGAAAACCTATACCTGTTATGGTTGCCACGAACACACTATTAATAATATCAGGGAAGAGCACGAGGAAGAAGGTATTTATCAGTTTACCAATTGTGTTAATTGCCATAAAAGCGGGAACGAAAACGACATTCAGATTCCAGGCTATCTCAAAAAGGCAACAAAAGACGCTGAACAGCAACGCAATAATGAGGAGCATGAAGAAGAGGATGACTAAGCTCCATGTAAATTTGATGGTAACCTCAAACTATAAATAATTTGCTATTTTTGAGTAATTAGGCTGATATCTTTTACTCAAAGGCTGCTTCATGAAATGTCTTAGGCTAACATTTATTTGTATTATTTGGGTTTTGGGCTTGCAACTACATGCCCAGGAACTTCCGGTAATAACCTATCCATTTCAAACTATTGAATGGAAAAATAATAGCACCATAACGCCCGTTGCTGATTTATGTATGGATGAAGCAGGTTATCTATATATTGCTACCAAAGAAGGTGTTTTAATTTGGGATGGAAACAGGATGCGTAATATAGCACACAATCCTGGTGATAGCACAAGTTTAATCAGCAACGATGTAAATGCGATAATAAGTGCCGGAAATAATAAAATTGCCATAATTACCAATTCCGGATTGGCAATTTTAGATACCAAAACCAACATACTTGACCAATCAAACGCCATAAATTTATCAGGTAATGGGTTTAACGGAATTAAATACGTCGAGATTGACAATAAAAATCAATTATGGCTGGCAAATGAAAAAAATATCGTGGTTTATAACACCGATACAAAAGTTTAGACCCTTTAAACTGTTGGATGGAAAACTAAAAAACAGCGAATACATTATTGATATATATGCCGATAAAAATGAAATTTATTTCCTCACCTCCTATCATTTATACGTCTATTCACTATTAAATAATACGTTGCATTTAGTAAAGCTACCTTTGGAAAATGAGGAAATGGTGAGCTTTACTATTACGCCTACCAAAATATTAATATTAAATACGGGGGGATATTTGTATCAGTTTAACAAAAAGAGTTTTGAATTAATTCAATCTAATTTTCTTTCAGATTTTATATCACCTTATGGCTCCTACCCGATTGTAGAAGTGAGTGAAGATGAATTTTGGATTACATCAAGTCTCAATAAACTCAATTTCATAATCAGAGGCAATACAGTTAACCAACTACAATTGAGTGGCATTAGCGATAACATTTATGCAAAAACTATTTTAATATCAACAACCGGCGACATTTATTTTGGTTGCTCAAATAATGTTAAATATGTACCCGCTAAATTAATTCAAAGCACAACTATTCCTTTTACACGCCGCCAAAAAGCAATGGAGCGACGTATGCCAAAAAACATTGTTGTTAAGGACAGTACAATTTTTAGCATCGACAGAAATTGGCTTTTTTATGAACATCACCTCCCTACTGATAACATAACTGCTAATAACAACCTTCCTGAACTGATTAATAAACTGTATATGCCGGCAGTATATATACATCCAATAAACGACACCGCGTATCTCACCGGTTTTGCCAATAATGACTTACCTCAAAGTAATTTAAATAAAACATCATTGATAAATAATAAATTATCCTACTTTTATTATTATAATACCAAAAAGCAACAATATGCTTTAGCAGATTTTAAAACTTCTTTCTTTAATTCATCAAAAGGCAAATATCAATATGATGCCTTTAATGCTAACGACAGCTCAATTTATTTTGTTAAAAACAATCACATTGAATGGCATCACTTTACAAATAAAACAACTAAAACATTTAATTTTTCAGTTGACACTTCACGATATAGCCAATTATTTTACGCTGTTTACATTGATAATGAAGGTAATTTTTGGACCGCTTCAGTTCACGATGCAAGCAATCCTAAAAAGGTTAAAACCGGCTGTTTGGTAAAATACCACTACTCAAACGGTAAAACAACTGTATATCCCGCCAATTCGGGAATCTCTTTCGCTTCGAGTATTGTGTTGGACATGACTTGTGATGCTAAAGGAAATGTTTATTTACTAAATAAATTTGGTGTTTGCCAATTGAACTCCGGCAGCGGTAAAACCTCACTGTATTATAGCAACGAGTTATTACCTGAAAACACCTACGTGTCAATGGAAATAGATGCCAAAAATCGATTGTGGTTAGGCACATTAACAAATGGCATAGTTGTGTATGATATCCCAACCAACAAATACATCCTTTTAAAAGGTCAGCCAACATTACTTTCTGATGATATGTTGATGCAAGCCAGCACAAAAGATGAAAATAACAATTTATATTTTTGGGATGTTACCGGAATTAATATTTTTAATGCGAATAATATTCAGTTAAACCTGCCACAACCCAAGGCAATTGTTTCAGATATCTTGATGCGCGGTAAAAGTATAATAGGCAATAAATTAATTGACGACTTAGCGTCTTATGTTTTTCCGCATAACAATAATGATATTGATTTTGCATTTTCGTTATTGAGTTTTAATGAATCATCTAAAAACACTTTTTCCTACATGTTGGAAGGTGTCGACGACAAGTGGATTTACGCTGATACACGAAATTTTGCTTCTTATCATAATTTAAGCCCGGGTAAGTATACTTTTTTAGTGAAGGGAAAAAATAATTATGGTATTTGGAGCGAACATCCGGCCAAAGTCTTAATTCAAATAACACCAGCCTTTTGGCAAACTACTTGGTTTAAATTATTGTGTACTTTGTTAGTTGCGGGTATCATATATTGGATATACAAACTACGTTTAGAGCGGGCATTGGCGGTAGAAAAAATACGCTCTCGTATTTCCCGCGACCTACATGACGATTTAGGTTCTACCTTAAGCAGCATTTCGATTTTGAGCGGACAGGTTAAAAACAAACTGGATAAAAAGCCGGAAGAAATAGCACCATTACTGGATAAAATAAACGAAAGTTCTGTCCGCATGAACGATAGTTTACAAGATTTAGTATGGGCAGTAAAACCGGAAAATGATACCATGCAGGAACTGCTTGCAAGAATGGAACAATTTGCTTCAGGATTATTTGAGTCAAAAAATATTGATTATTCCTTTACCGGTGCTGAAAATATTGCCTCAACCAAAATTAACCCTGAATTCATCAGAAATGTTTACCTTATTTTTAAGGAAGCTGTTAATAATATCGCAAAGTACAGCGCTTGTAAAAATGCTACTATTGTTTTTTCAGAAAAAAACAAAGTATTTAGTATGTCCATAACTGACGATGGCATTGGTTTTAATCCGGATACCGTAAAGAAAGGGAACGGGTTAAACAATATGCGCAAAAGAGCCGAACAAATTGGTGGCAAACTGGAATTTATATCTGAACCCAATAAAAAAACCGGAATTATAGTAGAATGTAAAATCACATCATAATGTGATGGGCTTTTATTTAAAATAACTGCATATTTGCCTTTATGAAAGTGTCGTTTTTGATGTTTGAAGATAATACTGCATTACGTGAAGCCCTCGTGGCAGCGCTGAATGAGCGTGATGAGGTAATATGTATCGGCAACTACGACAATGCTATAAAGGCTAAAGAACATGTGAAAGAACTAAAACCTGATGTGATTTTGATGGACATCGATATGCCGGGGATTAATGGTATAGAAGCTGTAAAACAAATTAAATCGCAAAACATTGACGTTGAGATAATTATGTTTACGGTTTTTGATGAAAATGATAAAGTTTTTGATGCCATTTGTGCCGGTGCAACAGGATATTTACTAAAAAACAGCTCTATCGATAAAATTGCAGAATCTATTGTTGATGTTGCAAATGGCGGAGCACCCATGAGTGCTGTTATCGCCAGAAAAATATTATTTCAATTCCCGCAATTTAAAACAAAAGGCAAAGAAAAATTTAATTTGAGCGGCAGAGAAATCGAAATTTTAAATTTGCTGGTTAAAGGAAAATCCTATAAAACAATTGCACAAATGTGTTTTATTTCACACGACACGGTGCGCACCCACATCAAACATATATACGAAAAACTACAGGTGCACTCTGCACCGGAGGCTGTAGCTATAGCTATGGAACATCGTTTGGTGAACTAAGTTTCCTTTAAACCAATTGCTCATATAAATCACATTGTAATGTGATTGCGTCTGTTTTTCTTACCGTCTACTTTTGCTTTTAAATAATTAATTTATGAAAAAGCTAATCTACTTTATTGCAACATGGATTTTAATATCAATTCCTGTATTTATTTTTGGACAAGCCAATACTGATTTGTCTAACTTAACACCAACGTCAATTAATTCATCGTTAATACCCGCTACCGATGCTAGTATAGATTTAGGAAGTAGCGCGTTAAAGTGGAACAATTTTTACATTTCAGGTGAAATACGCAATGCAACTTCAGTTGTTTTTAGGAACCCGGTTTCACATTGCTTTGTGGGTGTTAATGCCGGAAAAAACGTTCCAATTCCAGCCTTTATGGTTGCCGGGAATACGTTTTGTGGAAATAATTCAGGATTTAATACGGGTGCTGCAGGATTAAATTCATTTTTTGGATACAGCGCTGGTTATGGAAATATAACTGGTGTAAATAATTCTGTATTTGGCGCTTATGCAGGCGGTGGTGCAATGGGAAGTGGAAATTGTTTTTTTGGTGCCAATTCCGGTCAACTTACAACTGGTAATTCAAATTGTTTTTTTGGTTCTAATGCTGGAGCAGTTTGCACTACCGGTTTTGATAATACTTTTATGGGTGATTTCTGTGGGTCTTCTGTTTCAACAGGTATTGATAATGTATTATTAGGTGCTCAAGCCGGAAATAGTTTAACAACCGGCGGAAATAATATTTGTTTAGGTTCAAACGCTGGTATCTTCCTAAAAACTGGTTCAAATAATACTTTTATAGGTACTAATTCAGCCACTACTGCAGCAGGAATTTCAAATGCTACGGCTATTGGTTTTGGAGTTTCTGTTTCAGCAAATAATTCTTTTGTTTTGGGTAATAACTTAGTAACTAAATATGGCTTTGGAAAAAATTGTTCGGCTAGTAATGTTTTAGATTTTCAGGTAACTACTGCGAAACTAACTACCGGAGGCGTTTGGACTAATGCCAGCGATCCGAAATTAAAAGACCAAGTAACACAATTAGATAAATATGCAATATTAGACAAGGTAAACCAACTTGATATTGCAAGATGGCATTATAAAGCTGATGAACAAAATATTACACATATTGGCCCAATGGCTGATGCCTTTTATAAATTATTTGAAGTAGGCGATGACTCTACCATTTCAACAATAGACCCAAGTGGTGTCGCATTAATTGCGATTCAGGCATTAACCGAGCAAAATAAAGTTTTACAAACAACAAATGCCGAATTAGAAAAACGGCTTGCCGCAGTTGAAGTATTATTATCATCTGCACCATATAATGAACAAATAATTAAAATAAATGATAATTATTATTTAGAACAAAATTCACCTAATCCATTTAAAGAAATAACCTTTATCTCCTATCAAATACCGCCTTCTGCTATCTCCCCACAATTATTGATTACTTCTTCAAACGGTATTACCGTTAAATTAATTCAAATTGAACCTGGTAGTGGTAAAATTGAATTAGATACCAACACTTTGCCTTCTGGAAATTATAATTATTCGTTAGTTATTAATGGTAAAGTTGTTGCCTCAAAAACAATGATAATTGTTCGATAAATAGGGCGATACAATTATTGCCTTGAAGTAATTACTTACCTGAATTTCAAACCAAATTTACTGTCATGAAAAACCTAATTATTTTTATTGTCCTAATAATTTTTACTGCTCAACTAAAGGCACAAAATGCTGCATTAAATACGGATGGCTCATTACCTGACAACTCATCGATGCTGGATATTAAATCCACTACAAAAGGATTATTAATTCCGCGTATGAACCAGGTGCAACGTAATGCTATCGCCACACCGGCAACAGGCTTATTGGTGTATCAAACCGATTTAACCAAAGGCTTTTATTATTATGACGGAAGTGCATGGGTATTTATTGGTAACAGTACAGCAGGATGGTCAACAACAGGTAATACAGGAACTACACCCGGCACTAATTTTATTGGAACTACTGATGCAAAAGATTTAAAAATAAAAGTGAATAATACCGTTGCGGGATCAATTGAAACATCAGGAAATATTTTTTTAGGCTTAAATTCAGGTATTGTAAATACGGGGGCAAATAATACTGCTGTTGGAGGAAATGCATTAAAAGCAAATACCACCGGCGAGCAAAATACAGTGATTGGAAAATTTGCATCTGAATTAAATACCACCGGATCATTTAATGTTGTTATTGGTGAAGAAGCATTACAAAATAATACAACTACATCAGGCAATGTTGCGATTGGTTATAAATCGTTGGAGGCAAATGCAACTTATGGTGACAATACAGCAGTTGGTTATCAATCACTCATGTCAAATAATGCCGGATATTATAATACAGCTTTTGGAAAATCCGCACTTGAAGATAACAGCTCCGGATTTTTAAATGTTGCCCTTGGAATTGAAGCATTAGCTAATAATACTAGCGGAGGATGGAATGCTGCAGGTGGTGCCTATGCATTAAATTCAAACACAACAGGAAATGGAAATACTGCATTTGGATATGGGTCGATTTCTTTAAGCACTACAGCATCTAATAATTCTGCTTTGGGGTATATGGCACTATCTTTTAATATAACCGGTGCTAATAACAGTGCTGTTGGTGGTTTTGCATTGTATAAAAATTCAACCGGAAGTGAAAATACTGCTATTGGTATTTCAAGTTTAAACCAAAACCTTGTTGGCAATAACAATACTGCTGTTGGAAGTAAAGCATTATATTATAATACTGCAAGTAATAATACTGCTGTTGGTACCGAATCCTTAGAAAATAATACAACCGGAACAACAAATACGGCAATTGGTTATTTATCATTAGAGGATAATACAACCGGCTCTAATAACACTGCTGTTGGTGATAATACATTAGCAAATAACACAACTGCTTCAAATAATACTGCAATGGGCTCCGGTGCATTAAAATTAAATACTACAGGTATAAAAAATACTGCTATAGGTTCATCTAGTTTAGCTGCTAATATTACAGGTAGTGAAAATACCGCTATAGGTTATAATGCTTTGGCGGCAAATACCTCAAGTACAGGAAGTGTTGCAGTTGGTGCTAATGCTTTACAATCGGCTACTACCGGAAATAGTAATACCGCAGTTGGATATAATGCGCTCATGAATGCTACTATTGCTACACAAAACACAGCAATTGGATATCAAAACCTAAGTGCATTAACCAGTGGTTCACAAAATATTGCCGTAGGCAGTAATATATTAACTGCGCTTACACTTTCATCAAATAACATTGGTATTGGTCATAATGTTTTAACTTCTAATGTAACAGGCGGATTAAACATTGGAATTGGTTTTAATATATTAACCAGTAGCACCGCATCAAACAATATTGGAATTGGTAACAATGCACTGGCCGCAACCACAACCGGACAACAAAATATTGCTATTGGTATGGGTGCACTCGATCAGTTGACAATTTCTTCAAGTAATATCGGGATTGGGACCAATGCTCTAGGAGCAAATACAACCGGTACGGGTAATATTGCTTTAGGAACCAGCACATTGTTTAATACAACAACAGGTGGTAGCAACGTGGCAATTGGCAACAGCGCATTATTAACCAACACAACAGGTAGTAGCTTAACATGCATTGGCGAAAATACAAATACCGGTGGTGTTGCCCTTGCAAACGCGACTGCTATAGGCTCGCGTGCACAAGTTAATACCAGTAATAGTATGGTATTGGGCAGTGTAAATGGTGTAAATGGATCTGTTAGTAATGTTTTTGTTGGAATCGCCACAAACTCACCTGCACATATCTTAGAGCTCGGTGTAAACGATGCTGCAAAACCAACTTCGTCAACATGGACAGTAGTATCAGATGAACGATTAAAAGAAAATATTAAAGATTTTAGTGACGGTCTTGATTTGGTTATGCAAATAAATCCAATTTGGTTCACATATAATGGCGAAGCCGGATTACCAAAAGAAACTGGTGTGGGAACTATTGCTCAGGAACTCCAAAAAATTGCACCTTACATGATTACCAAATGGACCTACCGTGAAAATGATACCGATCAGGGTGTTGAATATTTAGGCGTTGATTATGGTGCAATGGATTTTGTATTGGTAAATGCTATACAGGAATTAAATAATAAACTGAATGCGTCAACTTGCGATAATAATGCTGTGGCAAACAACCAAAGTGCAGAAATTGAGCAACTAAAAAGTGAACAAATTAAGTTGCAGGAACAAATTAATGCCTTACAGAATTTAATTCAACAACTTGTAGCTCAACAAAATAATCCACATTAATTAATACATCTGCTTATGAAAAAATTGAGTTTCATATTACTTTTTGTATTTTTTACAATAAGTGGTTTTTCGCAACAGGGCTTGCAGCTAAAAGCCGGAGTTAACCTTGTTTGCAATGGCAGCCCGATTATTGTTTTAAATAATACTAGTTTTTATAATAATGGTGATTTTATTGCAGATGAAAGTAATGTAATAATTACAGGAAATACCGCAACTGCAAATTCAGCAATTGGTGGAAATTACTGTCACTAAATTTTATGATTTAACAACAAATAAAACTGCGAATGATATGATAATGCAGCAAAATTGTATTATCGATAATTATCTGATATTTGATGGTGGGTTAGTAGAATTAAATAATTTTATTATTGATTTGGGCTCAACCGGATTGCTGAAATCGGAATCAGAAACCAGCCGAATTACGGGTATTACAGGCGGAGAAGTAATTGCCAATGCCACGCTCAATGCGCCTTCTTCCGTTAATCCCGGAAATTTAGGTGCGGAAATTTCATCTGCACAAAATTTAGGATATACGGAAATCAGGCGGGGACATGTTCAACAAACAGACCCTTCCGGTAACTATAGTATTTACCGGTATTATGATATTATTCCAGAAAATAATTCCAGCTTAGATGCAACATTAATTCAGTATTATTTTGATGCTGAGTCAGGGGGATTAAATGAAAGTAATTTTGACCAGTATTTATCAAAAGATGGTGGTGTTACATGGTATAATTTGGGTCAGGAGGGCAGAGATGTTGTAAATAATTATGTGAAGCTTTCCGGCTACGGCGAATTTTTCAGAGAAACTTTAGCGGATCCCATTGGTTCTCCTTTGCCTGTAGTGTTAGCTGAATTTTATGCACAATGCTCTTTAACTGGAGTAGTTTTAAACTGGATTACTTTGAGTGAAATTAACAGCAGCCATTTTGTTGTGCAACGATTGAATGATTTACAGCAATGGGAAGATATAACCAATATAACTGCTCAGGGATATAGCACAATTGAACAGCACTACACCTATACTATTGAAACAAGCGAAAACGATTATTTCAGATTGTTGTTAATTGATGCTAATGGTGCAATTTCAGTGTCATCACCGATTCAAACACAATGTAGTTCCAAATCAGATCTTAGCATATATCCAAATCCCAATTTTGGGTTATTCACTATAGAAACGGGTAACACAGATTATTCAAATGTATCACTCAAAATTATGGATTTAAGTGGAAGGGTTGTATATCGTTCAGAATCAAATATTTCCAATTCGATTTTAGTTGATATCCAATCCGTTGCAGCAGGCATGTATCTGGCAGAATTGTCCATAAACGGAAAAATTACATATCACAAAATTGAAAAGGGTGATTAATTCAAGTTCATTTGTATAAACTTTATTACATTTGGACAAAGGCCGCCAAATGAATCATCTGATAAACACCATTAAAAAACTTGAACCCTTAACCGATACTGAATTAAAAGAACTGGAAGCCATGCAGGCGCTAGCCCGGTTCAAATTTCTGAAAAAGGGTGATTTTATTTTTACTGCCGGTGATATGCCACCTATTTCAGTATATGTACAATCCGGTATACTGCGTCATTATGTGACAGATAATAATGGTAATGAAAAAATAATTCAGTTTTTTATGGAGGAAGCATTTTTTGATGATTGCGGAAGTTATGTTAATAATCAACCTATAGATTATCATATTCAGGCAATTGAAGATTCAGAAATTATTTATTTCTACCTCGATGATTTAAAAGCGATTGCCGAAAAATCACCTGTTATTGAACGAGTGGGTGTTAAAATAGCAGCAGCTTTTTTAAATAATCATCGTGAACATGTTACGATATTAATGAAATTCAGTCCGGAAGAACGTTATAAATACCTGCTTATAAATAAACCGGAATTAGTGCAGCGAATATCGGTAACACATTTAGCCCAATTTCTGGATATCTCGCGTGAAACACTGAGTCGCATGCGTGCACGCCTGGCCGAACAAAACATTTTGTGATTTAAATCACACCCCAACCTACAAATTTGATTTTACATTTGTGTTTACTAAAAAGCACACATAATGGCAATATCAATATTCCGTGAATTAAAAATGGGCAAGGAAACATTTTTACCTGTTTCAGTTGAAAATAATATTTTTAAAATGATGTGGTGGTGCGAACCCGGTGGAGGTGTTCCAAGTCATATTCATCCGCATATGGATGAACATTTTACTGTTTTAGAAGGCGAAGTGGAATTTACTGTTAATGGGAAAAAATTAATTAAGAAACCCGGAGATACGTTATTTATTGCTAAAAATGTTGTGCATGGAATTAAAAATATTGGCACAACAAATATTAAAATGGAGGTTTATTATACGCCTGTTGCTGATACCGTTGAAATGTTTAAAATTTTATTCTTTTTAAATCAATCGAATCCGGGCTCGGCAAGCCATTTTGTAAAATATTTTTATATGTTTCCGCGACTTGGTCTGAAGCCTTTCTCTTTAATCCCATCTCCATTTGTGATGCGCACAATGAATGGCATATTGTCAGTTGTAGGAAGGTTAGCGGGATGGAATAAACTGGTTAAGGCTTATAAGCTTAGCAGCTGAAATCTTTCTTACCTCTACTCAATTTATTTTTAAAAAAATTGTAAGTTTGAGCATGGCTTACAATGAAAAACTGGCAAATCGCATACGTGAGCGATTTGCAGCACTTCACCCTGTAGAAGAAAAAGAAATGATGGGTGGTCTCACCTTTATGTATAATGGCAAAATGTGTGTCGGTGTAATAAAAGATGACCTGATGTGTCGTATCGACCCTAAAATACATAATGACTGCGTTGAAAAACAAGGTTGCAAAACAATGGATTTTACTTCACGACCAATGATTGGTTATGTTATTATTGATGAAACCGGCATGAAAAGCAAAAAAGATTTTGAATATTGGATTAACCTTGCATTAGAATTTAATCCACATGCAAAAGCTTCTAAAAAAAAGAAAAAGTAAATGTCCTAGACCAATATTATGAAGTCATTTCTTTTATTTATATCAATATTTTTTTGTTTTGTCGGTAAAACACATTCACAGTCAGTGGAAGAAAAATTTCAATTATTACCCCTTGGTGCAATTAAACCGGAAGGTTGGCTGAAAACACAAATGGAGCAAGACATGCAGGGCTTTGTAGGCCATCTGGACAGTTTGGTTCCTACACTTATTTATGACCCGATATATTCAAGTGGACGCATCCACAAAAACAGTAAATCTGCAGATCTTGGAAATTTAAAATCGGGCGATGCCGGCGGCGATGAACAATACAAATGGTGGAATAGTGAAACACAAAGTAACTGGTGGGATGGATACATTAGATATGCCATTTTACTAAACGATTCTGCTGCATTGATTAAAGTGAAAAATTACATTACAACTATTTTAAATACACAGGACGCAGATGGCTATATTGGCATTTATGACGATAAATTAAGATACAATTTTAAATCTGAAAATGGCGAATTGTGGTCGAAAACTACTTTGTATCGTGGTATTCTGGCTTATTACGAATATACAAACGATAGTGTTGTTTGGAATGCATTGGTGAAAGCAGTTGACAATGTGATATCTAATTACCCAATTAATAAATCACATCCGTTTTATGCCGGAAAAGATTTTTCGGGTGGTGTTGCTCATGGATTAACATTTACAGATGTTTTAGATAGAATGTATGCTTTAACATTAAATCAAAAATATCGTGATTATGCGCTTTTTTTATATCGCGATTTTTGTGAAAATTATACTTCCGAAAAAGATGTTCAACTCAGCAGCATTTTAAATCCGGAATATCGATTGCAATCGCATGGCGTGCATACATATGAACATATTCGTCCGCTATTGGTTGCAGCTTATGCCGGTGGCGATAAACAATTAATCGAAGCATTAAACCTTTATATTAATCGTGTAAAATCTGCCACTACTATTGCCGGCGGACCAATTGGTGATGAATGGGTGGGTGGAAGAAAGGCTGATGCTGTTATTGGTTATGAATATTGTTCCATACATGAGTTAATGGCAAGTTATATCGATTTATTACAAAAAACCGGATTAAATGAATATGGTAATGCGGTTGAAAATATTTTTTACAATGCAGGAATGGGCAGTCGACATCCTGAAAAATCGTGTATAGCGTATTTGAAGACAGATAATTCGTATCAAATGGATGGCACAAAAAATGGTGAAGCAGAGCCGGGAAGAAATCAAACCCGTTATAAATATTCACCGGTGCATCAGGATGTTGCTGTTTGTTGTACACCAAATGCAGGTCGCATTTCACCTTACTTTGTAAGTGCCGCTTGGATGAAAGAAGGTGAAACAATTTTGGTTGCTACTTTATTAATGCCAAACACGGTAGAAACAAAAATTGGTAATGCCAATGTGCATATTCAAACAATAACTGAATATCCATATACCAATACGTTACAATATCAAATTACTGTTAGCGAAGCCATACCTTTTACTCTAAAAATTCGAAAACCCGACTGGGTAAATTCCATTATTACGGATGATTATTATGAAATGCAGGATGATTATATTGTGATAAGCAGGGTATTTTACGGCACTTCTAAAATAAATATTACATTTTCTGCCGATGTTATTGTTATGGAAGATAATCAGAAGGAATTTTATTTTACATACGGTCCCTTAATTTATGCTTTACCTTTTACCGGAAAAGAATCAACCGGAAAACAATACGCAACGGGTTTTACTGATTATTATTATACTTCTGATAAAAATATAATATATAAATATATTCCGGGAAGTGCTCCTGTTTATAAAAATGGAACAATACAAGTTAACCTTCAAAATCCCGAAAGCGGTTTATCTGAATTAGTTACACTATTGCCAATAGGAAAAACTATTTTACGTCAGGCCGCTTTCAAATAAATATTTGTTGTTAAATCAATCCGGGTTAGTTATATTTGGTGTAAAGTATACACCATGATTAAATACAAAATAATAGGATTTATCCTACTATCCATAGGGTATTATTCCGCTAAAACCCAATGTATTGTTGATGCTGGCCCTGATACCACTTTTTGTGAGCAGTATCCAATAGAAACGTTAACCCTGGGTAGTAATGTTACTGTTACCGGCGAAGCCCCGTTTTCTTATTCATGGAGTTGTTACTACGAATTTTTAGGTCATATTTATACCGCTTCAGATTTTATTAATGATACAACAGTAATCAATCCTTCATTAATATCCGGTATCGACGGTGAACAACTCTTTACACTTACAGTAACAGATGCAACCGGAGCCACCTGTTCAGATGATATTATAATATCGCTTTATCCATTTGTTAATACTTTAGAGGTAAAACAGGCATATATCAGTTCAATGGATACCACATCTTTATACAGTGCTCTTTTGGGTGGCACTTTTCCTTACACTTATTTATGGTCACCGGATTATGTGTTATCCGACCCCACCGATTTAAACACATTAGCAAGTCCGGATGTAACCACCGTTTACTCGCTTTTACTTACAGATGCAAATGGTTGTCAAGCGCACGACCTATTTTACGTGTTTGTGTATCCTGTTGGTATATCTGAATTAGAAAAAGATGAACATACAATTACCATTGTTCCTAATCCGGTGAAAAACACTGCACAAATAACTGTTGGCAACGAAAAAAATTTTACATTAAATATCTATGATGTAAGCGGGAGGTTAATAAAATTTTTACATTCAACAAATCCTACAATTGAAATTAATAATTCAATGTTTAGTTCAGGTATATATTCAGTGCAATATGTTTCAGAAAATAAAAACGTAATTACAACTAAAATGGTTATTTTATAAATGCTAAAGTTTTTACAAGTTTGTTTTGTAATACTATTTCCCGTTAATCTATTTGCACAAAATGCTAAAACATTTTCGTGGAAAAAACCGGAATACGCCATTGTTAAAGCATATTTGTATAATTGTGATTCGATAAATTATGATAGTTTATTAATAATAAATAATGGACGCTTAACGGCTGAGATAATGCCCGATTCAGGAAAAGTTTTGAATGCCACTCAAATAAATCAGGTAATTGTCTTTATAAATTCAGAACCGGAAGTTAGTAATCCCAAAGAAACATTTTGTTTTATTCCGCACCATGGTATCGTATTTTTTAATGCAGATGGCAAACCCATTGCAGCGTTGTCAATTTGTTTTAATTGTGACAAGATGCATATTTATCCTGAGGCAAACCTAAAGGGCAAATCATTGGATATCCTTAAATCTATTATTTTAGAAACAGGTTTGCCGGTTTATGATAATATTACTGATTACAACAACCTTGAGGTAAAATAATATTCAATTATTACAAACTTCCTTATCTTTATTAAATGAAGACTAAGCTGATTTTACCCCTTTTACTTTTATTTACCAATAATATCCACGCGCAACTTACCGACCCGGAAGAAATTTGGGATAGTATTAAAGAAAATACCGTTCCTGTTGTAGCGCCTGCATTTACCGACATATTAGGCACGCCTTATCGCCAACCTTTATCAGGTTATGGATGGGAAGACGGTTTGCAGATTTCGGCAGATGGACTAAACCTTTACACCTTGTATGCACCAGCCGATTTACTTTCCTGGTTTACCTATATAGCAGCAAATGCCGCTTTACCGGTTTGTGAAACAATTGGGAGCACACAATTTATCCGTCCTTATGCTGAAACCTATGGCATGGACATGGCATTTAATTATTTTGGCTGCGATACAATTATGAATCTCGATATATTATATGCACATCGCGATAATATTAATGATGAATTTGGTAGCTGGGTATTATCTGATATGGCAAGACCCGGACAAATTGAAGGTGGACCATTTCCTTTACAATCGGTTGATAATCCTAACCTTGTTGACCATTTTTTATTTACAGGACCCGGTGATATCTCGATGATAAACAATACAAATGCAAACCCCGACAATATAGCATCCGCAGTGCTTTTACCGGAACCAATTAATTCCGCCGGTGGTGAATTTATAGTTGATAATCCCGTTTTAAGAAGAATTAATAATTCGGATACCTTATTATTAGTGTATGAAAAATATGTTGATGCCAGTTTAAGAGATTTTATGTATGCTTTTAGTTATGACGATGGCACAAGTTGGGAAACTCCTGTTAAAATGACCAGTATTACAAATGCTACCGGTCACCTTGAACATCCTCAATTACACACAGATGGCAGTGGAACCTATTTATATTATTCTCGCGATTTTGATATTTATCGTATGAAACAATCTATTCCAAACAATTGGGATAGTTGGACAGATGAACAATTATTGATTTCAAAAGGTAATGCACTTGCAATTGGTGAACCATCTATTGCTATAAATGGTGATATCGCATTTGTATTAGCATACCACAATGTTGAGCATCCTGAAGATGAATTTGATATTGACCCTTGGTATGTAAGGAATATCAACGGACCGAATTCCATTCCTGCGGAAAATACTTTGCAAAATGCAGCCATATTTCCAAACCCGGCAAATTCAATTTTTCAGATTGGGAACCTTACACAAACGGGTATTTCAGTAAGTGTTATTAATATGGTTGGGCAAGAATTAATTCAAATAAACAATTATAATTCAACAGCTTCAATTTCAATTTCTGCTTTACCGATCGGTATTTATACTGTAATTATTGAAAATGCAAAAGGTGAAAAACAAACGCTGCAATTAGTTGTGTCACATTAATTTGAACTTAATAAAAACCTCACCCATGAAAAAAGTAGATGTTTATGAAATTTTAATTAAAACTTTTGGATTGTTATTTCTATTTACAGGAGTATTCCATTTGGAAGATCTGATTACAACACTTAGTATGCTTTTTCAGTTTGAGGATTATTCTCATGATATTAATGGAAGCTATTTTCCTGCGATTAAAATAACAGCGATAATTATAGGAATATATTTAATAATAAATACAAGTCTGTTTTATTTGTTTTTTTTTAAGACTGGTAAAATATTGAAATTAATTACCAAAGAGGATGATTATACAATTATTTTAACACCCTTTGTTGATCAAAAAGCCACATACAAACTTATTTTAATTATACTTGGTTTCGTATTAATTGCCAATGCCATTCCTAATTGTATTTCGTTGCTTAATGAAAAGGTAATAGCAGCTCAATCAGATTTTCCGTTCAACCCGTATAGGCAAACTTATCTAATAATCTATGTAATAAAAACTTTTATTGGTTGCACTTTGGTAATTGGTGCGGATGTAATTTCCTTGCTGTTAACGCGTAAATCAAACAAAGAAAATACGCCTAAAACTTAATAATGAAATATTTTATTTTATTAATAATTATTTGTTGCTCAACTTTTGTTAAGGCACAATCTCCGACTTATACTACCGAACAAATAAAAAGTGACATCAATTATCTGCAACACCAACTGGAGCTGAAACACGCCGGTTTGTATACTTATACAGATATGAAAACGATATTTCATGTTTTTGACAGCCTGCAAAATAATATTCCCGGTCCTATGACCGATTTAGAATTTTATGCCTATGTTTCACCGGTGCTATCGGTGATAAAAGATGGTCATACTATGATTTTTCCTAATACAGAAACAATTAATTATCATAATACAAATTCCCTCTTTTTCCCCTTTCGCATTTTAAATGATGGCGAAAAAATGTTTGTTGAATTAAATTATAGTGCAACTGATTTGATTCCCAATGGTTCACAAATAGTTTCTATAAACGGAATCAATAGTAGCGATATTTTATACAAGTTGTTATCTACAATGATGCGTGATGGCAACAATCCTTCCTATCCGATTTGGATTTTAAACTGGTGGTTTAATGAGTATTACAGTTATGTATTCGGGCATCCTGAAACGTTTAATATTGAATATATCAGCCCTGACGGTAAACAGGAAGTGACAACCATTAAGGCCTTACCGAAGGAAGAAATATTTGCTAATCGCGAAAGCCGTTATCCCAATCGCCAGTTTAGTCGTACATATGGTCAGAAACCAGGTACAGCAGTTACTTTAACTATGGACACAAAAAACTCAATTGCCATATTAAAAATTAAAGACTGGGACTTAAAAATTTTAAAAAACACCTATCATCAAAAATTAGTTAAAGAAATTGACAAGTGTTTTGACACTATTTTTAAAAATAATATTCAAAACCTGATTATCGACATTCGCGACAACCAGGGTGGTAATATGGTAAATAGTATTCATGTGCTATCCTATTTGTTGGATACCACTTTTAATATGGTAGATAATTTTTATAAAGTAGATCAGGCATATTCAAGTATTGATGATGTTCGAAACAAAAAAGTTAATGGCGAAAAATCATACAATAAAAAGGTTCGGAAACAGGTATTTTCAGGAAAAGTTTATGTGTTGATTAATGGAGGGTGTTTTTCAAATTCCGGGTTATTTGCTTCTACCTTAAAAAGACACAACCGCGCTATTTTTGTTGGGGAAGAAAGTGGTGGCAGCATTTACAGCTTAAACGGCCTGGTAAAAACCATTATCCTACCTGAAACTAAATTACGTGTTGAACTCCCTACACTACGGTTTTCAATAAACGAGGAAGATAAAAATACGGGACATGGGTTAATTCCCGATTATAGCATACATCCAACAATTCAGGATTTAGTTGAAGGGAGAGATGTTATTTTAGAAAAAGCTTTAGCATTAATAAAAAATCAATAATACCTAGTATTAAAAATTATTTGCTGTAGGCATTGATATAATTTATATCAAAATTTAAGTTAAAACATAAATCATCTGCTTTTATTGCTGCAAGGTATAAATAAGTGACTTAAGTAACAGACTGCGCATTAAAATAAAAATATTTTTGTAGAAATTATTTTCAATGAAATATTTTATAGCATTCTGTTTTGCACTTTTTATAAAAGTTATAGAAACAAAAGCCCAAGAACCCTTTAAATACAGTGTTAAAATTGATTCTATTCAATTAAGCGGATTGCCTGGTATACATTCATTTGCTTTTGCTGAACATGAAGGAAAATGGCTCATTATCGGTGGTCGAACAGATGGTTTACACCCCAGACAACCATTTGCTTCCTTTCCCGAATCTGAAAACAATACGGAAATTTACGTCGTTGATATTGAAAATCAACAAGTATGGTCTGCCGAATTAAATAGTTTGCCGACATCAATTAATGAACAATTGCAATCAAGCAACATGAACTTTTATCAGGATGCCGATACACTAGTGTTAATTGGTGGTTACTGTTATTCACAAAGCGCCGCTACACATAAAACCTTTCCAAATTTAACTACAATAAACGTATCAGGCTTAATAAACGCCATTGTCAATAACACTGATATTACACCGTTTTTCAAACAAATTACGGATCCAATTTTCGCGGTTACCGGCGGTGAACTGTCAAAACTTAACGAATTATATTATTTAGTTGGCGGACAGCGGTTTGATGGCGAATACAATCCAATGGGACATCCCACCTATGTTCAAACCTATACCGATGCCATTCAAAAATTTACAATCAACAACAACGGCATGGAATTATCGTTTGCGAATTATCAAAAAATAACAGACCCAATTCATTTACATCGCCGCGACTTCAATCTTTTATCACATATTTTCCCGGATGGAAATGAAGGTTTGGTTATTTCCTCGGGTGTATTCCAAAAATATGTTGATTTGCCATTTTTATATCCGGTTGAAATATCCGGAAGTGATTATGTTGCCAGAACTACATTTAACCAGTATTTAAACAATTATCATACTGCACACGCCAATATTTATGATAGTCTCGAAAATAAAATGACTTCGTTGTTTTTTGGTGGAATTAGTCAATACTATTATGTTGATGGCGCATTATATCAGGATGACCTTGTTCCGTTTGTAAATACAATAAGTGGAATAACACGCGATAATACCGGAAACCTGGTTGAATTTTATATCCCTGGGGGTATGCCTGGATTCAAAGGAAGTAGTTCTGAATTTTTACCCAATTACAATTTGTCGTCGAAACATTCAGAAATATTGAAAGAAACACTTTTTGAAGGGGATACAATCACAATTGGATATATTTTAGGGGGAATCAGCAGCCCGACAAAAAACCCATTTAGTATGAATCAAACAAATCGCACTGCTGCGGATAAAAACATTTATATTGTTAAATTATTTCCTGCCGCACCTAACACAATAAAAACCATTCATGTTCCGAATCCCTATACCATGGAAATTTTTCCAAATCCCACCACAGCCGCATTTACAATAAAGTTTAATGTAACATCTAAGGTAGCTGCACGGTATTTTATAACAAATAATTCCGGCGCGCTATTACAATCAAATCAAATTGAAATTACTCAGCCGGGCGATGTTGTTTACAACGTTGTATTGGATAAATCATTTACCTTACAAAATTTAATTGTCACATTAGTAATTGATAACACTTATTATATTTCAAAATCACTTGTTTTACAAGAATAAAGTTTTGCGACGATTTGGCACTTTTACTTTTCATCCAAATTATTTATCTTTACCACATGCCAAAGTCAAAAACACCTAAACTTTCTAACGAAGAGCAAGTTGAAAAATTCATGCTGGAATTGGTACATCCTCTGAAAACTGAAATAGAATTATTGCGCAGCATTATAAAAAATGCAAATAGCAATTTAAAAGAACGTATTAAATGGAATGCGCCAAGTTACTTTACCAATGTTGATTTACTCACGTTTAATGTAAAATCTGACAATACAATTTTATTGATTTTACATCATGTTACCTGCACAAAATTAAAATCAGATTTACTGGAAGGTGATTTTCCTGATCGCAGAATTATATACTTCAAAGATGCTGATGAAATTAACTCCAGCAAAAAAGAATTAGAGCGCATTATCAATGAATATGTTGCCCTGGCAGCAGCTTAACTCAGCGCTACTTATGGAAATTACTGATGTGTTGCATCCTTAAAGCAAGCACCGCATATATGTTTTTAAAGCAACTATTTTTCTTCCTTTTTGTATGCTTACTGGCCAACAATGGATATGGACAGGGTGGTTGTATGGAATATAACAGCCATTTATTTATTATCAATATTGTAAATAATGGTGAATCAATAGATGACGGTAAGTTTGATGTATTTCTGGTTAATGAAGATAGTTTGCCTTACTGGTATGAAAATGTATCGGTTTACAGTTCCAATACTCAGGACTTAACCCCGCGAAAAATTAAACGAAATACACCCCAAAACGCTCGCAATCAAAAAAATCCTTATGAAACACAAAACTATTATCCCAAATTAAATAACAACTGGTATACCTGTAAAATACCAACACAAAAAGGTGATAAGCCTGAGCTCTTATATCAGGCATTAATCATTAATAAAAAAACAAGGGATTCCATTTATGTTTACATGCCCTATTCCAAATCGGTAGACATTTGTAATAATAACCTTGACCGTGAAACAATCACAGACATTCGTTTTGATGATGGAACCTTGTTTGATCCCTTCACAATTGACATAGCGGTCAGAAAACCCCTTCCACTACCGCAATATCCCATCAAAAACACCTATTTAAAGTTTGATTACAGCAAAAAATTTGATGAAAGCGTTGGTGACACCGTATTGCAGGTATATCAGGTAAGAGTGCATGATAAAAACACATTGGCTGTAATTCAGAAAATACCTATAACAGGAACTTTACCTTTTCCCGCGAATTATTTTAAACAAAACATTGAAACAGGAGATTTTTATAACGACAACCCTGAAGGCGTTTCTGATTTTAGAATTATGACGGCCAAAGTAACAGATGAAAAAAATCAAATCCGCTCCACCAATTTCTGTTATTATATTTTTGACAGTGATCAGCAAAAATATATTTATGACTCGGTTTTGAGCAATAGCAATAATGTTGTATTAAAAGAAAACAACCCGCTCATAACTAAGTACGAAATCAGTCAAAACCACAAGGAAAAATACTACGATCATTATAAATTGGAAAATGGTGAATGGATTTTTACGGAGCGAAAAATTGAATTTTTATTACCACCTTTTAAATATACTTACCAAAAAGAATGTATCACATGGGCTAAACGGTCGAATGGTTTTTTACCGGTTTTACAATTGCCCTCTAACGACAAATATTATACCTATACCGATAGTTTTTCTTTATTTAACAATTGCCCGGACACACTAAATCTTTCCTTATCGCACAGTTACAGTAAATCAACATTTTCTTTACCGGATAAAATTGCGCCGCAATCTAAAGTTTATTTAACCTATAACGAATGGCTAACGCCGTTTCCGGAAACAGTTTATTTAATAGAAAGAAATACTTATGTCTATTACGGTGATAAATCCGGAGAAATAAAAGGGTTTTCCTATTTTGTAGCAGCGCCGGGCACTGAAGTTCGGGATCAACAAACCGGTAAAATTATCCGGTATGAGTCGAAAAAAGATACCTTATCAAATACACGAATGGTATTGGAGGTATATGATTCAGGTATACCTAAGTCATACGGATTAATTAATGCAAAAAATGGCCAAAAGTCAGGTGTATGGCGTAATTGGGATGAAAATGGTTTTCCCCAACTGTCAACCAACTACAATAAAAAACTAACTGTTACAATTGGAAACCCTGAACGATTAAGTAAAACAATTTCCATTCATATTAAAACTAAAACAGAATGGATTACAGCTGATTTTGAAAAAAGTGGAAACAATTTAATTTTATTTGTTCCGATGGATGCAGACAGTATTCAAATTATTTGTGACAGCGCACATGTTGATGCAAAATTTATTCAATGGGCAAACGGTAGTGAGGCCTATTTTACTTATTATTTAATTAAACAAAATGAAGATTATGTTGAACAAAACGGCATACGAATACCGATTACCTGGGTTAACAATGAATATTTAATTAATTGGGATGTCTTTTTTTATAGTAAAACAAAACCGGGCAGTATTGAAATTGAAGTAAAATATTTACAATCAAAATATCCTAATGTTTTATTTCAAAGTTTTAAATATTATCCGCAGCAGATTGTAATCACACTTTTAGAAACAAACCCACAAAAATTGCAACAAACAATAAAAAATTTAATTAATGAATCATCCATCGGTAGTTTATCACAGGCAGCATTTTTTAATGGCAGCGGTAAGATGGCATATCCGGAAAAAACAGCAACAATAATTGTAAGTCCGTACCTTACATATGATTCTATAAAAACAATTGCCGATAAATATGATGCAAAACTCTTCCCAATAATGGGCTCAGGAAATTATTATGAATTCAAAATTAAATCAACCCTTTACGATAAATCCTACATCGACCTACTCCACACCATCAACCGTGAACCTTCAGTAATAAGCATCAGCTGCGGCTGGCAAATGGACATCAACTACCTCGACGAATAAAATCCTTCCTAACCAAACGTAAATCCGGTATGTAAGGGCGCATTCAATTCGCCCCTACATACCAGATTTACCACATTTTCGAAAAAAATTAAAATTATTCTCATCAAAAATATCATCATCCACCCTTAATAACATCCACCAAAAAATGTGTACCCCGC
Source organism: Bacteroidota bacterium (assembly GCA_016706255.1). Taxonomy (NCBI): domain Bacteria; kingdom Pseudomonadati; phylum Bacteroidota; species Bacteroidota bacterium. The sequence continues at coordinate 58,348 of JADJJZ010000006.1, read as the reverse complement.
TTGCGGGCATCCTTCACAAATCCCCAAAAAAAAATCAGTTTAAATCAGCAAAAATCTGCGACCCGCCCCGCCGGGTTCCGCGCCTGCCTGCCGGTAGGCAGGTTCCCTCTTCAAACACATCCAACCAAAAAAATCAGTTTAAATCAGCAAAAATCTGCGACCCGCCCCGCCGGGTTCCGCGTTCCCTCAAATCCTCCACCCCGATTTTAAAACATTTTTACCCATCCGATACAAAAAACCTATACCTTTGTATTGAAATCAAAAGTTCAGGAAATGAATAATGTGCTCTTACTAGCAATGCCAAGCGGAATGGAATGGATAATCATCTTATTTGCTGTGTTATTACTATTCGGCGGTAAAAAAATACCGGAACTAATGCGTGGCGTTGGTAAAGGTATTCGTGAGTTTAACGATGCTAAAAACAACGTAAGCCGCGAAATTCGTGAGGGAATGGACGAACCTAAGAAATCTGAAGAGAAATAAATCTTGCTCTTTTAGATGTATTCCGGTTTGAGTTCAATAGTACGTACTGGACTGAAAAATGTTCAGCAAGGGATGCGTGCGGGTGATTTTACCTGCAGGCAAGTGGTAGAATACTATCTGCAAAACAACCACGAAAAACAACATCTCAACGCATTTTTAGAAATTTTCGAAAACGAATCACTTGAAAAAGCTGATGCACTTGATGCAAAACTCAAGAGCGGAAAGCCACTTGGCAAGCTGTTCGGCATGGTAATAGGTGTTAAGGATGTAATTGCCATGAAAGGCAAAAAACTCACTGCATCTTCTAAAATGCTCGACGATTTTCATTCTTTATATAATGCCACCGTTATTGATCGATTACTTGCCGAAGATGCTATAATCATCGGTAGATGTAATTGTGATGAATTCGCAATGGGTTCATCAAATGAAAACTCAGCCTTTGGTCCGGTTTTAAACGATATGGACAATACAAGGGTTTCAGGTGGTAGCTCAGGAGGCTCAACCGTAGCTGTTCAGGCCGATTTGTGTATGGCTAGTCTCGGCTCCGAAACCGGCGGAAGTATTCGTCAGCCCGCCTCTTTTTGCGGCAATATCGGATTTAAACCAACCTATGGCCGCTTGTCACGATACGGTTTAATTGCTTTTGCATCTTCATTCGACCAGATCGGACCAATCACCAACACGGTAGAAGACATGGCTTTGATGATGGAAGTAATGGCAGGAGCCGATGCTAACGATTCAACCTCATCTCAACACCCGGTTCCGGCTTATTCCGAAAAATTACATCTCGACAAAAAATTAAAAATCGCTTATTACCCGCAAACCCTCGACAATCCTAAGATTGACCCGGAAATTAGTGGAGCGATGTATACACTTATTGAAAAATTAAAAGCTGAAGGCCATACCGTTGAAGCGCAGGATTTAAAATTCCTGGATTACCTCGTGCCAACGTATTATGTGCTTACAACCGCTGAAGCATCATCAAACCTTAGCCGCTTTTCAGGCATTCACTACGGTTACCGCGATAAGGAGGCAGGTGATATGGAAAGTGTTATCAAACGCTCACGTTCAAAAGGTTTTGGGAAAGAAGTGCAACGCCGAATCATGCTTGGAACCTTCGTATTAAGTTCAGGCTATTACGATGCTTATTATACCAAGGCTCAGAAAGTACGCCGCATTATCCGCGATGATACCACTAAAACCCTGAGCGAATACGACCTCATTTTATTACCTACCACACCAAGTACAGCATTTAAACTGGGCGAAAAAACAACTGACCCGATTGAAATGTATCTTGCCGATATTTTTACCGTTCAGGCAAATATAACAGGACTACCTGCCATTAGTGTCCCTTTATTTAGACATACCAACGGAATGCCATTTGGCGCCCAGTTTATGGGGAATTATTATAGTGAAGACCTGCTGCTTTCTGTGACAGACCATCTTCTTAAAAATTATTAAAATTTGGCTGTTGATAATGATATTTGTATTCTCGGGTACAATATTTAGCTAATTTTATAGTTTTATAACCCTAACAGCATTTACAACAACGACCAAATTTTAAAACAAGGGGGGAATCTAACCAATGCACTACATCAGAATTACCGTATTATGCCTTTTGCTATGGGGTGTGGCAAAAGCACAAGTCTCTAATTCTAGCGGTCCGGGCAATGACGTTATCTTAAATGGTACCGACGAAAGTATCGACGCGATAGACAGTATTTTTAACGCATATTTTTCGAGTAATCCGGCCTGGGCTTTTGACCAGAAAGATTATGATATGCTTGGTTACGCAGCTACCGATACGCCGCGTTTTACACCTGAAGTATATGCTGAACGTATAAGCAAAATCAATTCACCAATACCTTATACTTACAATAAGTCAGTGCAGGGCTTTATCGATTTATACTGTATGCGCCGCCGCACGCAGGTTTCCAACATGTTAGGCTTAAGTCAATCTTACTTTCCCATGTTTGAAGCAGAACTCGACCGTAAAAACATGCCTATTGAGCTGAAATATCTTGCTATTATTGAATCTGCTTTAAATACACATGCAGTTTCTAAAGCAGGAGCAACCGGTTTGTGGCAGTTTATGAACGGAACAGGCAAATTAATGGGTTTAAGAATTGATTCTTATGTTGATGAGCGCCGAGATCCTTATATGGCAACCGTTGCAGCTGTAGCCTATTTAGAAGATTTATACGGAATTTATAACGACTGGTTCCTGGCAATTGCAGCTTATAACTGCGGACCGGGAAACGTGAACAAAGCATTGCGTAAAGCTGGTGGGGGAGATAAAACTTTCTGGGATATTGAAAATTACCTTCCAAAAGAAACACGTGGTTATGTTCCGGCATTTATTGCCGCTACCTATGTGTTTGAATATCATAAAGAACACAATATTCGTCCGGCGAAATATGATTACGATTTCAGCATGATGGATACGCTCATGATTACCCACAAAATGACCATCGAACAGTTAGCACCTTATGTTGGGCTGACTGCAGATGAAATTGCGTTGAATAATCCGGCGTTAAAAACAAAAACAATTCCGGGTTCTCCGTATCCTTATCCGCTGCGTTTACCTATGAAATCAGTGGCAACTTTTTATGCAAATAAGGATTCGTTATATGCTTCTTTAGATAAAAAAGAATCGCAAAATCTGGCAACTTTAGCCAAAAATGTTGAGGCTGTTAATGCAAGTAAAACAACTACCACTGCAAAAACTACCGGTGACGCTACTGCAAGCACAACTACAGCAAGTAAAGAAATAGCAGACCCCGATGCACCGGTTGTGGTGAGTTATACTGTAAAAAAAGGTGACAACCTGGGTTATATATCCGATTGGTTCGATTGCACTGTGGCAGATATCAAAAAATGGAATAAGCTGAGCTCAACCAAAATTGTTCCGGGACAGAAATTGAAAATTACAGTTCCTGCCAAAAACGAAGAGCAATATGCCATGATTAATAAAATGACCCTGGCAGAAAAACAAAAACTCACTGATATTCAACTGATTAGTGCAGCTCCTGCAGAAAAAGAAGCGCCTACAACAGAGGTTATCTATTACACCGTAAAACCGGGAGATACTCTTTGGGGTATATCTCAAAAATATCCGGATAACTCAGTAGAAAAAATTCGTGAGCTTAATGGTTTAGAAAAGAATGAAACCCTTAAAACAGGGACCAAAATAAAGCTGGTTAAGTAAGTTTTACACGCAATATTATACAGGCCGCCTTAACAGGTGGCCTTTTTTTTGTACTCCACAGTAAAGCGCATTTTGTGACAGGGTAAAATGCCAATTTGTGACAACCATGTTTAATCTCAATACACTTGCTTAATTTTGAGGCAGTTATTCACTTCAATTACCATTTTGAATTAATGATGTTAACCATGCGCATCCGATTTATTTATTGCTATTTACTTATACAATTTTTAGCGACCGCCTTTGTTGGCAACGCGCAGGTTACTTTCAACAAAGAAAAAATAGATTCCGTACTGGAAACTTTTGATCACAGCACCAGATTACCGGGTTACTCATTATGTATTGTTCAAAAGGGAGAAGTAATTTATACTGCTCAGCGCGGAAAAGCTTCCATTGGTGAAAACATGAAAATTACTCCAAGCAGTCAGTTTAATATTGGTTCGGTTACAAAACAATTTACAGGTGCCGCAATTTTATTATTGGAAGAAGCCGGCAAATTAAGTTTAAACGACGATATACATAAATATATTCCTGAATTACCGGATTATGGTTATCCGATTACAATTCAACAATTATTACATCATACTTCAGGAATTCGTGATCATTTGGAATTGGCAACTTTAATTTCTGAAGATAAAGATGAGTTGAACAATTTTGCTGAAATGCTGGAATGGCAGAAAAAATATCCGGTATTAAATGCAGCACCGGGAACCACTTTTGCCTATTCGCATACAGGATACATGATGCTCGCAGTTATTATTGAACGGGTTTCAGGAATGAGTTATGCGCAATATCTGCAAACAACAATTTTTACACCTTTAAACATGTTAAATACTTATGTTGAAGAAGGAAAAAATAGTAGTCTGCGCGATGGTTCAACACATTATGAATTAAATAACACCAATAGCAAAGCAAAAAAAGCAGAAGCCTATACAAACCCTTTAGGTGCAAGTGGAATTATTTCTTCAACAGAAGATCTTGCCAAATGGGATAAGAATTTTTTAAATAACAAACTTGGAAAAGGCGGAAACCAATTAATTACTAAAATGGAAACATCCGGCGCCTTATCTGATGGTACAGATGTACATTACGGTGCAGGATTATTAATTAAAAGCTATCGTTTAAAACCAATTGCTGAACACAGTGGCGGACAGGGTGAATATTTAACCCTCTATCGTCGTTTTTTAAATGAAGATATATCCATCATTATTTGTATGAATTCATATTTAATATCACCATTTGATATTTGTGATGCTATTTCAAATAATATGTTATCGTTTAAAGAGCAACATTGGTTAGTGCAAAAAAGCCTTGCCGATTCAACCTTACAAAAACTGGAAGGTGTTTACGCCGCAGAAAATAATTTAGTGCGCTACGTATATCGCCAAAAAGGGAAATTATATATTGCAAGAATTTTTGATGAAGATACTACAGCTTACGCATTAAACTACACCGGTGCTACAACAAATGGTGGTTATGCATTTGTTGATACGATCGGTTCAAGTGTGGTATTCCAAATAAATGGAAATAAAATAGAAGGTTTGCATTGGGATGGTGGTACATATTTTATGTGTAATCGCTATTATGCAAAAGAAAACACCGTGACACCACCAAGAATTACTTCATTTGCAGGTAAATATTATTGTGCTGCTTTAGATAAAAAAGTACGCATTCAATATTTTTCGAAAAAAGATGAATTAACCATTCACCCTTTTCCGTTTATATCATACAATCTAATACCTAAAGGCGGGTCGATTTATGTTGTGGAAGACCAGCCGTATATTGTAAATTTCAATAAAAACGAATTAACTATAGGTAATGACTGGATTTACAATATTAAATACATTAAAAAAGTAAAACCGAAAAAAGAGAAAAAGGAAAAACCTGAAAAAGAGAAAAAAGGTTTATTCGGATGGTTTAAATAAATAAAAGGAACACATGCGCTATTTTTTTCTGTTGCTTTTTTGTTTTGGATATTTCTTCACGTATGCGCAGTTTGAAACCGGAGTTACTTATCAGCAATTAGACAGTATTTTATATGGCACAAATCCCGACAGCAATGGTCCGGGCATGGGCGTTATAGTAATAAAAGATGATTCCATTGTTTATTTCAGTTCTTCAGGATATGCGAACGTTAAAAAAGAATTGCCTATCGGGTTACACACACAGTACAATATTGGTTCTGTAACTAAAATGTTTACCGGCATTGCCATCTTGCTGTTAGAAGAAGAAGGAAAATTAAATCGCAACGACGATATTCATAAATATGTGCCTGAATTTCCTGATTATGGTCAACCAATAACCATAAATCAACTATTAAGTCATACCAGTGGCATTCGCGACCAATTTGAACTTGCATCCTTTCTATATAACTATAACAAACAGTTATTTACATTTGATGGCATGGTGCAATATCAGCAGGCATATCCCGAATTAAATGCACCTGTTGGCGAATCGTTTGCTTATAGTAATGCAGGGTATATGTTACTTGCAATGGTTATTGAGAAAGCGAGTGGATTAACTTATTCAACATATTTAACGCAAAATATTTTTATTCCCTTAGGCATGCAGAACACATATGTGTCTGAAGGAAAGGAAAAATATTTGAAGGACGGAACGGGCAATTATCCTTTATCTAAAAAAGGAAAAGCACACGGCTCATTTGCCTATGCCGATGCAATTGGTGCAACGGGAGTAAATTCCACTTTGTATGATATGTATTTGTGGGATAAAAATTTTTATCACAATCAGCTTGGCGCAAAAAAGCAGGCACTGATAGATACATTACAAAAAACATTTTCATTAAATAATGGCAATAGTGTTTATTATGGTTGCGGGATAATTAAAAAACCATATCGTGGTAAAGCTGTGTATGAACACTCCGGAGGCTGGGGTGAATATTTAACGCAATACCGCCGTTTCCCGGATGAACATATTTCTATAATTGCGTGGAATAATGCAGTTAATTATTCCCCTTTTGTTGCCGTAGATAAAGTTTCTAATGCAATAATGAACTACCCGGCAACAGAAACAAAAACGGATGTATTGCCCGGATTTAATCAGAAATTACTAGAAGGTGTTTTTATTACTGAAAATAATTTTATACGCGAAGTAAAATTAAAAGGTGATACACTTATTTTAAGATTACCATTAAATAAAAGTACACGGTATCATGCCTTAACCTATACCGGTAAAATGGGAAACACCATTTATTATACCGACTCATTGAGAAATGCAGTTGAGTTTGTTATGATAAATGATACCGTAACAGAATTTTCCTGGATTGGCGGAGAATATTTTTTAAATAAACGGCTTTACAATAAAATTGAAGATTCAGCCAATATACCTGTTGAAAATTTTACGGGAAAATATTATCTGCAAAACCATAACAACAAGGTTAAAGTAATTTACAGAAAATATAAACACCAATTGTATTTACGCAACTTCCCTTTCAATAAACTGCGTATGGAAAATATTTGCGGCAATATCTATTACATGGTAGACTACGACATGTATTTACGTGTAGAGGATGATGCAATTGTAATTGGCGATGATTGGATATTTAATTTACGATACGATAAAATGTAAATGCTAATTTCATTTTATCTCAAATAAAAAAGGCGCGTTTCAAAAAGTAACGCGCCTTTTCTAATTAATTTTGGACTGTTATTGTTTTATAAATAACACCAAAATCTGTAACTATTTGTAAAACCAATTGCTGGGTTGGTAGTTTATCAAAGTTTAATGTAGAAGTATTATTCGTTGTATTTATTTTCAATGGAATTTGTTCACCTAAAATATTGAATAATATAAATTTAGGAGAAGTAACTATTTCCGGCATTTCAACAACAATATAATTATTTGCCGGGTTTGGATAAATATTTATCTCCCCAACCAATTGGTTATAAATTGCATCACACACATCAACCGTAACTACAACTTCGTCAATTGAAAAACAGCCATTTGCATCATAACCTTGAACGGTATAAGTTGTGGTTGCAGTTGGTGCAGCAATAATAGTTTCGCAATCGGCACATGGTTCTATAGGTTCAGGGAACCACACATATTCAACACCACCACTTGCTGACAAGGTAACGGTATCGCCTCTGCAAATGGTAATATCATTTGATGCAATTATATCCGGATTTGGATTAACAATAATATCAACGGTATCTGAATTTATGCAACCATTTATATCTGTAACAAAAACAATATAAGTAATTGAAGTTGCGGGATTACTTGTTGGCTCCTGAACAAATGCATTGTCTAAATAAGTTGCAGGTGTCCATAAATAGGATTCGCCTTCACTTACAAATAATTTTATCTGACCAATGCCACAAGTAACTGTATCAGGACCGGCAATAACCGGCAAGGGCGAGATTGCATTAACATTTACTGTTGCCTCATCTAAACAACCAAAAGCATTTGTAACAGTTACCGTATAAGTAATATCGGTTAACGGTGTACAAATTGGATTTGCACTAAACGGATCATCTAAATAAGTTACAGGCGACCAGCTATATTCAACACCACCTGAAGCAGATAATTCAACTGTAGTTCCGGCGCACACACTTGCCGTTGCAACAGCATCTGCAAAATCGGAAGGCAATACATTTACTGAAATAGTATCTGCATCAATACAACCAAAACCTGACGTTGCTGTAACAATATATGTCATATCCGTTAACGGCGTACATATCGGATTCGCAATTGTTGCATCATCTAAAAAAGTTGACGGACTCCAGTTGTAAATTAATCCGCCGGTTGCATTTAATGTTGTGGAGTTACCTGCACAAATTTCAATATCATCACCTGCAGATACAAAGTCACTTGTTGTTACAGAAATAATTACCGTATCGATATCTTCACAACCATCTAAATTAAATGAAGCAACATAATAAGTAATATCATCTAATGGTGTGCAAATTGGATTAGCAATAAATGGATTATCTAAATAAGTAGAAGGCGACCAAATATATGTTGTTCCGCCACTAACATTTAATTCGAGAGAGCCTCCGGCGCAAACAGATGCATCATCGCTTGTTGTTAAAAAATCAGCATTACTTATATCCACAAAAACTTCATCTGTTCCAACACAACCATTTGCATCGGTTACTGTAACTGTATAAATTAAATCGATTGGTGTTGAGCTAACCGGATTTGCAATTAACGGATTATCTAAAAATGCAGTTGGTGACCAGCTATAATTAACACCACCTGAAGCAGAAAGTGCAGCACCGGCTCCACCACAAACAATTACATCGTCACCGGCATTTGCTACTACAGCAGGAGCAATTGTTACAGTTAAATTATCAGTATCAGTACATCCGGAGCCATTTGTTACGGTAACGGTATAAGTAATATCCGCACCCGGCGCGCAATTAGGATTTGCAATTAAAGGATTGTCAAGATAAGTTGTCGGCGACCAGCTATAAGCAACGCCACCTGATGCATTTAATGTTATTGTATTTCCGGCGCACACTAACTCATCATCTCCCGCGTTGGCAAAATCCGGGTTATAAGCGGTTACACTTTCTGATAGTGAAAATCCCGTAACGGTAATTCCGTTTCCACCTGCAGCAGCTCCGTTGTTATCTCCAAAGCAATCGCTGGTTACGGTAGTGTTTGTTCCAAATGTGCCTCCGGTTAAATCAGTAGTTACTCCGGGCCAAACAGCGCCTAAATTGACCTTTAACACACCACCTGCGCCGCCACCACCCGGACCTGTGCATTGGTCGGCACCTGTATCGCCGCCTTTTCCGCCTTTTGCATTTATTGCAAGTGATGAAACGGTATTTGCATTTATTGCAACTGAACCTCCCGCACCACCGCCACCGGCTCCATCGCCCCAGGCAAGGTCAGTAACAGATAATCCGTTCGAAATGATGCTATAGCCATTGCCATTTATCTGATTTGCTACTATAATCACGATTCCTCCGCCATCGCCGCCGTCGCTTGCATTATTGTTATTACCATGTCCGGCACCACCGCCCGCTCCAGCGAATATTTTATTACTCAAAGCCGTGTTGTCCACGCTTATTCCGGCAAAACCTTCGCTTCCCGGGCAAGAAAACACCGGTTCGTCATTTTCGCCGCCAATTCCGCCTGCAGCACCGTTTCCACCGCCACCTGCGCCTGCGTTGTGATCGTTTCCTCCACCGCCTCCATTGGCAGCTTTTCCGCGACAAGCGAGGTAGGCATTTGTTAAAAGTGCTATTCCTTCGCCTTTTTCGCCACCCTTTCCACTGAGGGTATCAGAATAGTATAATGAGGTTCCTGTGCCTGTAGGGCAACTGGAAGGGAAATTTCCGGCATTGCCACCTCTAAAACCTTTTCCGCTGACATCTAAATTGGCATTCAGGGTCAATAAATCGGCCTGTAAAACCAAAATTCCACCTGTAGAACCGTTCCATTCGGCGGAAGTTAGGGTGGTTGTTACATTGGCATCGGCATATTCAGGCACTTTTACCAATTGTAAAGCCGCACCGTTTGTGTATGTCCGGAGTAATACATTTTCAAATTTTATAGCAGTTCCGGTTATCGATGCGATTATCGCAAACTCATAATTTCCTGCATTGTTATAAGCGTTGATATTACCGAAACTTGCCGTGTTAGTCAGGTTTACATCTGCCCCCTTCATTTGAATGAGCAAAACTTTATCGCCAACTGCAAAACTTCCGGGTGTAACCGCATATGCCGTGTTTAGACATGTATTTACTGAATCTACTTTTGAATACGTATTAATAATGCCGCCAATGGGGGTTTGAGATTGAGATAAAAGGGCTGAAAAAAGCAAACAAACGACAGTAAACAACTTGCGCATATAAATTGGTTTGGTGTGATTCAGTAATAAAAATACAAATCATTTTTATTTGAAGTTGCTTGAACCATTTAGTTAGCATAATTTCACAGCAAAATTTACATATGTATACCATTCAAAACCGTCTTCAGGCCGAAATTCAGGAAATTAAAGATTCAGGATTATATAAAAACGAACGCGTAATTACCTCACCGCAGGGTGCTGATATTAAGTTAGAAGATGGTCGCTCGGTAATTAATTTTTGCGCTAATAATTATTTAGGATTAAGCTCACATCCAAAAGTGATTGAAGCTGCAAAAAAAGCAATTGACAGTCATGGATATGGTATGAGCTCTGTGCGTTTTATTTGTGGAACTCAGGATATTCATAAAACTTTAGAAAATAAATTATCTGAATTTTTAGGGACAGAAGATACTATTTTATATGCAGCAGCATTTGATGCAAATGGTGGTGTGTTTGAACCATTATTTAATGAAGAAGATGCTATTATTTCTGATGCATTAAATCATGCGTCCATAATTGATGGTGTTCGTTTATGTAAAGCCGTTCGTTATCGTTATGCGCATAATGATATGGATGATTTGGAAGCACAATTAAAATTAGCACAGGCACAACGCAACAGAATTATTGTTACTGATGGCGCATTTAGTATGGATGGCACTATTGCACGATTAGATTTAATTGTTGCTCTTGCAGAAAAATATAATGCATTAATCATGATTGATGAGTGCCATGCTTCCGGATTTTTAGGAAAAACAGGAAGAGGCACACATGAACATCGTGGTGTAATGGGTAAAATAGATATCATTACCGGCACATTGGGAAAAGCATTAGGTGGTGCAAGTGGAGGATTTACATCAGGCAGAAAAGAAATAATCGAAATGTTGCGTCAACGTTCACGTCCGTATTTATTTTCAAATACGTTAGCACCATCAATAACCGGAGCATCAATTGCAGTTTTAGATTTATTAAGTGAAACAACAGAATTACGCGATAAACTGGAAACCAACACAACCTATTTCCGTGAAAAAATGACGGCGGCAGGATTTGATATTAAACCGGGTGAACATCCAATTGTACCTATTATGTTATATGATGCCGTATTAAGTCAAACCATGGCAGCTAAATTATTGGATGAAGGCATTTATGTAATCGGTTTTTATTTTCCGGTTGTGCCGAAAGGACAGGCGAGAATTCGTGTGCAAATTTCAGCGGGTCACGACAGACATCATTTGGATAAAGCAATTGCTGCTTTTACTAAAGTTGGGAAAGAATTGGGTGTGATTCAATAATCTTCTTAACAGAATGAGTTGGTTTTCAACTAATTAAGCTAAAAACAGGCTGTAGACCAACTAAATATTTTATATTTAATTGTTGTTAAAAGTATAATTCTTTTATAAAGGGATTGTACATTTACATGGTGAAATATTTTTTATTGTTATCAGGATGCTTATTTTGTTTTAGGGTATATACACAAACTACCTGGAGTGCAGATATTGCACCGATTTTGTATAAAAACTGCACAAGCTGCCATCGTCCTGAAGGAATTGCACCTTTTTCATTATTAACCTACAGTGAAGCCAAAATAAAAGCAGGTGAAATTGAAGAAGCCGCGTTAACAGAAGAAATGCCACCATGGCCGGCAGATGACAACTACACACATTTTGCAGGTGAATTAGTGCTTACGGCCGACGAAAAATTCGCCATTTCAAAATGGATTTTTGACGGCCTTGAAGCCGGTGATACAGCATCAGTTGAAATGCCACATTATAATTTCGGGACATCCATTTTAGATACTGTGCATACTAGTTTTTCCATAGGTGAATATGTTACACAATATGATTATGATGAATATCGCCATTTTGTGATTCATACCGGTTTTACTGAAGATAAATATTTCAACATAATGGAAATTATTCCCGGAAATTGGAATCTGGTGCATCACGTAGATATGTATTTAGATCCAACCGGATATTCTGATTCATTAGATCAGTTAGATCCATTGGCAGGATTTAATGAAGATACCGGATGGCCAAATGTTGTGAATTACATTGGGGGTTGGTCGCCGGGTAGCGGGCCCTTATTTTTACCTGAAAATTGGGGAATTAAAATTCCTGTAGGTTCTGATTTTGTTGTACAAATACATTATGCGCCTAACAATGCAGGTTTGACAGACAGCACCAGAATAAATTTTACATTTGTTGATGATATTGCAACAGTGCGAGAATGTGAAGTAAGCACACCATTGTATAATCCTATCAGCGGATCATTATATATTCCGGCCGATAGCATTGTTACTTTTAAGCAACGTTCATCAGCCATGATTGGCGATAAATCTTTTGTAGCGATAATGCCACATATGCACAAGCTTGGGCAGTCATATAAAATTTGGTATGAAACTATTGAAGGTGATTCTATTCCGGTTATTGATATTCCGGTTTGGGATTTTCATTGGCAATATTTTTATACTTTTCCATCAGTTATGAAAGTACCGGATGGTGCACGTTTTCATGCAATTGCGGTTTATAATAATACGAGTGATAATCCTGACAATCCGAATGACCCTCCTATTGATGTTTATGAAGGTGCTTATACAAAAGATGAAATGTTAATGACCTTTATGGCATATACCGATTATGAAGAAGGTGATGAATTTATTATTATTGACTCATCCTTTTATTTTCCACTTGAAATCGAAAATCAATTTGATCCGGCAGCATTTAATTTGTATCCAAATCCGGCAGACAATACTGTAACAATTACTTCCTCAATCAACCTTACCGCTGACAAATTAATGATTACAGATTTACTCGGTAGAAGATATAATAATATTAAACTTCAAGGTAATACTTCAGGGAAACAATTTGATCATACTATTGATATTTCAAACCTGCCTAACGGTGTTTATATTGTTGAAATTCATTCCTTAAACAACATAGAAAGTAAAAAATTAATAGTTTACTAATCAGATTAAACATTTAATTTTGTTTTTAAGGCGCGCTGAACCTCATATGAAATATTATATCCTTTTATTTTTATTTTTTTTTATAAATAATACATACGCACAAAATATTTCTGCCCAACAGGCGCAAAGTGATATTGTTTTTTTGCAACAAGCGCTTGCCGATGCACATCCCGGAAATGAATTTGCAATTAATAATGCTATACGCTTATTAGATACGCTTCAATCTAAAATTACTGATTCAATTGGCATTCGTTCCTTTTACAAAGAAATCAGGTATTATACTACTATGGTAAATTGTGTACATACATACACTGAAACAATTAAAATGGATTTGCCCCCAATAAAACCTAATTATTTTCCTTTTGATGTATTTATAGATGGGAGAAAATTATTTCTTATTAAGCAGCTTGGTGATACAATTTCAAATATTACTTTGCCATTAGAAGTAGCTTCCATAAATGCTGTTCCAACTGCTTATTTAATTGACAAAATGTGGCATTACCGCAGCAGTGATGGCAATCTTATTACTACAAATAACAGTTATACAAAAGATTATGGTTATTTCTTTTTAGCCGGATTTTTAAATTATCCGGACTCATTTATTGTAACGGTAAAAAATCCCGATCGCACTTTCAAAATTGCATCTATACAATCTAAACCTGTTCAGGAAGTAGTTGAATTAAATACGCTGTTATTCGAAATGGAAGATTGTAAATTTTATCGCTTAAATAATGATACCGCTATTTATGTTTTAGATATAAATGGATTTCCGGATCACAAATATTCCGCTTTTTATAAAAGTGTATTCAATTACATTGAATCAAATAAAGTAAATAATTTAGTTATTGATTTAAGAGACAATTTAGGTGGCAACCGGAACAACCTAACCGAATTTTTAGGGTATTTTTTAGATAGTGTGCAAACATACCAAATGACAAAAAAAACAGGAGCCGCTAAACCTTATGTCGATAAAAGAACATATTTTTTACAAATGTTAAAATTTAATGTCGGGGAATTTTATCGCTGTAAATACGAAAATGGATATGCTACTTTTACTTATAAAATTAAACCCCATAAATATAGGTATGAAGGAAATTTGTATGTTTTAGTTAACGGCAAGTCAGCTTCTGCAAGCGGTATTACTGCAGCATATCTGCGACGGTATACAGATGCGGTTCTAATTGGTGAGGAGACGGCAGGTGGATTAAACGGAAACAACGGCGGTAGCTATTGTAAATTAATTTTACCTAATTCCACTATTCAAATTCAATTCCCGATTTTTCATTTAAGCCACGATTTTTTTTATGATTATCCTTATACCGGAGTTATGCCTGATTTTGAAATCACTTATTCGGCAGAGGAAATTATTAATTATGCTGATAAGGAAATGTTACTGGTTAAAAAAATGTGCCAGCAATAACGTTAACTCTTTGACGGCGAAGTTTTTAGCATAATTTGAATTAAAAATCTTACAATTTTGTGACAAAACGTGTAAGTTTATTGGCGGAAGCGACTTACTTTTGTTAATTGATGCTTTTCAGGCGGACTTTTTCGATATTATTTTTATTCGTATTGCTTTTTGCAGGCAGTGGGTTAACCTTTATTGCTGGTCACCATTTTGTGCGCGCTCGAGCCGCCAATCGTGAAGATGAATTTGCAATGGGAAAATTAAACCCTGAGGTGCTCAATTTATCACTCAAGTCGTTTAAAAAGTTACCTAAAGATTATATCAGTAAGCAAGTATTCGAAATTAAAATTAACGGAATACATTATGATATCTACGCAACTGTTCAACATGGTGATAATATCACATTATATGCGATAAACGATAAAGCAGAAAATGCTTTAGTGCATGCAATGGAAGAAAAAAACAAACAACATCTTACTACAAAAGTATTTCCATTTTTTCCTTTTGTTCAGGATATGCAAGATGAAGTAATTACCGGTATTATTATTCAGCCGGAATTACGGGTAATACAATCGGATTATTATATAAGTCAACTACATACCGAGGTAATTACCCCGCCACCTAATAAAATTGCTGCTTAAACAAGTTGTTTAAATTCAACAGTCAATTTTTCTAATTATTAATTTTTGTTCATGTATTCATCATTTAATAAATGTTGGATACTGAGTATGTGTTTATTGTTAACCGGAATTATTCGTGCACAGGTTGATACGGTAAAATTATTACCGGTAATTGTCACCTCGTTTCAGGATGAATCTGCAACACAAACCAGTATTCAAATACAGCCCATTACGCTGAAACAAATATCGCAAAGCGGCGCATTTAACCTTAGCGATGCACTTGCTAAAATACCGGGTGTTAGTCAGCTGTCAACCGGCATTGCCATCTCGAAACCTGTAATACGAGGATTATATGGCAACAGGGTTTTAGTATTGGTTTCCGGATTGCGTTTTGATAATCAGCAATGGCAAGATGAACATGGATTGGGATTAAGTGAAATAGGTATTGACAGAGTTGAATTAATAAAAGGCCCATATTCCATTTTACATGGAACAGAAGCTGTTGCGGGTGTGATCAACATAATAGAAGAAGCAAAACCAGAACTACATACTGCGCAAACTGATTATGGAATTAAAATAAATTCAAATACCCTGGGTGGAATGATGCAATTCGGTTACAAAGCAAATTATGGCAATAACTGGATGCGCATCAGAATTGGTGCTGAAAATAATGCCGATTATGCTGATGGTAGTGGCACACGTGTTTTGAATAGTCGCTTCGACGGTTATTATTTAAAAGGCACTTATGGTTTTAATAAAAAAAATTGGACGAGTGAAAATAATTATCACTTTTCGTTTAATCATTATGGATTTATTTTTAGCGATATCACCGATTTTTTTGAAGAACCTGATGCTCGTTGGGCGCGTAATTTTTCCGGGGCCACATCATGTTGTTATGTTAAATCTTGGTAGTTCACAAAATACATTGTATTTACCTAACTCAACTATTAAATTAAATGTTGGTGTACAATCGAATTTAAGAATGGAAGATGAAGGTGGTGGTGCCATCAGTTTAAATATGCATCTGCTAACAGGTGAGTACACATTCAGGTGGTTGAAAACAATTAATCCGCATTTGGATTTCGCATTTGCAAATATTTCAAGTGTGGAACAAAATGCGAATTATGGTAAAAAAAGAATTGTACCCGACGCCTGGTTGGCGGAAAGCAGTGGTTCAGGATATTTGAAATTTCATTATACTAAATCTGTGTTTGAAATTGGCGGCGGTGGTGGTTTGCGCTATATTAAAACATTGCTTACACCGGGAGTTAACACACCCGATAAGGATATTGACCCATTTACTATTTACCGTCCGTTTGTAACAGGACTTGCCGGTTGGAGTTATTTTCCATCGCAAAAATGGAATCTTAAAACGAATATCAGCACCGGTGTTCGCAGTCCGAATCTTGCTGAACTTTCATCTAACGGTTTACATGAAGGTGTATTTACTTATGATATTGGTGATCCAACATTAAAAAATGAAAAAAATATCAATTCCGAAGTAAGTATTGATTATAACGGCGATATTTTACAAGGATATGCAGGTGTATTTTATAATCATTTTATCGATTACATTTATATTGAACCAACAGGTGAAGAGTGGTTTGGATTTCCGATTTATCGTTATAAACAACAAACTGCAAATTTATCCGGTTTTGAAGTTGAGATAAGTTGTGCACCTTCTGTAATTAAAAATGCTACTGCTCGAATTGCATACTCTGCGATGCAAGGAATTAAAGCAGATGGCTCCAATTTGCCTTTTATTCCGGCAAATAAATTAACACCGGAATTGAAATATACTGTCCCGCAATTTAAATCTGCAGAAAACATTTATGCTTTTGTAAACAGCGATTTTGTTTTCGGACAGTATAATACTGCAGCTTACGAATCATCTACACCTGAATATGTATTACTAAATGCAGGAGCAGGACTGGTTTTACATATTGCATATTTCCCTGTTGAAATCAGCCTTGCAGGAAACAATTTACTCAACACCGTTTATGTTGATCATTTATCCCGCTTTAAAGATTTAGGTTATAAAAATATTGGCTTAAATCTCGTATTAAATATTAAAATAATTTTTTCCAAACAAATTAAAAGTAACTAAAATGAAAAAACAATTTCAGGCATTAACATTTATGCTAATTTGTGGATTAGCAATCACATTTACATCTTGCAACAAAGAGGATGAAATGGAACCACCAACTATCAGTTTTAAAACGGGTGCAGGTTATACATCGGCAAATGCAAATGCCACTTCCGGCAGTGCAATTTTAATTGGAATTGAAGCTGCAAAAGCAGATTCTGAAGAAGAAAGTGAAGATGTATTAACGCATTTTAATATCACCAAATCTGTAAATGGTGGCGCAGGTACTTCTGTTTACGATATTGATGTGCCGGATGCAAATGAAGATGATTACGATTATGATTTCAGCACAACTGCAGGAGCCACAGTAGGTGATACAGAAAAATACACTTTTACTATTACCAATCGCGATGGGTTAACCGGACAAATTAGTTTAACAATTACAGTACAATAAGTTTTACAAAAACGAAGGCCGGATGCAATTAAGCGTCCGGCCTTTTTTTTATTTTATTAAAAATTTAATTTTCGTTGTCGGATGTCAACCAGAAATTATTTGGACCTTCACCAACCAGTAATGTAAGTTTTTGTTGTGCAATTAAATCGAGCACACTTAAAAAACGGAAAACTGCCTGATAACGGTCTTTACAACTGGTAAATACTTCTCCAAAAGGAACATTTTTTTTGCCTTTACAATAAGCATAAACGCCAAAACTTTCCTCTTCAATAGAGTAGTTGTAAGAAAACACAACGTGTTCTTTAACCGTAGGCTGGTTATTAAACCGGTCCATTACCTTCTGGAAAACTTTTAACAGTACAAATAAATTTATACTGCTGAGTTCCATTTCATTGCTGTGTTTTTTAGCAAGCAACTCATGTTCCATAGTGATATTGCCACGTTGAATTTTCAACTGACGGCCATCTTCAAGTGAAGAAAGGTCGGTAATAACTTCTTTATACCGTTTGTATTCAAGCAGTCGGTCAACAAGTTCTTTACGTGGGTCAATTTCGTTACCAAATTCATCCAACTCTTTGCGAGGCAGGAGCATTTTTGCTTTAATACGCATTAATGTTGCTGCAACCAGAATGAAATCGCTGGCTACTTCAATATTTAATTGCGTCATTGAATGAATATAGTCGAGAAAATCTTTTGTTATTATAGAAATCGGAATATCATGAATATCAAGTTCATCTCTTTCAATAAAAAATAATAACAAATCAAATGGCCCCTCAAATTGAGGCAGCTTTATTTCGAATGTTTGTTGGTCCTGCATTGCTTAAAATAATGATACAAACTTACTGTATAACAAATTAATTCGCCATTTCTGACATAAATTTAATGTGCAACAGGCGTAATTCTTCAAAACTTAATCCTTCATCTTTTAAATCGTTGAAAGCAGTTTTTAAATCAGGGCTGGACATTTCAAGGAAATAGTCATGTACTTCATCCTGTAAATCCTGTTCTATTAAATCGTCGAGATAATAATTTAAGCTTAGTTTAGTTCCTGATGTTACAATAGTTTCAATTTCATCAATAAAATCCGGGAAATTTAATCCGATATTTTTTGCAATATCAGGCAGTGGCATTTTTTTATCGATGAATTGAATAATTTTTACTTTATGCGCCGATTTATTTACCACCTGTTTCATTACAAATTCAGATGGTTTTTCAATTTCGTTTTCTTCTACATATTCCGCAATAAGGTCGATAAATTGTTTTCCGTATTTATCTGCCTTTCCTTTGCTAACGCCTGAAATTTTAACAATTTCATCCATTGTAGTAGGATACATGGTTGCCATTTCTTCCAGCGAATTTTCGGAATAAATTACATAAGGCGGCATTTTTGCGTCCTTCGCAATTTTGTCACGCAGTTTGGTGAGCATATCCATCAGGATTGGATCAAGAACGCTTTTGCTCGCGTTATTTTCCATATCCACATCGGTAGTATCTGCTTCAAAATCGTGATTCAACGAAATCATTACCGATTTCGGTTTTTCGATAAATGTTCTGCCTTTTTCGGTAAGTTTAATGATACCGTATTGTTCAATATCCTTATAAACAAATTCATTTAACAAACACTGACGTAAAATTGAGTTCCAGAAATGATCATCTTTTTCTTTTCCAACACCAAATAATTCAATTTTATCGTGACGATAATTTTGGTTTTCGGTTGTTTTTTTACCGGTAAGTAAATCTACCAAATAAGGAATATGATGATTTTCATTCACGAAATCGACAACGCGCAAAGCATTCTGCACATAATCTCTTCCTTCAATTTTTTCTTTAGGTTTCAAACAATTATCGCAACTGCCGCAGTTATCGCGATCATATTCTTCCCCAAAATAAAACAACAAGAATCGGCGGCGGCAAACGCTTGCTTCGGCATAAGCAGCAGTTTCAGCAAGCAACTGGGCACCCATTTCACGTTCTGCTAATGGCTTATCGCGCATGAATTTTTCCAGTTTTTCAATGTCTTTATAGCTATAAAACGCAATACAGCGTCCTTCCAGCCCGTCGCGACCGGCACGACCTGTTTCCTGGTAGTAGTTTTCGATTGATTTAGGGATGTCGAAGTGGATAACAAAACGTACATCCGGCTTATCAATACCCATTCCGAAGGCAATGGTGGCAACAATCACCTGATAATCTTCCATCAAAAACCTATCCTGCACTTCCGGACGGGTTTGAGCGTCCATACCGGCATGGTAAGCACCTGCGCGTATTCCGTTGATATTCAGCACTTTAGCAATATCTTCGGTAGATTTCCGGTTAAGGCAATACACAATACCCGATTTGCGCGGATTTTCTTTGATATATTTCACTATCTGTTTGATAGCGTATTCTCTGCTGCGTTTTGGGCGGATTTCGTAGTAAAGGTTGGGGCGATTGAAACTCGACATGAAAACGTTAGGGTTTTCGAGGCCAAGATTCTTTTTAATATCGCTTTGTACCTTAGGCGTAGCGGTTGCCGTGAGGGCGATAATAGGAATATCGTCGTTGATTGTTTCAATCATCGTATGAATCTGACGGTATTCAGGTCGGAAATCGTGTCCCCATTCTGAAATACAGTGCGCTTCATCTACTCCAACGAAGGAAACTTTTATCCCTTTAAAAAACTCAATATTTTCTTCTTTTCGTAAGGTTTCCGGAGCAACGTACAACATTTTTGTCCGTCCTTCGGTGATATCCTGCTTCACTTTTTTAATTTGCTGCCTGTTTAGGGAAGAATTTAAAAAGTGGGCGATATCGTTATTACTGCTGTATCCGCGCACCAAATCCACCTGATTTTTCATCAGTGCTATAAGTG
This sequence comes from Bacteroidota bacterium, assembly GCA_016706255.1. Classification (NCBI taxonomy): domain Bacteria; kingdom Pseudomonadati; phylum Bacteroidota; species Bacteroidota bacterium. The sequence continues at coordinate 37,456 of JADJJZ010000006.1, read as the reverse complement.
GCGACACAATGATAGCAGTGCCTTCCAGCATCATTGCCGGCAGCTGATAACACAGCGATTTGCCTCCTCCGGTGGGCATGATTACAAAAGTGTCCTGCCCTCTTAACAAACTTTCAATTATCTGCTCCTGATTTCCTTTAAATGAGTCGAAACCAAAAAACTCCTTCAATGCTTCCTTCACAGTCATATTAGATACTTCCATCGCTCAATTTGTTTTTTTCAATGTCTTTTAAGGTATATTTGCGCCGTAAAGTGGTGGCAATATACCAGCTTGCCGAAAACTTTTCCGACATTAGAATCGTCTTCTAAATATAATAAAATTTTATAAAACAGTTTTCTCTTAGTAGAAATTTATCATCCGCTTCAATGAGTAAAGTTTATGTGGCTATAATGGCCGGAGGTATCGGAAGCAGGTTTTGGCCTGAAAGCAGAATAAAAAAACCGAAACAGTTTTTGGATATTCTCAACACCGGCGAAACGCTGATTCAAACTACCTACAACAGGTTTTTAAAAATAGCTGACAAAGATAACATTTTCATTGTAACAAATGAACAATATATTCCATTAATTAATGAGCAATTACCGGAAGTTGACGCATCGCGGATTTTGGCAGAACCGATGCGAAAAAACACCGCTCCGTGCATTGCTTATGCCTGTCACAAAATAGCCAGTATTGACCCGGATGCCAATATTGTGATTGCTCCGAGCGACCACATCATGCTGAACCCTGAAAAGTTCTTGTATGTAGTACTGGAAGCATTGGAATACACACAGAAAAACGATGTTTTGGTGACGCTGGGCATAAAACCTAGTCGCCCCGACACCGGATACGGATACATTCAATTTGAGGAAGGAACAGTTCAGCGCGATATTCATAAGGTTAAAACGTTTACCGAAAAACCGGATTATGAGTTGGCACGAACATTTATTAAAAGCGGTGATTTTTTATGGAATTCCGGCATTTTTATATGGAATGTAAAAAGTATAATGACAGCTTTTGATCATTTACAACAAGACATTCATCAGGCATTTTGGGCTGCGCGTAAAGTATTTAATACCAAAGATGAAAAAAGAATGTTGGAGAAAGCATATAGTATTTGTCCGAGCATTTCCATTGATTATGCCATAATGGAAAAAGCAGATAATGTTTTTGTAATTCCTGCAGCATTAGGCTGGAGCGACTTAGGTACCTGGGCAAGTTTATGGGATAATTACGGAAAAGATTATTATGGTAATGCAGTTAAGGGTAATAATGTGATGATTTACGATGCAGCCAATAATATGATTATGACACCGGATAATAAATTAGTGGTTATTCAGGGGTTAGATGATTATATTGTGGTAGACAGCGACGATGTATTATTAATTTGCAAAAAAGACAAGGAGCAGGAAATAAAAGATATTACTGCCGATATTAAACGTAAAGAACTGGATGATTTTTTGTGATTTTCTAAGAAATAAATTACAAAAACGTTTTATAGCAATATCTGCTTCAGCGAGTTATATATTTTTTATCAATTTATTTTGAAAAAGAATTTTTGTACGGCATTTGAATGTACAAATTTTATTTACCTTTATTTCTGAATTATAAAAGTTTCAGACCATCCCGACATGCAAATAAAATCAAAGCTACCGAATAGCGGTATTAGTATTTTCGCAAAAATGACTGCCCTGGCAAATCAGCATGGTGCAATTAATCTTGCTCAGGGATTTCCTGATTTTTTATCATCTGTCAAATTAATTGAAAATGTGTATGCAGCAATGCGCCGCGGAAATAATCAGTATGCACCAATGCCGGGTGTTTTAAATTTGCGGGAAAAAATTGCGGAGAAAGTAACAACAATTTATGGTAGAAATTATTCGCCGGAAACAGAAGTTACTATAACAGCGGGTGCTACACAGGCAATTTATACAACCATAACAGCAATTATTCGTGAAGGTGAAGAAGTAATTATTTTTGAACCGGCATACGATAGTTATGCACCTGCAATTCGATTAAGTGGCGGCGTTCCTATTCCTGTAGAATTGCATGCACCGGATTATAAAATTGACTGGGAGATCGTTAAAAAAAGTGTGTCACAGCGAACACGAATGATTATGCTGAACACGCCACATAACCCAACAGGCAGCGTGTTGAGCAAAGATGATATGGCGCAGTTAGAAAAAATTGTTGCAGGAAAAGATATTTTTATTTTGAGTGATGAGGTATATGAACATATCATTTTTGATAATAAGCGACATGAAAGTGTTTTATATTATCCGAATTTATGTGAACGCAGTATTGTAATTTTTTCTTTCGGAAAAACTTATCACAACACGGGTTGGAAAATAGGATATATTTTAGCTCCTGAATTTATTACAAAGGAAATCAGAGCCGTTCATCAGTTTGAAGTATTTTCTGTAAATACACCTATTCAACATGCATTAGCAGAATTTATGCAGGACCCGAATGAATATTTAAAGGTGCAGGCCTTTTATGAACAAAAAAGAAATTTGTTTAATAATTTAATGAAGGGTTCAAGATTTAAAATAAAACCTGCTGCGGGAACTTATTTTCAATTAGCAGATTATTCCGCCATCAGCGATAAATCGGATATGGATTTTGCTGAGGAGCTTTGTATCCAACATAAGGTAGCAGCTATTCCACTATCACCTTTTTATCGTCAGGGTTCAAATGATAAAATTTTGCGTTTTTGTTTTGCCAAACAAGATGAAACACTCGAAAAAGCAGCTTCAATTTTATGCAAGATTTAAATGTAACATTAATTCAGGCAAAATTATTCTGGGAGCAACCGGAATTAAATTTTAAACATTTCGATATGATGTTCGAAAAAATTTCGAATACCGATTTAATTATTTTGCCCGAAATGTTTAGCACCGGTTTCACCATGCAATCGAAAACATTTGCCGATTTTATGGAAGGAAAAAGTGTAAACTGGATGCGCAATCATGCATTAAAAAAAGATGCGGTTATAACCGGTAGTTTAATTATTGAAGAAGATGGAAAATATTTTAATCGCTTAATCTGGATGCAACCCGATGGTGAATTAAATTATTATGATAAACGTCATTTGTTTTCGCTTGCCGGAGAAGAAAAACATTTCACATCAGGAAACAGAAAAATATTTCCGGAAATAAATGACTGGAAAGTATTGCCCTTAATTTGTTATGATTTACGTTTTCCTGTTTGGAGCCGGCAATCACCTCCATTCACCGAACTGGGAGCTCACCCTTACGATTTATTAATATATGTGGCCAACTGGCCTGATCGGCGTATTTATGCCTGGCAGCAGCTACTTATAGCCCGGGCAATTGAAAACCAGTGTTTTGTAGCCGGCGTTAACCGCGTGGGGGAGGATGGTAATGGCGTTGCACACTCGGGGCATTCTGCCATAATTAACCCAATGGGTGAGCGTTTGCTGGAATTAGTGGGTGAAGAAGCCGTTACTCAATACACAATTTCAGCCGAAAACCTAAGCCGCGTGCGGGAAAACCTTCCCTTTCTCGACGACCGCGATGAGTTTGAACTGCGCAGATAAATGTTAAATTTTTATTAAATACAAAATATTGTATGGTTGTTTGGCGTCTGTGATGATATCTTTGTGATATCATTTTACAATCAGAAAACTAAAACAATTATTATGATAACTGACAAAATCGTAAAACCCAATTCAGGTTATTTCATGCTCTTTGTATTTTTCATACTGAGCATTGGCTTTGGATACGCAACGGTGCAAGTGCATCCTGCGTTTTCATTATTATTTATCCCTTTATTTTTTGTGTTAATTGGTTTCTTCATTGTTAATCCGAACGACTCTAAAGTATTAGTGATGTTCGGAAAATATGTAGGCACCGTGCGTGACAATGGATTTTACTGGGCGAATCCATTTTATTCAAAAGCAAAGGTTTCATTAAAAGCCCGCACTTTAGAAGGTGACAAGATTAAAGTAAACGACAAGCTTGGTAACCCGATAATAATTGGAACTGTAATTGTGTGGCAGGTTACAGATACTGCGAAAGCAAAATTTGAGGTTGAAAATTATGAGATGTATGTAAAATTGCAATCTGATACTGCAGTACGTCATTTAGCAGGAACATTTTCATATGATCATTTTGGTGATGATGAATCACAGGAAATTACATTAAGAGGTGGTGGCGATCATATCAACGAAATGTTGATGGGCGAATTAAAAGACAGGTTGAGTTTGGCCGGTGTTCAGGTGATAGAAGCTAGGATTACCCATTTAGCGTATTCTGAAGAAATTGCAGGCGCAATGTTGCAACGTCAGCAGGCAAGCGCGGTGGTAGCAGCAAGAACTAAAATTGTTGAAGGTGCTGTTGGAATGGTTCAACTTGCTTTAGCAAAATTATCTAACGAAAATATTGTTGAATTAGATGAAGAAAAGAAAGCCGCAATGGTAAGTAATTTATTGGTTGTGTTGTGTTCAGACAAGGCTGCAAGTCCGGTAGTAAATGCGGGCACCTTATATCATTAATTTTAAAATAAATCCGGCAGTTTAAATTATTGCCGGATTTACATTTTTGCGATATGTATAAAGAGGAACAAAAATTAAACAGTAAATTGATTGCCGTAGTGTTAGTCGCCTCGGCACTTGTTGTATTGGCGGGAATTAGCATTATGTTTTGGCAGGGAGTTTCTTTAGGAAATGACGAACTGCTTAAAATGATGTTTCCAATAATTGCACTTGTAATAATTGTAATGATTTTGGTTTATTTTTTAATTTTCAAAACAACACTAGAAATTACAATAGATGCAAACGGCATTACTTATCGCTATTTTCCGTTTGTCCCCAGGACTAAAACCATAACATATGAAACCATAAATTCATGGCAACAGCGCAGAATAAAAACATGTTTGATTATGGTGGATATGGATATCAAAAAGATATTTTCCAAAAGAAAACAGGATTTATTTTGCAGGGAAAAGAAATATTTGAATTGCGTTTATCAAACGGACATAAAATTGCCTTTACAGCAGCGGACAAAACAATGATGTTAGAGGCGCTGAAAAAATATCTTCCCAACAAACAAATTAAATAATGGCAAAGGAAGAAAAAAAACAAGTAACCAAAGACCGTCAGGCATTTATACTTCGCATTTCACCTGAAATTTTGAAGTCGCTGGAGCAATGGGCTGCAGATGATTTCCGCAGTGTGAATGGCCAAATAGAGTTTTTATTGAATGAAGCTTTGAAGAAGGCGGGGAGGAAGAAATGAGCGGGGTTTTTTCGCACTTTTCCGCGCCTGAAATTTTGGCAGGGTCTCTAAAACCTTCCAGGTCTAAACCTTCCAGGTTTAAACCTGGAAGGTTTTAAGCTTTTAACCGCTTAGCATCCTATTAAATCTGCTATACGACTAAACAAAGGTTAATTTTTCGTCAATAAACCTAACCTGAAAAATTGTCATACTTAAAAGCTGCAACATTTCGTTCATAAAGAAAATTTTTATGGTAGATTTTGTAGTTTTTAATACCGCCATATAGGTCAATCACTTCACTTTTTAATAAGTAAGTTGGCTTATCACTTATAATTTTGGTATAGGAACCAAATTCCCAATTTCTAAAGTCATTAACTATGTTATGTTTCTCTGCATTTGTATGAACATAAGCAATAGCATATCGTAAATGGTCTTCGTCTTCAATCCTTACTCTTCTATAATTTTTTTTAAATAAGCTTCCTTTTCGATTATAAACCTTATTCATAGCTTTTGTATATCCATTAAAGAAATTGCTGAATTGTTGATTTGGGTTTAATAATTTATACGGAATTCTTCGAAAGCGGCACCATTTTTTGCTTCCTGCCCTTATTTCAGCTTCCGATTTAACACGAATTATCAAATGAAAATGGTTGGGCAACAAATTATATGCATATATTTCAATAACCGGCCATAAATGATATCTTAACTTTTTTAAAAAGTAATCGCAATTACCTTTGTCATAATAAAAATCATCCCAACCATTTGCATGATTAAAAATATGGTAAACACCATTCGCTTCTAAGGGTAAAAAGTAATTCATTTACCAAAAATAACAGCTCTATATTTTCAAAACACAAATACAATAATCGGGTATGTGGATTACCCATTAAAAATGGTAATTGCTATTCGCACCTAAGCGGGTAGTGTTTTTAAAACAAAAAGCAAAGCCGCTTACCACCAATTTATTCGATGTATATAAATATTTTGTTAATGTATATTTATTGCCAAAATTTCAGTTTGAATCATATACCTTTAGTTAACATTCCGGCATTATGAAGAAAAACGACGACTTGTTTAAGCTGATTAAATCGCTTGAAAAACCTGAGAAAGGGTATTTCAAAAAATTTGCGCAGACTTATTCAAAAACCGCTGAACAACAATACCTTCAGTTGTTCGATGCCATGGATGCACAAAAAGAATATGATGAGGATGCAATTATTAAAAAATTTCGAAATACATCATTATCTACTCAAATTTCAGTCGCTAAAAATTATTTATGGGAATTAATTCTTAAAAGTCAGCGCGCCTATCGCGCTAACACCTCTAAATTTATGCGACTGAATGCCCTAATGGAAAATGGGGAAATATTATTTGAAAAAGGTTTATATCAACAAGCACTACTTACCTGGGAAAGGGCTAAAAAATTGGCGCTTGATTTTGATGAGAAAGCGTTTATATTGGACATAGAAGCCTGGAAACGGAGATATTTTGTTGACTTACGCGCTGATTTATGGGATCAAAATGTTTTACCTTCTTTTGATGCCACAGATAAATTGTTAAACCAATATACCACCACATTAGCAATTCAAAAGATTTATTTCAAAAGTACCAAATACATTAAAACCAATCCCGATTTCCGAAACCCTGAACATAAAAAGGAATGGGATGAAATTATGAAAAATCCCATCCTCGCACCCGAAAACGAGCCCGAAGATTTTTATGGTAAATTGTATTTCAATTATGTGCATTCCAATTATCACCATCTATCAAATAATGAGGAACAAAATCTGTTTTTCATCAGTAAAAACATCAAATTATGGGAATCCAACCCGTTACTAATTGAAGTTGAACCAATACGGTATATAGCTGCAGTAAATAATTATCTTGGAACCCTATCTAAATTCAGCAGATATCAGGCATTTATCGATTACGTTGAAACATTTAAACCGCCACGCTTTAATTCAATTAACCAGGAAGCCATTTATTTTGAACATTGGTGGCTTTGGAAAGAAATAACATTTAAAATTACCGGCGATGATATTGCTTTTGGAAATTTTATTCAGGAAACATTTCCCGATTTACTAAAATATGCACCTTATATCAATAGTGTAAGATGGATGCTTATCCGCTTTGGTATCGCCATAAATTATTTTAAAACAAATCGTTTTGAGGAAGCGCTTAAACTTACCAATGAAATAATCGACACAAAAGATATTGAATTGAGAAAAGACATTCAGGCGCATACCAGAATGATGTATTTAATTTTGCATTTTGAACTTAAAAACAATCTCATTCTGGAAAGTCTGTCACGTTCAGTAAAACGTTATCTAATTCAAAACGAAAATTATTTTGAAACTGAAAAGGTTTTTATTAAATTTTTTAATAAATTAATTAATGCTCCGGATAAAGCAGAATCAGAACACATTATCAATGAATTAGATGAAGAGGTAAATGCAATTTTTAACAACAATAAAAGTGAAAAAATTGCATTTATGACGATGCCATTGACCGAATGGCTGAAATTAAGGAAAATGTAAAAACCCCGATGAAATATATTCCACCGGGGTCTGACTGTAGCGGTGCAGTGCTAATTAATTTTTCACAAATGGATGGCTTGTTTTAACGCCGTCCATAGTTGTGATAACAACAAAATACATTCCCGCAGCCAGGTCTGCTATATACATGGAATTTTCACCAACTGCATTTTCAATTGATTTAACAATTGCGCCGTGTTGATTTATTATATCCAACTTATAATTGGTTTCGTTTGCTACAGTTAAATTTATTACTGTTGTTGCCGGGTTTGGTGCAATTGAAACATTAATGGTTTCAGCATAATTATTAATTGCAACCAGCGGAGATGCCTCTTTATAAAGAAAAATATCTACACTACCATTTGTTGTCAATGGATCAAGCCCATCAAAAACAATGTCATCATAAAAACTTCCACCTGCATACATGTTGCCATGTTGGTCTATTTCTATTTCCTGAAGACTCACAAAACTTTCTCCAACAAATGAAACTACTTGTGTTGCGTCACCGTTATAATCATACGAAGTGATATAGCTTCCGGAATAAGCATCAGGTAATTGTAAACCGTCAAATTCGGCAATTCCTGAATAAACCCCTCCAATAAAAACACCTTCACTGCCAACTTCCAACGCATATACATAATCATACTCATAACCACCGCCGGTTTTATACCAATTTAAGGCTCCATTATCAGGATTTAATTGCATTAAACACGCATCGACCAACCCCAAAGTGTTTATTGTAATGGCATCAACATGTGTATTATTTTCTACCGAAACGCCAAGGTATAAATTACCATCAGCGCCAATAGCCATACCTTTAATTTCTGAGTCATCATTTTCCGACGCAATTAAATTCACCCATATTGATGTACCGTCTGCATTTGTTTTCATTACAAAATTATCACCAAGGGCATCCAGATTAAATACATTACCATCAAATTCAAAAGGCATATTAAATCTACCGGTCATAATAATATTATTTTCTGCATCAGTTATTACTTCACCGGAAAACTCGTATCCTTCTCCACCCATTACTTTAATCCAAAGCGCGTCACCGTTAACGGAATATTTTGCGTATAAAATATCATATTCGCCAAATGACTCCTGAAGTGAACCATCAAAAGTAAATTCCCCATATAAGGAACCTGTAATTATAACATCACCATTTGCATCTACAGCCAAATGTTCATAGTAGGCATATCCTATTTCTGTTTTACCCCATACTGCTGTTCCATTATAATCATACTTTACAACGTAGGTATTACCAAAATCAGATTGGGCTAATGTAATATCTCCAAAAACAGCATCGTCAGTATCAAATGTTCCACAAATAACAAAACCATCATTATTTGAAATTTTAAGATCATACAAATCATAACGAGCATCGGATGTTTCTGCCTTAAGCCAAAGGATTTCACCGTCAGCATTAAATTTAGCAATATACATGTCGTAACTTCCTCCATAGGCAGTAATTCCACCCAGGGTTATACTATCAGAAAATAGGCCGGCTAAATAAATGTTACCGCTCTGGTCAACATCCATTCCGCTAAAATAATTTGAGTTTTCATCACCGAAACCCTTTAACCATTGTGGCTGAGCAAACATGAGTGTGCTCGAAAAAATAAAAAATAGAATAAAAATGCTACGTGTCATAACCTTTAGTTTTTTTGTTAAAAAATAGAAAGTGAAATCTGTTTACCGTAAAAACACTGCACAGTGACCGATAAACTGCTATTTCCTTCCCTTGAACAACACAAAGGTCATAAGCAGAGCAGCCCGAAACCAACAAAAAAACCGGTTGAGTTAAGGTTTCGAAGCTAAATAATTTTCATAAATGATTGTAATTCAGCTAATTATAAGTAGAAAAACGATTTTAGAAGTTCAAGCCATCAATCAGCTTGTCATCAGCTATTTCAGGTAAAGTAACCTTTAATCCCGGTGTACGCTCCATTTCGCGACGAATTGCAAACAACGCTTCCTCATTTCTAGCCCAAGCCCTTCTGCTGATTCCGTTATTTACATCCCAAAACAACATTTGAGTCAGGTTATTTTCGGCAGCCGGACTTCCGTCTAACACCATTCCAAACCCGCCGTTTATTACTTCTCCCCATCCAACACCACCACCATTATGTATACTCACCCAGGTGGCACCGCGGAAACTATCTCCAATCACATTTTGTATCGCCATGTCGGCGGTAAATTTGCTGCCGTCGTAAATATTACTTGTTTCGCGATAAGGTGAATCTGTTCCACTCACATCATGATGGTCGCGACCTAATACAACCGGACCACTTAATTCGCCCGAGCGTATTGCATCATTAAACGCTTTTGCAATTTTTGTCCGGCCTTCAGCATCAGCATATAAAATTCGTGCCTGACTTCCCACCACCATTTTATTATTCATTGCAGATTCAATCCAGTTGATATTATCCGACAATTGCAATTTAATTTCATCCGGTGCAGTTGAAAATATTTCTTTTAATACTTTCGCTGCAATTGCGTCAGTTTTACGCAAATCGTTTTCATCATTACTCGCACAAACCCATCTGAATGGACCAAAACCAAAATCAAAACACATTGGTCCTAAAATATCCTGCACATAACTTTTATAAATAAATTCATTTTTATCATCCAGAATTGCTGCACCTGCGCGTGATGCTTCTAATAAAAATGCATTTCCATAATCGAAGAAATACATGCCCTGTTTGGTTAATTTATTTATTGCCGCAACATGTCTGCGCAAACTTTCATACACTTTTTCTTTAAATAATAATGGTTCTTCTGCCATCATTTTTTTACTTTCCTCAAAACTTAATCCAACAGGATAATAACCACCAGCAAATGGATTATGTAATGAAGTTTGATCACTGCCAATTTCAATCGCAATATTTTCCGCAGCTAATTTCTCCCATAAGTCAACAACATTACCCTGGTAAGCAATAGATACCGCTTCCTTATTTTCCCTTGCAGATTCCATACGTTGAATTAAGGTGTCGAGATTCTCATAAACCTCATCAACCCAACCTTGCGCATGCCTTTTATTTGTAGCCTCCGCATTTACTTCCGCTACTACGCAAACACCTTTAGCTATTACAGCTGCTTTTGGTTGCGCGCCACTCATTCCGCCTAATCCGGCAGTTACAAAAACTTTTCCTGCACAATCAATTGCTTTATTATCTATTTTTCGAGCAGCATTTAATACCGTAATATTTGTACCGTGAACAATTCCTTGCGGACCGATATACATAAAAGACCCGGCTGTCATTTGCCCGTATTGTGTAACACCTAATGCATTAAATTTTTCCCAATCGTCAGGTTTAGAATAATTAGGAATCATCATCCCATTTGTAACAACAACACGTGGTGCGTTTTTGTGAGATGGAAATAATCCCATGGGATGGCCACTGTATAAAACCAATGTTTGTTCATCGGTCATAGTTGCAAGGTATTGCATTGTAATTAAATACTGCGCCCAGTTTTGAAATACTGCGCCATTTCCACCATACGTAATTAATTCATGCGGATGTTGAGCAACGGCATAATCCAAATTGTTTTGCAACATGAGCATAATACATGCTGCCTGTTTGCTTTGATGCGGATAATCAGACCAGCTTCTTGCTTTAATACTGTAATCAGGACGAAAACGATACATATAAATCCGTCCATAAGTTTTCAATTCTTCAGCAAATTCAACCGCAAGTGTGTTATGAAAATGTTTAGGGAAATAGCGCAATGCATTTCTTATTGCCAGCTTCTTTTCATCAGCATTTAGGATATCCTTTCGTTTGGGAGCATGACTTATTGTGGCATCAAAAGGTTTAGGTGCCGGAAGTTCAGCGGGAATTCCCTGCAAAATATTACGGTTGAATGATTCCATATCCATATCTTTGGCAATTGCGGTCATAAACTGATTTTGTGCAAAGTTAGCACTTGCAGCCACTTCTTACAACGGATTGGCACGATGTTGGTTTAACCCAAACAAACAACGCTTATGAAAAAGTTTATACTAGGTCTGTGTATCACTCCAATTTTATTTACAGCATGTGAAAAAGATGTTGTTCCTGATTATGATGTACGTGATGAATATGTAGGTGACTATCAGGTTACCGATGCTTGTGATGCGTCATTTAACAGTTATGATTTGACCATTTTTAAAGCAAACGATTACGATGAAATCGTATTTGGATGGCCGGGTTTATATGAAACAGGTATGGAGGTTCATGCAATAGTTACCGGCATGAAAGCTGTAATTCCACTGCAGGATTTTTATATATCAGATTTTCCTGAAATTTTTTATGAATTTAGCGGAAGTGCATCACTTGAGGGTGATACTTTAACTGTTGATTATACCGTTTTAACCGTTCAGGAAGGTTTAATTATAGATGAAAATAACTGTCGCGCTACAATGATTCGCAATTAATGCACAATATTTAACATACTCGAAGTAACACCTTCGCTGCAAATCATTTTAACAAGATAATTACCACTTTGTAAGTCCGATACATTTATAAATAATGTATTGGACTTTATTTTTTGTGATAAACATAAATTGCCGCTTAGGGAATAAATCTCAATTTCTCCCTCATTAAAATTTGTAGTTACAATACAATTATCTGTTGCGGGGTTTGGGTAGAGATTCAGTGAAACCGGATTATTTTCAATTGTAATTTCAATCAGCGCCCTATCCAAAATTACCACACCACCCGTATCTGTTCCCATCCAGATTCTGTTTGCTGCATCTGTTACAATTGCATTAACATAATCATCAGGCATTGATGAGTTGGTAGTATTATATATCGTCCAGTCGACATTATTAAAAATATTTAATCCGGTTGACGACATCGCCATTAAACCGATATTATCCGCATCTATGTTCACCGCATCTACCGACCAATCTGAAATATCAGATGTAAGTGGTGTAAATTTCAAAAATGTTTCATCGGGAGTAAATACGCTAAGACCGCCAAATGAAGTAGCCATCCATTTATTATGATAAATATCCTCATCAATTGATAAAACAGTATTATCACTTATTAATGAATTATCGGTACGGTAATAATCAATAAATCCATCTATATAAGTACTTAATCCACCGTTTAATGTTCCAATAAAAACATCATTATTTGCATCAATATAAATATCATTTATATGCGGAGAATGTAATAATGAATTAGCCGAAGTATAAATAAACCAAAAATCTGCTCCATCCCATTTTATTAACCCACTAGGCGTTCCAATCCACATGGTATCATTTGCGTCTTTATTGATCGCTTTCACCTGATAATCCGGTAATGGTGAATTTGCAGGCGTAAATATTTCCCAATCGGTACCATTATAATAGCCAAGCCCGTCGAAAAACGTGCCCACCCAAAAAGTGCCATCATTTTCAACATAAATACTCCTAATCTCATTTCCCGGTATTCCTGAATTGTCGGTATTGTATATTGTCCAGTTTTCAGCTGCATCAATTACCACTAACCCGTTTTCTGTTCCTATCCATTTATTATTTGCCGCGTCAATCACTATTTTATTCACCTGATTTGTAGGTAAATCAGAATTGTCATCATTGTAAATCGTCCATGGTGATTGGGCATTAGCAACTCCGGCTGCGAATAATAAAAAATAAAGGAAACAATTTTTCATAATGCAAATTTACAATTCCCTTCGAAGTATCATATTGCACATTTGGTGATATTTGTCAGTGTGCACCTCACTTTTAATAAAAACTTTGCTTTGGGTCGTAACTCAACCGAAGCGTTAGCCGATATCACAGGCATCCAAAGCTTCAAATCGCATATTTGTTTGTTTGTCAGGGATTTGTAAAAAATAATGGAGATTAATAGTAAATCTTAAAAAAATATCATTCAGATATTGTGCTGAAAATGAGTATGATATAAAATATCGTGTATTTAGATAAAAATTTTAGAGGAGTGGTTTAAAAAAAATTGCGTGCAATAAAATGGGTAATTGTTCAACAGTTATGGGGAGATTTTTATATACGTTTTTATTTACATTTTCTGCTCTGAATTTTTAAAATCGTCAGTATCAAACAGTTATTCCCATGGCTTGGTTTTTGGCTCACTTTAAAAAAAACTTGTTATGAAGAAACTACTTTTAATTACAATTTTAAGTATTGGTGTGCTTTCAGTAAAAGCACAGGACAATACGCACCCATCTGCAGAACAACGCGCTAAAGCATTAACTGAGTTAATGGATAACAAATTAAATCTTGATGATGCACAACAAGGTTTAGTTGCAGAGCTGAATTTAAGATATGCAAATAAAGTGGATGAAATTGCCGCAACAGATGCAACAAAGCCGGAAAAAGTGCAAAAGGTTTCCGCATTAAATGATGCGAAAGAAAAAGAATTAAAAACTATTTTATCCGGTCCGCAGTACACAAAATATGTTGAAATGAAAGAAGATTTTAGAGAAAAAATGGCGGATTAAGGTAAAACCTCAACTTATAAAAACGTATGCTGGTTTTTGGGATAAGTTCTAATAGTTTTGGTTTAAAAAAAAACGGCTGCAAAATTTTTGCAGCCGTTTTTGTGTTTTATGATTTTGTTTAATTATAAATCTAAAGTACCATCAGCACCATCATGATTTCTTTTAAAACCAAATAAGTTAAACACCCAGGTTTTAAATTTATCATTATATAAATACATAACAGGCACTACAAGTAAAGTGATAAAGGTTGCATAACCTAATCCGAATACAATAGTCCATGCTAAAGGTCCCCAAAATACAACGTTTTCACCACCCAACCAGATATCAGGATTACCATGCGTAAACAAGCCGATAAAGTCGATATTAAATCCGATTGCGAGTGGAATCATACCCAAAATTGTTGCGGTTGCAGTTAACACAACAGGAGTCATCCTAATACGTGCAGCTTCAACAACGGCTTCCCTGATTGGCATTCCGCCAGCAATTAATAAATCGGTGAACTCAACCAATAAGATACCGTTACGAACAACAATACCCAACAACGCAACCACACCCACACCGGTCATAACTGCAGAAAAGTCCATTCCGAAAATTCCATATCCAAGTAACACACCAATTATACTGAATACAACTTCTGTAAAAATGATCAATGGTTTAGATATTGAATTAAATTGCGCAACAAGAATTACGATGATGAGGAAAAGCGATATTATCCAAGCCACACCCATAAAGCTGATTGTTTCCTCCATGTCCTGACTTGCTCCGGTATACCCGATGGTAACACCTTCAGGCGTATCATAATCTTCAAGAGCAGCTTTAATTTCATTCATAATTGCAGGCTGCTGACTTTCATAGCCTGTAAGTAAATTTGAAGCAAGTGTTACTACACGCTTTTGATCGATACGTTTAATACCACTATAAGTTGTTGAATATTTAATTTCAGCAAAAGCACTTAATGGTATCTGACGAATCTGTCCTGTCATCATATCACGATACGTAATTTTCAAATCTTTTAATTGATCGATATTTTTACGTTGCGCTTCATCATAACGAATTACGATTGGAAAATCATCATTACCTTCTTTGAATTTAGAAACCTCCCAACCATAAACAGCATTTCTTATTTCGCCACCTACAGTTAAAGTTGAAACACCTTCTCTGTTCATTCGCTCACGATCTAAATCAATGGTGATTTCAGGTTTATTTGCCTGTAAATCTGTCTTCAACTCTTCTATTCCTGCAATATTTAAACTTTCGAGATAACGTTTAATATCATTGCTGGTATTAATTAATTCATCAAAATTGTTACCTGAAATTTCAATATTAATTGGTTTACCTGCAGGAGGACCATTTTGTTCGGCGCCTACTGTTATTTCTGCTCCCGGTATATCTTTAACCGCTTCACGGAACTTGTCCAGATAAGGTTCAGATTTTTGATGGCGACGATCGGCCGGGTCGATAAATGCAACACCTACCTTTCCCTTATTTGAATAAGAACTTTGGTCAAAAGGGTCTTCATTCGCGCCAATAGCAATATTAGTAATTACCGATTTTACCAACGGGTTATTTTCTCCTAATACACCATAAATACGTTGTTCAACTATTTTGGTAACCGAGTCTGTTGTTTGCTGATCAGTTCCGTCAGGCATCACCACATAGGTATACACAAAGTTAGGATCTCCGGTTGGGAATTGTTCAACACCCGGTTTGGTTATACCTAACATTACAATTGCTAATATCAGCGTTCCTATAATAGATGAAAATAAAATTATTGGATGCTTAAGCGTCCATCTCAAAATTGAGGCATATCGATTTTGAATAGACGGCCATCCTTTTTTCTGGAAACCTTTAATTGCTTTGATCAATAATAAAGAATATAACCAGAATACTGCAACAAAGGTTAATATAATATTTCCTAATAATGGATTTCCTCCTAATGTAATTAATAAACCAAGTAATCCAATAATTCCTGACCAGATGATTTGTCTTCTTCTATTTGGTTTTTCATTATCGTGATGCGGCTTCATAAATGTTGCTGCAAACACCGGATTAATTAAATAGGCAACAAGTAATGAAGCAGTAAGTGTAATAATTAACGTAATTGGCAACCCCTTCATAAACGAACCAATCATACCCGGCCAGAAAAGCAGTGGGAAAAATGGTGCAAGGGTTGTCATTGTTCCGGCTAATACAGGAAGGAATACTTCACCCGCCGCATTTTTAGCCGCTGTTTTAATAGGCACTTTCCCATTTGCGAAAATACGGTGGGTGTTTTCGATAACCACAATGGCATCATCCACCACAATTCCGAGTCCCAATAAAAATGCAAATAATACAATCAGGTTCATACTAATACCGAGTAAACTCAACACGATAAAAGCAATAAACATTGAAAGCGGAACTGATAAGCCCACAAACATTGCATCGGTTGCACCCATAAAGAACATGAGCACGATGGTTACTAAAATAAATCCGATGATGATGGTATTAATCAAATCGGCAACCTGTGTTCTGGTTAAGGTTGAAGTATCTCCCGTTACGGTTACATCTACATCGGTTGGAATTTCTTTTTTCTCTAATTCAACCAATAACGCATTAATATTATCGGAAGCTTCGATTAAGTTTTCT
Organism: Bacteroidota bacterium; assembly: GCA_016706255.1. Classification (NCBI taxonomy): domain Bacteria; kingdom Pseudomonadati; phylum Bacteroidota; species Bacteroidota bacterium. Next base: position 20,628 of record JADJJZ010000006.1, on the reverse strand, counting down.
CCGCTTTTTTTAATTACGTTTAATGTGATTACATTTTTACCATCTAAACGCGCAAAACTTTCCTGTTCTTTAAAATCATCTTTTACCTCAGCAATATCTTTCAAATAAATCGGATAGCTATTTGCGTTGTTTACGGTTAAATTTTTAATCTGGTCAACATTATCAAATTCACCACTCACAGTAATAGAGCGACGCATATCTTCAACCTTAATTGTACCACCTGATACAATTCGGTTTTCATTGCTGATTGCAGCATACACATCATACATGGTAAGCATGGCTGCCTGCATTTTATACATATCAATATTGATTTGTATCTCACGCTCAGGAGCACCAATAATATCTACTTTCGAAACCTCAGGTAATTCTTCAATTTCATCCTGAATTTTTTCAGCGTATTTTTTAATTGTTGCTAAATCATAGTCACCACTCACGTTAACCTGCAAAATCGGGAAGTCAGAAAACTCAACTTTTTGAACGTTAGGCCCGAAAGTCGGATCCAAATCGCCCGGTAAATTCGGTTTTGCTTTATCTACCGCGTCTTTTACTTTTTGATTCGCTTCATCAATATCTGTTCCCGAAACAAATTCCACCTGAATGCTGGAAAAATCCTGAACTGAATTACTGATAATTTTATTGATACCACTAATAGAACCGATTTCCTTTTCAAGTTCTTTGGTAATCAGATTTTCCATATCTGCAGGAGAAGAACCCGGGTATATTGTTGCCACATAAACGGTAGGCATGGTAATATCCGGATATAATTCTTTCGGCAGCGCATTATAGGTGGAAATACCCATAACGGTGAGCATAATGGTGATAATAAATACCGTAGTTTTATTATCAATCGCCCAGCTCGACGGTTTAAATTCCTTGAATACGTCTTTCATTATTTAATATTTTTAATTGCACAAACTGTTAATTAAAACATTATATGCAATCTTGTTTTAATCAATATTGGATTTCCTGGCCTGCAATTAAATTTTGATAACCGCTGGTAATTACTTTATCGCCTTTTTGAAGTCCTGAAGTAATTTCTGCCATGCCGTTATAAATTTTACCAACCGTAACAATTCGGCGTTGTGCAATTTGTTTACCGTTTTCTTCAGCTGCTACATATACAAATGATGCATCTGTTGATTTTTGAATCATATTTAAATCAACTACCATTGCATTGGCAACTTCATAGTCTGCAATTTTAATTACCGCAATCATGTTTGGTTTTAAATTGCTTTCAGATGGCAGTTTTGCCTCTACAGAAAATGTACGGCTTTGTGGGTTAATTACACTTGAAGCAAACGAAATTTTTGCATCAATTTCTTTATTCAAGTCAGTAAGAATAATTTTTGCATTATCACCCGCAGAAACCAATTCAGCATGCGATTCAGAAACTTCACCTTTTGCTTTTAAAGTACGCATATTTACTACACGAATTCCCTGAAATCCAGGAGAACCAATTTGTCCCACTTTTAAATCAACTGCATCTACAACACCCGAAATTGGTGAAATTAATTTAGTAGCACTTATTTGTTCGTTTGCAGCAGCAATACTTTTTTCAAGTGTTTCAACATTGTTTTTTGCACTCAGGTATTGAATTTCACTACCAATTTTTTGATCCCATAATGCTTTTTGTTTATTGAATACATCTTTAGCAAAAGCAAGTTGCGATTGAAGTGTCTCAATATTTTTTGTCATTGCATCATTATCTGTTTCGGCAAGTACTTGTCCTTTTGAAACTGATTGCCCAACTGTAACATAAACGGCATCAATTACACCTGGCATTTGTGGTGTTACGATAACGTTTTCATCTGCATCAATTTTACCCTGTAATTCAATATAATGGGTAAATGCAACCGGTTGAATTTCGGTAATTACTACTAATTCTCCTTTTTCTGATTTAGTAGTATCATTTAATGCAAGTTCTTGTTCCAGTGTTTTTATTTTATCATCTATTGCAGAACGTTCTTTTTTTAATGCTTCCAGTTCTGCCTGTTTGTCGCCTGATTCTTTAGCACCACATGATGCGAGAAAAAGGACTACGGTTAAATATAATAAGGTCTTTCTCATAGTATGTAAGTTTTAATAATATCCTAGTGATTTGTTTAAAGCGGTTTTTGCATTCAGCAGCGCAAACATGGCGCTGATATAATTGCCCTGTGCCTGGTATAAAGTACTTTCAGCATTATTTAATTCCAGACTTGAACCAACACCTTCACGGTATTTAATTAATGCTGTATTGTAAATACGTTGTGCCAATTCAATATTTTGTTTTTGAACATTAAAGTCATTTTCGGCATTTAAGTAATCTGTTTTTGCCTTTTCAACTTCCAATAATATTCCCTGTGTAGCATTTTGTTGTTGCAACTGCGCTTTTTGTAAAGCAATTTCAGCAGCCTGCACGCCGGTTCTGCGTTCCATTCCCGAGAAAACCGGTATCGATAATGTTAATCCAAACAACCCGGTTTCAAACCACTCTTCATCTCCATCTAAAAAATTAAAACTATTACGTTGTGCATTTTGTGAATATGAACCGTAAGCAACTAAGGTTGGCAAATACATCGCTTTATTCACTTTTACATTGAGTTCATTTAAAGTAACGGTACTTTGTAAAATGCTAAATTCCGGGCGACTCAAATAATTTGTGCCCGACATATTTACTTCGGTTATGGAACCTAAGGTATCGGTTAATTCGATATTGGTTGCCATATCGATTCCCATTGAATATTTTAAAAAGTTGGTTGCCATTTGCGATTGGCGTGTAGCATTTTCGAGCTGTCCGGCCAGTGTAATTTTACTCATCGTTAAACGGTCAACATCTATTGATTCAACAAATCCCTGCTTCTGCATTTCTGAAACTTCAAACAATACGGCATTCAAATTATCAATATTTTTTTGCAACAATTTTTCAAATTCTTTTGCAATTAATACTGAATAATAAGCCGTTTCCACATTTTTTTTCACCTCTGTTTCGGCAAGTCGCGATTGTTTTTGAACCAATGCAGCATATTCTTTAGCTGCGCTGATACCTACAAGCCATGCACCATTAAATAATAATTGTGATGCAGAAATTTGTGCCGTCATATTTTGTTCCGTACCAAATTGAACAGGAATAAACTGACCGGGTTCGCCACCGAAAAACTCAGCGGGAATTAATGATGTGGGTAATTTGAAAAAATTCTGATAGTCGATAGAAGCATCAACTTGAGGTAATCCACTTGCAATGCGATTGTTCACCGTAATTTGCGCATCCTGCACGTCGAGCTCAGCGGATTGAATTTGAGCATTGTTTTTAAGTCCGTATTCCATTGCCTCCTGCAGCGAAAATGGCTGCGATTGGGCAAACAAAGCAAATGGAACCAATAGGGCAATTAAAAACATTTTGAGTTTATATGCCATTGTTTTCTGATTTTATTTTTTCTAAGTATTTAATGCCTTTTGTTGTTGCAAGTCCACGAATATGATAATCCATAAACTCATTAAATGTTTTTTCAGGAGGAAATTTATCATATGGAAATATTTCTGAATCCAAAAACATTTCCATCCTTGCAATATAAATGCGTGTTAAAATTTCTGTATTCAACTCCTCACGATACAATCCCTCTTTAATACCACGCTCCAAATTGTGTTTGATACAATTGTAAACTTCATTGTTCCGGTGATCGATAAATACCTGCCAACTTTGTGGGTGATATTTGCGTAAATCAAATAATAAACTCGGATTAATATTTTTACTCATCGAATTCATCCATTTTGAAATACCGATCATTTCATCAATTGCCGTTTTTGAATGATGTATTACCTTTTCGATCATTTGGTTCTGACACGTAAAATGGTTCATCGTAACTTTGTGAATAAGCTCCTCTTTATTCTCAAAATACTGATAAAGGGTCTTTTTACTCATCCCCAACTCGCGTGAAACATCATCCATGGTCACGCTTTTGATACCGTACCGCATGAATAGTCGTTCGCAACGATCTAATATTTTAGCTTCTTCGCTCATAATTTGGCCGCAAAGGTAAAAACAAGAAACTCAGGAAACCAAATATTGTTCAAAAGTTTCCATAGTTTTTTTAATTATTTAACATTAACGGCATTTTTCGGGCTTTCAGAGGCAAAATTCGCTTCCAAACTGCCCTAAATAGCTAAGTTTTAGACGAATGCAGGAATTTTGTAGATGAACAGGAAAGATTTGCTGTGGAGCCGGTTTTTTTAAGAATTTACCCAAAAACTCAATTTTACTTATTAGTCCCCGAAACTATATTTGGTTAAACCACCCGACTAATTTTGGCTTCTTTTAGGGGTTGAGATGCAGAAGTTATACCGCTTAACAGGTTAACGCCGGGCTGTTTACCCTTTTCAAAACTGCCAAATTTGTCTGAAATACCCAAGGCTTTTGCTCCATACAAGGTTCCCCAGCGTATCAAATCTGTTGTATTTATTTCATTGAATTTATGTTGAATGGTTTGCATTTCTTTCAAAATACATAAATGGTGATTTGAGGCCAGACTATCGGTTCCAATTACCATGTATTGAGCATGGTTCTTTAACATCGGAATATCCGGCAAACGGTCTTCTATAAATAAATTCGCATTGGGGCAAAAACACCAAAATAAATTACTGTGATTTTCTTCTGCCCATTCAACATCCCATGCAGTTGCAATTGTATTATGAATTAACAGTGTATTTACTTCTTTCATAAAATAAGGTAATACACTTTCTAATGCTGTTTTTCCTGTTGGTTGAAAATGTTTTATATCAATTTTTAAATCGCGATATAATTTTCGGTATAATCCTGTCGCCTGAACATAAAATTCATTTTCATCATTACTTTCAAGCATGTGAATGGATGTAGGTTTTCCCGATTCATAACAACTTCTGCTAATTGCCTGAATTAATTTGGCACTCACACTGTATGTTGCATGTGGTGCTAACGATGCATGTAAACCGTAACTTCTTGCTTTAGATAATAAATCATTGCCTTTTTGCATAGCTAAGCCTGCCCGTTCCGGGTCAAATGCAATAAGCTCAATAAATGTGTGATAATATAATTTCCCTCCGGCTTTTATTTCATAAGAGTCGCTGTTGTTGGAGATGTCACCGACTGCAACAATGCCATTATTCAGCATTTCCTGTTCAGCAGTCGCCATAGCTTCATTTATTTCTTGTTGGGTAGATGTACGTTGCGCGGTAACCAAATTTAAAAACTCAGGCAATCCTGTTTTTTCCGGAAATTTATTTTTAAGATGCGATAATTCCAGATGACAATGCGCATTTACTAAACCGGGAATTAAAGCGCCGTTAAAACGTTGAATGGTAGATGGTTCAAATTCTGTATCCGGAAAAATGCCAATAATAGTTCCGTTATCTTCAGTTAATAAAACAACATTTGTTTGTGGTTGGGCAGAAACAGAAAAAATAATATCCGCAGCAATCTTTCGCATGATATAAAGGTAGGAATTGAAAACCGGGTATAACAATTATTCATAAATATATTGTTATACCCGGCGTTAAAATCGTAAATAAGCTGTTTTGATTAATTTATTTTAAAACACAAACCAAATTTTGCTCCTGCACTAAAAGTATCAAGACTAACATCAAAATTAGTTAGATCAATTGCAGTACCATCTAAGGAGTAATCCTGAAGTGTAAAATTGTTTTTAGTATATTCTAATTGCATAAATACACCTGCAAAATCTAAAAAATACCAGTTGAAACCGAGGTTTACACCAAAATGTCCGCCGTTATAGTTATATATCTCATCAATATTACCGGGAAGTAAGCGATTAATTTCCAGATAGGAATAACCAAATTCTGGACCAACATATAAATTAAATCGTTCACCATTAATCGGATATGCGCGTAAGTCGAAAGTAATATATCCTGTCCTGTTTCCGTTTGCATTAGCATCAGCAGTGTCTTCAACATATCCACCAAATGTATAAGTTGCGCCAAATGAAAGCCAGTTTACGATATTATATTGCGCACTTAAACCCACCATTTTGGTTAGTGCTGCACTAGTATCGGTATCAACAACAAACCCGCCGAATTTTGACGTGTATTTAGTCCCATGAACACCTAAATCGTATCCAACCTGAAATGAGAAAGTTCCTGCATTTTGCGATTGCGCCGACAATGTTGACGTAAACAAAAACAATGTTGCTATTATTAATAAGTTGATTTTCATATAATTGAATTTAATGCCTGAAATATTTTTAATTGAAATCATATAAAAATAATGTTTTAACGTAGCATCTCAAAATAAATTATTGCTACGCGAAACAATTATTAATAATTAATTACCTGTTCAACAATATTTTCAGGTATCACCCTGTTTTCATATTGCTGTGTTCGTAATTGCGGCTCAAATCCCGCTTCACGAATTGCATCCTGAATAGTTTTATAAGTAAATCGGTGTGGAGCACCGGCTGCACTTACCACGTTTTCTTCAATCATAATACTGCCAAAATCATTTGCTCCGGCATGCAGGCATATTTGCGCAACATTTTTGCCGACTGTTAACCAGCTTGCCTGAATATTTTCAATGTTTGGCAAAAACATTCTACAAATGGCAATGGTACGAATATATTCGTCGGGTGTGGTATCGTTTTTTGCGCGTCTAATTTTTTTCAAAGTGGTATCTACATCCTGGAATGTCCACGGAATAAATGCTAAAAATCCTTTTGCATGTTCCGGCTTTTCACTTTGCACCTGACGAATTTTTTCAAGATGTAAAAACCGTTCTTCAATTGTTTCAATATGCCCGAACATCATGGTAGCACTTGTAGTAATATTTAATTTGTGTGCAACACGCATCACGTTTAACCACTCATCAGCAGAACATTTTCCGGTTGAAATTATTTTGCGCACGCGATCCACTAAAATTTCTGCGCCTGCACCGGGCAATGAATCTAATCCTGCTTTTACTAATTCGGTGAGTACATATTCATAGCTATGTCCCCCTAAAGTTGCAATATGATGAATTTCCGGTGGGCCTAAAGAGTGTAATTTAATTTGCGGGAACATTTCTTTTATTTCACGAAATGTTTTGGCGTAAAATTCCAAACCGAGTTCAGGGTGATGCCCTCCCTGCAATAACAATTGTTCGCCACCGTATTTTATCGTTTCCTCAATTTTTACGCGATAGGTTTCTTTATCGGTAATATACCCTTCTGCATGCCCCGGCACCCGATAAAAATTGCAAAATTTACAATTTGCCACACAAATATTTGTGGTATTCAGGTTGCGGTCAATTATCCAGGTGACTTTATTTCCCGGTTTTTTGCGTTTTCTTATCGTATTGGCCACTTCCATGAGTTCGGCAGTTGGCGCATGTTCAAACAGATACATCCCTTCCTCCACAGTGAGGAATTCAAGGTTTAAAGCCTTTTGATAAAGCTGGGCAAGTTGCATATTCACAAAGGTAAAACAAAGAATTATGGATTGGGTTCGGTAAATTGAAAATGTAAAAGCGGAGCGTCAAGCTCATAGCACGAATTTAGAATTTATTGAGGGTTGTGCTTAATAAGTTGACGTAAAAAGTGGCATAAACAATAAATGCACCCTAAGGTGCAAGTTGTGGGCCCACCTGGAATCGAACCAGGCACCTACTGATTATGAGTCAGTTGCTCTAACCGAATGAGCTATAGGCCCGTTGTTTTTTAGGGACTGCAAATATAATACGTTTTCTCTTTTTGAGCGATTTCAAGTGAAAAATCACAAATCCGGATCATGGGCTTAATACAATATTCTGGAGAACTTCTCAACCCTCATACTTCCTCCTATACTCCACCGGCGATAATCCGGCTACTTTTTTGAAAAACATCTCTGAAGGCTTTTACATCGGAATATCCCACCTCAAACATTACTTCGTTTACGGTTTTGCGACCTGTTTCCAGCATTTTTTTTGCTGATTCAATTTTTACACGCTGGATATACTCTACAACCGTATTTTTAGTCGCTTTTTTAAATCTTCTTTCAAACGTTCGCCTTCCGATATTACATTTTTCTGCAAGATCATCCACAGAAATTTTATCGCCATAATGTTTTTCAATGTATTCCTGCATCCGCAAAATTTCACAATCATCATGGTCTTTTTGTCCCTTAAACATAGTAAACGACGACTGACTGTTTAGTCCGGCGTTTAATAAAAAAAACTTGGATGCCATGATGGCCATTTCTTTGCCGGTATATTTTTCAACCAGATATAATAATAAATTCCAATAGGCCATTGCGCCGCCACTGCTATAAATGCCGTTTTGATCAACAATTACTTTATCATCAGTTAAGGTTACTTCGGGAAATAAATTTTCAAATGCATTAGCATACAACCAATGTGTTGAACAGGACTTACCGTTTAACAAACCTGTTGATGCTAATAAAAATGCACCCAAACATAAACTGGCAACTTCAGCGCCATTTTTATAATGAGCAACAATAAATGGTAGCGCATCTTTGTTTTTTGCTATAGCGGCTTCCATATCTCCACTCAATGCAGGAATTATTAATAAATCGGTTTCAGTTACATCTTTAAGTAGCAAATCCGGTTTAACTATAATATTGCCGTCATTTAAAACCACTTCATTACTCATTGCCGCTAGTTGAATTTTAAATGGAATTGGCAATCCTGCTTCGCGATGAAACGCATTTACCGCCGAAAACATATATCTCGGATCAACAACCGCCGCCGGTACAGCGGTTTCCGGAACCAATATGGTTATAGTACGCATAGTACAAAGGTATTACAACACCATGTCGCAAACAACCCTAAACATTGTCGTTTTTACACCCCTTGACAGAGGCATTTGCGACATACTTTTGCAACTATGACAGAAATCAGAAATGAAATTTTTATTGAAAGCGACATCATTGTTTGTTGTATCAGAGCCGAATCATTTCCGGGAGGTGTATTAGCTGCACATCAGCAATTACACAAATTAATTCCGCAAAAACCGGGTAGAAACTATTACGGTATTTCTTACCCTGATGTGAATAGGAAAATTTTATACAAAGCAGCAGTTAATATGTTGAATTATGATGAGCCCGATAAATTAAACTGCGAAACAGATGTCATCAGAAAAGGAAAATATTATGGAACAGTTTTAACTGATTTTATGCAAAACATTCCGGCAATTGGTAATACTTTTGAGCAATTGCTAAAACATCCCGATTTGGATCCTGATGGATATTGTTTAGAAATTTATATTAATAATACTGATGTTCAACTTTTAGTAAAACTAATTTAATTCATAAAAAAATAACAAAATGGCTACTCAAATTTTTATTAACCTTCCGGTGAAAGACCTTCAAAAGTCAATCAGTTTTTTTACGCATCTTGGATTTACTTTTAATCCGCAATTCACCGACGAATCAGCAACTTGTATGATTATTAGTGGTAACATTTATGTAATGTTATTAATTGAATCGCGTTTTCAGGAATTTACCAAAAAACCTGTTAGCGATGCCAAAACAAGCACAGAAGTATTGATATGTTTAGATGCAGAAAGCAGAGAAGCTGTTGACGCAATGGTAAAAAACGCTGTTGCAGCAGGTGGCAGAATTTACGCCGACCCAATGGATCATGGCTGGATGTACGGACATAGTTTCGAAGACCTCGATGGCCACCAATGGGAGGTTGCATATATGGACCTTTCAGCATTCCCTCAATCTTAAAATAAACTTTATGGTATCAAATATTTATCCGTATATCAATTTCGATGGAAATTGTAGCGAAGCATTATCATTTTATCAAAATTGTTTGGGTGGAGAGATAAAATTATTAACTGTAAAAGACTCTCCCGCGGCCCCACAATTACCTTCTGAAATGCATGATAAAATTATGCACGGTGAACTTAAATTCGGGCAGATGATGATTATGGCTTCCGATATAAAAGACAAAAATCTGCAGTCGGGAAACGCCGTTTCATTGTTTATACATTTCACCGAGGAAGAGGAATTACAAACTGCATTTGCTAAATTATCCGAAGGTGGGAATATTACCCTGCCGCTTGCGCATCAATTTTGGGGCGCCACCTATGGTGAACTAACCGATAAGTTTGGAATTAAATGGCGCTGTAATTTTCACCAGATGTAATCACAAATTCTTTATCATTAAATTTTAAGCAGCTATCTTTATACTATGTATAAAAAGCTGCTTATTTTTTTTGTATGCATATCTGCCTTTTATTTAACTAATGCTTGCTCAGTATTATATTATATAGATGCTGAAACCGGTAAAATATATGTCGCAAATAATGAAGACTATTGGTATGATGTAAAACCTTACCTTCAATTTAATCCTGCTAAAAAAGACGAATTGGCAAGAGTATGGTATGGTTGGAAAAAATTTGCTCAGGGCGGAATTAATGAAGCCGGATTGTTTTTTGATGGAGCTGTTGCGCCAACGCAGCTAATACCGGCAGGCTATTCAGATCCGCAATATAATTTAGGCGATAAAATTCTTGCTCAATGTAAAACAACTACTGAAGCAATTGATTTTCTTGAAATAAATAAAATTGCAATCGAATCCGGCCATATTCTTTTTGGAGATAAAAATGGTGACGCGGCTGTTGTTGAATGGGTTAATGGCAAACGGATAATTACCCGAATAGCTGAAAACTATCTGGCTATGACTAATTTTTTATTAAGTGATACTACCCAGGGAAATTTTCCATGTTACCGATTTAACGCAATAGAGACCGGAGTTGCAGAACTTAAATTAAATAATCAACCTGACGATTTAAAAATGGTAGGCAATGTAATTGCCAAAGCCGTTCAACTTCCGGCAACCGATAGCAGTGGCCGCGAGGGCGGAACTTTATATTCTACGTTTATAAATATTACTGATATGGAATTAATAGTGGTTTATAAGCTCGACAACTCAAAAAAAATCCAACTCCAATTAAATACATTTTTTGAAAAAGGAAAAAACAAAAAATTAAAATGAAGAATTTTTAACACTTAATCTTTGATAGCCGTTGCTTCAATCTCTACCAAATATTCCGGCGCTATAAGCTTGCTCACTTCCACCATCGTAGTACACGGTTTTATATCCTTAAAAAATTCCCCATGCGCTCTACCGTATTCCTCCCATCGCGAAATATCTGTTACAAAAATTCGCGTGCGCACAACATGTTTTAATTCAAAACCACTTTGATTTAATACTTTTTCTATCTTCTGAATAATAAAATATGTTTGTTCGTATGCAGAATTGCCACCAACTAAAATATTATTTTCATCTACAGCAACTGTTCCGGTAATTTCAATTGTATTATTAATAACAACTGCTCGCGAATAGCCAACTATATCTTCCCATTTTGCACCTGATGAAATATTTTTCCGCATATTAATTATCCGTGTTTTTTTTGCGCATCGTTTCCCATATTTCCAGCATATTATTTGCTGCAGCCATTTGTTTCATTTTTTGTCGAGCTTCACTTGCCGGAGAACCAAAATAGGTTTTTCCCGCTTCTAAATCTTTACCTACACCACTCTGTGCTAAAATAACCACATTATCTCCTATATGTAATGTTTTTGAAATACCAACTTGTCCCCATGCAATTACATTATTACCAATAATTGTTTTACCGCCAATACCAACCTGTCCTGCAAATAAACACATTTTACCAATTTCAACACCATGACCAATATGAATATGGTTATCCAATTTTGTTTGTTCACCTATAATGGTATCACCACTCACACCTTTATCAATAGTACAACAAGCACCAATTTCAACACCATCGTGAATAATTACGCGGCCGCAGCTTTCCATTTTATCGAAATGTGTTGCGCGTTTTTTGAAATAAAATGCATCAGCACCTAAAACTGAATTTGCATGTATAATTACATGATCACCAATAATGGCATTATCGTAAATAACAACATTCGGATGAATAATACAGTTTTTACCAATGATAACATTATTGCCAACATATACACCCGGAAATAAAATTGTGCCTTCACCCACAATTGCATTATCAGCAATATTTTTTAATGAAGGTGTAAAAGGTGCAAAGTGTTTAACCAGTTTTACATAATCGCGAAACGGGTCGTCACTAAAAATTAATCCCTTCCCTTCAGGACATTCCACTTCTTTGTTTATTATCACAAATGTTGCTGCAGAATTCAGTGCTTTATCATAATATTTATGAAAATCTACAAACGTAATATCACCACTGGTAACCTTATGAATTTCATTGATTCCCGTAATGTGCGCATCGCCGTTGCCTGCATAAGTTGCATTAAGCATAGCAGCACATTCTTTTAACGAAATAGGATTTTTCAATTTCATGCTGCAAAGGTAATCGGTAAAAAACTTTGTATATAATACCCTCCACATTTTGTGCATCAACGCCGGCTGCCTAATCAAATTCTTCTTAAAGCTCTGCGCCGAATGGCTTATCTTTGCGCCTGCTTAAACCAAATTACAGTTTAGATATCCAAATTGGTAAAATATGAAACAAACAGCGCTCACTCAATTACATAAAGACCTCGGAGCCAAGATGGCTGAATTTGCGGGTTATGAAATGCCTATTGTTTATTCAGGCCAGGTTGAAGAACACCATGTCGTGCGCAATGCCGTTGGGGTTTTTGATGTTAGCCACATGGGTGAGTTTATTTTAAAGGGAGATGGAGCTGCAGCGCTTATTCAAAAGGTTACTTCCAACGATGTTTACACGCTTAGCCCTGGAAAAGCCCAATATAGCTGCCTTCCAAACGAAAATGGTGGTATCGTTGACGATTTACTGGTTTATCATCTTGAAGATGGCAATTATATGTTAGTAGTAAACGCCGGCAATATTGAAAAAGACTGGAATCATATCATGAAATACAATACCGGTGGTGTTGATATGGTAAATATTTCAGACGACACTGCGTTATTGGCTATTCAGGGTCCAAAAGCTGCGGAAGCGCTTCAAAGCCTTACTGATGTTGACTTGAGCAGCATTGCTTACTATACTTTTACGAAACATAAATTTGCCGGAGTCGGCAATGTAATCATTTCAGCTACCGGGTATACCGGCGCCGGTGGTTTCGAAATTTATTTCCCTAAAGAACACGCCCTCACCATCTGGAACAAAGTGTTTGAAGCCGGTGCCCCTTATGGCATTAAACCTATTGGTTTAGCCGCTCGTGACACCCTTCGACTCGAAATGGGATTCTGCTTATACGGCAACGATATTGATGATACTACATCTCCTCTTGAAGCCGGTTTAGGATGGATTACCAAATTAAAAGCAGCAAACAACGATTTTGTTGGTAAGGATAAAATTATTGCTGGTAAAGATGCCGGCTTAACCCGCAAATTAGTGGGATTCGAAATGATTGACCGCGGTATTCCACGCCACGATTACCCTATTTTAGATGAACATGGCAGCATTATCGGAAAGGTAACTTCCGGAACTCAAAGCCCTAGTTTGAATAAAGCAATAGGCCTTGGTTATGTTTCAAATGAAAAAACTGCTGTTGATTCCGAAATTTTTATAGATATTCGCCAAAAACCCGTGAAAGCCAAAGTAGTTAAGATTCCATTCTGGAGTAAATAACAGAATACTTAACCTCATTAGCCGTTGCTTTCTAATTATGACCAACACACAAGAAGATAACCGACCCATTTTAGAGGTGTGCCTTACACCCGCACTTTGGAATCAACACGATCCGAAAGATAAAAACGTGGTGGTTATTGATATTATTCGCGCCACTTCAACTATTGCATCTGCCTTACACCACGGTGTGAAAAAAATGATTCCGGTTGAAACTATTGATGAAGCCAATGAATGGCTGAAAAAAGGATACCTCGTTGCCGGCGAACGCGATGGTATTAAAATTCCGCATTTCCATTTTGGGAACTCTCCTTATGAATTTATGAGTGAAGAGGTTCGCGGTAAAGAAATAATTCATACTACTACAAATGGCACGCGTTGCGTTTTAATGAGCAAAGGTGCAAGAAATATTGTGGCAGGAAGTTTTGTAAATCAGGATGCCATTTTCGAATGGATAAAAAATGAAAACAGAAATACCATTTTGTTTTGTGCAGGATGGAAAGACCACTACGTAATGGACGATGCACTTTTTGCCGGTGCTGTTGTGCGCGAATTGGCAGATGATTTCAGAATTATCGACGACTCAACCTTAAGTGCAAAATTATTATATAAACACGTTCGTGAAAATATGTTGCGCACTGTAAAACAAGCAACACACTTTAAACGACTACAACGTTTAGGAATTGAAAATGATATCAAATTTTGTATGAGTAATCCGCAATTTGATGTTGTGCCGATTTTCGACGGCAATGGTTTTGTTAAACTTTGATATTAGCTGAACAACAATTCAATTATTTATCTTCTAACGTTAAGAAGTGGATAGATTGAATAAACCGTGTTGCATTGTTTGAAACCAATATTTGTCCGTCGCCACCTGCAGCAAACTGATAAACCGTATTTCCATCAAAGTAAAAATAAATACGGTAAATTTTACTGTTCATTAATTGCATTTCTACATAACGACCTTCAATACCGTTGTTTTCAACTTTTTCAACTTTATATGCTTTTCCGATATATGATTTTTCTGCAGCAGCAATTAAATCGTCAAAAAATGCATTTTTATTTCCGAATTTATGTCCCGGAGGATAAGTGCTTTGAATAACACTATAATCAATTAATTCTTTATAATCAGTTGAAGTATATGTTACTACAGTTAATGGTCCTGTTGGCAGCGTGTATGATTTTGTTTGTTTAGATGGAGGTGTAGGTAAATAACAATTAAATGATGGTTGCTGGAAAAAATGCCAGTTAACTAAAACATTTGATGCTGTTTCAAATGAATTGAGAAACGATTCGGCATAAACACTAAACGGATTATCGCCCGGGCCACCTACAAGTAATTGATACAGCACATTATCCTGTAATAAAAATTGTGAGCGAACAAAAAATGAATCACCTACAACAGCAGTAAATTCGCGCCCTGTAAAGTTTGGGTTGGACACGATGCGCTGAGAAATAATTTCTCCACTTATTTGGTCTTTTGTGCTTTGAATAAATTGTTCAAAGAAATTATTTTTATTATTCTGAACAAAGGTTGGCGGATAAACAGTGTAACCCACTGAATAAAATAAATCGGATTTTGCGTGGTTGTTCGTATATACAAATTTTTTAATCACACCGCCATTACTCCATGGTGTTTCAGATTGTTCCCACTCACCTTTTAATGGCACCTTTACTTTAAAATTGGCATCAGTTCCTTTTAATTCATACCAACTTTCTAAAAACAAAGTATCTGCAGCAGCCATATCAAAAAAATCGCCAAACGGATCGCGATAAGCAATATAATCGCGTTCATCTGCACTTTGTTCCTTTATATTAATTACTTTAATTTCTTCGGGATTTACATATCCGTTTATTGCCGGCATTATTGTCAATGACGGAAAATCATCAGGAATATTACTGGTTGATGCAGTTGCGGTATTTTGATTTGCCGATCCGGTAATTTGAGGATTGTTTCCGGAATATAATTTTAAACTAAAAGGCTCTGCTACTACACCAAATCCTTTGTTTCTTAATTTTTTTATTATTCCTGATTCGCCTGAAACTAATTCGGCATCTAATACATATAAAACAGATTGTTGTGTACTTAATGGTTCAATTTTTTTCAATAATAAATCATTCATGCCACTCAGCATTACATTAATATACGCCGGTTGTTCTGATGAATTTACTACTTTCATGTAATCCGTTAATGACTGCTGAACATATGCATTAAATTTTTCAGCATCACCATCTAAATATGATTGAATGTTATTTACATAATTGCTTAATACAGTTGCCTGCGTACTAAAATCCATTTGATCCATTACTCCGGCAATTTGTCGGATGGTTACCATACTTAAAGTAGGCTTCGATTGTTGCAATGCAATATCCAGTAAAATGGTTTGTTGAAAATCAACTGCAGCAGCATGATCCTTTTCTTTTAATAAACTTAAAACATATAATGGTTTTAATGAATAATAATTTTCAGGGCTGGATTTTAATTTATCGTTTACCATTAATTCGAAACGTATACGATCTTCACGTTTGTAATAACCTTTTAAAGTATTATCACCCGGCGATTTCATAAATACCGGAATATTTTGAATTTCTGTAGGGTCGGGAACATTAAAAAAAGCAACAGTATTTACTTTTTCCATTATTTCTGCAGCACCGGTGGCAACATCATAGTTTTCGGCACCACTTAACTCGGTGGAACAAAGTATATAAGAGGTAAATTTACCATCAGGGCTGGTAACTTTCCATAACAATGATTCTTGAGCATTGGCAATATGTGCCATTAAGCTAATAAAAAGATATAACGCAATGTTCCTCAGCATGATATTGTAGTAAGTTGAACGGGTAAATTTAAGATAAAGTTATGGGTTTTAACAACAGTTTTTTATTTATACCTTTCACCCTTAAATACAATGTGACATGGCAATTGATACAAATGTGCTCCTTCAAATCGTTTTGCGGGTTACCGTAATCTATTTTATTGTGCTTGCAGGCCTGCGCATAATGGGAAAGCGTGAGATCGCCCAATTGAGTGTAATTGACTTTGTATTGGTATTATTAATCAGCAATGCCGTGCAAAATGCCATGCTCGGACCCGACACAACACTTTTTGGCGGAATTGTTGCTGCTATTACCCTGTTTGTTATCAATTTTGTCTTAAAAATGGTGGAACGGTATGGCCCTGTTAAAAAATTATTGGAGGGAAATCCGGTTTTGCTCATCTATAAAGGCAGCGTGAACAATGCGCATTTACGTAGGGTTGGCATCAGTTCCGACGAGCTTATGGCAGTGGTTCGGGAACATGGCTTGTCCGACTTTACACAAGTTGATTTGTGTATGCTTGAAGTAAATGGAAATATTAGTGTGTTGTCGCACAATTATACCGAACGCAGTGTTAAACATCGTTCTAAATCTAAAACAGACCGGTAAAACGACTTATTGACATATGAAATTAAATACATACTTGGTTTTTATTATTGCGCTATCCCAAATTCTGTTTGCCAAAAGCTCCTCGGCTCAATGTATTGTTGGCAATTGCGAAAATGGATATAGTGTGTTTAAACTGGAAAATGGTGACATGTATACCGGGAACTGGGAAAACGGGGCGAGACACGGATATGGTCGTTACGACTGGGCAAATGGTGCTTTTTATGTGGGAGAGTTTAAATTTAACGGACTCCATGGCAAAGGAGCTTTTTATACCGCAGATGGTGGTCAAATTGCAGGTGTTTTTGAAGATAACCTGTTTCAGGGGCCCGATACTACTGCAAAAAGCGCCGCAATTGTTGCCGCTCCTGACGTGCTGACCTGGGAAAAGTGGGTTATAAAAGACAATGAAGCTAAAATGCAGGCTTTACAAACACCGAACCGCGTTGAGTTTGGGGTGTTAGTGAATAAAGTAATTACCGACTTTGCTACCGATTTCAAAACCCTGCAAACTGCCCAAAGACCAATACTTATTGAAAGGCAAGCCGGATGGTACAGCAATTTAATGACTAAAAATTCGCTTGAAGCAGGAGTAGTTCCTGCCGACTCCACAAGAAAGGCTGCTTATTACAATATTCTGTATCTCGGAACAGATTCTCTTGAAGCCAGAAAACTGTATAACGATTATGTAAATGTGATTAAAAATTTAAAAATAAGTTGTTGCACTACATTATCTGATACTTATAAATTTTCAGGTCCAACATATAGTAGTGATATTACTACCTGGTTGCCGCTTACATTTAATGAAGGTTTCAGCGAAGAAATTTACAGCGATATGGTTATGGAAATTGCGCTAAATACTGCTTTAGGTGCAGAAGGCTGGCAAATAACCTACAAAATATATCACATTAATAAACAATAAAACATTATTGTTTAGTCCAAACGCGGGTATTTAAATTTAATGCATCAACAATTGAAACGCAGAATTGTAATTGCGAATAATACGATTTAATATCTTCAAAATTCATTACCGTTTTACGCAACGATGGCTCAAATAAATTTTCTTTCATTGGCATGGCCATATAAATATTATTGCCTACAAACGAAAATTGGATTTTAGCATTTGTTTTATTTTTAAATGCCATTATTTGTTCCATAAATGAAGGTGAAAGAATATATCTTGCCTCAACTTCATCGGTACTGTAAACCACAAATTGTTTTTCAAACTCAACATCCTCAAGCCTAACAACATCGGGCCTTCCAACGCTTAGGTTTTGTAACATCTTTCCAAATCCACCTAAAAAACGTTCGCCAAAGTCGCTTAATACATATGTTTGTCCGGCAAAGTTTTTATTAAAATCTGCAATAAAAAATAACCCTTTAAAAATGGTAACATAATGTGTTCTTCCCTTGCTGTCGGTTTGGCGATCTTGCGTGTGTAATTCACAAAATTTTACTTGTGTTTTATCAATTTTACCTTCCACTAAATCTTCACCTTTATAAATATCGGGGCTGGATAAAAATATCTTGCTGGTATTATATTGCGATTGCGGAATAAATAAATTTGGTGTAAAAACTAAATCGGGTGCAACAAACTGAATGAGTTTTCCGATAACAACTTTTTTATATTCTGCTTTAAAATCGGGGCGCTTGCGTTTAAATCCGAAAAAGAAAAAATACAGTAATAATGATATTAATAAAAATACCAGAATAAGCGGTGGCATTAATGTAATAAAACCAAGCAATAGCGAAACTACTGTGGCAATCCACATAAACCTTAATCGGCGTAATTGTGCTTTGCGTAAAATTTCCAGTTCTGAAAGTCCGGGAACTATTTCCTGCTGATAAAATTGTTGTAAATCTTCAATGTTTTTCATCATTATTAGCAACAACAAACTTAAGTTAAAAAGCTTAAATAGTTGGGTATTTAAAACTGTTAAGAGATGGTATGTTGTTCAGTGCTTTCCTCATGAGTTACAGGGGGCTCTGAATTTATTTCAGTTGGTTTTTGCTCCTCTTCAGTATGTGCAAATATGCTGCGTTGAAACAATAAAATCGATAATACACCTATAGTAATTGCACTGTCGGCAACGTTAAATACAGGTCTGAAAAACGAATAATATTTTCCTCCCAAAAACGGTATCCACTCCGGGTAACGACCATCAGCCATCGGAAAATAAAACATGTCTACCACATGACCGTGCAGCAAAGTAGTATATCCACCACCTTCAGGTAAAAACTGCGCAAGAACACTGTAATCAGAAGCTGAAAATAAAACACCGTAAAATACGCTGTCGATAATATTCCCCATCGCACCCGCAAAAACTAATGCAATGCTGATGATTAATCCGTTTCCGGCTTTTGACTTTATTAGCGTGTATAAATAATATCCAATAAAAAATACTGCAATTAACCGGAATAAGGTGAGGGCAAGTTTGCCATAATTTCCACCTAACTCCATGCCGAATGCCATACCTTCATTTTCAACAAAATGGAGTTTAGCCCAGCTTAAGCCAAGAATATTTATTTCTTCACCAAGGGTAAATGTGGTTTTAATCCAGAATTTTAGAACCTGGTCAATGAGTAAAACCAAAAATATGATGCCAATGGCGAGATAGGATTTTTTCACTGATTTATCCTTTACCTTGTTTTGCTTCGATACTTAATGTAGCATGCGGCACAGCACGAAGGCGTTCTTTAGAAATCAGTTTGCCGGTTTCACGGCATATGCCATAGGTTTTATTTTCAATTCTGATCATCGCTTTTTCAAGATGGCCGATATATTGAATCTGGCGCGAAGCCATTTGACTCAGATATTCGCGCTCCGAAGTTGAAGTACCATCTTCCAAACCTTTAAAACGTGCATCTGAATCATCACCCATTTCGCTGCTGCGGCTGATTTGTTCCTGCAAATATTTTAATTCCGATTTTGAAGTTTCCAGCTTGCCTGAAATCAGCTCTTTAAATTCTGCTAATTCAGCATCACTGTATCTGCTTCTGTTATCGGTATTTACAGGTGCCGGTGTTATTTTAACAACCGGTTTTATCAACCTTTTAGGAACTGCTTTAACAACAGGGGCCTCTTTTTTTACTTCCGGTTTTGGCGCTACCGTTTTTGTTACTGCCTTTTTCACTTCTTTTTCTTTTACAACCTCATTTTTGGTAACGGTTTTAACGGGGGCCTTTGTTGTTTGCACTTTTGCTGCCGGCGCTGCTTTTACGGCAACCGGTTTAACAGGGGCTTTTACTTTTTTAGCTACGGGTTTTACCGGAGCTGCTTTTTTCACAGGTTTAGCTGCTGCTTTAGCAACAACTTTTTTTGCTGCCTTTTTAGGAGCAGATTTAGCCGGAGCAGCCTTTTTCACGGGTTTAGCTGCTGCTTTTTTTGCCGGTTTCGGAGCCACCTTTTTTGCAGGGGTTTTTGCCGATGTCTTCGATTTTACAACCGGTTTAGCTTTTGGTTTTGCGGTTTTTGCCGCTTTTTTAGTTGGTTTTTGTGCCATGATGCTAATTTTTTTGAATTAGAACCTTGATTGGTATGTCGTTTATAGAAATTGCTTCGGCCTGAACAAGCTCATCTGAACTACTCAAACTGTCTGCCAAAATTTCCGCGCAAATATACTGCTTATAATTAAGCAAGGCCTCCGAAAGTTCCATACTGGCG